>CAZYSK010000125.1:0-13429 GCA_964649415.1 uncultured Anaerolineales bacterium
GAGGGCGACTACCGCGACTGGGACGCCATCCGCGCCTGGGCCAGGGAGATCCAGCCAGCGCTGTCGGGAGCCTAGCCGTGCTCACAGCCAACCTGCGCATTGCGTTGGCCCAGATCAACGTCACGGTGGGCGACCTGGCAGGAAACGTGCGCAAGGCACTCGCCCACCTGAGCCGTGCGCGGGAGATGGGAGCTGATCTGGTGGTGTTCCCAGAACTGGCTGTCACCGGCTATCCGCCTGAGGACTTGCTGCTCAAGCCGTCATTCATCGAGGCGAACCGGGCGGCGCTTGAGGAGATTGCGGCCGCCACCTGCGGGTTAACTGCGGTGGTGGGCTTCGTCGATGCCGATGGCGACGTGTACAATGCGGCGGCCGTGCTCCACGACGGCGCACTGGCTGGTGTCTACCGCAAGCACTACCTGCCGACCTACGGCGTCTTCGACGAGGACCGCACCTTCCGGGCCGGTGATGTGAATCCCGTCTTCGCCCTGGGTGACGCCCTCGTGGGGGTGAGTATCTGCGAGGATATCTGGTATCCCGAAGGCCCGCCCCAGGTTCAGGCCCGCGGCGGCGCACATCTCCTGATCAACATCTCGGCGTCCCCCTATCACGCCGGGAAGCGGGCGGCTCGGGATCGCATGCTGGCCACCCGGGCCGCCGACAACGTGGCCATCGTTGCCTTCTGCAACCTGGTCGGGGGGCAGGATGAACTGGTCTTGGACGGCGGGAGCGTCGTCTTCGACGAGCGAGGTGAATTGGTCGCCCGGGGCGCGCAGTTCGAGGAGGATCTGGTCGTGGCCGACGTGGACGTGGGCGGCGTCTTTCGCCAGCGGCTCCACGACCCGCGCCGGCGCAAGGAGCCGGACGCGAGTGTGACCCGGATGGGCCTGTCGCCAGTGGCACGGCGGTCGCCTCCTCCAGACCTGCCCGGCCCGCACATCGTCAAGCCGTTGCATCGCCTGGAGGAGGTCTACAGCGCGCTGGTGCTGGGGACGGGCGACTACGTGCGCAAGAATGGCTTCCAGAAGGTGGTCGTCGGTCTGTCCGGCGGCGTGGACTCGTCGCTCGTCGCCTGCGTCGCCGCCGATGCGCTGGGACCGGAGAACGTGACCGGCGTGGCGATGCCCTCGCGCTACTCGGCCGGCTTCAGCGAAACCGACGCGGCGCGCCTGGCCGAGCACCTGGGTGTCCATTTTCTCGTCATCCCCATTGAGCAGGCCTTCCGGGCCTACCTGGACACGCTGGCGGAGCCCTTCGCCGGGCAGGAGCCCGACGTCGCGGAGGAGAACCTACAGGCGCGCGTCCGGGGCAACCTGCTGATGGCTCTGTCCAACAAGTTCGGTTGGATGGTGCTGACCACTGGCAACAAGAGCGAGATGAGCGTGGGCTACGCCACGCTGTACGGCGACATGGCGGGAGGCTTCGCCGTGATCAAGGACGTGCCCAAGATGCTGGTGTACCAGCTATCCCGTTGGCGGAACGCGCAAGGCGATGACCCGGTCATCCCGGAGCGGGTGCTGACCCGGCCACCCTCGGCCGAGTTGCGCCCCGATCAGAAGGACACCGACAGCCTGCCCCCGTACGAGGTGCTGGACGCGATCCTGCAGGCCTACGTCGAGGAGGATCGGTCGCTCGACGAGATCGTGGCGCTGGGTTTTGCAGAGTCGCTGGTCCGCGACGTGATGCACATGGTGGATCGTAACGAGTACAAGCGCCGCCAGGCCCCGCCGGGGGTCAAGATCACCCCGCGTGCCTTTGGCCGGGATCGGCGCCTGCCGATCACGAACCGGTTTAGGCCATAGACGCCCCAAGCCGGTCAGGCCATCGAGAGGAGGAGGAAATGGCGGAGTTACTCAGGTGACCGGCACTTGTGTACCAATCTTGATGGAAATGGCATCTGGTTACCATCGAAAAGGGCGTTTCTGAGAGCAGTTGTGGAAGTGCCGGTCACCTTGATGCCTCGAATAGGTCATGCCTGAGCAGTTACGAGAGGAGGAGGAAATGGCGGAGTACGGGTAAACGAATCCATAAGAAACGCATAGAAACCTGTGCAAGGGTTGACAGAAAGCGGGAATTCGTTGTAGAATGGTGGTACAGGGTGATATGATCAGCACATAGCACGGAACACAAGGCTTTCGTGGCTGTCTGGGCGGGCCGGTTTGCTCCACGCCAACGTGAGGGTCGGTGAGGTTGCCCTACGTCCAAACGCCATCTCCATCGGATTGGAACAATCCGCGTGGTATTGAAGGTCTTCACAAGGGCGGGAAGAGCAACAACAGGGGGATTCGATTGCATACCCGAAATGCTGTCCACTATGCTATCAAAGTCATGAGCATGTTGGCTTTGATATTGACGGTCGCTCCGGTTGCGGCTGCGCCTACTCTTGGCTCGGTTTCATACGCGATTGAGGAGCGGGCCACGCGTCCGGCTTCTCATCTTGCCACTGCCGATTCTAATGCTGGCTGGGAGGAGGTGGGGAGCGGGTCGGCGACCGATGGGGGCATCAGCAACAGCAGCGGCAACGCCCTTGATCCTTCCATCGCCGTCGCATCTGATGGCACGCCCTACGTCGCCTGGCACGACTACAGTACAGGAGGATTGAGCGAGGTCTATGTGCGCCGGTGGAATGGGAGCAGTTGGGCGGAGGTGGGGACCGGCTCGGCCAGTGGGGGAGGCATCAGTGACAACAGCGGGGGCTCGCGCTCGCCGTCGGTGGCCGTTGACCCGGACGGAACACCGTACGTGGCCTGGCTTGACGACAGCGTTGGATCTGGTTCCGAGATCTACGTGCGGCGCTGGGACGGCAATACCTGGGAAGAGGTGGGGACGAACTCGGCCAGCGGAGGAGGGATTAGCGGTAACGACGGCAACTCGCGTGACCCTTCGGTGGCCACTGCCCCAGACGGGACGCCGTACGTCGCCTGGCACGATTCCACCAGCGACAATTCTGAGATCTACGTGCGGCGTTGGGGCGGCAATACCTGGGAAGAGGTAGGGGCAGGCTCGGCCGGCGGAGGAGGGATCAGTGCCAACGACGGCGACTCGCGTGATTGTTCATTGGCCATCGCTCCAGACGGGACGCCGTACGTCGCCTGGCGCGACAACAGCGGTGGAGACTCTGATGTCTACGTGCGGCGTTGGGACGGCGATACCTGGGAGGAGGTAGGGGCAGGCTCAGCCAGCGGTGGTGGTATCAGTGACAGTGACGGCGACTCCAGATACCCGTCGATGGCCATTGGGCCTGATGGTGTGCCCTACGTGGCGTGGGAGGATGGGGGCTTCGCGAACCGCGAGATCTACGTGCGGCGCTGGAATGGGAGCAGTTGGGAGGAGGTAGGGCCAGGCTCCGCCAGCGGGGGAGGCATCAGTGACAACAGCGGCAACTCGGGGAAGCCATCGGTGTCGGCTGCCGCGGATGGCGTGCTCTATGTCGCCTGGCTTGACAACAGCGAGACCTCCACGTACGAGATCTACGTGCGGCGTTGGAATGGGAGCGCCTGGGAGGAGGCAGGGTCCGGATCGGCCAGCGGCGGGGGCGTGAGTGCCAACAGCGGCTGGTCTGGGATGCCCTCGGTGAGCGTCGGTCCGGCCGGCGTGTCGTATGTCGCCTGGAGCGACTACAGTGGGGGGGACCCCGACATCTACGTGCGCCGGCGCCCGCCCCTGGCCTTTCCCAGGACTCTGGACTTCGGGACTGAGCTTACGGAATTGGGACTGTCCATCGACCCGCTTGGGCCTGGCGAGACCTGGGCGTTGAGCGAGGATGTCCCCTGGCTATCACTCAGTAGTACCAACGGCGTCGGCCAGGTCACGGTTGCAGTCACCGTGAGCCGGGACGGGCTGGCGTGTGGCGCGCATACCGGCGCAATAAGCGTCAGTTCGGGTGGCGAGACGGTGGTGGTGAATGCAACGATCATGGTGCTCGCCGATCTCTCGGTCGTTTCGGTCACACCCCTACAGGCTGTTGAAGGAAAGGACCTGGTCGTTGGAAAGGCCACCGCGGTCAAGGTGTTGGTGCAGAGTGGTTCCAAGGCTGTGATTGATGACGTGCCCGTCACACTGATCTACAACGGTCAGGAGTTCTCCACTTTCTATGTGGCGGAGAGGGCCAACATCGGCGCTGACTTCAGCTTGTTGCGCGACGATGGTGAATACCCCCTCTCCTTTTCTGGCACGCCTGCCACAAAGGCCATCTATTTCTTCGATCCTGACCTGACGCCGACTTCCACTGGAACGTATCAAGCGCGCGCCGACATCCATGTCGTTCACGACGCCGACTCGTCGGATAACATGGCTACGTCTCCACCGGTAGACGTGCGGTATGTCAACCTATCGGGAAGCACTGATGGCTCCGTGGAGCTTGCGTTCCTGGGCGTGGATGGCGCTGCCGAGGCCACGTATCAGGGGGGGCATGGAACAGAGCCTTTCGCAGCGATGTTTCCGCTGGCTGAGACCTTGGTCAGCGATAGGCGCGTGGGCCGCCTGGATTCGCATGCCACCGGGCGTCTTGACCCCACGGATTTCCACGAATTTGTCTTCCGGCTGTACCATGGGGCGAGATTGGCAGCTTCGTCGTCGTCCAGATACGTCGCTGTGATGCCGGCGGGCTGGTTTGGTGATTACCACCCTGTGGATGACGGTTCCGTGGGGCAGTGGTTTCCCCTTGTGCCCAGACTGGTGCTGGTGGAGGCTGATGCTGAAGGGCCTCAAAAGATGCTGCGTGAACTGGGGCACTCGTTTGGGTTGCATACACTGCTGGGGGAGCCTGAGTTGTATCCCGATGGCGTGCAGATCACGAACGGTCTGGACGTGGCGCATCGCCGTCTGATGCGGCATGGGCTGATGAGCAAGGAGGGCGACACGTCCTATGTGTACTCCTTCATGGGTGCAGATAGGCTGACTTCACTGGATTGGATCAAGCCTTCGGACTACGACGACCTTCTGTCGAGACACGCGCAGGCCAGCGACTCGTCGGACCTGTTGCTGGTGTCTGGGACCGTGCATCGAAGCGGAGGCGTCACGCTTGCGAACTGGTGGCGATTGCCCTCTGGCCTGGCCGACGAAGGCAGTTCAGGCGAGTACGCGATCGAAATGCGCGACGGCGGTGGTGGTGTGCTGCATGCGCACAGTTTCTCTCCGAGCTTCATCGTGGAGGGAGGCAAGAGTACGGACGTGCAGCCGTTTGTCTTTGCCATCCCATATCCGGCGGGCACGACCGATGTCCACGTCGTGAGGAATGGCTCCTCGCTTGCGTCACGGCACGTCACGCCTAACGCTCCCGATGTTTCCGTGGTTTCACCGAATGGGGGGGAAGTCTTCAACGTGGGGGACGTGGTCTCGGTCGCGTGGAGTGGATCGGATGCCGACGGAGATGACGTATCCTATGCCGTGCTGTACAGCAGCGACGACGGTGCAAGCTGGAAGCTGGTGGATGCGGACCTCGCGCAGGCCGGCTACTCGGTGAGCACGGCGGATTTCGCGTCTGGAAGTCGCTACCGCGTCAAGGTTATTGCGACCGACGGCGTCAACGCGGCGCAGGACGTGTCGGATCGGGTGTTTTCTATGCATGCGGCGGTGCATCTGCCGGTGGCGCTGCGTGGCTTCCTGCCAGCGCCGGGACCAGCCAACCGCGCGCCCTACGCACCGTCCGTATCTTCGCCTCCTGACGGTGCGACCGATCAGAGCGTGGACGTGGACCTAAGTTGGACTGGCGGCGATCCTGACGGCGATGGTGTGACCTACGACGTCTACCTGGAGGTGGGTGATAGCACGCCTGACGTGCTCGTTTCTGATGACTGGGCCGCTACGAGCTACGACCCCGGTACCTTGAATGAGAGCGATCACTACTACTGGCAGGTCGTGGCCACCGACGAACATGGGGCGGTCACTGCGGGTCCGGTTTGGGATTTCGTCACCGAGTCGCTGTCCCCTGACGCGGGGCCGCTCGTGTTTGACGGGTACACGGTGGACGATGATACGTCGCACAACAGCGGCGGGAATGGAGACGGCGTGCTCAACCCCGGCGAGACGGTCGAGCTGTACGTGTCGTTGAAGAACCTGGGCACAGACGCGGCTACGTCGGTCACGGCAGTGCTGACGTGCACCGATCCCTACGTGTCCGCTTTCCTGTACAATGATGCGTCCGACTATCCGGTCATCCCAGGTGGCGGGACGGCGGACAACCTCGACGACTGGGAATTCTACGTCGACGTGGCCACGCCGCCTGGGCACGTGATCACGTTCTACCTGGACCCCATCACTGCGGGGAGCGGCGGCCCGTGGACGGACAGCTTCGAGGTTGTCGTGGAGGGACTAGCGCCTGCCCCGCCCTATGCTCCCACGGGGCCGAGCCCTGCTGACGGGGCAGAGATGGTCTCGACGGCCACGCAGCTCGGGTGGCGGGCGGACGATCCAAACTATGGCGACGTGATGACGTACGACGTCTATCTGGGCACGTCGGACCCGCCGACGGCGGTGGTATGTGACGACGTGTCGGTCGAGGTGTGCGAGCCCGGGCCTCTAGAGCGTAGCACCGACTACTACTGGTACGTTGTGGCGACGGACAGCACGAGCCAGACCACGACCGGGCCGGTCTGGCACTTCACTACCGCACCGGATGGCGTGTTGCCGGTGGCCGTGTTGAACTACCCGGGACGGACGTCGTACTTCTCCGGCAACAACGACAACCGGTGGTCGGAGTATGCCTCGATCCTGGCTGGCGATCCCGAGGGGCGCTTCGAGGTGGGAGTGGTCCAAGATCTGTCGGCGGCGACGCTGGCGTCGTACGAGCGGTTGGTGCTGCCGGACAACGGCGTGCCCGACGCGTATCTGAGTGACGTGGCGGCCTGGTTCACGCCGGGGCGGCGGATCATCGCCGTGGACAGCGCCACGTGCTACGCGGCGTACTCGGGCTTCATGTGGCCCGACAGCGTTGGGAGCCACGGCAGGGAGGTGTACTGGGACTACGCGAGCACGTCCAACGACCAGGAGGTGATCCGGCTCAGCAAGACGACCGAGGACTACGCCCTGGGTGACGTGCTGAGCTCGCGGCAGAATGATACGCAACTGTATGGCACGCTCTTGCCCACGGACGCGCTGAAGTTGACGGCCAAGGCGAGCGATCACGACCGGGTGTACGTGGCCGAGCGCTGGGTGGCAGGCCGGGGCAGTATCGTCGTCCTTGGGCCCTACTCGCCTGCGCAGAGTGACGTCTATCCGCTGATCCACGATGCGGTGGAAGGAGCGCTCGACCCGCTCGTCTACTCCGGTCACACGATCGACGACGACACGAGAAACACCAGCGACGGGAATGGGGATGGCCTGGTCAATCCCGGCGAGACGATCGAGCTGTACGTGTCGTTGAAGAACCTGGGCACAGACGCGGCTACGTCGGTCACGGCGGTGCTGACGTGCACTGATCCCTACGTGCCCGCTTTCCTCTTCAATGATGCGTCCGACTACCCGAACATTCCAGGTGGCGGGACAGCGGAGAACATCGACGACTGGGATTTCTTCGTCGATCCGGCCACGCCGCCTGGGCACGTGATCACGTTCTACCTGGACCCCATCGCTGCGGGGACCGGCGGCCCATGGACGGACAGCTTCCAGGTTGTCGTAGAGGGGGTCCCGCCCGCCCCGCCCTATGCTCCCACGGGGCCGAGCCCCGCTGACGGGGCAGCGATGGTGTCGACGGCCACGCAACTCGGGTGGCAGGGGGGCGATCCGGATGACGGCGATACGGTGACGTACGACGTCTATCTGGGGACGTCGGACCCGCCGACGGCGGTGGTATGTGACGACGTGTCGGTCGAGGTGTGCGAGCCCGGGCCTCTAGAGCGTAGCACCGACTACTACTGGTACGTTGTGGCGACGGACAGCACGAGCCAGACCACGACCGGGCCGGTCTGGCATTTCGTCACTGAGCTCTGGCCGGTGGCCGTGTTGGACTACTCAGGACGGCCGTCGTACTTCTCCGGCAACAACGACAATCGATGGTCGGAGTACGCCTCGATCTTGACCAACGATCCCGAGGGGCGCTTCGAGGTGGGGGTGGTCCACGATCTGTCGGCGACGACGCTGGCGTCGTACGAGCGGTTGGTGCTGCCGGACAACGGCGTGCCCGACGCGTATCTGAGTGACGTGGCGGCCTGGTTCACGCCGGGGCGGCGGATCATCGCCGTGGACAGCGCCACGTGCTACGCGGCGTACTCGGGCTTCATGTGGCCCGACAGCGTTGGGAGCCACGGCAGGGAGGTGTACTGGGACTACGCGAGCACGTCCAACGACCAGGAGGTGATCCGGCTCAGCAAGACGACCGAGGACTACGCCCTGGGTGACGTGCTGAGCTCGCGGCAGAATGATACGCAACTGTATGGCACGCTCTTGCCCACGGACGCGCTGAAGTTGACGGCCAAGGCGAGCGATCACGACCGGGTGTACGTGGCCGAGCGCTGGGTGGCAGGCCGGGGCAGTATCGTCGTCCTTGGGCCCTACTCGCCTGCGCAGAGCGACATCTATGCACTGATCCGCGATGCGGTGGAAGGAGCGCTCAACCCCTGACCTGCTTGGGTAGCGCGCAAGACGACGGCGCGCTTCCCAAGCAGTGATCTCGGACCGTCCAGACGTGCGAGGCTCTGGGACCGGGCAGCCGCCATCATGCTCTGCGCATAAACCGGCTCACCACCGTTGCCTCGTTGTGTATGACCAGCCGGTCTCCGACCTCCAGTTCCTCGTATGGCTTCTCCCACGTCTCGCGGGTGGGGTGCGGGAAGATGTCTATCTCCGTCCCCCGCTTGGCGTGACGGGTGTCAATGTAGGCCTGGCCCACCAGGTAGCCCTCGGTGTCCATGGCACACGACGTCACCTGGCCGATGACGCGTCCGTGGCTCTCGGTGACCACATCCCCTTGCTTGGGAACGCGCACGCCCTTCTCCTCAATGCGGAACCGGGCCACGATCATCTTCCGCTTCTCGGCGTGTTCGATGTAGGCCCGTCGCCCAACGAAGAAGGGTTTGTGCAGCTTGACGTAGCCGGAGAAACCCGCGTCGTCGGGGCGCAGGTCCAGCGGTCCGGCCAGTTCGTGGCCGTAAAGCGGGAGCCCGGCCTCGATCCGCAGGCTGTCTCGCGCCCCCAGGCCGATGGGCCGCAGGCCAAAGGGCGTGCCGACTTCCAGCAGTTGTTCCCACAGCGGGCCCATGACGTCGGGGTGGACGAAGATCTCAAAGCTCATGCGCTCGCCCGTGTAGCCGGTGCGGACGATGATCAGGTCGAAGACACCGCCTGGTGCCCTTTCCGACGGGATGTGGGCTTCCATCACCTCCGTGCGCTGCAGCGCCATCAGCCGCGCCTTTATCTCGGCCGAGGCGTGGGAGGGTGGGGTGGCGTCGAGGAGCGCGAGAAGGATGTCGCGAGAACGGGGACCCTGAAGCGCCATGTCGGCCAGCCAGGCGTAGCTTTCCTGTGGGTCGTGCAGGTCGCGCAGTTGGGCCTGGAAGCTGCTCTGCACCCACGGGCGCAGAGCATCCACGCGGACTTCCCGCTCGTTGACCGCGTTGAGCCAGGCCCAGTCCTTCTCCGTGTTGGCCGCGTTGACCACCAGCAGGTAGCGAGATGGGCTGACCATGTAGGTCATGAGGTCATCTATGACCCGGCCATCGGGGGTCAGCAAGTACCCGTACTGAGATTCGCCGGGCCGAAGCGCGTTGGCGTCGTTTGTAGCCACCAGGTTGAGGAAGTAGGACGCGTGGGGGCCGCTCACTTCCAGGAGCCCCATGTGGGAGACGTCGAAGAGGCCAGCCGCGCCCCGCACGGCCCGATGTTCGTCACTGATGGACGTATACCACAGCGGCATCTCCCACCCGGCGAAGGGGGCCATCTTCCCCCCGTGACGTTCATGCCATTCGAACAGCGGGGTGCGGCGCACAGGTCGCTCGGGTGCATGCCACTCGAGGGACGGGAGTGGCTCTCCGGCGGGGTCGTCGTAGCCGGGGGCCGAAAGGCCGACAAAGTAGGGTTTATGTGACACTGGTGGCGAGAACGACTCCCGCTTTTCCAGATTGGCCAGCTCAGGGATCGTCTCATCGGCCGGCCCCAGGTCGCGCACGAGGACCGGCCCCGGCAGCTTGGCCCACAGGTCAGCGTCGTCGAAGCGCACGTAGCCGTCGGATAAGTGGCGCAGCCACGCGGTGACCCGTCGCGCTCTGTCGACCGGCACGATCAGGCGATAGCGGTTGTAGCTGAAGCCCGGTCGTTGCACAAGCGCCGGACTCATCACCCGCCCATCCGGTTCCAGCAGCGTGACCGCCTGCCATTCGTCGGGTGCCAGTTGGGCGATGTCGTCTGGCATAACCTGCTCGACGAAGGCAGCCACCGTGTTCCCTTCGACCTCAATCAGCGTGTGCTGGCCCTGGCGCTGGCGCATCTCCGGCACGAGACAGTGATGGGGATAGCCCGTGCACGGGAGCTCGAAGTCGATTCCCGCCTGCCCGGCCAACTCGGCCACCTCCTCGCGCAGTTCCTCCAGCACGTCGAAGTCTACCTTCGCCCGGTAGGCCGGGCGAAGGATACCTGCGTATGTGAAGGGTTCGCTGGCCTGCATCACGCGGGCGATGATGTCGGCAATCTGTTCCATCTCCGGCTCTCTCAGGCCACGCTGGGTGACCCACGGAGTGCCCAACCGGATACCGCTTGGGTAGGCGGCGCTTCGGTCTCCCGGGATGGTGTTCTTGTTGGCCACGATGCCCACTAAATCGAGCAGCGCTGCCGTGACGCCGCCCATCAGCGGCGTGTCGTCGCGTCCCCGTATTGTCTTGCAATCGAGTAACAGCATGTGCGTGTCCGTGCCGCCACAGGGGACGCGCAGGTCACGGGCGACGAGCGCGCGGGCCAGCGCTGCGGCGTTGGCCACGATCTGACGTTGGAGTTGGTCGAACTGCTCCGTCCGTGCCAGGTGGAAGGCGACTGCCATGGCCGCGAACTTGTTGGCGTGCGGACCGCCCTGGAGGCCGGGGAAGAGGGCGCGGTCAATCCGCTGCGCCAGCAGAGGGTCGGTCGTGAGAATGCAGGCCCCCCGTGGGCCACAGAGGGTCTTGTGTGTCGTGAAGGTGACTACGTCCGCGTATCCAAGTGGGGTGGGGAACGCGCCGGCAATGACCATGCCGGCCACGTGAGCGATGTCGGCCAGGAGATAGGCGCCCACGCGATCGGCGATCTGGCGGAACTTGGCCCAGTTGGGGAGGCGTGGATAGGATGTGTATCCGACGATGATCATCTTGGGCCGGTGCTCCAGCGCCAGTTCCTCGATTTCGTCGTAGTTCAGCAGCTCGGTGCGCTCGTTGACGTGATAGGGCACGATGTTGTAGAGCTTGCCCGATAGATGAACGGGACTGCCGTGGGTCAGGTGGCCGCCGTGGGGCAGTGCCATGCCCATGACCGTGTCGCCCGGCTTCAGCACCGCCTGCTGAACGGCGACGTTGGCCGGCGCGCCGGACAGAGGCTGGACGTTAACGTAGATCTGGTCGGCGGACACGTTGTCGGTAGCGAAGACCTCGGCACATCGGCGCCGGGCCAGGGACTCGATCACGTTGACGTACTCCGCGCCCCGGTAGTAACGTCGGTCGCCGTAGCGACGGTAGTGAGCGAGGTAGTGCCCGTAGTCGAGGATCTCTTCCTCGGTCAGCCAGTGCGTCTCTGGGTTGGGGTAGCCCTCGGCGTAGATGTTCGCCAGCGCCGACGCGATCGCTTCCCGCACGGCTGGCGGCGCACTGCTCTCCGACGGGATCATGATCAACTTGCGGGCCTGTCGCTCCTTTTCCAGGTCAATGAGATGGGCGACCGCTGGGTCCAGCGTGGCTAGGTCGCCGCGGAACAGGAAATCCTCGTGCAAAGACATAGATGCCTCCATTGGAATCGGGTCGGCGGGAACGTGGGGGCGGACATTGCGGACGTCATGCCGGCAGGATGCCGACGGTTCATTGATCGTGCGTCCGACGGCACTCGGCCAGAGCACGCGCGTCCCGGGCAATTGCGTACCGCGTCCCGCATCATGCCTGATTGTACTCGCCTGTGGTCTTGCTGTCAAGGTGCGTGCGTGCCTGTTGACTTCCGCTAGCGTTTAGTGTAGAATGGATTCACATGCGTCCTCGTTAGTTGTGTGTCCTCTGTCCTGCCATGCAAGACTGATCAGCGGACGACCGATCGGCGTCCGCTTCATTACATGAACAGGAGGCTAAAATGTACAAGAAACTCTTCATTCCGGGGCCCACGCACGTGCGAGAGAGAATACTCCAAGCCCAGGCGGCGCCTATGCTTGGCCATCGCTCGCGGGAATACGCCGACTTGCAGGCGGAAGTGACCCCCAAGCTCCAGCAGTTGCTCTACACGCAGGAGCGGGTCTATCTCTACACCACCTCTTCCACCGGCGTGATGGAGGGGGCGGTCCGCCAGGCTTCCACGAAGCGGGTGCTGAACACCGCCTGTGGGGCTTTCTCCAAGCGCTGGCACCAGATCACCGCCGCCAACGGCGTCCCCTGCGACAAGGTAGAGGTGCCGATGGGTCAGGCCATCACGCCCGAGTTGGTGGACGAGGCGCTCTCAAAGGGTGACTACGACGCCGTGACGATCGTGATGAACGAGACCTCCACGGGCCTGATGAACCCGGTGCCGGAAATCGCCGCCCTGATCCACGACAAGTACCCCGACGTCCTGATCCTGGTGGACGCGGTCAGCTGCATGGCCGGTACCAAGATTGAGTTCGATGCCTGGGGGCTGGACGTGTGCCTGGCCGGGGTGCAGAAGTGCTTCGCCCTGCCACCTGGGCTGACGGTTTGTGCGGTGAACGGTCGGGCGCGGGAGCGGGCACAGCAGGTGGCTCACCCTGGCTACTACTTCTCGTACGCTCAGATGGATAAGAGATACGAGAAGCACCAGACCCCGGCGACCCCCGCCGTGAGCCTGATCCAGGCGTTGAACGCTCAGATGGACGACATCCTGGCCGAGGGACTCGAGAACCGTTGGCAGCGGCACGAGGAGATGGCCGCTTACGTCCGGGACTGGGCCCGTCGCTACTTCGCGCTGTTCTCCGACGAACGGTATCTCTCGCCCACCGTTACCAACGTGGAGAACACACGGGGCATCAGCGTCGTCGCGCTGAACGAGGAGTTGGGCAAGCGCGGAGCGATGATCTCGAACGGCTACGGCGATCTGAAGGAGAAATGCTTCCGTATCGCGCACATGGGCGACATCACGCTGGACGACCTGAGCTGGCTCCTGGGGCAGATCAACGACGTCCTGGGGCTTTCCTAGCACACACAAGATACACAATGCGCAACACGTGGTCCGTACGGGCAACCTTTGGCTGCCTGGCGTGATGCGCAGCATAGAGTGCGGTAAAAGTCAAACCCGAATTCAGGGTGGGAAACGAACCTTAGCA
>CAZYSK010000126.1:0-13087 GCA_964649415.1 uncultured Anaerolineales bacterium
TCGATTATATTCCCGTGCCACCCCCGTTTCTACCCCTCATGACGAACGCCTGCCCTCGATTTCCTCACCCCTTTGTCCCCTCCGTGATACGCTCACGAGAATGAACACCTGATTATGGAAGCTAATTGAGGCTCAAACCGATCAAGCCTACTAAAACCATTATCAACGAAATCGCTTTCGCAGTGGGTAGCTCTTCTTCATAGAAGATCCGACCGATCAAGATTGTCAGGATTGCATTCCCAGTTGCCCAAATCCCGAATACGAACGCGATACTCATCGAGATCCAACCATACTCGAGCAGGGCAAAGCTGATAATGAACGTGATATACCCTGCTATACCGTACGCGCCGGAGTGATCAACTTCATAGCTAGATCTCTGCAGAGCAACAGCCCCCAGAACAGATAGAACGATGGCACCCATGATGATAGGCATAAGGACCTCCTGGGGTTTAGGTGTAGCTCTTGGATCCACCAAAGATCAAGCCGCTGACGCCCAGCAACGCGATGATGATAAAAACGGCCTTCAACATTGATATGGATTCACCCCAGAAATAGACGCCGAACAGGGATAAGATAGCAGCTACCCCTGCCTCCCAGGCAGCGAACACGCTGCCGAACTGGTAACGATAATGAAACAATGCGTATTCCAGCAACAGGAAGCCGATCAGAAACGAAACCGAGGCGACTGTGCCGAAAGCGTAGGCCAGGGCATTGTCTTCAAGCAAATAGGAAGAACCGCCCAAGAAAACGCCCACTACACTCAGTAAGATTGATCCAATCAGATAGCCCATAAGAATCCTCCTCAATCTACCCCAGTCTATTTCAAGAAATACCCCTAAATACACTTGGGTCCTATTCTTCACTCAATCCAAAAAAGGTGCGCACGGCTTGCTGACCGGATGTGTGCAATTGATGGTATTTTTCGCTGCCCGGCTCGATATCGAATTCCACAGCTGCAATGCCACAATCGCTGATCTCGATCGTGCGGTGTTTGTCCACCGGGTTAGTTTGATAGTTTGATATCTGGTGTGCATGATACATGTTGCGGAGTGACAAGGTCAGGAATTCCCATACATTCTCCGGGAATTCGGGATCTGCTCGGTTCTTCAATTGAGCCGGGAACAGAAACAGGCCGAGAGTTTCCCAATTGACACCGTCACGGTAGGCCCAGCCTCTGCCTGCAAATCTGGATTGATCGAAGATATGCATGGGAAAGTTGTCGTAGAGCCCGCCATCAACATAATAATCGCCGTCACCAAATCTCTGCCCATCGAAGCGCAGCGCTTCGAAGAAAATCGGGATAGACATCGACATGCGCACCGCGTCGGCCACAGCGACGTTGGGTGTATCTACGGCCGAAAAAACCTCAGCGCGCTGGCGAGAGACGTTGGCCGCTACGACATACAACTCTCGAAAGCCGCGATCTCGAAATTCGGCGAAAGTGGCCCGCCTGTTACCATCGCATTGCTCGGCGATGACTCCTTCAAGCCACTGGTGAAAATACTGGCTGGAGTACCAACCATAGTTTTCGAGGAATCGTCTGTAACACTCGCCATCCTCGGATTGCCAAAACTTCAACTCCCTTTCTTCGGTTATGCATTGCGGAACCTCGGCGATATCGAGAGAATTGAACACACTCTTGGTTTCTGAAATGCTCAAGCGAAAGCTGACCAGCGTGGCAGCGATGGCGCCAGCCGAGGTTCCGGCAACGCGCTGGATGTTATTGACGATACCGAGTTCATCAAGAACCTCCAAAGCTCCCATGTAGGCGATACCGCGCACGCCGCCGCCTTTGAAAACCAAGTTCCGATAAAGGCTCTTCTTCAACTCGTAACTGATTCTCGATCTGATATTCTTCACAAAATTAGGTAGTTTCATGTTCATCACTGGGCGACTATCTATGAAGCCATCCCCCACAACCACAACATTCGCCGCTCTAGTTTCTTGGCCCGCTTACTTCTCTTGGCATAGTACCAGAACCAGTTTCCCCCGTCCTCTAGTTGTTTGGGCGTCATCAACTTGGGTTGGAATACGGCGTGGGCGCCATCGTATTTCGACCAATCTCTGGTGAGCAGGCGGCCTTCTGCCTCAAACTGCTGGTAAGTCCGCGACCCGGGGAAGGGGATCAGCAAGACTGAATGGGGAACGTCTATGCCGACGTCGTGTACAAACTCAAGTGATCTCTCGAAAATGGTTTCATCTTGCTCGTCGAAACCGAAGATGAGTGCACTGTCAACCACGATATCGTATTCGTGGTAGCGCCGAATGTATTCCTTAACTCTTTGAATCTTCACGAACCCTTTCCCAGCCCGTTTAAGCGCCTCTTGAGAAGGGGTCTCCAGGCCAACCAGGACATAACGCATGCCGCTTTCAGCGGCGAGTTGCAGCAGTTCCTCATCCTCGGCCATGTTGACCGTGGTCTCTCCCACCCAGTTGATATTCAGGGGCTTGATCGCCGTAAACAATTCCCGGACATAGTCACGATCCCCTGTCAAGTGGTCGCTGTGCAGTTCGATCCACTGCGCTCCAGAGTTTTTGATCTCGTCAACGACGTGCCCGATGGGCCGGTAACGCATCCCCCTCTTGAAGAAGGGCGTCACCAGACAATAGGAGCAGTGGTTTGTGCAGCCGCGCGAGACCATCACCGTCCAGGTATAACCATACCAGCTCTTGTCGATCAAATGTGTTGGGAAGGGCTTCAGGGTCGCCACGTCGACGGGTTCTGTCCGCTGATACCGAGGCTTGAGCTGCCCACGCTGGTAGTCGGCCAGCAGCTGTTCCCAGATGCCTTCGGCTTCGCCGATGAGCAGTGCGTCGGCATGTGCCTGGGCTTCGTCGGGCATGAAGGTGACGTGCAATCCGCCCAACACAACGGTCTTGCCCCTTTTCTTGAATCTCCGGGCAATTTCGTAGGCGCGCAAGATGTCGGGTGTCGAAGCAAAAATGGCGACAATATCGGCCTTGCTTCTATAGTTGACCTTCATGTCCATAGTTTCGTCAACCATTTCAATACCCACACCGGCCGGTGTAGTGGCTGCCACCGAGAAAATGCTCTGAGGTGGCGACCCCATGTATTGCTTGTACTCCTTGAAAGCACTCTTTGCAGAAGCTTTGATCAGGTAAACGTTCATTGTGCGATTCCTTTCGGAGAGAAAACCAGACATTCCTTCACTACTCTTGAGGTTAGGTCTCCAAGCGTAAGGTGATTTCTTTGAGACGGATAAACTGTTGGAAAACCCAGGGCAAGATATAGACGCCATCCCCGAATTCAAGAACATACGAGAGGGTCGAAAAGATACCGCCGGGGGTGGGACCATCTCCCTGGACGGCGATGAAGAGCGAAAAGATTGCCAAAGCGACAATGATCGCTTCGACCAGGCCGAAGTTTATTGCTTCACGATCCGATAATTGCACCATGTATCGAGCCAGCGCTTTGAAGTGCTTGACGATGGCGACTGGTTCCCCGGCGGCGATCACATTGACCTGGGTTTCAAGCTCGTCGTTATACATCCGATTCCCGCGAAAGATACCTTTTTCGCTGAGCGCATAGATCACATAGACCAACCCCATGGCGACAACACACCCGATGAACAGGCGGTAGTCCAGAATAAAGAGCATGACCACAGCCCCCAGCGCCCCAACTGCCGAAGTAAAGCCCTGAGTCAGATCATTCTCGAAGAAGTCAACTAATTCCTTGACCAAGCCGCTGCGGGTGACGATGGCTGAATCGGAGACGCCATTCTCCCTTTGCTGCTGAATGGCTTCTGGACCGAGTGTGGCATAGATCAATCCATAAGCACGCGTGTCGTACATGCGCCGCCCGGTGCCGAGTAGCAGGCCGGCGGTGTAAAGGAGAACAGCGTATATCACGCCGCGAGTCGAACCCGCCAAGAGGTCGTTGATGGCAGTGCCAAACACAAAGGGTTGGGCAACCATGAAGACGTTCTCGATCAACAATAAACCAAGAGTGCCTAGAATCTTGCGACGGAAGCGACTGTAGATGCTTTTCAATGAGAACATAGTTGATAGTTGGTAATGGGCGACTGATGGTATGGTTAGGATTTCGGACCTAATCCCGCCATAAGGGTGCGGTAGACCAGCTTGGGGGCCTCACGGGTGGCGATATAGCCTTCATGGGCCGAAGACCAGGCGGCGTAGATTAGCGCTTCAACGGCCGCTTTTGCCCAGGCGGTTGGCACTTCCGGGGCGATGACCCCCTTGGATTTCATGGACTCAAAGAGCGAATGCCACTCCTTTTCATCTCGCTGGGTCAGCGCCTGGATTTCCGGGACGTGTTCGTACGTGCGCTCTAGTAGCAAGAAGTAGTAGCGATCTCCGAGCGGGATAATCGCCTCCAGAATAGCCAGAAGCAATTCTTCGCCGGAAAGATCTCTCGCCAAAACCGGAGCCAGGGCCGCATCCGTCTGCCGATAGGATTCAAGCGTAAGCTCGCGAATCAAATCATCTCGTGAGGGGAAGTAGCGATATAAGGTCGCCCGGCCAACACCGGCAGTACTGGCAACTTCGCTCAACGGGGCACCTGGATTTTTGGAGAACACCACCGTGGCGGCATCTAATAGGATTTCTCGGGTATCTCTTTTCATTTGCGATCCTTTGAAGAGCCAACGTTGTCCATAATGAGACAATTTCGTCTTATTGAAGACAATTATACCTCTACACGAGAGAGTTGTCAAGGGGGACGAACGCCTGCCCCGATTCCCTCACTCCTTTGTTCCCTCCGTGATACGCTCACGAGGAAGGAAGAAAGAAGCAGGAGGCAGGAGGGGCCGAAACCAGGTTCTTTCGGAAAGAACCTGGTTTCTTTTTCCGCGCCCGAATCAGGCTGCAAGGTCCGCCAGACGACGGAAGTCGGCGCGGTGCTTGGCGTAGGCGCTGCGGAACAGGGCGAGCAGTTCGCCGTACAGCGCGTGGCGTTGGGCGTCTGGCTCCATCGGTGGGTCGTACGTAGCCCACGCCTGGGCTGTAGGCCCGGGCTCGAAGCGTCCCACGCCACCGCCCGCCAGCAGGACCGCGCCCAGCGCCGACTGCTCGTCCACGCGCAGCCGCTGCACGGGCAGGCCGAACACGTCGGCCACGATACGCCGCCAGAGCGGGCTGCGCGCCCCGCCGCCGGCCATGACGATGCGCTCGGGCCGCGCCCCCAACTCGGCCAGGACGCTGTAGGCGTCGAAGCAGGCCAGGGCCACCCCCTCCAGGACCGCGCGCACCAACTCGGGGCGGCCGTGGCTGGCCGTGAGTCCCAGGAAGAGGCCGCGAGCCAGCGGGTCCATGTGCGGCGTGCGCTCGCCCGCCAGGTAGGGGAGGAAAAGCAGGCCGCCCGCGCCAGGCTGCGCCGTCTCCGCCCACGCGCTCATCCGGGCAAAGGCGCCATCCCCGGACAGGCCAAACACCTGATCCCTCAGCCAGCGCAGGGCCATGCCGGCGGAAAGCGTGGCCGCCATCTGGTACCATCCCGCCTGGCCCGGCCCCGGTGCCAATGCGCCGCAGAAGGTGTGGCTCCGGCCCGCCCGGTCCACCCGCGCCTCCGAGGCGGGCAACACCATCTGCCCGCCGGTGCTGATGGTCAGCAGCAGCGTCCGCGGATCGACGATCCCCGCGCCCAGCGCCCCACACGCCGTATCCGCTGCCCCGGTCACGACGGGAGTACCAGGCGGCAGCCCCAGGGCGTCGGCGGCCTCCCGACCAAGTTGGCCCGCCAGCGCCGTCGAGGGCTGCACGGGGGGCAGTTGGGCCACGTCTATCCCCAGCGCCGCCAGGACCTCGGGGGACCAGTCGCGGCGGCGCACGTCCAGGAGCAACGCGCCCGAGCCGTCGCTGGGATCAGTGAACGGGTCGCCGGTCAGCCGATACCGGAGGTAGTCCTTGGGCAGCAGGATGGTGTGCGCGCGCCGCCACAGATCGGGCCGCTCCTGCTGCATCCAGCGCACCGTGGCGGCCTGAAAGCCGGTCGCGATAGGGCTGCCGGTGAGCTCGACCAGCCGCTCAGCGCCGATCAGGTCCGTGATCTCGCGCACTTGGCGCTGGCTGCGCTGGTCGGGCCAGATGACGGCCGGCGACAGGAGGCGGCCCGCCCGGTCCAGCAGAACGGTGCCGTGCATCTGCCCGGAGAGCCCCAGCGCCAGGACGGAGGCCGGTGCGCGCCCGGCCTCACG
Source organism: uncultured Anaerolineales bacterium (assembly GCA_964649415.1). Lineage (GTDB taxonomy): Bacteria > Chloroflexota > Anaerolineae > B4-G1 > B4-G1 > CAZYSK01. Next base: position 6,174 of record CAZYSK010000126.1, read on the forward strand.
CAGCGCCTGGCGCACCGCTCCGACGGCCGCGCGCCACCAATCCTCGGGGTCTTGCTCCGCCCAACCCGGTCGCGGGCGATGGATGGCGTATTCGGCACCGCCCCGGCCGAGCACCTCGCCCGCATCCGTCGCCAGCAGTACCTTGACCGACGACGTGCCCAGGTCAACGCCCAGCAGCATCCGTCCCACCAACCTACCAATTTACCAATCTACCAACCTACCAACCTACCAACCTACCACTCCACCATCTCACCGCCCCACCACCTCCAGCACTCCCCGCGCGTGCTCGCGATCGTGATCCACGTACACACGCACCCAGTCGCGGGGCGTGCCCTCCGCCCCCCAGGGAAACGGAAAGACGCGCCGCTCCAGGTCGGCCTCGCTCATCCCGTCCAGGACCTCCAGGAACGCCTCGCGCGCGGCGTGCAAATCCGCCCAGACCTCCTTCCAGGGTTGGTCGCGGCGCGCGTCCGCGTGCACCTGGTTCCAGGCGTCGATGTCGGCCACGTACTCCACCCGGGGTGAGCGGCCGGCGGCCATGTCGCGCAGCCCCTCGACGCCCACCCACTCCCAGTCCGCGATGTGACCCAGCACGTCCTTGAGGGTCCATACCCCGCAGACGCGGAGCGATGCGCGCTCCTCAGGCGCTAAGCGCCCGCTCACGGCCAGCAATTCCTCGCGGGCTGCGGCCAGATCAGACTTGACAGACGACACGGCATTCCTCCTTATCGACCTCAGCTGAGGCCAACTGAGTCCAATTGACGCATCCCTGGTTCCCCCGGCGAGGGGGCGGGCCTAGCTCCGCAGGACCCGGCCCAGCCGGTCCTGGCTGACGATCCGTCCATCTCGGGCCACGACCTGGCCCGAGAGCAGCACCGCGCGGATGCCCGCCGGCGGTGCGTCGGGCCGGTCGCGGGTCGTGCGGTCGGCCACGGTCGCCGGATCGAAGAGCACCAGGTCGGCCCAGCCACCCTCGGCGACGCGCCCCACGTCCGGCAGCCGCATGCGCTGGGCCGGGAACGACGTCATGCGGCGCACCGCCTCCTCCAGCGAGAACAGGCCCAGGTCGCGGCTGTAGCGGCCCAACAGCCGGGGAAAGGTGCCGAAGGAGGCCGGGTTGTGACGCCCGCGCCGCGTCAGGATGGTATCGGTCATGAACGCGCACAGCGGATGCGACAGCACAGCCCGCAGCGGCCGCTCCCGCTCGCCGTCGCCGGAATAGGTGCCCAGCAAGATGCGCGCCTTGCCCGCGCTCAGACGGGCGACGTGCATGTAGGACTCGAACTCGGGCAATCCCATACGGCGCGCGATGGCCACGAAGTCCAGGCCCTCCAGCGCGACCAGTTCCGGCACGCCGCCCCACAGCAGGGTGATGTCGCGGAAGCCGAGCCCTAGCGCCCACCGCAGCAGGTCAATCTCCCGCTTGAGCCGCCGCAGGGCCTGCGGGTCGCCCACGTTCTCATCGAAGCCATCGAGAAACCAATCCGGCATGACGACCTTGACTGTGGAGTTGCCCACGGTGTAGGGAAAGGCATCGAAGGTCACGTCCACGCCGTCGGCGGCGGCCCGCTCGACGTCGCGTAGGACGGTGCGGTGCGTGCGCCAGGTGCGGCGGCCGACGAAGATCAGGTGCGAAAGCTGCAACCGCACCCCCGCCTCGCGGGCCAGGCCCAGCAGCTCCCGCGTCGAGCGCACGTTGTGGGCCACGCCGCCGATCATTGGCTTGTACAAGGGCGAGACCCAGGAGTAGGCGCGCCCGTGGACGGCGAACACGCCCTCCGCCTCGGCCACGACCCGCAACAGGGCCAGCAGCTCGTCGTTGCTGGCGAAGACGCCCGGCGCGTAGGCCAGTCCGGCCGACAAGCCGAAGGCCCCCTGGCGCAGCGCCTCCCGCGTCAGGTCGCGGAGCGCGTCCATATCCGCGTCCGTCGGGGGCGCGGACGAATCGGCGCGCGCGCCCATGGCCGCGTAGCGCAAGCTGCCGTGCCCCACCAGCGTGGCGACGTTGAGCAGCGGGCCGGTCCCCTCGAGCGCGTCCAGGAACTCGGCCAGCGAGCGCCAGCGGTAGGGGAAGGCCCGCTCGCGCATCATCTCGGAGAAACCATCCAGCAAAGGGGCAGACTCCGGCGTGACCGGGGCCGGGGAGAAACCGCACTGCCCCGCGACCAGCGTGGTGATGCCCTGCAGCAGGAGCGGGGCCAGGATCTGGTCGTGGTCGGCGAGGGGAAGAATCCAGTCGGAGTGGGAATGGACGTCGATGAAGCCCGGCGCGACGACGAGGCCGGCCGCGTCGAGCGTCTGCCGGCCGGCGAGGCGCTCGCCCACGGCAACGGCGGCGATGCAGCCTTCGCGGATGCCTACGTCGGCCCGGAAGCGCGGGCGTCCGGTGCCGTCAACTACGGTGCCGCCTGTGAGGACCAGGTCGAAATCCATCGCGTCATCCTCCCTCCCCTGAGCCCTGCTGCTGCTCCAGTTGCGCCCGCTTCCTGGCGTGCAGCGTCAGCACGTTCTCCTGCACACCTGCCAGGTAGTCGCCCCGCAACGGGAACCAGATGAGCAGGATCGCGCCCAGGATCATCGCCACACCGGGGACGAGGCCGATGAGCGCCTTGATGCCGAAGATGGCGCTGGCAGGCTGGTCGAGGAAGATCTGTCCCTGGTTGGCCTCGCGCGTCACGAAGCGGGTGGCCTCGAGGATGAAGGGGGAGATGGCCAACGCCACCGACTGCGCCGGTTTGGTCAACAGCGCGTTGACGCCGAAGAAAGCGCCCTCCCGGCGCACGCCCGAGCGCAGCTCGTCCTCGTCGGCGACCTGGGCGAAGAGCACGTTGGTCAGCGTCTGCGGGCCGGAGAGGCCGAATCCGGCCAGCACCAGGCAGAGCAGGATCAGCCGCGTCGGCACGAGCACGATGAGCACCAAGGCGACGCCGGCGATCACCAGCAGCAGCTGCTGCGCCCCCACGACGCCCAGCCGCCGGCGAATCAGCGTGGTCATGGGCACGCCGACGATCAGCGGGATGAACACACACGCCAGCGGGATCATGGCGTTCATCTGGAGCACGTAGTCGGCCACGTAGAAGAGCGTCCCCAGGATGAGCGACTGCATCAGGATGGACATGAAGTTCTGGGCCACCAGGATGAGGAACGACTTGCTGGTGAAGGTGTATGTGACCGCCTGGCGCAGCTTGAGCGGCTTGTCCACGACGGTGAACTCGCGCCGCTCCTTGACCCTGAGCGTCGTGACGACGATGAGCGAAGCGCCGATCACGGCGACGACGATCATCGAGACCTGCAATGGCAGGAAGGAGGGCACCGCGCCGCCCTTGGGCCGGAACATGTCGGGGATGACGAAGCCCAGGATCATGCCGAGCAGGCCGAACAGCGAGGACGAGATCTGCAGGCCGTTTCGTTCCGCGTCCGACTCGCTCACCTCGGGCAGGAGCGCCGAATAGACCAGGCCGATGATGGTGTACGCGGTGTCGTACAGCAGCATGGTGACCAGCATCCACCAGAAGAGCGCCTGCTGCCCCGCCTGGGCAGGCGCAAACCAGACGAGGATGAACGTCAGCGCCAGGAACGGGGCGGTGTAGCGCATGTAGGGGATGCGCCGTCCCAGCCTGGAGCGCGTGCTGTCGGTGACGTAGCCGAACAGCGGGTCATTGATGGCGTTCCACACGGCGTAGATCGCCGACGCAATCGCGATCCACCGCGCCCGCAGGCCCAGGTAATCCTGGTAGAAGATGGGCAGCAGCGCGCCGTAGATGCCGGAGATCAGCGACGTGCCCAGGGCAGCGATGCCCCACACGACCTTGTACCCCAGGCTCAGCTTGACGGGCGCGGCCCCGGCGACTGCTTGTGTGCTCTGTGACATCGTCGTCTCCTTTCTCGACTCGAAACCAGGTTTTTTCTGGAAAACCTGGTTTCTTGACTTCATCCCTTCACCACCACCTACTCGAAACCAGGTCTTTGGCGATGTACCATCGTATGGAAAACCTGGTTTCTTGACTTCATCCCTTCGCCGCCACGTTCGCCGCCACCAGAAGGGGGTCCCACACGGGGGCGAAGGGCGGCGCGTAGCTCAGGTCCAGGCGCTGCACGTCGGCGACGGTCAGGCCGTGATGCAGAGCCGTGGCCAACACGTCGACCCGCTTGGCCACGCCGTGTCGCCCGACGATCTGCCCGCCCAGCAGCCGCTCGCTGGCGTCGTCCACGACCAGCTTGATGTGAATAGGCGCCGAGCCGGGGAAATAGTGCGGCCTGTCCATGGCCTTGATCATAGGCGCGCGCACGGCGTAGCCCAACGCTTGCGCCTGGGCCGCCGTGAGCCCGGTACAGGCCACGGCCAGGTCGAAGACCCGCGTCACCATCGTGCCGACCACGCCGCCGAAGGTGGCCTCGCCCCCCGCGACGTTGGTCCCGGCCACGCGCCCCTGCTTGTTGGCCGTGCTGCCCAGCGGGATGTATGCTGGCTCGCCCGTGACGAGATGAAAGACCTCGGCGCAGTCGCCGGCCGCGTATACGCCCGCGACGTTGGTGCGCATGTGCACGTCGGTCGCGATAGCGCCCGTCGCGCCGAGCGCCACGCCCGCCTCCCGCGCCAGCCCGACCTCGGGCCGCACGCCGATGGACACGAGCGCCACGTCACAGGCATAACGCTCCGCCCCGTCGTCGCCCTCGACCAGCACCGCCTCCAGCCGGCCTCCGCCCTCGAAGGCCATCGGCCTGCCCCGCACCACCTCGATCTCGTGACGGGCCAGCTCCTCCTCGACCAACGCCCGCACGTCCTCGTCGAGCGTGGTGCGCATGACCTGGCCGGAGCGGATCACCATCTTGACCGCCAGCCCCAGGCGGCGGAATGTCTCCGCCATCTCGACGCCGATGTAGCCCCCACCGAGGACAATCGCCCGCTGAAGTCCCAGGTCCTCATCCCCAGCCACGAAGCGCCGCAGCGCCCGCCCCTCCTCCAGCGAGCGCAGCGCGAACACGCCCGCCAGGTCTGCGCCCGGCAGCGCGGGCGCGAACGGGCGCGCGCCCGTGGCGATGACCAGTTCATCGTAGCCCTGCGTGAACGCGCGCTCCCGCTCCAGGTCGCGCACGGTCACCGTCCGGGCAGCGGGATCAATCGCCGTCACCTCGTGCCGCAGGTGCACCGCCACACCCTGCTTGGCCATCCGCTCCGGCGTGCGGGCGATGAGCGCGCGATAGTCGGCCACGTCCCCGGCAATGTAATAGGGCATGCCGCACGCCCCGTAGGAGATGTGCGGCCCCCTCTCGTAGACCAACGCCTCCATCTCGCGGTCCACGCGCTTCGCCTTGGCAGCCGCGCTCATCCCCGCCGCCACTCCCCCGATGACAATCAAGCGTTTGGGCATATTGGCTCCTTAGCGAACTCCAGAAACCAGGTTTTTCATGCGATGGTACATCGCCAAAGACCTGGTTTCTTAGGTCAGAACGACGTCATGCACACGGGCCGGTCCCGCACAGCGAAGAGCCGGTCCACCACGTCCACGTATTCCGGATCGGACACGTCGGCCAACCCATACCGGTACAGGCTCCTGAAGTCCACCGCGCCGACCAGGAGCGAGGAGAAATCGGCGACGTCCAGGCGCACCGCCACGTCGCAGGCGCCGCCGTCCGCCAGGCGCGCGCACCCATCCTCGAAGCGCAGATGCGTGGTGCCCGCGTTCTCGGGCAGGAAGCTGTCCTCGACCGTGAGCTCGAGCGCGCATGTCTGGCCGCCGAAGTCCCGGCCCTCCAGCAGCGTGAAGGCGCGCGCCACGTCGCTCACCCGGTACATGATGCCCACCCCCTGGACGTTGCTCGTGTGGCAGACGTGTGGCCTGACCCACCCCGCGCCGTTCCGGGGGTCCTCGAGCAAGTGGTGGAACGCCTCGTCCTGCGTGTCGAATATGACGCGCCGGACCTGGTCAGCCTGCGCGTGCAGGAAAGTCAACAGCTCCGAAAGCGCCTCCCGGCTCTCGTAGACGAGCTCGCGCACGTGCAGATCGTTGACCAGGAAAGCGTCGCTGAGCTCGAAGGAAAACGCCAGGTAGCCCAGGATCCGGCCCTCCGCCTCGTGGCCCACGAGAGACATCTGCGGGTTGCGCATCAAGTGGGCGACCTCTCTCTCCGAGCGCCTGATCATGCCGTGGACGCGGTCCGCAAATCGATTATAGCAGTCCAGCACGGCCCGCTCGTCGCCCTCATTCAGGTGGCGGACGTGCGCCTTCGACGGCCCCCTGGGCAGCCCGGCGGGCCGGACGCGGTATTGGCTCAGCTTGGTCCCATAGCCAAAGCCCATGTTGCGGTAGAAGTCCGGGCGGAAAGGGTACAGCATGGTGACCGGCACGCCGCGCTCCCGCCAGTGGCGCAGGAAATAGAGCAGCATCTCCTTGGCCACGTGCTCTTTCTTGTGCACGAGATCCACGGCGACGTTCCCCACCCCACCCGCCTCTACCCAGGTGCCGAGGAAGTTCATGGTGAAGGTGTGCAAGCACATCCCGCCCAGCAGCCGCCCGTCGCGGAACAGCCCATAGAAGGTGGTCGCCGGGCTCTCGTGCCGCTCGATCAATCGCTCCCTGACCCGATCCCGCTCCTCCTCAGTCGCGACGCGCCACCCCGGATACGCGTTGACCGCAATATCGACAAACGCGTCGATATCCTCCACCGACAAGACCCGAATCTCACTCAAACCGCATCATCCCCCCACTTCGTTCGTAGTAAGCGCGGATGGGTACATCCGTTCGCAGCGCACCGGAGTAGCGTCCCCCTCCCCGTTCGTAGTGAGCTACGCAGCGCAGCGGAGTAGCGTCCCACGGCACTCCAACGGCACTCCGGCGGACCTGCGTGCCTCACTACGAACCGAAGACCTGCGCTCGTAGTGAGCGCGGATGGGTACATCCGTTCGCAGCGCA
>CAZYSK010000127.1:0-7326 GCA_964649415.1 uncultured Anaerolineales bacterium
CAGTGGCCCAGCCTGGCTTTTCAGGAGCTTGTCCCCAATGTGTGACGGTCGCCCCCCTTTGGTCAGATAAGGCACGGCTATCTTAGTATAATGAGTGGACAGCCCGGTAAGATTTTCATTTGACAGAACAGCTCCCGTTCGGTAAGGTTTTCATTTGACTTGACAGGGCCGAAAGGCCAGATCTGACCGGATCAGGAGGCTTCTTCAGTCTCGAACAGCGCGACGCTCTCGACGTGGTAGGTCTGCGGGAACATGTCTACCGGCTGCACCTCGATCAGGCGATAGCCGGCGCGGGTGAGGCGCTTGGCGTCGCGGGCCAGGGTGGCGGGGTCGCAGGAGACGTAGACGAGGCGAGTGGGGTGATGGGCGACGAGGGCGTCGAGGGCGAAGCGGTCGACGCCTGCCCGGGGCGGGTCGACGACGGCGGCATCGAGGGGGATATCGAGCTCGGGGAGGGCGTCCTCGACCATGCCTTCGACGACTTCCACGTTGTCCAGGCCGGCGGTGTTCTCCAGCAGGTCGGCGACGGCGGCGGGGACGGACTCGATGCCGATGACGAGCCCGGCACGCTGGGCCAGGGGGACGGTGAAGAGTCCCACGCCACAGTAGGCGTCCAGGACGGTCTCATCGCCTTTCAGGTCGAGGTAGGCGAGCACGTGCTCGACCAGGTGGGCGGCCTGGGGGGTGTTCACCTGGAAGAAGGAGGGGGCGGAGATGCGATAGGTGTGACCGGCGACGGTCTCGGTGATGTGGTTGTGGCCGATGAGGTTGGCGTGCTGACCGTCGGAGAGGAGCAGGACGCACGAGACGGGCAGGTCTAGCTCGAGCGCGGGGGGCAGGTCGCCGGCCATCTCGAAGATGAGCATGGCGTCGCCGGTTTGGGTGCCGGCGCGCAGGGACAGCCGCTCGAGGTCGGGCAGGTCGAGGTCGAGGAGGGCGTAGAGTTCGGACAGGAGGGGGTGGAGGATCAGGCACTCGTCTATGGAGATGACGTTGTGGCCGGGTACGGTGGGGGCGGGCAGGGATGCCTGGGGTGCGCTAGCGGGCAGGGATGCCCGCGGTCCGGTGGATGCCTGGGGTGGGTTGGCGGGCAAGGATGCCCGCGGTCCGGGGGTGGCGGCGTGGAAGCCCAGGCCGCCGTCGGAGGCGGGGTGGAACTGGGCGTGGTTGCGGTAGGCCCATCCGGTGGGATCGGGGAGGGTGGGGTGGACGGTTGGCTCGGCGATGGATCCGATGCGGGTGAGCTGGTCGGCCACGATCTCGGCTTTGAGGCGCAGTTGTGCCTGGTAGGATATGTGCTGCCACTGGCATCCGCCGCAGCCGGTGGGTCCGAAGTAGGGACAGGGGGGCTGGACACGGTCGGGGGCGGGCTCGAGCACCTCGACGGGGCGGGCGAAGGCATAGCGGCCTTTGTCCTGGGTGATCTCGGCGCGCACGGTCTCGCCGGGCAGCGCGTAGGAGACGAAGATGACGCGGCCTTCGTGGCGTCCGAGGGCTTTGCCGCCGTGGGCCATGGCTGTCAGTTGAAGGGTCACGGTGTTCATATCACGTACCTTTCGCCCGGATAAATCGGGCAGGTGCTAAGGCTGCGCCATCAGAATGGCGTGCCATTAGAGCGTCAAACGTCAGGCGTCAAACGTCGGGCGTCAAACGTCAAGCGTCAAACGTCAGGCGTCAAACGTCGGGCGTCAAACGTCAGGCGTCAAACGTCAAACGTCAGGCGTCAAGCGTCAAACGTCAGGCGTCAAACGTCGGGCGTCAAACGTCGGGCGTCGAACGGCGTGCCGCTACGGGTGGTGGGTGGGTTTGTCTTTTTTCACCCATCGTGGCCGAGCGCTGTACTGGCGCCTGGCTATCATCCAGACTACGATCAGCACGCCCAGCCCGATCACGCTGAAGGCTGCGCCGATCCACCAGAGTTCGCCGTCCACACCTACCATCAGCAGGATGGGCAGGGCGAGGGTGCTCGGAATGCCGAAGAGCAGGGAGCCGGACAGGCCGCCGATGAAGTTCACCCACCAGAGCCAGACCTCGTAGTTCTGGGGCTGCTTGACTTTCAAGTACAAGCTGCACACCATCAGGATCAGCACGAGCAGCCCCAGGCCCAGGAACGGGATGCCAAGGTACAGGAAGAACCGTGCTGATCGTGCACCGACTGCCACGAACACGGCACCCACGAGGGCAAAGACGATGCCGGCGATCCAGAACGCGGCGGCTGCCTGAATCTCACGGTACCAGCGTTTATTGGCCATGCCTCACCTTCCTCCGGCTCCTGACGGGGCTCACGGTTGGCGTTTGGATATCCTGATTGTGACGTCGGCGGGCAGGGCCAGCCCTGCCTCTACTTCGATTGCCTTGATGATGCCCACCGCCACGGGACAGGCGGCGTGCGCGCAATGCTTCGCTGCCAGTTGCAGGATCTGAGGGCCTTGCCCGCGGAAGGAGATCTCCTGGAACGGGTCTACCTGGCTCAATTCGGTCGCCAGTTGTTGGATGGCTTCACAATCGCTCTCGATGGAGAGGATGCAATTGCCTCCATTCATGTGTGCTTCTACGTGTGTGGTGAAACCGCATATACCGGAAAAGATGTCGGCCTGGGTCAATGGGTCCTCCTTGGTGATGGGATGTTAAGAGTCAAGCGTCGTTCGTCATTCGTCAAGCGTCGGAAATTTACACTGAGTCACACAGAGGAGACACAGAGAGATATAGAGGAATGGCTAGGTCATGATGAAACGACGGATACCATCTTTGAGCAGTTTGACGTTGAAGTTGAGCAGTAGGCCAACCCTGCACCCAGAAAACCTCAGGTACGAGAGCACTTGAGCCTCGTGAACCGGCGTGATTTGATCAACCACTTTGAGCTCTACAACCCCCTGTCGCTCCACGAGCAAATCGACGCGGTATCCCTGATCCAGACGCACCTCCCTGTAAACCAGGGGCAATGCCCTTTGTCGTTCGAAGGCCAAACCTCGTTCCTGCAGTTCGTATGCCAGGCAAGTTTCATACGCTGATTCCAGCAACCCCGGCCCCAAATGGCGATGTACTTCAATTGCCGCGCCTATGATCTGCCTTGTCAGCTCACTCAACCCGGGAAGATCGCGCCCACCTGCGGACTCATCGTTTCTCATATTTGTCTCTGTGTATTCTCTGCGTATCTCTGTGTATCTCTGTGTGTTCTCTGCGTAACTCTGTGTAACAACGTCAAGCGTCAAGTGTGATGCGCGATTGGAAATCGCGGCTACGAGCAGTTGGTGGCGAGCAGGATGGTGATGATGACCAGGAACCAATGGATCAGGAATGGATATAGGAATGAGCGGGTGCGCCAGGCGACGTAGCCGAAGGCGCTGCCGCCGAATATGCAACTCAGTGTCTCGAGTTCGGGTTTGCCGAAGTGGGCAATGGTGAACGGGACGGCCTGTAGCAGGATGGCGTAGGGGCCGCAGATCGGGTAGAGGGCGAATAGCAGGAAGCCGCGGAACAGGAATTCCCAGCCGAAGAGGTCCAGGGCAGCGTCGAGGGGCCACGGAATGGCGGTGTGCATCGGGTGCCCGTAGTAGCTGCGGAAGGCCCCGGTGCGCGCTACGAACAGCATGACGAGGGTCATCGCAGCGCAGCCTGCGGCTGTGAGCGCCAGTCCGGCTTTCCAGTCGCCCACCTGGAAGCCATAGCGGGCGGGCGACTCGCGGAAGACGAGCAGAACGACGAGCAGAGGCAGCACCAGGTAGAGGAGCAACCGATCGTAGGCCTTGTGAGGGAATATGAAGTGGTAGTGCTCGACGGCGAGGGCGAGGGTGGAGACGACGATGGCGGTCACGGCTTTCCAGTCGCACGGCACTCCGGCGGACCTGCGTGCCTCACTACGAACTGGGGACTCGCGACGAGCGGGGAACGGCACTCCGGCGGACCTACGTGCCTCACTACGAGCGGGGAACTCATTGCGAGGGGGGGACGGCACTCCGGCGGACCTGCGTGCCTCACTACGAACCGGGGACGGCACTCCGGCGGACCTACGTGCCTTACTACGAACGGGGAACGCACTGCAAGCGGGGGACGGCACTCCGGCGGACCTAAGTGCCTCACTACGAGCGGGGGACTCATTGCGAGGGGGGAACGGCACTCCGGCGGACCTGCGTGCCTCACTACGAGCGGGGAACTCACGACGAGCTAGGAGTTGCTTGAGATGCATGGTGTCTATGACTCCCCGCGTACCTCGGCGTCGAATCGTTGGAAGAAGGCGACCATGTAGGCGTGGCGCTCCTCGGCGATCTGGCGGCCGGTGGGGGTGAAGAGGCGGTCTTTGAGACGTGAGAGTTTGACGACGAATTCGTGCACGGGTGTGTGCTCGCCGGGATCATCTCCCTCTGCCATCCAGCGGTCTATGTCCACTGCCTGGATGGGCGTCCACAGCCGTTGCCCGTGCGCGCCGCCGTAGGCGAAGGCGCGCGCCACGCCCACCGCGCCGATGGCGTCCAGTTTGTCGGCGTCGAACAGCACGCGCGCCTCCAGCGAGGTTGGCCCAGGGCCGGTGCGGAAGCGATGGGCGGCGATGGCGTGGGCCACGGCGGCTACCTTTTCCGGCGGTTGATCCACCAGGATCTCCTGCGCGCGGCCGGCAGCGAACGCGGCATGGTCACGCCCGGCTGCCTCGGCCTGTCCTCGGCCCGCGTCGTGCAGCAGGGCCGCTGCACGCACGATCTCCAGGTCGGCTCCCTCGGCCTGCCCGATGCGTTCGGCCAGGGCCAGGACGCGCAGGACGTGGTCGAAGTCGTGTACCGAGTCGGCCCCTTCATAGTAGTGTCGTGCGTCGGTGATGCTGATCATATCAGGTCGCCTAGAGTCCTTCCTGTGTCTCTTTCACCACGTGATCAACGACCGCCCGGAAGTCTCCCGTCGCGCGGTAGACGGCCAGTTGGCGGTCCGCGCTGGTGCCTTCGCGCAGGATGGTGTGTGCGTATTCGATCTCTGCCCGGCTTCCCAACTCGTCCACCACGTCGTCCATCCAGGCGACTATCTCCTCAATCAGCGTGGGGAACGGCACCTCTGCCGGTTTGCCGAAGTCAATCAGCTTTTCCTCGATGCCATAGCGCACGGCGCGCCATTTGTTCTCATCTATCAGGTGCTTGCGGTAGATGCGCCACGTCTGGTTGGCCTGCCGCAGATCGACCAACTTGGCTATGATGGCCTGTATCAGCGCAGTCAGGCACAGGGTTTCCTCGACGCGCGTGCACATGTCGGGGATGCGCACCTCCAACGTGGGGAATTTCTCGCTGGGACGCGCGTCCCACCAGATGTGGGTCGGCTCGGCTATGCTGCCTGTGGACAACAATGTGTCGACGGTGCTGCGATAGCCGGCGTAGGAGTTGAAGTGTGGCGGGATGCCGGAGCGGGGAAGGCTCTCGAAGACGACGCTGCGGTACGATTTGAGCCCGGTATTGCGCCCGTGCCAGAACGGAGAGCTGGTCGAGAGGGCGAGCAAGTGGGGGAGGAAGTAGCGCAACTGGTTCATCACTTCGATGAGTAGTTCACGATCCTCAATGCCGATGTGGACGTGCATGCCGAAGATCAGCAGCCGCCGTCCCACATCTTGGAGAAAGCGAGCCAGCTCGGGATAGCGGCCGAAGGGGGAGACTTGCTGGCGTGCCCAAGAGGCGAAGGGGTGGGTGCCTGCCGCGGCCAACCACAACCCCTCCTGCTGGGCCAATTCCCAGATCGAGCGCCTCATGCGGATCACCTCGCGGCGGGCTTCCTGGATGTTGCGGCAGATGCGGGTGCCGGCCTCGACCTGGGACTGCATGAACTCGGGGTGGATCTGATCGGGCAACACGGTCTGGCCGTGCTCGAGAAATCGCTGGACGTAGGAGCGCAGCTCTCGCGAGGCGGGATCAACGATCTGGTATTCTTCTTCGATACCGATGGTCAGTGACGGCGTGATCATGTCTCTCAGACGGTGATTATAGCACACTGTTGGATTGCTCCAAAGCGCGGGGCGAAGAACCGCACTCCCGCCCGCCGTCGCCAAGAGTGCAGAACCGCACTCCCGCCCGCCGTCAGCACAGAGCGAAGAACCGCACTCCCGCCCGCTGTCGCCACAGAGCGAAGAACCGCACTCCGCTACGCTCCGTGCGTAACTACGAACGGGAAGCGGACGAGGCTGTTTTGTTGACAAGGTCTTGGTCCTGTGGTATCGTAGCCGCGCGTGTCGGCTGCAATTGAGGCTGATTTCTCGGGTCTGGAGTGGGGGTTTAGTCGGCGTACGACCTTGCTTGGGATGGTTCGGCGGACGTACGGTCAACGTCCGCGGTGTCCTTGACCGGATGAAAAAGGAGGCAGACGTGGACCTTGATCGCGCGTCTATGGCAGGCATACACATCGTGACCGATAGCAGTTGCGACCTTCCGCGGCGGCTTCTGGAGCGCTTCAAGATAGACGTCGTGCCACTCGTCATTCGCTTTGGGTCAGAGACGTACGACGATGGCCAGTTGTCCAGCGAGGAGTTCTGGCAGAAGAGCGCCGGGTCACATCATCCGCAGACCTCGCAGCCTTCGGTGGGCGCATTTGAACAGCTCTTCGAGCGGATAGTTGCGGGGGGCAAGCGTGTGCTGTGCCTGACAATCACGAGCAAGCACAGCGGCACATTCAACGCGGCCCACGTGGCCGCCCAGCGCTTCGGCGAGGCGGTGAGTGTCTTTGATTCTCTGTCCTTGTCCGTGGGCCTGGGGGTGCAGGCGCTGGCGGCGGCGCAGGCTGCACGGGCCGGGCGCTCGCTGCAAGAGATCATCGCGGTGCTGGAGGGCCTGCGGGAGCAGGTGCGGGTGACGATTGTGCTGGATACACTGGAGAGCCTGCGACGCGGAGGGCGGGCGGATGGGTTCATTGCGGTCATAGACCGGATGACGCGCGTGTTGAACATCAAGACTGTGGTGAACATAGTAGACGGCCAGTTGCGGCTCTTGGGAGCTGTCCGGTCGTTTGAGGGTGGCCTGAGGCGGGTGTTGAATCAGGTCGAGCGGCTAGGGCCATTGGAGCACCTGGCCGTCCTGCACACGTGCAGGCAGGGGACTGCGGAGGCAATGGCCGACCGGTTGGCCGAACGGGTCGGTTTCCCCAGGGAGCGTGTGTGGGTGTGGGAGACGGGCGGGGTGTTGGCCTGCCACGCGGGGGCCGGGGTGGTCGGCGTGATGGCGGTGCCTGTCCGCTGACTGCGCGGTTGGGAAGTCGCGGGTACGAGGGGGCGGGAAGGGGTCATTTGACCCAAGTGTGAATCGCGGGTGCGAGGGGCGGAGGAGGGGACGCGATTGGGAAATCGCGGCTACGGGGGGCGGGCGT
>CAZYSK010000127.1:7426-13060 GCA_964649415.1 uncultured Anaerolineales bacterium
CGAGGGGCGGAGGAGGGGACGCGATTGGGAAATCGCGGCTACGGGGGGCGGGCGTGGTTGGGAAGTCGCGGGTACGAGGGGGCGGGAAGGGGTCATTTGACCCAAGTGTGAATCGCGGGTGCGAGGTGGCGGAGGGGGGACGCGATTGGGAAATCGCGGCTACGAGGGGCGGGCGTGGTTGGGAAGTCGCGGGTACGAGGTGGCGGGGAGGGGTCATTTGACCCCAATGTGAATCGTGGGTACGAGGGGCGGAGGAGGGGACGCGATTGGGAAATCGCGGCTACGGGGGGCGGGCGTGGTTGGGCAGTCGCGGGTACGAGGGGACGCGATTGGGAAATCGCGGGTACAGGGCGGGGTCTCGCGGCAAAGGGATGGATGGTAGGCTATGGATAATCGCGTATTGGTTGTAGAAGATGAGCCGACGTTGCTGGACACGCTGGAATACAATTTGACGCGCCAGGGATACGAGGTCTACACGGCTGCCGACGGGCCGAGCGCTCTGGACGTGGCGCGGCAGGAGCAGCCGGACCTTATCGTCCTGGACGTCATGCTCCCCGGTATGGACGGTTTCGAGGTCTGCCGCGTTCTGCGCCAGGAGATGAGTGTGCCCATCTTGATGCTCACCGCCCGGGATGAAGAGGTGGACAAGGTGGTGGGGCTGGAGGTGGGAGCGGACGACTACATGACCAAACCGTTCAGCATGCGGGAGCTCATGGCCCGGGTCAAGGCGTTGCTGCGGCGGGTGCGACTCGTTCGGGAAGAGGTGGCCGCGGAGAACGGTGAGGGCAAAGTAGGGAAACTCAGCATCGGAAACCTATCCATGGACCTGGCGCGCCGCGAGGTGATGCTCCAGGGGCAACTGCTGCGCTTGAAGCCCAAGGAGTATGAGTTGTTGGTCTTCCTGGCCCGCAATCGTGGCATGGTCCTATCCCGTGATCTGATCCTGGAGCGGGTGTGGGGGTGGGATTACGGCGGGGGCAGCCGCACCGTGGACGTGCACGTGCGCTGGCTGCGGGAGAAGATCGAGCCCGACCCGGCCAACCCGGTGCGTATCGTGACTGTGCGAGGCGTGGGCTATCGCTTCGAGGGGTGAGGCATGTTCCTGCGCATGCGCTGGCGCATCGCTATTCCATACATGGTCCTGATTCTGGTGGCCATGGCGGTGCTGTCCATCTACCTGTCACACATAGTGCGCGACACCTACCTGGATGATCTGGAGGTCCATTTGGCGACGGAGGCTCGCCTGATTGGAGACGTGCTGGCATCCTCGGGCGCAGCGGGGGTCGATGGTGCGTCCGGGGCGGCGTCTGCACCGACGTGGGATGGTTCAGGGGGCAATTACGACGCGTTGGCCCGCCGCTACGCAGAGCTGCTGATCGCCCACGTGGCCATCATCGGGGCAGACGGGACTGTGCTGGGTGAGTCTGAGAAGGGGCGGAACCAGGTAGGCAATCAACTGTACCGGCCAGAGGTGCAACAGGCGCTGGCCGAGGGTCAGGGCAGCAGCCTGCGTTCCAGCGGGCCGGATGGCTCCGATATAATGTACGTGGCGGTTCCGGTGGTGCTGGGGGACCGTGTGAGCGGCTTCGTGCGGGTTGCGTTGCCGTTGAGTCAGGTTGAAGCCAACGTCGCACGCCTGCGGAGGGCGATTCTGTCGGCCGCGCTGCTTGCGGCGTTGGGGGTTGTGGTCCTGGCTATCCTGGTCGCGGAGCGTACTGCGCGGCCAGTACGCCAGTTGACGGAAGTCGTCCGGCGCGTGGCTGAGGGCGACCTCAGCGCGCGACTCTTGCCTACGACGAACGATGAAGTCGGCACGCTTACCCGCTCGTTCAACCAGATGTCTGATCGGCTCCGGGGGACTATCGCCAAGCTGGTTGAGGAACGGAATCGGCTGACGACGGTGCTGGACAACATGGCGGACGGCGTGATCATCACGGATGGGGATGGGCGCGTCCGGCTCATCAACCCGGCTGCCGCGCGGTTGCTGGGTATCGACGAGGAAGTGGCGTTGGCCCGTCCCTTTGCCCAGGTGGCGCGCGACCACCAGATCATCGAGCTGTGGCAGCAGTGCTACGAGCAGCGGGAGGAGCAGTTTGAATCGGTGGAGCTGAGCCACCAGGGGGTGTTCCTGCAGGCGATTGTGACGCCGCTGCAGGAGGCCGGGCCGCAGGCTTCGCTGGTGATCCTCCAGGATCTGACTCGGATCCGGCGGCTGGAGACGGTACGCCGGGATTTCATCAGCAATATCTCGCACGAACTGCGCACGCCGCTGGCGTCATTGAGGGCGGTGGTGGACACGCTGCGGGACGGGGCGCTGGCGGATCCGCCGGCGGCTGAGCGATTCCTGAATCGGATGGACATCGAGGTGGACGCACTGGCCCAGATGGTGCGGGAGTTGCTGGAACTGTCGCGCATTGAGTCGGGGCAGGTGCCGTTTCGACTGAAGGCGGTGAGCGTGGAAGAGGTGGTGGGCCAGGCGGTGGAACGGCTGCGTCCCCAGGCGGAGCGGGCGGAGCTGACGCTCTCTGTGGATCTGTCGCCTGACCTGCCGCCGGTCCTGGCGGACGTGGAGCGAGCACAGCAGGTGATCACGAACCTGGTTCACAACGCGATCAAGTTCACGCCGGCGGGAGGCCGTGTCCACGTCTCAGGCTATTCCTTCCGCATCTCGAGTGCGGGGGATGTTCAGCCTGAAGGGTTGAGCCTGGACTACGAGGCACTCACCTCGGGCGACTGGGTGCTGATCAGTGTGGAGGATACGGGCGTAGGTATCTCCGCCAGCGACCTGCCCCGCATCTTTGAACGCTTCTACAAGGCAGACCGGGCACGCTCTGGCGGGGGGACCGGCCTGGGTCTGGCCATCGCCAAGCACATCGTCCAGGTCCACGGGGGGCACATCTGGGCCAAGAGCGTCGAAGGGCAGGGCTCGACGTTTCAGGTGGCGCTTCCGGCCTTAACATAGTGTTAACAACCTCCTAACTCCCTGCTAATCTTTCCCAAAACGCTGTTAATACAAGCATGATACAATCGCTCCGTTGGGTGAGGGATGGGCCTTGGCCTGTCCAAGTTACCCATGCAAGGCGGTGCGGCTATCTTTTCCGGACAGTGTCGGGCTCGGTGGACATTGACTATGCGTCCGGGGTAGGATGATACGCGTGCAACTTCGCTGGACGTATGATCAATGTCCGTAATAACGCAGGCGGTGGGAGTTGGGCCGGTGTATTCCTCTTACGCCCAACTGATGAACATGTTGGCCCAGGGTTGGCAGATCGAACCGCCTGTCTACGTGCGTCCACGCTGGCGCTCACGGATGCGCTTGAAGAAGGAGAGTACCTATCACTTCGTGCTTTGGCGTGGGGATAGGGTCAGTCTGGTCAGTGTGGTAGGTTGCCCGGAGGTCGAGCAGTTTCTCGATAGTAACAAGTTAGCTGTCGACCGTCTTTGAAGACGTACGTAGGTTGTGTAGATGTACGTCTTCGCGCGTCAGAATCCGATGCGGAGGGTGGTTGATTGACTAGTTCTACCGGTTCTGAGGATGAGGGTTTGTGCATATGCCAATTGAGGAATATCAAAAACTGAGAATAGGAGGAGAAAGTGCACAAGAATAGGTTGTACGCCATTTTGATAGGTTTGCTGGTGCTGTCGCTCTTGGTGGCGGCAGTGGGTTGCCAGCAGACAACCCCGACGGAAGCGCCCATCGAAGAGGCGCCAGCGGAAGAACAGGAGCCGGCGGAAGCTCCGGCCGAACCCGAGGCGGCGGGCGAGAAGATCTCGGTGGCCGGCTCCACGACGGTGCAGCCGGTGGCCGAGGCGGTGGCGGAGGCGTTCACCGCCAAGAACCCCAACGTGCAGGTCGACATCCAGGGCGGCGGCTCGAGCGTGGGCGTCAAGTCGGCGGGTGAGGGCACGGTGGACATCGGCGCGGCCTCTCGCGAGGTCAAGGAATCCGAGCTGGCGGACTTCCCCAACCTGGTGATCCACACGATCGCGCGGGACGGCATCGCCATCGCGGTGAATCCTGACGTGGCGGTGGACGGGCTGGCCAAGGATGAGGTACGGGACATCTTCGCCGGTGAGATCACGAACTGGAGCGAGGTCGGCGGGCCTGACGCACCGATCACGGTCGTCTCCCGCGAGGAAGGGTCCGGCACGCGTGGGGCCTTCGAGGAGATGGTGATGGGCAAGGAAGGGCCTCCCATTGTGGACACGGCCATCCTGTTCCCCTCCAACGGTGCGGTCCGCACGGCGGTCTCGACCACGCCTGATTCCATCGGCTTCCTGTCCTTCGGCTACCTGGACGCCAGCGTGAAGGCGTTGGCCGTGGACGGCGTCGATGCGACCGTGGCGAACGCGCTCAACGGCAGCTACCCTGTGGTGCGCCCGCTCAACATGCTGACCGACGGCGAGCCCAGCGGGATCGTCAAGGACTTCCTGGACTTCGTCCTGAGCGAAGCGGGACAGGCCATCGTCGTCGAGGAAGGGTACATCTCCGTGCTCGGTGGCGGTGAGGCGGAATCGGATGTGCCCACCGGGCTGTCTGGCAACATCAACGTTGCTGGCTCGACGACCGTGCAGCCGGTGGCCGAGGCGCTGGCCGAGGCGTTCGGCGCCTACAACCCGGACGTGCAGGTCGACATCCAGGGCGGCGGCTCGAGCGTCGGCGTCAAGTCCGCAGGTGAGGGCACGGTGGACATCGGCGCGGCCTCTCGCGAGGTCAAGGAATCTGAGTTGGCGGACTTCCCCAACCTGGCTATCCACACGATCGCGCGGGACGGCATCGCCATCGCGGTGAACCCGGACGTGGCCGTGGACGGGCTGACGAAGGACGAGGTGCGCGACATCTTCGCCGGTGAGATCATGAACTGGAGCGAGGTCGGTGGTCCGGACGCGGTGATCACGGTCATCTCCCGTGAGGAAGGGTCCGGCACGCGGGGAGCGTTCGAGGAGATGGTGATGGGCAAGGAAGGGCCTCCGATTGTGGACACGGCCATCCTGTTCCCCTCCAACGGCGCGGTCCGCACGGCAGTCTCGACCACGCCTGACTCCATCGCTTTCTTGTCCTTCGGCTACCTGGACGAGAGCGTGAAGGCGTTGGCCGTGGACGGCGTCGATGCGACCGTGGAGAACGCGCTCAACGGCAGCTACCCCGTGGTGCGCCCGCTCAACATGCTGACCGATGGCGCGCCTGGCGAGTTGGCCCAAGCCTGGCTAGACTTCATCCTCAGCGCTGAGGGACAGGCTATCGTTGTCGAGGAAGGATACATCGCTGTAGAGTAGTAGCCTGCCTGTCTCCGGCTGTGTACAGGTGCGACGCGCCCAAGGCGCGTCGCACCTTGTTTTCATGTGGCACGGCTTCATGTGCGGCCAAGTCGAGGTTAACCTAACCTTGACCATGCGTTAACGTGTCGTTAAACGCGGTTTAAGAGTGGTCAAGTATACTGTTTCAACGAGTGTCTGACCGTCAACACGGATCATGCGGAGTGTGCGATACTATGATAGTCAGGGATGAGGAAGTCTATACAACTGATGTGCTGGCAGGGGATGAGAAACCAGGTTTTCAGGAAAAAACCTGGTTTCGGCGTGAGGTTAGCCCCATCCTTTGGACCACGGATCGGCAAAAATAAGGTGGAAACT
>CAZYSK010000128.1:0-12826 GCA_964649415.1 uncultured Anaerolineales bacterium
AGAATTTCGGCCCTCAAGGAGTTCAGGTGACCGGCACTTGAACGCAGTTTGGGTGCTGATGGTTGATGTTCCATCTCAAGTGCCGGTCACCTCACCGACCGAGAGGGGAGGTTTTATGATCGCCGAGTTCGCTGCCCGCGTGCGTGACAACGTCAAGCAAGTGATCGTTGGCAAGGACGATGTGATTGACCTGGCCCTGGTCGCTGTCCTCTGCGAGGGGCATATTCTGGTCGAGGACGTGCCGGGCATCGGCAAGACCACGCTGGCGCGCGCCATCGCCGCCAGCCTGGGGTGCACGTTCCGGCGCATCCAATTCACGCCCGATCTGTTGCCTTCGGACGTCACGGGCGTCAGCATGTTCAACCAGAAGTCACAGGAATTCGAGTTTCGCCCTGGCCCCGTGGTGTCCCAGATTGTGCTGGCCGACGAGATCAACCGCGCCACGCCCCGTACCCAGTCGGCCCTGTTGGAGGCGATGCAGGAGCGCCAGATCTCCGTGGACGGTGTCACCTATCCTCTGCCCCGCCCCTTCCTCGTGATCGCCACCCAGAACCCGATCGAGTTGGAGGGCACTTTTCCGCTTCCCGAGGCCCAGATTGACCGCTTCCTGATCAGGCTCCCGATTGGCTATCCGAGCGAGGAGGAGGAGCACGCAATCCTGTTGCGCCTTGAGCGGGGGGATCCATTGGCGGATTTAGCGCCGGTCACCACGCCTGATGAGCTGATTGCCGTCCAGCGGCAGGTGAGAGAGGTGCGAGTCGAACAGTCGGTGCGCGCCTACATAGTGGACATCGTGCGAGCGACACGCGGGCATGCAGACATACAGTTGGGGATCAGCCCGCGAGGGACGCTCGCGCTCTATCATTGCGCCCAGGCACTGGCCGGCGTACGTGGGCGTGAATACGTCCTGCCTGACGACGTCAAACTGCTGGCTCCCTACGTTCTCACTCACCGGATCCTCATCAGCCCTGCGACCCGGCTCCGCGGTCGCCGGCTGGCCGATGTGCTGATGGACGTGATCAATACGGTCGCGGTACCAGTGGAGCGGCTGTGATGTTGCCACGGGGGGAGGAAGGGCGTCTCCGCCTGGGCCACATGTGGTTCGATCTGGCGGCATTGCTCATCGCAGTCGGGCTCATCGTCCGGCAGCGCGCCCCTTTTGCTTTGGCGGCCTGTCTTCTGACTGTGATCCCCATCGCCTGGTGGTGGAAGTGCATCTCTCTGCGCTCACTGGAGCATGAGCGACGTTTCGACAAGCAGCGCGCGTTCGTGGGGGAGACGATCGGGATGACGGTGCGCATCACCAACCGAAAGCCACTGCCCCTGAGTTGGCTGGAGATCAGTGACGAGATCCCCACGGCGCTACCCCTGGCGCAGGGCGAGCTGGCCCCTACGCATATGTTCCAGACCGGGATGCTCAGCACTGCGCTCTCCCTACGCTGGTACGAGCGGGTCAGCCGGCGATATGAACTCTGCTGCACGGCACGGGGCATCTATAGGCTGGGGCCGGTGCATCTCAGGTCAGGTGACATCTTCACGCTTTTCGAGACGCGGGAGTGTCGCGAGGATCGTGACCGCTTGATCGTGTATCCTCAGGTGTGGCCCTTGCCCGATCTGGGATTGCCCTCGAAAGAGCTGTTCGGTGAGCGGAAAGCACGGCGTCGTTTCTTTGGTGATCCGCTCCGTACCGTGGGTATCCGTGATTATCGTCCTGAGGATGACCTGCGTCGTGTCCACTGGAAGGCCACGGCTCATCGAGGCGAGCTGCAGGTGCGTGTCTGCGAGCCAACGACGACACTTAGCTTGGTGGTTCTGTTGAACGTGGCCACGTTCGCGCACCATTGGCAGGGCTGTATTCCGGGACTGTTGGAGCGCGTCATCAGTGTGGCGGGCTCCGTCGCCACCTGGGCTGTGGGACAGAAATACGAGGTAGGGCTGGTCGCTAACGGCAGCCTGCCGCTGTCGGATCAGCCGATCCGCGTGCCACCCGGGCGGTCGCCGGGCCAACTGTCCGCTATCCTGGAATCGCTGGCCGCCGTGACCAGTTTCGCTACGCTCCCCATACACGGGCTGCTCCGTCGCGAGAGCCCGCGGCTGCCCTGGGGCGCTACGCTCGTCGTGGTGACGGCTATCGTCACCGACGAGTTGGCGGCGGCGGTTCTGCGCCTGCGGGACGCGGGGCGACGGATGGCGCTGATCTCGCTGGCCGAGGAACCGCCCTCTTTGCTGGATGGCGTCGCCACGTATCACCTACCTGCTTCGAGCCCGGTTTTCCAGCGCCTCAGCGAGGGACCCTATGACCCGACGGCGGCGCTTGAGGCCGCCGGGTTGGCTATCCCATCCCTCGGCCGCGGGGGGAGAGCGGGAGGGGGGTGATGCTTAGGTTGCGTGCCTGTATGCGCCGGGAGTTGGTGTTTTTCGCTCTGGGGACGATGGAGGTGTGCATCTTCACGCCCGTTATCGCTGCGCTGCTTTCGCCTATTGTCCAGGTTGTGCCGCTGGCGTTGACGGGCGCGCTCGTGGTTGTGGTGCTCGCGGTGCACTACCTGGGCCGCTTGAGCGTGCGATGGCGTCTTCGCCCCTGGCTGCGTTCTGGCCTGCTCGGACTGGGGATGCTGGTGAGCGGGCTCATAGTTGTTCATCGCCTGCTGCACGCTGGGACGCCAGTGTGGGATGCCGCCTGGTTGGGAGACGTCTTCCGCGAGCTTCAGAGGGAGGACCTGTCCAGTGAGGCGCTTCTTTTCCTGCTGGTGCTGTTCGTGTGGTGGCGTGGGTTGGCCTTGGCGCAGCGGCGGCTTGGAAGCAGCGCCATCGTCCGTCGCTTCCGGGTTGGTCTGGTCATGCTGGCCATCACAACAATGCTGGGGGGCTTCGTCCTCCCGTGGCCTTCGTATCAGTTCGTGTTCGTCTTCTTCTTTGTCAGTCTGCTGGGCATCGGGCTGGCGCGGGCCGAGGAGGTGGCACAGCAGTACGGTGACGCCCGTTCACCGTTCAACCTGGGTTGGGTGGCGACCCTGGTGGGTGCCAGTCTGCTGACGCTTCTGTTGGCGATCGGTGTGGCCAGCCTGATGACCGGCGAGAACCTCGTGCGCTTCTTGGAACCTGTGTTGGGGCCGGCGTTGGAGTTGGAGCGCGCGCTTATCGCAGTCCTGGTATATGTCCTGTCTATGGTGATGTACGTCGTGTCTGCGCTGCTGTTCAGCCTTTTCGGTGAATTGGACCTGAGGGAGTTGGGCCGCTTGCTGACCCCGGCTGGGCCGGGAATGCTGGGGCAGCCAGAGCAGCCGATGGAGTCGCCCGTGCATTTGCCATCGACAAGGGCGATCGGCACGGCTGCTGTCTTGCTGTTCGTGCTCCTGCTGGTTGCCCTCTCCATACGCCGGGTACGCACGCGGAACGTGCGCCGGGAGGATGAGGAGCGGGAGTCGGTGTGGGAGGGTGCGCAGCTGCGTACAGGCGTGCGAGATCTGCTGTTGCACGGGCGACGTCGGCTGGGTGATGCGGCCAACGCGTGGGGGCAGTCCGTGATGGGGCAGCTCTTCTCCAGCCTCACGATTCGCCGCATCTACGCTCAACTGGGGGCGCTGGCTGGGGAGCGGGGCTATGCCCGTGCGCCTCACGAGACCCCCTATGAATACCTGGCGACCCTGGAGCGAGCGTTTCCCAATAACCTCGAGGATGTGGCGCGAATCACGGAGGCCTACGTCGCGGTGCACTACGGGGAAGCGCCGGAGCGACCAGAGGACACTTCGACAATCCGGGCTGTGTGGGAGCGCATCCGGGCAGGCGTTATTTGACACCCCCCGGACTTGTGCTATAGTCTGCCTGTATCTGGCGGCGGGACGGTGTTGCATTCCTCTGTGCCGCTTCGGCAAGAGCGATTAAGGAGCAGCGGATGGCGAAGTCACGGGCGGAGCTCATGATAGATCGGTTGCGGGATCTGCAGGCAGGTACGCCTGACATTGAGGCGTCGGCTGTCGTCAGTGTGGATGGGCTGATCATAGCATCTTCGCTCCCGCCCAGCGTGGAGGAGGATCGGGTATCGGCCATGTCAGCCGCGATGCTCTCACTGGGTGAGCGTATTGCCGGCGAATTGGGACGTGGTTCGCTGGATCAGGTTTACGTTCGGGGTGACCACGGCTATGTGCTGCTGATGTCGGTGGGAGAGGAGGCCGTGCTCACTGTGCTGGCTCACGAGGGAGCCAAGTTGGGCCTTATTTTCTTGGATATGAGCCGGACAGTCGAGGATCTGGCGGCTTTGCTGTAGAGGCCAATTCGTCCGTGGGGGAGGGTGCTTCGCTTTCCTCATGGGGTGGTGGAGCCGCTTCGCTGCCCTGATAGTAGTGGTGACGGAGCTTGAGTCGAAGCATCAATGCTGTGGATATGTCCGTTTCTGAGTGGGGAGGGGTAGCGTCCTATGCTCCTCCCCACTCAGTTTGATTATCAGGCGAGGGGCTATGCGCAAATACATATTCTGTACCGGCGGGGTGATCAGTGGTGTGGGCAAGGGAGTGACCGCGGCCTCCATTGGGCGTGTATTGAAGGCGCGGGGCGTGCGTGTCTCTATCCAGAAACTGGACCCCTACATCAACGTGGATCCGGGAACCATGTCGCCTTATCAGCATGGCGAAGTCTTCGTCACCGACGATGGCGCCGAGACCGACCTGGACCTGGGACACTACGAGCGCTTCGTGGACGAAAGCCTGACCCGTGACAGCAACGTCACCACCGGTCAGGTCTACGCAGAGGTCATCTCGCGGGAGCGACGGGGCGACTTCCTGGGACGCACCATTCAGGTCATTCCACATATCACGAATGAGATCAAGCGCTGCATCATGTTGGTCGGCGAGACGAGCAACGCCGACGTGGTCATCGTTGAGGTCGGTGGCACCGTGGGTGACATCGAGGGATTGCCCTTTCTTGAGTCACTGCGGCAGATGCGCCGCGACGTGGGGGCAGGGAGCACTCTCTACGTCCACGTCACGTTCCTCCCCCACGTCGGTGCGACCGGGGAGCTCAAGACCAAACCGACACAGCACAGCGTGAGCGAGTTGCGCTCTATCGGTATTCAGCCTGATGTCATCGTCGCCCGCGCGGACTACCCGGTGGACGATGCGCTGTGTGACAAGATCGCGCTCTTCTGCGACGTGGACCGGCGTGCAGTCGTCCCGCTGGTGACGACGCCCGTGCTGTACGAGATCCCCTTGCTCCTTGAGGACGTCGGCCTGGGCGATTTCATCGTCGAGCGATTAGGCTTGGACGTGGGGCCTCCTGACCTGAGCGAGTGGCGTGATCTTGTAGATCGGGTCCGTACTCCAGAGCGCGTGCTGCCCATCGCCATTGTCGGCAAGTACGTTGAACTGCACGATGCTTACATCAGTGTGCGTGAGGCTCTGTATCACGCGGCACTGGCCCATGGGTGGGATGTGGACGTGCACTACGTCAGTTCTGAACAACTGGAGCGCGGCCGAGGGTGGGATGAGTTGGAGCAGATGGCGGGCGTGGTCGTGCCCGGTGGCTTCGGTGAGCGGGGTATTGAGGGCAAGATCGCCGCGGCCCGCTGGGCACGGGAGGGGCATATTCCTTATCTGGGACTCTGCCTCGGCTTGCAGGTTATGATTGTAGAGCTGGCGCGTCATGCTCTTAACAGCGATGAACCGAACAGCGTCGAGTTTGATCCGCATACCAGGTACCCTGTGATTGACCTGATGCCCGAGCAGCGTACAGTCGTGGACATGGGCGGCACCATGCGATTGGGTCTGTACCCATGCCGTCTGGCGCCGGGGACGAAAGCAGCCGCGGCCTATGGGGTATCAGAGACTCAGGAGCGGCATCGGCACCGTTTCGAGGTGAACAACGCCTACCGGGACCTCTTGGCGGGGGCGGGGCTCGTGTTTAGCGGCCTCTCACCTGACCGGCGATTGGTCGAGATCGGCGAGCTGGCCGATCATCCCTTCATGCTGGGCAGCCAGTTCCATCCCGAGTTCCGCTCACGTCCTACACGGCCTCACCCCCTTTTCAAGGCGTTTGTCGGGGCAGCCATCGCCCGGTACGACGCGGTTCTGGTGGGGGAAGGAGCGCGAGATGCGCGCGGATAGGGGGGCCACGTGAACTTCGACGCAGTCTTTCGCTCTCGGCGCAGCAACGTGATGGCTACTCGGGGTATCGTGACGACGAGCCAGCCCCTGGCCGCGCAGGCGGGGTTGGGTGTCCTGCAGGCTGGGGGCAATGCCGCCGACGCCGCCGTGGCTACGGTCGCCATGTTGGGCGTGGTGGAACCTATGTCCACGGGTATCGGCGGCGATTGCTTTGCCCTCTACTGGGATGCCAGTGCTGGCAAGGTCAGCGCCTTGAACGGTTCCGGTCGAGCGCCGGCGGCTGCATCGATTGATGAGCTGCGCCGCCTCGGTTGCACACGTATGCCCACCTACACGGGGCATGCGGTGAGCGTACCGGGCGCTGTGGCTGCCTGGAGCGATTTGCTGGAGCGCTGTGGGCGGATGTCCCTGGCCGACGTGCTCCAGCCGGCTATCTGGACGGCCGAGAACGGCTTCCCCGTGACGGAATTGATCGCTACCGGGTGGGCGGGACAGGTGGGGAAGCTGCTGCGGGCTTCCACCTGGCAGAGCGGTGAGGAGATCGCGTCCGCCGGCGGCAGTCCATGGAACGGCCCAGAGCAGCCCAGTGGCCACGAGTTGCTGATTGACGGCCGCGCACCTCGCGCTGGCGAGGTGATGCGTATGCCCACCCTGGCGGAAACGATGCGGCGTGTGGCCGCCGAGGGTCGGGATGCCATCTACCGGGGGGAGTTTGCGCGTCGGCTCAGCGAGCACGTGCAGCGCTACGGTGGCTGGATCACCCCAGATGACATGGCATCGCATGCCAGCACCTGGGAAGACCCCATCACTGCCGACTATAGAGGCCTTACCCTTCACGAGTGCCCACCCAATGGGCAGGGGCTGGCCGCGATCCTGGCCGTCAACTTGGCTGCCGGTTTTGATCTGGCGGCGATTGACGAGGTCGAACGATTGCACACGATGATTGAGTGCATGCGCCTGGCCTTTGCCGATGCCCGGCAGTGGGTCTGCGATCCAGGCCTGGCGCGGATTCCCCTGGCAGAGCTGTGCAGCGTCGAGTATGCCAACCGGAGGCGGCAACGCGTTGATCCTCAGCGTGCGGCGCAGCACGTGCCGTATGGTGATCCCCGCTCCGGTTCCGATACGGTCTATCTGAGCGTCATAGATGGCGAGGGCAATGGTTGCAGTTTCATCAGCAGCCTATTTGAGGGCGCTGGAACCGGCCTGGTGGTCCCGGGAACGGGGGTGAGCCTGCAGAATCGTGCATCTCTGTTCGTGCTTGATGCGGATCATCCCAATGCCCTGGCTCCGAACAAGCGCCCATACCACACGATCATCCCGGCGATGACGACGCGGGGAGGGGCACTGCACGCCTCGTTCGGCGTCATGGGAGGCTTCATGCAGCCGCAGGGACACTTTCAGGTACTGGTCAACCTTGTTGATCTCGGCGTGTCGCCTCAGCAGGCGCTGGACATGCCGCGCTGGCGGCTGGCCGTTGCTGAGGGCGGATTGGGCGCGCGGCAACCGGGGGGCCTGGTGTACATAGAAGAGGGCTGGCGCTTCGGGGTCATGGCTGATCTGAGCCGCCGGGGGCATCGCATGGCTCTGGTTGACGGCTTTGAGCGAGGCGTTTTTGGCGGTGGCCAGGTGATAGTGAGAGATCCCGACAACGGTGTACTGATTGCCGGCAGTGACCCGAGAAAGGACGGTTGTGCAGTCGGGTACTAGAACGCATACTTGTCAAAAGCACGTGGTTGTGTTATGATACTGCGCGTTACGTGCCTGTAGGCGGGCTTTCCGCTCCCAGCCTTGAGTCTGGGGGCAATCCCATGGAAAGGAGGTGTGCCGTCTAGTGCGTAGTTATGAATTGGTGTTCATTGTTCCCCCGGATGCAGAGGGGGATGAGCTAAGCGCGGTTGTTGATACAGTTGAAGGGCTGGTCAAACGTGTTGACGGAACGGTCGCGCGTGTTGACCCCTGGGGTTTGCGTCGGCTGGCCTATCCCATTCAAGGACAATGGGAAGGCCAGTATGTGTTGATGGTGCTTGAGATGGAACCGCAGAGTGTGTCTGAGCTGGAGCGTAGCCTCAAGCTGAATGAGCAGGTCATGCGTCATTTGGTCGTGCGCGTTGATTAGGAGACGTGCGGATCGCCGGTCTTTGCGGGCCTGGTCGTGAAGTGCTGCATGAGTCGTGCCTTATGGGGTCGCTATGTCTAGGGGGCTGAACAAGGTGATGGTGATTGGCGACGTGGGTCGCGATCCTGAGATGCGCTATACCCCCAGTGGGAAGCCGGTGACCTCTTTTGGCGTTGCCAGCACCCGGAGCTGGACAAACTCGGAGGGTGAGCGTCGCCAGGATACCGAATGGTTCAACGTAGTGGCGTGGGGTGGTCTTGCCGAAACCTGCAAACAGCACCTGCATAGGGGACACCAGGTGTACGTTGAGGGGCGCCTGCAGACGCGCAGTTGGGGGGACGGTAAGGGCAACAAGCGCTTCCGCACTGAGCTGGTCGCCAGTGAAATGGTCTTGTTGGGTGACCGCCCTGCACCTTCGGAGATGGCACAGGCCGTTGACGAAGATGCTGGGGATGCGGTCGCATTCTAGCCGGCAGCGAATCGTATTGTCGGCTCGGTGATTGAGGAGGTTGAGTCGTTGAGCGAACGAGGAGGTCAAAGTAGACGGTCGAGATCGTCGGGAGGCGGACAGCGCAGACGGGATTCGCGTGGCAGGCGTTCCTCGTCTCGTCGTTTCGGACGCAGAAGAAGCCGAAAGTGCCTGTTCTGTGTGGAGAAGATAGCACACATTGACTACAAGCAGACAGATTTGCTGCGCCGGTACCTGACTGACCGGGGAAAGATCCAACCACGGCGGCGAACGGGAACGTGTGCTAAACACCAGCGCCAGCTCTCTGTGGCGATCAAGCGTGCCCGCCACCTGGCAATGTTGCCATTCGTCGTGGAGTCCACTCGCCCCCGTTAGGCGTGGTGTTTGATGCCTGACGTTTGACGGCTGCGATTCGTCGTGGGAACTATAGCAGAAACCAGGTCTCTTGGTGCGTTTTCCTGCGAAAACGCATCTCGGTGGGTGCATTCGATAGCGCAAGGCCTGGTTTCTTAGCTTTTGTCTAAACCTATGGCAAAGAAACCGAAGAAGCATCATGTACCGACAGAACTGACGCGCAAGCAGCGCTCTCGCCTGGAGAGGGAGAAGCAGATTGAGAGCCTTCTCATCTGGGGCGTAGTCGCTGTAGGTGTTGCGATTGTAGGTGTTCTGGCCTACGGCGTCATCTCTGAGAAAGTGCTTAAGGCCCGTGAGCCGGTCGCCGTCGTGAATGACACGCCCATTACGACGGCTGAATTCCAGGCCAGGGTGCGTCTCCAGCGAGCGCAGTTGCTGAGTCAGCTTCAGCGCCTCATGACTGAGCAGCAGTCCCTCGATGCCACAGATCCCAACTCGCAGTTCTACCTGGAGTATATCCAAGAGAGTATGCGCGAGGTGCAGACCGAGTTGGCCGAGGAGAACGCGCTGGTTCTTGGCGGTCAGGTTCTCGACCAGTTGACCCAGGAGGAGCTGATACGCCAGGAGGCGGAGCGACGCGGGATCGCTGTGACGTTGGATGAACTGCAGCGGGAGATTGAACTGTCGTTTGGGTATGATCGTGATCCTGCTACTCCCACGCCAGCGTTGACTGCCACCTCTTCTCCGACGGGCACGGGGGAGGCCGCCACATCGTCCGCCACGCCGCTTCCAACACCGACTCCGATGACTGAGCAGGACTTCCGTCAGCGGTACTCAGAGTACGTGACGGAGATTCTTAAGCCGCTGGACGTTTCGGAACAGCAGTATCGGTCCTGGTTCGAGGCGGCGTTGCTGACCGAGAGGCTTCAGGAGCAGATGCTCGCAGATGTTCCTACGTCAGCGGATCAGGTCGAGTTGCGCCTGCTGGTCGTGGATGATGAGGACTGGGCAGATGAGCTGGTCGCCCGCCTGGACGAGGGAGAGGACTTCGAGGCGCTGGCAGATGAGGTGCAGGGAGCAGCCGACGAGGACGAGGGCGTGACCGGATACAGCTCCGATTTGGGCTGGTTGCCCGAGAGCTACCTGGCGCTTTCTCTTGGGGAAGATGCGTCCGGGTTGGTGTTCGGTCTGGAGCCGGGGGAGCACAGCCAGCCGCTGTTGGACGAGGCAAGTGGTCAGTACCGGATCTTCGAGGCCACCGGGCACGAGGTACATGAGTTGGATGAATACCTGCGCGGGCAGATGGGCGAGGAAGCCTTTCAGACGTGGCTGGAGGCTCAGCAGGTGTTCGTCGAGCGCAAATCGTATGGCGACCGTGTGCCAACGGAGCCATAGTCGGATAGCCTAACTGACCCGGCCTCCATTGGAGGCCGGTTTTTTGTTGGGGCCGTGTCCTATCTGGTGTGTCGCTGGGCCTCGATCACGTTTGGTAGCCGTTCGATCTTGGTCAGCACCCGGCTGAGCTGGCCGATGTGGCTGATTTCCAGGGTGATGTACAGCGTGACGAGGTTCTTCCGCCTGCTCTTGCTCAAAGGCATGTTGACGGACGTCATGTTGATGTCCTCTCCGCTGATCACGCCGGAAATCTCATGCAGCAGCTTGGTGCGGTCGTAGGCCACGATGTGGATTGTTACAGGGACGGTCTGTGGTCGAGTACCCCAGTTGACCTCTATCAACCGCTCCGTATCGTCCATACGCAGTATGTTGGGGCAGTCCCGGCGGTGGATGGTGACACCTCGCCCACGCGTGATGTAGCCGATGATGTCGTCTCCGGGCAGCGGGTGGCAGCATCTGGCCACCCGGGTCAGCAGCCCCCCTGTGCCCTGCACTTGTACCCCCTCAACTACTGTGTGGGGGAAGCTGAGCGGCTCGATCGTCGGCGCGTGGGCAGGTGGTTCAGGGGGGAGTTCCTCCTCCGCTGCACGAGCGCGCGTTTCGGCAATCTTGCTGACGATTTGCTGGCTGTTGATGTCCCCGAAGCCGACGGCGGCGTGGAAGTCGTCAAGCTTCTTGTAGCCGAAGAACCCGGCCACGGTGTCGTGGCCGAGTTGATCCAGCCCTAGCCGCTTCAGTTCGCGCTCGACGATCTCGCGCCCTTGAGCGATGTTTTGCTCCCGATCCTGGCGGCGGAACCATTGGCGGATCTTGGTGCGCGCCCGGCTGGTTGTGACGTAGCCCAATGCCGGGTTGAGCCAGTCCCGGCTGGGTGCCGCTCGTTTGCCAGTGATGATCTCTACCCGGTCGCCCGTGTGCAACTGGTAATCCAGGCCGACCCACCTGTCGTTCACTCTGGCTCCCCGGCAGTTGTGACCGACCTCGGTGTGTACGTGATAGGCGAAATCAATCGGCGTCGCGCGTACCGGGAGGTCAATGAGCTTGCCCTTGGGCGTGAAGGCGTAGACGCGATCCTGGAAGACGTCAGTCTTCATCGCGTCCACGAACTCATCGGCGTCGGTGACTTCCTGCCGCCACTCGATCAGTGAGCGCAGCCACGCGATCTTTGCTTCGAACGTTTCGTCTCGCCTGCCCCCTTCCTTGTAGCGCCAGTGGGCAGCAATGCCGTACTCTGCGATTCGGTGCATCTCCCAGGTGCGGATTTGTACCTCCAGTGTCCTGCCGTCGTCGCCCAGGACTGCCGTGTGCAGACTCTGGTACAGGTTGTCCTTGGGCGTAGCGATGTAGTCATCGAATTCGCCCGGGATGGGATTCCACTGTCCGTGCACGAGTCCCAGGATGCGATAGCAGTCAGGGACGGTCTGGGTGATCACGCGGATGCCTCGCATGTCGTATACCTGGCTGAAGGGCACCCCCTTGCGCTGCATCTTGCGGTAGATACTGTAGATGTGCTTGGGACGGCCTGAGATGTCTGCCTCGATACTCTCTTCGAGCAGTCTTCGCTGGAGCGTCTCGATATGCCGCTGGATGCTGGCCTCGCGCTGCGGTCGTCGTTCTTGAATGAGCGATGCGATCTCTCCGTAGGCAGCGGGATTCAGGTGACGCAGGCTCAGGTCCTCCAGTTGCCACTTCCACTGCCATACGCCCAGCCGGTTGGCCAACGGGGCGAAGATCTCCAGCGTCTCGCGGGCAAATGCCTTGCGGCGCTCCGGCACTAGGGGGGCGAGTGTGCGCATATTGTGCAGGCGGTCGGCCAGCTTGATGATCACGACGCGGATGTCCTTGGCCATGGCAAGGAACATCTTGCGCAGGCTTTCCGATTCCTGCTCGCCTCGTAGCTCCTCACTGGTCTGGCTAAACCGGTCAATCTGATCCTGTTCGATCCGCTCTAGCTTGGTCACACCGTCAACCAGGCTTGCCACCTGCGGGCCGAATTCCTCCTGGATACTGTCCAAGTCGATGTCCGAGTCCTCAATTACATCGTGCATCAGGCCGGCGGCGATGGTACCACTGTCCATGCCGATGTCTGTCAGCAGCGAGGCCACGGCCAACGGATGTTGGATGTATGGTTCGCCGGACTTGCGAACCTGGCCGGCATGGGCCTGTTCAGCGACAGCGTAGGCGCGCTGGATGAGATCCTGCGCCTCTTCAGTGTGTGCGTTGGATTGGATGCGCTCCAACACGTCTGATATGCTGAGGAGAGGCTGTTTGGTCATGATAGTGCATTGTAGTTCAAGTCTAGTTGCCGGTCAACCCGCTCGGTGCGCCGGTGAGGCACTGGGGCTTTCGCAGCGAATAGCGCAACCCAGCTAGACCGAAGCCGCAACCCAGGGA
>CAZYSK010000129.1:0-12795 GCA_964649415.1 uncultured Anaerolineales bacterium
CTAACCCAAGTTGGCCTCCAGTCCAGTTCCTACCCCACAAATCTGCGTAGAACCGGTTTTTTCGCGAAATCGGACTTCCATCACAGGTAAGAATAGCTCTCCTATATGACACTGCCGGCGTGGATAAGAGCGAAGTCGAATTCTTTGAAACCGTTTGCAGGAATAACGGCTACAGTGCAAGTATCTTCTATTCCTACAACGAAGCCGCAGAATGGCTGGAGAGCGAGTAGGAAGGACTCCTGATTTCACGGCGAGGTTCTGTGTGGTAGACTATGTGTCTCGGTAGCGGAGTCGCTTAACCAACCAGTGGAGCGGACGGCTGTCACCTTCACCGAGGAAGACTGGGCACAGTGGGCTGAACCCCACCGCTAGCGCGCGCAAGAGGTGATTGCGGCATGGGAAATCGTTATGACGACCAGTGACTTGATTGGAGTACCAGATGACATCGAAGGGCACTCTGCTCAGGAATTCGAGTTCGAGGTAGTGACCGTCAATGGCCTTGGGGAAATAACTGAGCGTCAAACACACACGGCCAAGCAGTTCATCGAGAACCTAGATGGCGGTGTGTCTCTCGGAATGGTTGTGATTCCTGGGGGTACGTTCCTGATGGGATCTCGAGCTGGCTATGGATATGAGGACGAACGTCCTCAGCACAGCGTCAGAGTCTCGTCCTTCCTCATGGGCAAATACCCTGTCACGCAGGAACAGTGGGAAGGGGTGATGGAGTGGATTCCTCCCTGTCGTTGCAGGGGAGTAAGACGGCCTGTGGATAGAGTCTCTTGGTACGATGCCAGGGAATTCTGCGAGCGGCTGTCGGAGAGGACGGGACGTGTGTATCGTTTGCCTAGCGAGGCAGAGTGGGAATACGCATGCCGAGCTCGGACCACGACACCTTTTTACTTCGGGGAGACGATAACGACCGATTTGGCAAACTATGTTGGGGAACACATCTATCGTTCAGAACCAAAAGGCATCTATCGTCACGAGACAACAGAGGTGGGGAGTTTCCCACCCAATGCGTTTGGGCTCTACGACATGCACGGCAATGTCTGGGAGTGGTGTGCTGATGCGTGGCATGACAATTATGTAGGTGCGCCTGCCGATGGCAGCGTTTGGGAGAGCAGATCTGATTCACAGCGCGTTCTGCGCGGGGGCTGTTGGCACGATCCACCGGGTCTATGTCGCAGTGCTGCTCGCCTAACGCATGTACCACACGAAGGAGAAGACTTCTTTGGCTTTCGCGTGGCTCTAGCGTCACTTGAGCAAAACACGCAAACGCAATCTGGCACAAATCGTGCGCGCGCTAATCAGCGCATCCACCCGACCAGGTTAATCGCGCGCCGAATTCGA
Organism: uncultured Anaerolineales bacterium; assembly: GCA_964649415.1. GTDB lineage: Bacteria > Chloroflexota > Anaerolineae > B4-G1 > B4-G1 > CAZYSK01. The sequence continues at coordinate 1,351 of CAZYSK010000129.1, forward strand.
ACCTGGTTTCGCCGTTGAGATCACGATATTCAGATAGACACGCTGCAAAGCCGCCCGGCGGGTGATGCGCGGATCGTTGGGCCGCAGGAGAGTCATGATTGAATGGTCGGTGAGGGAATTGTGTTGAAGCACAATACTATGATTGACCAAAAGACTGGCAAGGAGATGGTGCGTGTTCCTGCCGGGACGTTTCTCTTTGGCCAGGCAGTGGAAGAGCGTGAGCAATCTGAGTTTTGGATAGACAAGACACCTGTTACCAATGCTGAGTACAAACGATTTCTGGACGCTAATCCAGAGCATGCGGTACCTTTTACTGAGGAGGACTGGGGGCGGCCGCACAATTGGGATCGGAATGATCGCACCTCTCCGATGGGAAGAGACAATCATCCGGTCGTATTGGTGAGCCACGAAGATGCGGTGAGCTATGCGGGGTGGGCCGAAGCACGATTGCCGACGGAGGAAGAATGGGAAAAGGCAGCTCGCGGCACGGATGGTCGAAGATATCCCTGGGGTAGATGGGCGGCAGGTTTGTGCAATACAGTAGAAGCTGACATTCTCGACACAACGCCCGTCGGTCAGTATTCGCCGGATGGGGATAGCCCGTATGGATGTGCCGATATGGGGGGCAATGTGTGGGAGTGGACGTCGACAAAGGATGACGTGGGTTGGATAGTGCGAGGCGGGTCGTTCATCAATGATCGGTTCTATGCGCGGTGTGCATTTCGTGAGTGGGGGCTGGAGGACTCTGGGGTGCGGTTGTATGGGTTTCGGGTGGTCAAGTCGTGCATAGTGATAGGAGAAGCACCGTAGTGTGACCGAGGAGATACGAAAATGGATAGACCAAAGAGAATACAATTCTGGGGAGAAGACGACAATGATGATAGTCTAGTTGTGGAGATCCTTGAGGGGAAGAAGACCGCGACGGTCTGCAAAGCGGATGAATACTACGAGCCGGATGGAGAATTCGACGACGGAGGATGGGAAGTAGGCGATCTAGTTGGGTTTACCATTGTAGTGAAGTAGACCCTGGGCGATGGGGGCCAGTGTGTTTGTGTGCTCCCGTCGCCCAGAAAGGAATTGCCCCGCCATGGATTTTGACCAGCCAATTGACAGAAGTGAGTATCCCACGCTCAAATGGAAAAAGTCCCTGTTGATAGAACACTTTGGGAGTGAGGATGTATTAGCGCTTTGGGTTGCCGATATGGACTTTCTGGCACCGTCAGTTGTGATTGACAGCTTGCTCAAGCGTGCTCAACACGGCGTTTTTGGCTACGAGTACAAGACGGATGGTTATTTCGATGTGCTTATCAATTGGTATGCGAACAGACATCAATGGTCGATTGACCGAACGCACATTGAATCCTGCCCCAGTGTATTGAGTGCGATAGCTGTTCTGATAGATCAGCATTCAGAGAGGGGGGATGGCATCATCATTCAGCCACCTGTCTTCTTTGAGTTTCGCATGGTGATTAGAAGCAATGGCCGGCGGATAGTCAAGAATCCCCTCAGACTAGACAATGGCAGATACCAGATGGATTTCGCAGACCTGGAGGAGAAGGCAGCGAATCCCAAGAACAAGATGATGATTATCTGCAATCCGCATAATCCAGTTGCCAGGGTATGGACGAGGGAAGAGCTGGCCCGCGCTGGCGAGATCTGCAGACGGCATAACGTGTTGATCATTTCCGACGAAATCCACGGCGACATCGTCTATGGAAGCAATCGTTACACGCCGTTTATCTCGATTTCGGATGAATTGGCCCAAGTGTCTTTTGCCTGTCTGTCTCCGGCCAAGACCTTCAACATTGCGGGGATGATAGATGCAATGGCGGTCATTCCCAATGAAGCGTATCGTCAACGCTTTCACGATTTTGCACATCGTTTTCAGATAAACAAGACAAATGTGTTCGCCTCGGCGGCCATTGAGGCGGCTTACAGTGAAGGAAGTAGATGGTTAGGTGACTTGCTGGTGTACCTGCAATCAAACATCGATTTGTTGAGATCCTATCTCGATGAAAATCTACCCCAGGTCAAATTGGTTGAACCCGAGGGCACATACCTGGTATGGCTCGATTTTCGAGAGTTAGGCTTGGAGGCGAAAGAACTAGAAAGGTTCTTGGCCCAAAAGGCACGACTGGCTCTCAACCCAGGTTACTGGTTTGGCAGAGAGGGAGCCGGGTACGCGAGGATGAACATAGCCTGTCCGCAGAGTATGCTACGTGAAGCTATGTCCAGGCTGACAAAGGCAATCAATGACTACCAGAGAGAGACGGCCTAAGCGCTACACCTTATCTACTGATACGCTGGTGGTCTATGTCAAAACGTGGGTAGACTCAACAACAAGGCAATAGCGGGATATGGCGTTTAGGAGCCGCTGCATCACCCCCTATCGAATAGTGTCTGATGCGGCCATCCAGAGGATTCATAACGGCACTTTGCAGGTGCTGGAGGACATCGGTGTTAAGTTTACCGATGGCGAAGCGCTCTGCTTCCTGGCAGAGCATGGGTGCGCCGTCGATTTCGAGAAGCAGCTTGTCAAATTCCCGCCCGATCTGGTCGAAAGCTGCCTGGAAAAGTGTCCGCCTGAGTTCACCCTCCACGCCAGGAACTCCCGATTTGATATCACCTTCGATTCCACCAGCGTCCACTTCTCTGCTTGCAGCGGTATGGCCGTGCTGGATATCCCCTCGATGCAGCGACGCCCGGGGATGTTGAAGGATGCCGAAGAAGCGCTAAGGCTCTGTGATGCCCTGGACAACATCGCCGGGTCCAATCCGGGCCTGGGAGAGATCGCCGATAGGCCCACCGAAACCAACCTGGAGTGGTTGTACGCGGCGGCCATCCGGAATAGCGAAAAAGTGACGTCGGTGGCGGTGATGAATGACAGCGAAAAATGGGGCATCAGGATGGCTCAGGCTGCCGGCGAAGACATTATCGTCACCATCAACTCTGCCTCTCCGCTAGGCTGGACACGTGACCAAATCGAAGGGGCGCGGCTTGCAACAGCGGCAGGGCTGCCGGTTGGCCTGCAATCTATGGCCAGCCCAGGCGTGACCGCGCCGGCAACATTGGCCGGTACCGCCACAGTTATGAATGCCGAAATCCTGGCCATGGCCGTTTTCGTCGAACTGCTCAGGCCGGGCACGGGTCTCATGTACAGTTGTTTTACCATTCCGTTGGATATGAGATCCGCCATGCTGGCTTCGGGCAGCGTAGAGCTGGGCATGTTGACCGCCTTGTCCGCACAACTCAGCAAGTTCTATGGTATGGGCAGTATCGTCTATCTGCCGATGACAGACGCCAAACTGCCCAACCAGCAGGCCGGTTATGAGAAGGCCATGCAGTGGCTATTGGCCGGGATGTCGGGGATTAACCTGATTTGGGGAGCCGGCATGGTGGATGGCCACACACTGTGGTCAAACGCCCAACTGGTGATTGATGCCGAGATGTGCGGGATGGTGGCCCGTTGCCTGGATGGAATCCAGGTCAGCGACGATACCCTGGCGATCGATGTGATGAAAGAGGTGGGGCATTTTCCCGGCAACTACATGGCCACCGATCACACCCTCAACTGGTGGCGGGGGGAGCGATACCTCCCGCTGGTTTCCTTACGAGAGCCCTTCGACCGCTGGATAGAGCTGGGACGCAAAGACATTCTCGTCCAGGCGGATGAAAAAGCGCGGTCGCTTCTGGAGAATCACCGGATCGTTCCGCTTCCCTCGGACGTGGACAAAGAACTTGATGAACTGCTGAGCGCTGCGGCCAAAGAGAAAGGGATTGCCTGACCAACTATCGGGAAATACGGAAAGGATGAATGCGCATGGCGAACCAGGTCACCAGTGCCGGAACTTTGGACCCCGAGTGGAAGATACTCTACAGAGTCGGTGGAGTGGCTGCCCTGATTGCAGGTGTACTCTTCAGAAGGAACATCGCCGCGGAAATCGAGCTGTTTAGCAAGCATTCCTCCCCTGTCACGGTCAGCGATTGGTTTGCGCTCCTTCAGAGCAATCGGCTCCTTGGGCTCGCTTGCTTGCACGTCTTTGACCTCGTCAACTATGCGTTTGTGGGCTTGATGTTTCTCGCCCTCTACGCTGTCCTCAGACGAGCCAGTAAGAGTTACATGGCAATCGCTACGACGCTTGCTCTCTTGGGGATAGCGGTCTACTTTGCCTCGAACACGGCTTTCTCTATGCTTTCCCTCAGCGATCAGTACGCGGCCGCGACAACCGACACGCAGAGGGCCTCGTTGCTGGCGGCCGGGCAGGCGATGCTGGCGATCAACCGTTTTACCGGTCCCGGCGCTCATCCGGGCGCTGGGGGCTACGTGAGCTTGCTCCTCATTGCCGTGGCCGGTATGATTACCTCACTTGTCATGCTGCGGAGCGCCGTGTTCAACCGGGCGACCGCCTACGTGGGGATTCTGGCGAGTGGACTTGATTTGGCCTATTGCATTGCTTTCGCCTTCGTGCCAGCGCTAGATAGCGACCTGTTGGCTGTCTGTTTCATACCCGCCGCCGGGCTGTTGCTGATGATATGGCATGTCATGGTTGGCTGGAGGCTCTACCGGCTGGGGCGTCTCGCAGGAAAGGCACTTCCCAAACTGTCGTGATCAGAAGCGTTCGAGTGGATGTCGGGCTGAAACGCGGGATCGCTTACTCCTCACTGCGAATCTCTACCTGGCCGGTCATGCCGGGGCGAATATCCAGATCGGTTTCGCTCAGAACCAGCATGACGGGGAACGTCGCCGCATCACCGACGGCCGGGCCGGCCTGCAAACCGATCCGCACCACCGTTGCCTCAATGGGTTCATTGGGATAGGCCTTCAACGTGACCTCGGCCCCTTGCCCTGGAAAGACCTGCGCCAGATCGCGCTCGCTCAAATTGGTGGTATGGAACTCCAGCCGGTCAGTGTCCAGCAAGGTGACGATGGGTGTCCCGGCCCCAATCGTAGCGCCCACAGCGACGTCGACCGACAACACCGTGCCACTGCCCGGCGCGACCAGTTGTGCCTTCGCCAGGGCATCCTGGGCCTGCCGCAGCCTGAACCGGCTGTGCTCAAGCGAGATCTCGGCCTGTTCCACCTGTAGTCGAGCCGCATCGATCTCGGACTCTTTGGGCCCGGTGGTGGCTTGCTCCAGCGCTTGCTGGGCACTGACGACGGAGGCCTTGGCGGAGATGGCCGTATCGTTGTTCACGCCACCCTGTGCCAAGTTGTACTGGGCACGTGCTACTTGTAGACTCTCCTCAGCGGCCTGCAACTGACGCGGCGCATTTTCCCTTTCGGCTTTTATGCGCTCGTTGTAGAACGGGCCGGTGCAGGGCATTTGGCCGCCCTCCCCTTTGTAGCAAATCCGCTCGTCAATGTACTGTTCCCAATCACGGGCCTGATCAAACACGTTGTCGTAGTATTCCTGTGCATCGGCCAATTGGCGTTCTGCTTGCTCCACCGCAATGCGGGCCGAAGTCAAGCTATTCCCGGCCACAGCATCGGAGGCTTGGGCATTTTCCAACGTGGTCTGCGCTGCGGTCAGGTTGGCCTCGGCCAGGGCAACGGCTGTTTTGTCTGGCTCCCACGTCAGCAAATCCTCCAGCGAAAGCTGTGCCTGGGCCAGACTTGTCTCGGCTTGCGCCACCTGTAATTCTGCATCCGTCACTGCATCTTGCAGCGTGCCATCATCCAGCGTGCCGATCACATCCCCTGATTCCAACCGATCACCGGGCTGTACGTTGAGCGACAGCAAGCGGCCGCTGGCTTCAAAAGAGAGCGCCAACACCGGGTTGACGGCCACCAACTGGCCATCGGCCAGCACGGTCTTGCTCGCGACGGGGGCTGTTTGCGGAACTGCCGTCGCCACGACCTGTGTCTCTTCCGGTAGCGACGTTTCCTGCTCGCCACCACTGCCAGCCTCCTGTTTGCACCCAACCAATAGGACCGTCGTCAAGAGCAAGAGAATCAAGTTTCGTTTCATGTCATATCCTATCAACTGTTTGTCTGCTTCCACGAGACCTTGAGCGCCCTACTGCATCCGCAGAATCTCGACCGCCTGTTTGCGCACGATGCGCCGGGCGGAAAACGCCGCCGCCACCATGCTGGCGAGAACGACCATGACAATGATGGCGGGCATGACGATCTTGTCTATGGCGAAAAGTGAGGGCATCTGCTCCAGAGCCGCATTGATATAGAAGTTCAGATAGCCCATGCTGGCCCCGGCGGCAATCCCCGCCAGTGCGGATCCCAGCGTCATGGCAATCGCCTCCACAATCAACATGCGAGTGAGCTCCCGGCGCAGCATGCCCATCGATTTCAGCATACCGATTTCGATGCGCCGGGCGTAGATGGTGACGTAAATGACGGCAAAAACGCTAAACACGGCCGTCGTGAACGAGATTCCCGTCAAAGCCAGGAGCAAGCCCACGTAGAAGATCATGTCGCCCCGGTTCTCATCCAGTTCCCACGCCAGTAGGTCCACCCAGAAAGCGGCCTCGTCGCTGTGGTGCTCGTGGATCTTCTCGCCGACTTCGTCTGGAACGGCGTCAGGCTGAAGAGTTGCCAACACTGTCTCTAGCAACGGATCGTTCGGGCCGGGTTGGGTTTGGTTCAATTCTGTCACCAGGCGGCCGAAATGGGCCATCGAGACCAGCACGGTGCTGCCGCTCCGAGCGGCGATGCGGCTGCGGGTGATGCCATCAATACCGGGGATGCGCCGGGCGATGCCGACCACCCGGGCTTTTTGGACGTGGTCGAGGCCGGTGCCTTGCAGTTCGATGGTTTCACCCACCTCAACCGCCAGATGACCCGCCAGACCCTCACTGATAATCACCGTATCAGGATCAGTCAGGATCGAACCCAGCGTTTCCGGGCCGCCGGCGGTGAATTCCACCATCTCGCTAAAGACAACCTGGGCGAGATCGCCGTCAATGCCGACGACGTCCACACGGGCAGAGCGCAACCCCACATTGTCCTGAACCGAGCTAGCATACGGGTATGAGATGCCGACCATGTGGCCAATACCGGGGATGGCGGCCAGTTCATTGTGCATAAGGCTGGGCTTCAGCGGTTCTTGTTCATCATTCCACCTCGAAGCTGCTTGAATCCTGACCGGCGCGCCCAACCACATCCTGGATCTATTCTCATTGTTGGCGAGTTCCAACTGGCTTTGGGTGCCCAGGAAGCTGGGCAACACAGCGCTGAATAGGACGAGTAGGGCGATCAGGGTATTGCGGGTTTTCCCCCGGCTGACGTTGCGCCGGGCGAAGTAGGTCAGGCGCGGGGAGATCAGCCGCATGATCGCCAGAACCAGCCGCTCGAAGGGAACGGTTGTGATGAAGAACATCAGACTCAGCCCAAGTACCATCCCCGCCAGCCCTAGCATGACAAAAACGACCTGTAGGATCTCCCCGCCAAATTCCCCGAGAGCGTCGAACCCGGTGATCAGGACGAAGAGAAAGACCAATGCGGTACCCGCGATGAACATCTTGCCATCAGGACGCCGTTCGCGAAGCTGCGCCAGGTCTTCAAGCTGGATATTGTCGGCCACACCCGGGTTGATGGCATGCATTACCTTGGTGCGGGAGGCCGCGCTGGCCGGTTTGAGGCTGCTCAGGATCAGGACGGCGAAGGCCGAAATCACCGGGGGCAAGATGGCGGATGGCGAGACTTGCGGCACAAGTCGTAGAGTGAGTCCTTCCTGAGAAAGGAAGTGTGTGAGGACGGGAATCAGGACATAAGCCGTGAGTGCCTGCCCAAGAACGATCCCCAATCCGACCCCGATCAACCCGATCACTACTACTTCTACGATGACCAGGCTAAACAGCAGTTTGCGCTGCCCCCCCAGGATGCGCAGCACGGCCATGTCGCGGCGTTGTTCTTGCACGTTGGTCATCACCAGGGTATACACCAGCAGCCCCACGACGCCCAGGGAGATCAGGCCGTAGGTATTGATGAGGGCCTGAAGCGCCAGGAAGAATCGGGAGGATTCATCCAGTCCACTGGCGAGCCCCATTCTGTAAAGATACGCGTCGCCCAACTGCCGCTGGACAGCGCGTGCGATTTCGCGAATGCTCAGCGCCACCGCACTGGCGTTGTTGGTCTCATACAAAGCCGGATCAACGACGGCCAGCATCTGATTGGCCTGGCCGGGGAGATTGAGCCAGGTTTGCAGATCCCCCAGTTCTACCAGTATGCCGCGCGGCTCGGCGACGTCGCCCGCGTTGACGATGGCACTGACGGTGAACTGGCGCTGGAGGCGAACGGAGCTGGCCCCGCTGCTGCCTGGTTTGCCGGGCTGGCGCGGGATGGGAAAGGCATAGGCAACGTTGAACGTATCCCCTACAGCCAGCCCATGCTTATTGGCTGCCCACCGGCTTACAGCCACCTGGCCGTTTCCAAGCACGTACTCGCCTTCTACCAAATTGACCGTGCCGATGTCATCCCTGGCGCTGTCCAGGCCGATCAGAGAGACCGCGCCGCGCTTGCCGGACATTTCTATTTCGACAGATACCTCTATGCGGGGGTGAACGGCCGTAATGCGGTCATCGGCCGCCAGTATGATTGCGGCCGTTTCCTCAATGGGGATAAACAGGTTGGAACTGGTATCTTTCTTGGTGATCGTGAGGTCGGCCCGCCCCACTTCATCGGCGATGAAGTCGACAATGGACTGCCGGACGGTCTCGACGGTGGCGCTCATGGTGACGATCAACCCCGTGCTCACCATCAGGGAGAGGACCATCAAGATGGTGCGTACCTTGCGGCGGGTGAAGTTCTTGAGCACGTATTTCAGAATCATGGTTTGCTTTCATCAGGTTTCGGCTGGTGACTCTCAGATGAGTCCATCGCCCCATAGTGAGGATGGGTGCCATCACCGTTCAAGAGCTTGCCATCGTATATGTGAATCAGCCGTCGGGCAAACTCCGCCATGCGCGGGTCGTGGGTCACGAAGACGATGGTCATGCCTTCCTCATTGAGTGTCGCGAACAGTCGCATAATGGCCAGGCCCGACTCGCTGTCGAGGTCCCCGGTCACTTCGTCGCCGATGAGGATGGATGGGCTATTGGCCAGGGCACGCGCAATGGCCACACGCTGTTGCTGGCCGCCGGACAGTTCGCTGGGGTAGTGGTGGGCCCGGTCAGCCAGTCCCACTTTTTCGAGTAAGCTGAGGGTGCGTTGTTTGCGCTCCTTTCGGCCGACCCTCGACAGCACCATCGGGGCTTCCACGTTTTCGTAAGCGGTGAAGTTGGCCAACAGGTTGTAGTTCTGGAAGACGAACCCCATCTTCTGCAGGCGCAGCCGGGCCAGTTTGTCTTCAGACAGAGCGACCAGGTTCTCTCCGTCGACGGTGACGTGGCCACGGCTGGGTTCGTCCAACCCGCCGATGATGTTGAGCAGGGTGGTCTTGCCGGAACCGCTGGGACCCATCAGGCACACGAAGCCACCCTGTTCGATTTCCAGGGACACGCCGCGCAGGGCGGGGACGGCTTCTTTGCCCATCAAGTATGATTTGTGAACGTTGTCGCAACTGATCAGAACTTCCATTTGTCATCACCACCAGGATAGTGTGATCGTGATTCTACCATCACAGAACGGGAACGCAACGCGGAGCAATATGCATAATTATAATAGGTATTTGTGGGGATGCAAGCGCGGTGAGCTTGTTGTGGCACGGGAGGAGCTGCTATCCCCCCCACTGCTGTTTGGTGGGTAGCGACTCGATAATAGCTGACCGGACCGCACTCCCGTCGGGCCAGTTCGTCCCCGCCAGCGCTGTTCCTTGATCGGGTGCTTTGCCTCAAACTCCAAATGCGAGTACAATCTACAACACCGGCCTAGTTCAACTCTGGACTACGTGGCGGCTCGGTGCCACATGAATGCGCATATGCTAGGCACAGCAGGCACGCAATGAGGAATCAAGGCAAGAGCCTGACTGAAAGACTAAGCGCTATCTTCCTTGAGATAGCGGGTTGGCTCATCCCGCTGATTGTGTCAGGCCCTTCCCTGTTCATCTGGGCTGGATTGATGACCATGCCTCTGATCGTTTACCTCGCGATGATGTTCCTCTCCCTGTTCAATCCGAATATCGCGAGCAAGGCCGTGCCGGATGAACCCTACATCGTGACAGCACTCACTGTACTGCTGTTCGGCGGACCGTATTGGCCTGACAAAGTGATCTCAATCCTCAGCATTCTGATCATGGTCTACGCTACCGTGTACCTCAACATCAAGCGGAAAACGGGGCTGGTAACGTCTGGACCATATCGAATTGTACGAAACCCTCAGTACCTGGGCGCGATTCTGTTCACGATCAATCTGACCAGTCGTTCCTATCGAGAGGTGCTGGGTGACGTCGGCTGGTTAGGGCCTCGGGGTACACTGCTGGTGTGGTTGGGCACACTGGTGGCCTACATACTTCTGGCATTGGTGGAAGAAGCGCACATGAAGAAGGCGTTTGGCGAGGCGTATCTTGCGTACAGGAACCAGACAGCGTTCCTGATCCCGTTTGTAGTGACACGACGAAAGTGGCTAGAAGTCGCGATCTCAATAGCGATTCCTGTGCTGCTATTGAGGGGACTCGTCTTGTTGAACAGGGCGTTGTACCCGTGAGCAAAAAGATTCAAGCGCAATGTGGAAGAGGAACGTCTACCTGGGAATGATCGTGCACTGCGCTGGGAATACGTTCGGGGCCATAGGCATGCTGGCTCTGGCTCTCGGTTCTGCTTGACGGAGGCCCGGTCGAGAAATCATCCCGAAGCGCGGCCCAAGAGCGGGTCGGAGATGGTCGGCTGATCGCCGCACGAATCGAGCGCCCTGCGGGAAAGCGATGGGCTCTCCATCGCGGCTCCAAGGGGAACCCACCGGCACCTTGACCCCACCGTTGGGCGGTACTCTGAGATTGAAGGTGGCGTGTGAGGGGAAGATGACAGCAGACGAAACCAGCCAGGGCATCTTTGAACACAGCAGCTACGACGGGCTACAGCGGATGTTCGCCATCTCTGGCATAGTCGCTCCTATCCTTTTCGCTGGTTTGATAATCGTCCTGTGCTGCAGTTGTCCCTTCGGGGTGGTGTAGGGAAGAGAGGGAGAGGACTTTGCCAGAGGATGAGGAGGGGATCATGGTGAAAAAGGGTTTCTACGTCTTTCCACCTATGTTGACTGGGATCAACTTCGCGGTCCTGCTGCCTGTGGGTATCCTGTTCATGAGGAAGCAGATGGCCCCTTGGGACTATGCTTCTGTAGCCCTTGGCGGATTGTTGGCTATCGTGTTCGCAGTATCCCTCTTTTCAACTCACAAGATAGGGCAAATGCGGATGCCACCGGAGGACGTCGACAAGCTGGTGACAGACGGGCCTTATCGGGCGGTGAGACACCCCAATTTCGCCGGACTCATTTGTATGAACTGAGGTTAGCCCCATCCTTTGGACCACGGATCGGCAAAAATAAGGTGGAAACTT
>CAZYSK010000130.1:0-12635 GCA_964649415.1 uncultured Anaerolineales bacterium
GGCCACTTGTTTGCCGAAAAGAGGGCCATTTTGGTCATCACGCTTGAACTTTGACGATCGAAAACAGGGTCACCCCGTCGTCGTAGGGGCCGTGGGTAATGTGGACAGGCACGCTTTTTGTGCCTGTCCACATTGCCCACAGCCCATCATCCATCGCTTTCCTCCTGGGCTTCTCGCTGCATCCGCTCGCGGAAGCGATAGCTCCCGTCCTGGGATTCCCAAAGTCTGATGAATACATGGACACTTATGTGGAGCCGACCGTCGTTGCCCGTTTTCCTTCCTGATGGTCGAAACTCAGAATCCAAGTTCGTTGGAACACCCAGTTGCAGTGAGCTACCAGCCAGGTGATTAGTTGGGCGAAAAGCCAGATTGAGGGAGCGATGGAAACGTGGATTGACAGTGAACAAAAGTACCAAGGGAAGATCATACCGCTTCGGGTCGGGAGTGTACGCCTGGACAACGGCAGCGTTGTCAGAAGAGAAGTCGTCGAGCACCCAGGTGGTGTGGCGATTGTTCCGGTCAAGGGCGGAGCCGTCATCCTGGCCCGGCAGTTTCGGATTTCAATTGGCCGTGAGACTAGCGAGTTGCCCGCAGGCAGACTGGAGGCACAAGAGTCTCCAAGAGAATGTGCAAGTCGTGAGATGGAAGAGGAGTTGGGCTATCAGGCAGTAGAAGTGCTGGTCGCTGAGATTGGCAGTAAGCTGTCGAACAATGGGTTTGAGGACTCCAAGACGATAATCGGCTTGCAGCGGCTTGTTGTTGCGATCCAATGCCAGAAGCTGCCTACACCGCTCGAAGCAGCAGCCTGCGAGTGTAGGAGAACGCACTTTCGCCAGGCTCAGCTATGTGCCCGACAGGTTTCCAAGGCAAACCGGCGACCGACACCTTTTCCCCGACTACTCGCAATCAAATCCCAGCGACAGTCACCGTTGGCCAATCATCCACCTGCTAAGGCCCTCCCCCCATGCACCAAGGCAGCCAGCTTGATTTTTGGCCCGTTCTGGTGTAAGCTTCCTCAACTCACAACCCACCGCACCGGAGGACGGGATACCCGATGAAGATCTCACCCTTCAAGCTCGAGCGCTACTTCGCCCGACACGAGTTCAACGTGGACTACACGCTGTGTAGCTCGGACTGCGAGTCACTGACTATCGAAGACCTGCTGGCACTGGAGCCGGATGCCGGAGACCGATTCCGCCAGCACTGGCTAGGGTACACGGAGTCCCCAGGCAGCCCCTCGCTGCGGCGCGAGATCTGCGGTCTCTACCGCACGATCGCGCCCGAGCAGGTGCTGGTGCACGCCGGCGCGGAGGAGGCGATCTTCCTGTTCATGCACGCCACGCTCGACGTGGATGCCCACGCCATCGTCCAGTGGCCGTGCTACCAGTCGTTGACCGAGGTGGCCCGCAGCACCGGCTGCCAGGTGACGCTGTGGCAGGCGCGGGAGGAGAATGGGTGGGCGCCGGATGTGGACGAACTGCAGCGCCTCATCCGCCCGAACACGCGGGCCATCGTCATCAACACGCCGCACAACCCCACCGGCTACCACATGCCCCGCGAAGTGCTCCAGGAAGTCAGCGACATCGCGCAGGCCAGCGGCATCATCCTCTTCTGCGACGAGGTCTACCGCGAGTCGGAGTACCGGATCGCGGACCGTCTGCCCACAGCCTGCGACCTCGGCGAGCACGCCGTGTCGTTGGGCGTGATGTCGAAAACCTACGGCCTGGCAGGGCTGCGCATCGGCTGGATCGCCACGCGCAATGCGACGGTCTACGCCAACATGGCCTCGCTGAAGGACTACACCACCATCTGCAACAGCGCGCCCAGCGAATTCCTGGCGGAACTCGCGTTGCGCCACAGAGAGGCGCTGGCAGCGCGCAACGTGGGCATCATCACCAGCAACCTGGCTGTGCTGGACGAGTTCTTCGACACCTATGGTCACCGATTCGTGTGGCAGCGGCCCAAGGCCGGCCCCATCGGTTTTCCACGCCTGGTCGGGGCGAACGCAGACATTGAGACGTTCTGCGAGGCGGTGGTGCGGGAGGCCAGTGTGCTTCTGCTGCCGGGCACCGTGTACGAGCACGAGGGGAATCACTTTCGCGTCGGCTTCGGGCGCAAGAACCTGCCGGAGGCCGTGGCGCGGTTGGAGGAGTTCCTGCATCGGCATCGCTTCGGCGATTGAGGGACAGGAGAGCCCAACGCCTCTCTACAGTGAGAACGAGGATAGATATGGCAGCCGAAAACGAGAACGTCGAGAGGGAAGCGCCCGACATGGACGACTACGCGCACGCGTTGGCCGTGACCAATCCCATGCGGGAGCCGGTCATCCGTGCAGTGATCCAGGCCCTGGAACTCCCACCGGGCAGCCGAGGGTTGGACGTCGGATGCGGGATCGGCCTTCAGGTCCTGCTGCTGGCGGAGGCGGTGGGACCGGCCGGCCACGTCACGGGCCTCGACCTGTCCCCTGAGTTCGTCGCGCGCGCCAGCAGGATCGCACAGGAAGCCGGGCTAGCGGATCGGGTCTCCTTTCAGGAAGGGAACGTGAAGGACCTGCCCTTTGACGCGCACACGTTTGACTGGATTTGGAGCGCAGACTGCGCGGGATACCGGCCCGGAGAACCTCTGGCGCTGATATGGGAGATGGCGCGTGTGGTGAAGCCGGGCGGCAGCGTGGCCATCCTGATGTGGTCGTCTCAGATGTTGCTTCCAGGATACCCGCTGTTGGAGGCACGGTTGAACGCGACCGCTCCGGGGATCGCGCCTTTCGTCCACGGCACGCGGCCAGACTGGCACTACCTGCGCGCGCTGGGCTGGTTCCGCGAGGTCGGGTTGCAGGAATGCACAGCCCAGACTTTCGCCGGCACCGTCCACGGTCCCTTGAGCGATGATCTCCGCGAGGCGGTGAAGGCACTCATCGACATGCGCTGGATAGGAGCAGAATCAGAGGTATCGGCGGAGGATTGGGCGACGTACCAGCGCCTCTGCCAACCCGAGTCGCCCGACTTCATCCTAAACCTCCCGGACTACTGCGCCTTCTTCACCTACTCGCTGTTCCACGGGAAAGTCCCCGCCGGGCCTCTACAATGAAAACAAGCACAGCCCCTCAAACACAATCGAATCCCTGGGTGTTCTTCGCCCTCACCTACGGCCTGACCTGGTCCTTCTGGATACCGGCCGCGCTCTGGGGCGCGCCGGAGCCAGCGCCCGTCACCACGCTGCTACATTACCTGGGTGGGCTGATGCCGCCCTTAGTCGCAATTGGCCTGACTTTTCTGAGACGTGACCGGGACGCCTGGCACGACTACTGGCAGCGTGTGATCGGGTTTGGCCGCATCCGCGCGGGGTGGTACGCCGTGATCCTCCTCACCGCTCCCGCGCTGACCGGCCTCGGAGCCCTGCTGGACGTGCTCCTCGGAGGAACGGGCGCACAGATAGAAACCCGCTTCCTGGCAAACCCCCTCGCGGTCGTTCCCTTCGCCTTCTTCACGCTGTTCTTCGGCCCGTTGCCGGAGGAGATCGCCTGGCGAGGCTACGCCCTCGACCGGCTGCAAGCGAGGTGGAGCGCGCTGGCGTCCAGCCTTGTCCTGGGGCTAGCGTGGACGCTGTGGCACGTGCCGTTGTTCTTCATCGAAGGCAGCTATCAACACGGCCTGATCGGCTCGCTGTCGTTCTGGCTCTTCTGGCTGGGCCTGGTGCCACAGTCCATCTTGATGACATGGATCTACAACCACAACCGGCGCAGCACGCTCTCGGCGGTGCTGTTTCACTACGCGGTCAACCTCACCGGCGAGCTGTTCGCGCTGACCGAACGCGCGGAACTCTGCTATGCTCTGCTGTGGATCGTCGCGGCGCTCGTCGTCATCGCCGTCTGGGGATCCAGCAGGCTGAAACGAACGCGCCCTGGGGGAGACTAATCCTGCCTCCCCAAGGGCACGCTTGATCTCCGCACGATCCGGTTAAGGCCGACTGCAGTCGAGGTCCATCCCGGCCCACGCACGTCGAGCCACGATCCACGCGTGAGCAGACCCAATCAGCGACATCCGCGTTTATCCGCGTCCAACACCCGCTACATCGTCACGGCCAGCCAGAGGAACGGGTCCTCGATCAGGTGCTTGATGGTCTGCAGGAACCGGGCCGCCGGGGCACCGTCGACCAGCCGGTGGTCGAACGTCAGGCTGAGCCACATCGTCTTTCGCACGCACAGCGCGCCATCCACCACCGCCGGGCGCTCCTTGATCCGCCCCACACCCAAGATTGCCGCCTCCGGCAGGTTGATGATCGGAGTGAAGGCATCGATCTCGTGTATCCCCAGGTTGGTGATGGTGAACGTGCTACCGCTCAGCTCGTCGGGCAGCGCCGAGCCCTCGCGCGCCCGCTCGATCACCGCGCGCAACTCTCGGGCGACCTCGGTCAACCCTTTGCGGTCAGCGTCCCGGACGACAGGCACTAATAGGCCGCGATCCGTGTCCACGGCTAGGGCAACGTGCACCTTAGCCTGCTCCTGGATCGCCTCCCCGACCAGCCGGGCGTTCATATACGGGAACTGGCGCAGCGCGTAGGCGGCGAGCTTGATCAGCAGATCGTTGTAGCCGATGTTGAAGCCCAGATCATCCGCGAAGCGCGCCTTCAATTGCTCGCGCAGCGCGACGAACTCGGTGGCGTCCACCTCCGTGGTCAGCGTGACCGGCGCGGTGGCGCTGTGCCCCTCGACCATGCGCCGGGCGATGACGGCCCGCACGCCGCTCAGAGGTATCGCGACTACAGGTTCCACAGTCTCAGGTTTCGGAGTCTCGGGTTCGGCGACCCGTAGCTCCACCTCTGGGGCGCGACCCTCGGCCAGGGCCCGATCCACGTCCACTTTCGTGATCCGACCGCCGGCTCCGGTCCCCGTGACCGCGCGCAGATCCATCCCAGCCTGCTCGGCCAGCCGGCGCGCCACCGGCGTGGCCTCCGGCCGCGACGACAGATAGGCCGCCACGTCCCGCTCGACGATGCGGCCGCCAGGCCCGGTGCCAGCCACGAGCGCCAGGTCCACGCCCTTCTCCCGCGCCACCTTCCGCGCCCTGGGCGAGGAGAAGACGCGAGCACCAGCCGGTCTCAAGGTTTCGGGTTCCAAGGTCTCAGGCCCGAGAGGCGTCGCGTCGCTTCCCTTTGAAGTGGGAGGTGTCGCTTCACCTCCCTCCACAAGAGAGGCGCTATATGCCAAGATATCCTCGTCGAGCGTCTTGGTGATCAGGCCGACCACCGTCAGCACCGGCTTCTCCTCACCGGCTGGCACCAGGATCTTGCGCAGGAAACCCTTGGCCGGCGATTCCACCTCCAACGTCGCCTTGTCCGATTCGACGGTGAAGAGCACCTCGCCGCGCCCGACCGGATCGCCCTCCTGCTTCAGCCACTCGACGATCGTGCCGGTCTCCATAGTCTGGCCCAACTTGGGCAGAATGACATCTTTGATCGCCATAGTGCCTCCTAACTCAGCACGTCACGGATGCCGGCGATGATGCGCGCCACGCTGGGGATCGTCGCGTCCTCCAGGGGCTCACTCATCGGCACGGGCACGTCGGCACCAGCCACGCGGACGATGGGCGCATCCAGCCAATCGAACAACTGCTCCTGGACCCGCGTCGCCAGCTCGCTGATGAACGAGCCTGTCTTGTACGCCTCGGTGACGCCGACCACGCGCCCGGTCTTCTTCACCGACGCACTGATGGTCTCCATATCCAGCGGCTTGAGCGTGCGCAGGTCAATCACCTCCACGCCGACGCCCTCCTCGGCCAGCTTATCCGCCGCTTCCAGTGCCCGGTGCACCATGCGCGAGTAGGTGATCACCGTCACGTCGCTCCCCTCGCGCTTGACGTCGGCCACACCGAAGGGAATGACGTAGTCCTCGTCAGGCACGTAGCCCTCCATACCGTAGATCATCTTGTGCTCGATGAACATCACCGGATTGTCGTCGCGGATGGCCGCCTTGAGCAGCCCCTTGGCGTCGAAGGGGGTGCTGGGCATGACGACGTAGATGCCGGGGAAATGGGTCCACAACGCCTCCAACGACTGCGAGTGGTGAGCGGCGATGGAGCGTCCCGCGCCCCCCTCGGTGCGGACAACCATAGGCACGGTCGTCTTGCCGCCGAACATATAGCGGTTCTTGGCCCCCTGGTTGGCGATCTGGTCCATCGCCAGGGGCGTGAAGTCTACGTACATGATCTCGGCGACGGGCCGCATACCGCACATTGCCGCGCCCACGGCAGCGCCGCCGATCGTGGCCTCGGAGATAGGCGTATCGCGCACGCGCTCCGGGCCAAACTCATCGAACAGGCCGGCGGTGGCCTTGTAGGCCCCGCCGTACAGTCCCACGTCCTCACCCATGACGAATACGTCGGGATCCCGCGTCATCTCCTCCCGCAGCGCCTCCTGGATGGCTTCCCGGAACTGGACCTTGTGCGTGCCCGGTCCGCCGCTGCGGCACAGCTCCCGCAGTTCCCGCTCGCGGGCGTAGTCAGCCTGGGTCCAAGCAAACGGCGCGTACACGTAGAGCTCCAGGTCCTCCACCGGCGGGGTGGGGGAATTGAGGGCAAATGCCGTGGCTTGTTCGATGGCCACCTCGACCTTCTCCTCGACGTCGTCAACGTCGGCCTCGGTGGCAATCCCAGCCTCAACCAGGCGCGCCGCGAAGTTGGGGATGGGGTCGCGCGCCTTCCAGTCGGCCTCCTCCTCCTTCGTGCGATACTTGCGCGGGTCGGAGCGGGAGTGGCCATACCAGCGGTAGGCCTGGCACTCAATCAGGGATGGGCCTTCCCCGCTGCGAGCGCGCTCGACCGCCCGACCGACCGCCTCACGGACGGCCAATATGTCCATCCCGTCCACCACCTCGCCCGGCATGCCATAGGCGCACGCACGGTCGGCGATGTCGAGCGTGGCTGCCGCCTTCTCGACAGGCACCGACATGCCGTACTTGTTGTTCTCCACGATGTAGACGACAGGCAGCTGCCACAACCCGGCCAGGTTCAACGCCTCATGGAAGTTGCCCGTCTGAGACGCACCATCGCCGAAGAAACACAGCACCACCCGACCGGTGCCCTTCATCTGCTGAGCCAGCGCCGCGCCGGTGGCCACGGGGATGTTGCCGCCCACGATGCCGGTGGCCCCGAGGTTGCCCTTCTCCACGTCGGCGATGTGCATCGAGCCGCCGCGCCCCTTGCAGTAGCCGGTGGCACGACCGCACAGCTCGGCCATCATCCTGTTGTAGTGCTCCTGCCGCGCCTCCGGGGTCCTGTTTAGCGAAGCCCCCCGGGCGTGACAGTGCCCGTGGCCGCGATGGGTGCTGGTGATCAAGTCCTCGTCTTGCAGGGCAGAGACGGCGCCGACAGCCACCGCCTCCTCCCCGGCGTAGAGGTGAGATGCGCCCTTGATCAGATTGCGGCCCAGCAGCTCATACACCTTGTCCTCGAACATGCGGATCTCCCACATCTGCTGCAGGAAATCCAAAGCCTGCTCCTTCGTGAGCTGGTGCTTCTTCTGGTGCTTCTTAAGTTCGATCTTCTTGGTCACGGGTGGATATCCTCCTTAACCTATAACTACGATGATGGATGTCCCTCAGAAACCCAGTTTCTTGCGTTTCAGCCCAGGGACAACACCTTTCTCGCTGCAGCGTCATCGGTGATGAGTACGTTCACGTGCCTGCCCCGGAGCGCGCCCAGGATGGCCCCGGCCTTCGCCTCCCCCCCCGCCACACCGAGCACTTGCTCCATGCCGTGCAGAGCCTCCAGGTCAATGCCCACGACGCGCTGGTTCAGTTCGATGTCGAGCACGTTTCCCCAGGCATCGTACTGCCGCGCACAGACGTCCCCCACAACGCCCTGATCCCGTAGGCCGGCCAGCGCCTCCTGGTCCACGTAACCCGCCCGCAGCAGGCTGTAGGCCGCAGGCCTCGGCGCGCCGATGCCCACCAGGGCCACGTCCGCCTGGCGAGCCAAAGACAGCGTATCCTGGATGCGCGGCTCGGCCAGCAGAACGTCTCGCGTATGGGCGTCTTCGACGATCAGTGGGGCGTGCAGATAGCGGTACTCGCCCCCGTAGACGCCGGCCAGCATCCGGGCCAGCTCGGGGCCATCAATCAGCGGGTCCCCCTCACCCACCGCCCCGACCATCTGCACGACGGTGATCGGCAGGCGATGGTGTGGGCGACCACGCTCGGGGCGCAGCGCCTGCACCGTGCTGTGAACCGCCACCCCCCAGGAAATGCCGAGGATGGCGTCCCGCTCATCCCATCCACTCACGAGCCCTTCGAGGTAGCGGGCAGCCAGCACCCCCAGACCGCGCACCCTCTCCTGATAAGACCGGTCCTGACTCAACAGGACCCTGGCATGCGCCAGGCCGAAGCGAGCGACCAGTTCCTCCTCGATCTCCGGCGCGGTCTTCCAGGGGTAATGCACAGTGATCTCGACCACGCCCTCATCCCGTGCCTCACGAAGTATGCGGGAGACTGTGGAGCGGGAGGTACCAACCCGGCGCGCGATTTCGCCCTGCGTCAGGTCATCTTCGTAATACATACTGGCGACCCAAGCCAGCAACTCGGCGTGTTCGACGTGTTCGACCATAGGCTAACGTCCGGCGCGTTTGCACATTTTCTCATAAATTGCACTGGTGTGCAACCTGATTCTACCACACAGGATAGCGGTTGTCAATCCCCCGGTGGACAAATAGAGCGAATTCCGTTAGAATGCGCCCTTGTGCACTGTTCTCAAAACCAAGCAACCCGGAGGTCCATCCATGGACACACGATTTTGCCGCCAGGATGGCAGCGGTCCAGCACGGTCAATGTCCGCACCATTCGATGCCACTACCCCCGAGTGGGTCACGAACGCCGTCTTCTACCAGATCTTCCCTGACCGCTTCGCCAGGAGCGAGCGCATTCCCAAGCCGTCCAACCTGGAGCCCTGGGACACCCCGCCAACCACCTATGGATTCAAAGGCGGGGACCTGCTGGGCGTGGCCGAGCGGCTGGACTACCTTGCAACCCTGGGGGTCAACGCTATCTACTTCAACCCCATCTTCCAGTCGGCAGCCAACCATCGCTACCACACCCACGACTATCTCCGCGTGGACCCGATCCTGGGCGGGGACGAGGCGTTTCGTGAGCTGCTGTATGCAGCCCACGCCCGGGGAATTCGCGTCGTACTGGACGGCGTCTTCAACCACGCCAGCCGAGGGCTCTACCAGTTTCACCACACCCTGGAGAACGGAGCCGCCTCTCCTTATCTGGACTGGTTCCTGTTCGATGAAGAGGGGTTGCGAAACGGCAGGCGGCTCAACCCCTACCCCGACCCCGAACAACGCCTCCTCGGCGGCCGGGGCAGTATGCAAGATCTGGGCTACCAGGCGTGGTGGGACCTGCCGGCGCTGCCTAAGTTCAACACCAACACGCCCGCTGTGCGGCGCTTCATCTTCGACGTAGCCCGCCGCTGGATCGATTTCGGCATAGACGGCTGGCGGCTGGATGTGCCCCAGGACATAGATGACGATGCCTTCTGGCGAGAGTTCCGACGCGAGGTCAAGGCCGCCAAACCCGATGCCTACATCGTGGGCGAAATCTGGTCCGATGCGTCCCGCTGGCTCCAGGGCGACCAGTTCGACGCGGTGATGAACTACGTTTTCAACCGCGCATGCCTGGGCTTCTTCGGCGGGGAGCGTCTGGACACCAGCCAGCAACCCGGCGGCTTCGCGCTGCAGCCGCTGACCGCCACCCAGTTCGCCGACGCCATCGATCGCATGTTGGCGCTCTACGACTGGCAGGTGACGTTGGCGCAGCTCAACCTCCTCAGTAGCCACGATGAGCCGCGCTTCCTGACGTTGGTGCAGGGCGATAAGGCCGCGCTGAAGCTGGCCACCTTGTTCCAGATGACGTTCCCGGGCGCGCCCTGTGTGTACTACGGGGATGAGATCGGCGTGGAGGGCGGACCGGACCCGGATTGCCGCCGCGCCTTCCCCTGGGACGAGGCCCGCTGGGACCACAACCTGCTGGCCCACTTCCAGCAGGCGATCGCCCTGCGCCACGCGCATCCAGCGCTGCGGCGCGGTGACTACCTGCGGCTGCACGTCGACGACGCGCACGGGGTACTCGCTTTCGCCCGCCACGGCTGGACGGAGACGCTGGCCGTGGTGGTCAACAACGGGTCGGACAGCTACCGGCTCGACGTGCCAGCGGGCAACCTGTATGCCGATGGCACGGTGCTGCACGACCTGTGGGCCGAGGGGCAGGCGCGGGTGAGGGCGGGGCGCATCACCGGCACAGACTTGCCCCCGCGTTCGGGTGCGATATTCACCGCGCGGGAGGGCGACGGCCGGCAATAGCATGCCATAGCTCTACAGAGGCGCCGTTCTGATGGCGCGCCGGCAGGGACGCAGCGGATGCCGTCCGACCGCCGCCATTCCGATGGCGCGCGGTCGGCACCGTCTGCGGTCAGCAACATCCGGGCGGTCCGATGAGGCGTGATAGTGCCAGCCAGAAACCAGACCAAACGTTTGACAGGCTGTCCTGTGCGTGATAAACTCAGCTCGTAGCCAGCGCTGACCGCACGTCGCCGCGCTTCGTGCGTGACTACGAATGGGAGATAGCACGTGAACGCTCGCAAGGCAGTGCTGATCGCGCTCTTCGGCCTGGCGTGGTTGCTCATGGGCGTGTGCATCCGCGCGAGCCGCGCGACCGGCGACACCGTCGCCGGGCAACCAGCGCCCGTGGCCTCCCACACGACCTCCAGCTCCAGCTCCAACATCGCTCTCGGTCCTGACGGCACCGTGCTGCTGGTCGTCAACCCCGATTCTAACTCCATCTCGTTGCTAAGCCTGGGCACGCTGACCACGGTGACTGAGATCTCCGTCGGCGTCGACCCGCGCGCCGTGGCCATGTCGCCCGACGGGACGACGGCCTATGTGGCCAACCAGGGCTCCGACAGCCTGTCCGTCGTGGACGTGGTCGCGCGACGCGTCACCACCGAGCTTGCCGTCGGCGACCGGCCGGTGGGCGTGGCCGTGTCACCCGATGGGCGCTTCGTCGCCGTGGCCGAGCTGGGCGATGACCGGGTGCGCTTTCTCGATGCCACGAACCTGTCTACCCTGTCCACCGCCAGCGTCGCCGACCGGCCCCACGGCCTGGCCTTCACCCCCGACAGCCGCCTGCTCGTCACCCACCTCCTCAGCGGCGACGTCACCGTCCTAACCGTGCGCCCCTTCACACTGTACCTGCCGTTGCTCTTACGCTCGCAACCCACGCTCCCCGCACTACGCAACACGCAACACGTCTCAAGTTTCAGATTCCAAGTTTCTTCTTCCACCACCATCCCCACCTGGCCCCACGTCGCCCCCGCGCCCAACGTCCTCGTCAACGCCGCCGGCACCCGCGCCTACCTGCCGCAGACGATGGCCCACGGCCTGGGGCTCAACACCCAGTTCGACAATTCTGTGTTCCCCAAGGTGTCAGTTATCAACCTGGAAACGGAAGAACACCAGAAGTCCGAGCACATCTCACTGCCGGAGACCGACCGGCCGGTGGGCCTGCCGTGGGACGTGGCGCTGGCCCACAGCGACGAGGAACTGTGGGTGGTCAACGCCGCCAGCAATGACGTCTCCGTGATAGACGTCGCCGATCCGAGCAACCCGGCCCGCGTGGCCCACATCTCCGTGGGCCACAACCCGCGCGGGATCGCCGTCAGCCCCGACGGGGGCACCGCCTACGTGAACAACACGCTCGCTGGTACCGTCAGCGTAATCGACACCAGTGCTTACACCGTCACGTCCGTCATCACCGTCACCGAAATCCCGCTGCCACCGGCCCTATTGCACGGCAAGCGGCTCTTCCACTCCAGCGCGCACTCCGACCTGGCCCAGGCGCGCTGGATCAGTTGCAACACCTGCCACGTCGAGGGGGAACACGACGGGCGCACGTGGCTCCTGCAGTACATCGACGAGGTGCCGCCCGGAGCCACACCGACCATCACCCGCAACACCACCAGCCTGGCAGGGATGATCGAGACCTACCCGCTCCGCTGGTCGGCCGAGTGGGACGAGTCCGCCGACAGCGAGTTCAGCGTGCGCTTCGAGCAGTTCGGCACCGGGCTGATCCACGACGGCGAGATGCACCCCACGCAAGATCCGAGCCGGCCCAACCAGGGCCGCTCCTACGACCTGGACTGCCTGGCCGCCTTCATCGACAGCCTGGCGGTGCCGGAACGGAGACACACGCTGACGGCGGCCGAGCTGCGCGGCCAGGCTATCTTCGAGTCGCCCGGGACCGGCTGTGCGACTTGCCACCCCGCGCCCCTGTACACCGATCTGCAGGTACACGACGTGGGCACGGCCGGGTCCTACGGCGAGTGGTTCGGCCCGCTCATAGACACGCCCACGCTGCGCTTTCTGTACGACAGTGCCCCCTACCTACACGACGGGAGCGCCACTACGCTGCGCGAAGTCCTGACCAGTGCCAACCCGCAGGACGAGCACGGCGTCACCTCGCACCTGACGGATGAGGAAATCGCCGATCTGATCGCTTATCTATTGGCTTTGCCTTATGATGAACGATCCAGGTAATAGAGTGCGGTAAAAGTCAAACCCGAATTCAGGGTGGGAAACGAACCTTAGCA
>CAZYSK010000131.1:0-7044 GCA_964649415.1 uncultured Anaerolineales bacterium
GATCGGGGCAGGTTCTGTGCCCGCGCCGGTAGGGGCGGGTCTTGTACCCGCCCAGTTCGGGGCAGGTTCTGTGCCCGCGCCGGTAGGGGCGGGTCTTGTACCCGCCCAGATCGGGGCAGGTTCTGTACCCGTGCCGGTAGGGGCGGTTCTTGTACCCGCCCAGTTCGGGCCAGGTTCTGTGCCCGCACGGGTAGGGGCGGTTCTTGTACCCGCCCTTGCCCCGTGACGGGTGGGGGGGCTACAACAGGTGGAGCGCCGAGGCCCGCTCGACCGCCTCATAGCGACTGTGCGCGCCCAGCTTGCCGTAGATGTTCTTGATGTGCGAGCGCACCGTGCTCACCGCGATGACGAACTCCTCCGCGATCTCCGGCGCCGATAGGTCGGCCGCCATCAGGCGCAGCACCTGCATCTCACGCTCGGTCAGGGGCTCCAGGAGGGGTAGGGTGTCGGGGAGGATGGGATCCCTTGCTGCCCGTCCATGCCCCGTCTCCCCATCGAATGCGGCCAGCAGCCGCCCTACGTAGCTGGGCTCAACGCCCTGCGCCGCCGCCTGGCGCAGAAGATGTACCAGCGCCGGCCCTTCGCCTGGGAAGCCCGCGTCCGGGAAACCCCGTTCCCACAATGCCTCGTCCAGGAAGGCCCGCACGTAGCCCTCCGGCGCGGCCAGGCGCACCGCCCGGTCGAGGTAATCGAGGGCGTTTGTTCGCCTCCCGAGCAGCGCTGCCGCGAGGGCCTGCTGGATGTGAATCGTGATCAGTTCGCGCTGCCGGTCTCCGCGCGCCGCCGAGCGTTCCAGTCTGGCCAACAGGTCCAGCGCCTCTTCTGGGCGTGCCTGGGCCAGCAGCAGGCGCACGCGCACCGGATACTCGAACTTGCGCGCCGTGTCCCTCGGCTCATCGGCAAGCGCGCCGGCCTGCACGTCCAGGCCCGCGGCCCAGCGCTCAGCGGCGACGCGGTTGCCCTGTATCAACTGCAGGTCGGCCTTGAGCGCCTCGCTCGTCCGGTGCCACAGGCGTTCACCGGCCTGGGATGCCAGACGCTCCGCCTCCTGGATGGTCGCCAGCGCCTGGTCCATCTCCCCCGTCGCGCATTGGAGCAGTGCCAGCGCTTCCAGGCTGCACAGCACGATCCGCATCGTGGCCGACTGCTGCCCGAGGGTCAATCCCTGTTCCAGGTGCCCGCGGGCCTGGGCGAGCTCGTTGGCCTCGTATTCCAGCGTGCCCAGCGCCACGAGCAGCAGGCCCGCCAGGGGGAGCGGGTTGCCCCGCGCATCCACGTGCCGTTGGATGGCCTCCGTGCAGAGCGCCACCGCCTCGCGCCGCCGGCCCTGCGCGTTCAAGGAGAACGCCAGGTGGCCCGCTGCCACGGCGGCGATCAGTAGGTTGTCGTAGCGCTGTTCCAAATGAAGGGCCTGCCGGAAAGCGCGGATGGCTTCCGCCACGTTGCCCACTGCGTCCTGCGCGTCGCCGAGCATGAATAGCGTGATGCTGCGGGACGGCGGGTCGGCGTCCCCCAGCAGGTCGAGCGCCTCCTGGGCCAACTCTAGCACCTCGTGCGTCTCGGCGGCGTAGCAGCGCAGGCTGAGAAGCCTCCCGCGCCGGATCGGGTCGCCGTCCGCCGGAAGGGCGGCCTCGGCCGAGCGGGCATAGGACATACCCGCCTCCACCTGGCCCGTCGCGGACAGGCCCCATGCCTTCATGGTGGCCAGGTCGGGGTCGGCCCGCACCACCTCGTCCGGCAGCGCGTCCAGCCAGCCCAGCAGCGTGGTGAGCGCGCCCTCGACGAGCGCCTGCCCGCAGGCGTCCGTGACGATGCGCGCGGCCTCCTCGTCGTCGCCCGACGCCAGCACGTGCGCGACCGCCTCCGGCAGCAGGTGCTGGGCCTCGAACCAGTGCGCGGCCTTCAGGTGCAGGGCGCTGGCATTCTGGGGATCGAGCTCGGTGCGTAGGAAGTCGGCGAAGAGGCGGTGGTAGCGGTACCACCGGCGCTCCGCGTCCAGCGGGACCAGGAACAGGTTGGCGCGCTCCAACCGCTGCAACACCGCGTCGCTGTCGTCGCGCCCGGTCACCGCGTCGCAGAGTGGGGCGCTCAGGCGATCGAGCACGGCCACCTGGCGCAGGAAGTCGCGATCCGCCTCGGCCTGTTGGGACAGCACTTCCTCGGCCAGGTAGTCGATCACGTGGCGGTTGCTGCCGCTGAAGGCGGCGACGAAATCGGCCACGCGCTCCCGCGCCTGCCTCGGATCGTGGTCAGGATGGCCGCTGCCCTGCATCGAGAGGCTCGCCATCTGTAGTCCGGCGATCCAGCCCTCGGTGCGCGCCTCGAGCGCCGCGACCAGCTCGCTCTCCAGCGACGTCCCCAGGGCCTGGTTGAGGAAGGCGGTCGCCTCCTCGACCGTGAAGCGCAGGTCCGCGGCGCGGATCTCCGTCATCTGGTCGCGCACGCGCAGCCGGGGCAGCGGCAGCGGCGGGTCCTTGCGCGTCGCGATGACCAGGTGCATGCGCGGGGGTTGGTGCGCCAGGAGGAAGGTCAGCGCGTCGTGGATGAGGGGCGTTCGGATCAGGTGGTAGTCGTCCAGGACGAGCACGAAGCCCGGCCCCGGGTGCGCCGGGAGGGATGCCAGCCAGGCTGCGACGTCGTTGACCAGCAACGTCATCAGCGACTCGACCGGGGGCACGTGTGGCCCACCCAGCAGGCTCTGCGTGGCCTGGCCCACGTCCTCGCCCAGCGTCCGCAGCGCGGCGATCAGGTAGCCGAAGAAGCGCACGGGGTCGTTGTCGCCCTCGTCCAGCGACACCCAGGCGACGCGCGCGGGTGGTGTCCCGCCAGCCACGGCACGCCGCTGCGTTGCGCACGGATGTCGCCGACCGCTGCGGTCGGCATCCGCCCTCACTGCGAGCGGGGAAGCGCCCGTCTCGTCCCAGGCTTGCAGCCATTCGGCCACCAACGTGGTCTTGCCGAAT
This sequence comes from uncultured Anaerolineales bacterium, assembly GCA_964649415.1. GTDB lineage: Bacteria > Chloroflexota > Anaerolineae > B4-G1 > B4-G1 > CAZYSK01. Next base: position 2,964 of record CAZYSK010000131.1, read on the forward strand.
CCGGCCGGCGCGGACACGAGCGTCAGCCGGTGGCCGGCGCGCGCCCCGGCCTCCAGCCGCTGGGTCAGGCGCGGGCGCGCCACCAATCCCGGCCGCGGCCGTGGGACATATAGCTTGGTCGTCAGAAGCGGGGCGCTCATGTCACCTACCTATCGCCTGCATCGTACCACACCCCGAGCACCCCTACCTATCCGAGACCTAACCAGCAGCTATGAATATCACCCTGACATCAGACGCTCGGCGTATGACGTATGACGTATGACGTTTGACGCTTGACGTCCCACGTCTAACGTGCATCGCCTGCTCTCCGACATCCCATCGTTCATTTCTCCATCCGCGGTAGTCTTTCCCGCCTCTCCTTCACGCCCCGCAGCGCCAGGATGGAGAGCACGAACATCGCGCCGTAGATGGTGAACAGCAACACGTAGCCCAGGTGATCCGCGATGGGCCCGCCGATGTACGCGCCGATGGCGCCGGCGCCCGCGCCCGCCAGGTTGGATATCCCCAGGTAGCGCCCGGCCTGCTCCTTCGGGACGATCTCTGTGCCCAGCGCCCAGTTGGCGGTGTAGAACAGGCCGATGGCCACGCCGGCCAGCGCCCCGCCGACGTAGGTCGCGGTCAGGTTGGGGATCGCCACGACGATGATGATGCCGATCGTGGCCACGATGCCGCTGACGACGACCAACCGCTTCTTGCCGACCCGGTCGGCCAGCCACCCGCTGGGCAGCGCGGTCAACAGGATGAACACGCCCACGAACATCATCACCATGGAGGCGGGGCCGGCCGCCTTCTCGCCCTGCAGCTCCACGAATCTCTCCTGGAGGAAGTACAGCATGAAGGTCGCCAGGTTGGTCGAGGCGACGAGAAACGCCAGCCGGTTGACCACCCACCAGGTGAACGAGGGGTGCTCGCGGATGTCCGGCCCGATGCTGATGCGCACGCTCACCCAGACGCCCAGCGCGACGGCGATGACCATGCCCAGCAATCCCGCCACCCCCGTGATGGCCAGCACAGCGCTGCGCGGCAGGTCCAGTGACACCCGCATGATGGCGTTGACGCCGGCCCCCATGCCGAGGATGATGACGGTGAACGCCGCCGTCATGAGCACCAGGCGCAGGAAGGGCTGCCAGTCCAGCTCGAACGGCGCTTTCTCCAGCTGCTTCTCCCGCGCGAACATCGTCACGGCCATGGAGATCACCATGACCCCCATAAGCGCGAACAGCGCCCCCCACAGGTTGCCCGCGCTGACGAGATTGCCGAGGACGAACGAGACGAAGATCAGCGGCAAGGGCAGCTCCAGCAGTGCCTTGACCCCGGAGAACCGCCCCCGCAGATCCTCGGGCACCAGGTCTGGTATCAGCCCCTGGGTGGCCGAGTGGGCGGTGTTCGAGGCCAGCATCGACAGGATATACAGGCCGAAAAGCACCCAATATCCTGTCATGCCCTCCAGGTTGGCCGTGAAGCCGATCGCCGCGAACACCGCCAGTTCGCCCAGCGTGCCCACGGCGATGAAGGGCCGCCGCCGCCCCCAGCGCAGCGTGCTGCGGTCCGAGAGCAGCCCCATCAGGGCCTGGACCAGTACGGCGACCATGAGCGCCCACAGGCGGATCTTGCCCACGTAGGTGCCCTTCGCCTGTTCGCCCACGAACTGCTGCACCAGGAGCGGGATGATCAGCGGCGTCAGGACCTGGGAGCGGGTGGTCAGGGCGAACCAATATGCGTTGATAGTGAGGTAGTCGTGCCAACGGATGGCCCGTTTCATGGGAATCTCCTCCTCGTGTGATTTTGGCCTCAGACTTCCGAGGTCTAGGACATAGCTCCAGGTAGCAAAGATCGCGGCTTCCGCAAGGTGTTGGGCGGGTCAAGTGAACTGCTGAAGACCTCGGAAGTCTAATGTGGCGTGACGAGCAAAACCTTGTAGACGTCCAGCGGGATGTCCAGCCGCGCCCCCTCGTGGCGCTCCTCATCGCCCGTGCCGTCCGGCGAGACGACGCGCGCGGCGACCGGCGAGCGAAAACGCACCTGGACCTCCTGCGGGCCGGCCGCGTAGTTGACCAGGTGCACCTGCAGCGTGTCCCCGCGCCTCCAGACCTCGATCAGGGCGGGCTCCGGTGCGCTCAGGCGGGGATACAGGTCCTCGGGCAGCGCGTTCAGCAGCGCCTCCCGCGCCCCCTCTGGCGGCACGTAGTACAGGGGGCTCTGGGTGAACACGCGGGGCAGGCCGGCGGCGTCCATAACCTGCCGGGCGAGCCGGTTCTGGCTGTACGCGCTGAACAGGATCCGCGCCCCGGCGGCCACGAGTCCCCGCAACACGGGGTGCCCGTCGAGCGGCGATGGGCTGGGCCCCTCCCACCCCTCCAGCGCTGGCATGAGGACCACCTGTGTCTGCAATGGACCGCCAGCATCCTGCTGGCATGCCGCCAACCCGGCCTCGTCGAACACCAGGACGGCCTCCAGGCCATCCGCCGGATCGCCGGGCCGGATCACGCGCCAGGGGATGCCCGCCACCGTGAGCGCCTGTCCCGCCCCGAAATACATGGGCGCTACCTGGTGCCAGTTCAGCCACAACGCCTCCCCGGGGTGGAGCAGCCCGACCGGCGCGGAGTTCCGCCGCTCCCCGCCGAACAGCGCCGCGTTTGCCTCCAGCCAGGCGTGGGCTTCGCCGATGGCCACGTGAACCGGCGCGTACTCGGCGGCCGTCAGCACCGTCATCTTCTCACCGTCGTGGTACTCGGCCCCCTTCGTCGTCATGCTCGTGCCACAGGCGGCCGCCTCCGCGATGCCCTGCCGGTACCGGCGGGCAGGGTAGATGGGGTCGAAGCCGATGCCCACGTCGTAGGACAGCACACTGAGGTGGGCGGCGCGGCCCACGATGGGGCGGGCCGTGCGTATGGTGAGCGCGTTGTTGGCCAGGCGCGGCCCGGGCCAGCGATCCCAGCGCGGCAGCCCGAAGTTCTCAATCATCACCACGTCCTGGACCTGTGCCAGCGCCTCGAGGTCGATCCCGTAGATCAGGTAGGCGTCGCGCATACAGGCGTCGAAGTCGTTGGCGCTCAGGGGCGTGCCCGGCTGGAGTTCGTCCGCGTAGGCGGCCAGCTCCGCCACCAGTTGCGTCACCTGGCCGGCGCGCCAGCGCAGGTAGCGCGCGACGGTGGGGTCTTCGGGCCGGACCGTGCCCGTCGGGATGGGCGCTCCCGTCTCCGCCCGGTACTGCTCCCGGCAGCGCGGGCAGTGGCAGCCCGCCGCGCCCAGCCACGCGCCGAGCAACGAGACCGGCTGCGCCCCCTGGAACAGGTTGTCCAGGAAGATGCCGTCCGCGCCGCGCTCAATTGCGCCCCGGACCAGGTCCTTGAGGTGCTGCCGCCAGTCTGGGTGGGCCAGGCACGCCATGTACCGCCCGCTGTAGGTGATGTAGGTGATCTTGCGGCCCCGCTCGTCAGCGGCGTACCAGCCCTGCTCCCGGAAGCTGCCGTCGTACACGCAGTTGGAGCTCTGGATGTAGGCGAAGACCGGCGTCCCGGCGTCGTGGTAGACCGCCGCGGCCCGCTCGAAGTCGTCCCAATCCACCCGCTCGACCTCAGGCGGGAAGCCCCAATCGTACATCAGGTGCACCCAGTTGCAGCGCATCGTCCCGACCACCCGGTCCGCGCCCGTGGGGGTGTGCACCTCGTCGTGGACAAACTCGTCCACGGCCACGTCCATGAACTTGAGCCGGTTCATGCGAACGGTGCCCGGCCCGCCCCAGAGGTAGATGGGGCGGTAGGAGCCGACCTTGAAGTGGGGTGGGTATGGATTCACGACGTTGCCCTTCTTGACGTTTATGCTTGCCTGGGTGGAAGAGCCAGCTCATAGGCGGGGCGGCCGCACGGCCACGGATGGGCGTCGCAAGGAGGACGGTGAGCCGGGTGCCGCACCGCGGCTAATTGTACCACATCTTCGCCCCAGCCTCAAACGTTGCGCCCCTGGTCGCCTCCTCCCCCTGGGACCGCGGCCATCCTGGCCGCCAGCCCGGCATCCGCAGCGCACCCCCCTGGGACCGCGGCCATCCTGGCCGCCAGCCCGGCATCCGCAGCGCACCCCC
>CAZYSK010000131.1:7144-12458 GCA_964649415.1 uncultured Anaerolineales bacterium
CTGGGACCGCGGCCATCCTGGCCGCCTCCCCGGCATCCGCAATGCCCCCTGGGACCGTGTCCATCCTGGCCGCCAGCCCGGCATCCGCAGCGCCCCCCCTGGGACCGCGGCCATCCTGGCCGCCTCCCCGGAATGGCTCCGTACCACCGAGAGCGGGCTACCTCGGGAACCGCCCTATAGTCTCCCTGAAGGCCGCCTCGTCCGGCAGGAAGTAACCCACGTCCGTGATGTAATACTTCACCCGCCGCAGGTAGAAGTTGATGAACGCCGCCACCTGAGGCTTGCCCTCCATGATGTCGGCGTCGGAGTAGATGAACAAGGGCCGCACCAGCGGATAGGCCCCGCTGTCCACCGTCTCCGGCCTGGGCTGGACCCTGTCCACCGGCAGCGTGCCCAACGCCTCTTCGTGCGACTGGTAGTAGGCGTAGCCGAAGAAGCCCACGGCGTGGGGGTTGTCCCGCACCTGGGTGGCCAGTTCCGCGTACTCGTACTCCTCGCTCCGCGTCGTGACGTGGGGGGCCTGCGACAGCGGCGTGGGATCGCCGTCGAAGATCTCATTCACCAACACGTCCCGCGTGCCGCTGCCCTCAGGCGGGTAGAAGCGCTGGATCGCCTCATCCGGCCAATCGGATTTCACGTCGGACCACTTCTCTGCGGTCGCCAGGATCTGCCGCAGTTGGTCGAGCGTCAGCCCGTCCAGCTCCGGGTCGCCAACCACCGCGCTCCCGGCGCTGACCGCGATGACGATGGCGTCCGTGCCGATCTCGAACGCGATGGGGTCCAGCCCGATGTCCTGGCATGCCTGGCGCTCCTCGTCCTTGATGGGGCGGCTGGCGTCGGCGATGTCCGCGCCGCCGGCGCAGAACGTGGCGATGCCCGGGCCGGTGTGCTCCTTGCCGATGTCGGGGATGTCACCGCCGAAACCGGCCTCTCTGAAGCAGTCGGCCACCCGCTGCGTCAGGGGATACACCGTCTGGCTGCCCACGATGGCGATGTTCCCGCTGACCCCACAGTCGACCTCGGGCAGCGTGGCGATGCCCTGCCCGGCCCAGTAGGCGGCGACTTCCTCGGCGGTCGGCAGGTAGATGATCCAACCTTTTCCGATGGCGTCCGCGCTCTCGATGCACGTGTAGGCCGTGTTCGTCTGGCATTTCTGGTTGTTGAGCGCGACGATGGCCCGATAGTCGAAGGGATTGCCGTACTCGCGCTCCGCGATCCTGGAGAGCCAGTCGCCCCCCTGGACCTCGTAGGGCTGGCCCGCTCCGGCCCCTGTGCCCTCGGCGATCTCGCAGCTCGGCGGTGGGGTGGGGACGACGTCGCCCGGCGGCGTGGCCGTTGCCGCGGCCGGCGGCGTTGGCGGCGTCACGGGGACCTCCATGCATCCGGCTGCGAACGCCTGCTCCACCTTCTCGTCCCAGGCCCGGCACAGTCGCCCGTACGTGCCCGCCGCCCTGATCTCCTCCAGGCCCGCGTTGATCGCGTGCAGCAGACCGCCGCAACCCTTGCGCACGGCGATCCCATACACCTGTTGGCTGGGGATGAACGTGTCCAGGAGCCTCAGGCCCTTGTAGGCCCCGATGTGCCTGCTGGCGCTGGGCTGATCGTCGACCACGGCGTCCACCGTGTTCTCCGATAGCGCCGCGAAGGCCTCCTCGATGCTCGGGTAGGCGGCGCAGCCATCCCTGAGCTGCTGCGTGCACCAGTCCTGGCCCGCCGTGCCCGACTGCACCCCGACCATCCGGCCGGCCAACTGGTCGGGCGACTGGATATCGCTGCCCTCGCGGACGGCGACGGCCAGCACGGTCTGGTAGTAGGGCGTGCTGAAGTCGACGATCTGTTCCCGCGCCGGTGTCTGTGAGATCGCTGAGATGGCGACCGCGAACCGGCCATCGGCCATGTCGGTGAGGAGACTGCCGAAGTCGCCGCACTGGGCGTACGCGATCTGGAGGCCGGCGGCCTCGGCGACGGCGTTCATCAGGTCGATGTCGAAGCCCTGCACGCCCGCCGGCCCCTGGTCGACGAAGGGCTCGTAGTCGGGCGAGATGCCCACCGTGATGACGCCGTCGACGTCGCAGGGGACCGGAGTCCCGGCGGTCGAAATGGGTTGATCCGTGGGTCCCTGCGCCTGGGTGGGGTCCGGCCCTGAGGGGGAGGGGGAAGGAGCGGGCGTCGCCGTTGGCCCCCCAGGCGTACAAGCGCCCAGGATGAGGCCCGTCAGCAGGACCGCCAGGACGGGGACCGCCGTCCGCCGTTGGTCAGGTCTGAGTCTTCGTCTCTGTCTCTGCCTTCGTCTGTGTCGCATAGTGTTCTCCCAACAGGGCTCCATCCTCGCTATTCCCGGCAGACCCGCGGCGTGCCGTCCTCCCGGGGCTCAAAACCGGCCGGAAGCTTCACCTTGACCTCCGCCGGGGGACTGAAGAAGTGGGTGTAGAAGTGATGGTCCTCCAGCATCGCCTGGCCTTGCCGGCCGAGGACGTATTCCAGGAACTCGCGCGCCAGCTCCGTCGACTCCGCGCTGAGCTGCCCGCCTCCGATGACGTACATGTACAGGGGGCGAACCAGGCGCGGATCGTACTGCTCCGGATCGAAGCAGGGCTCCTGATCCTCCTGGACGCCGGGCCGTTCGCTGCATATGGGGTAGAGCGGGTACGCTTTCCAGCCGTCGTATTCCACGAGGATGACGCGCATGAACCGCGGGGGCTGGGTGTGCAGCCAGGCCGTGCTGACCCAATACAGGGAGCCCGGCAGGTTCAGGGCCTGGTCGAGGCAGGCGTCGTTGCTGCTGCACGGCTCGCAGCCGTCGGCCGGGTCGTCGTCCTCGTCCTCGCACAGCAGTTCGCCGCCCGCGCCCTCACGCGTCGGGGGCAGGGTGACGAAATGGCCTGGGATGGGGATCGGCTCGGCGTCGTCTTCGCTCTGGCTCAGTTGGCCGACCTCGCGCAGGATCAGGTCGGTCGTGCCGCTGCCGTGGCGGGCGATGATGCGGATGGGGCGGGGCTCCCCTTGGTCGTCCTCCCAACCTTCGAGATCTCCCCAATTGGGGCTGCTGCCTCTCAGGATGCCCGGCAGATCGCGCGCCTGTATCGCGGGGCCCTCGTTGTTGATGTCGGTGACGAACGCGATCACGTCGTAGCCGATCACGGCCGCGCACGCGATCGTGTGCTCCTTCTCGATCTCCTGCTGCATGTTCAGGGGCATCGCCTCCGAGGCGACCACCAGTTCCGCCTCGCCCCGGGCGGCCATGTTGAAGCCGTCCAGCGAGCCTCCCGGCTCAATCGTGACGTCAATCGTCCGGTCGGCGCAGATGAGGCCGCCCAGGATGCAGTCCTCCCACGCCTGCTGCGCCTCGAAGGCCTCCTGCCACTCGCCGGCCAGGCCGATTTCCTCACCCAGGACGGTGTTGCTCCCCACGATGCGCAGCCTGGGGCTGGGCCTTCTCCTCTGCATGATCGGGACAGCCCAGCCCTGGATCGCCTCCGTGAGGTCCGCTGCGAAGCCGATCGACGTCCCCAGGAAGGTGCCGATGAACATCAGGACGGGGAGCCACCTCTGCCTCCGAAGTAACGCCAGCCTGCTCTGTTCGGACTCCGAGTCTGGCTGGGCGTCCGGTGCGTCGCCGGGCTTCGCTGCTGGCTCTGCACGGGGGACTTGCGGTTGCTCAGTGGGGGAAGATTGCATGGCATCACCTCCGCTCGTCAGTCAGGGCGTGCTTCGGTCTTGCGTGACTTGGACGATTCCCCGTCAGCGCCAGGCACGCAGCGTGTCCGCGGACAGACCGGCGGACACAGTGAACGACTGCCCGACCTCCCGCCCGGCAGACTTGAGGGGGCCGGGCAATTCGGCCTGTAGGACGGGGCCGGCAATACACCGGCCTCCCATTGTACACCGGGAACTTGAACGAGGCGTTAACGGAGCCTAGCGCAATGTTAGCGCTGTGTTAACGGTCTGTTAAGGGGAGGCGAGCTTGCTCCCGTCTTGTGGCCGGGATTTCCCAATCGCGACCGAAAGGGGGGCCCCCTAAGAACGTCGATCCACGTGGCTACGCTGATCAGGCGCAGGATCCCCACAACTACTATGCCATACCGCCAGAGTTGGGGGACAACGAGCTGGGGGATCACCCTGCCCCTGCTCGGAAGATCGTCCACGACGCGCAGGCGAGCGAAGTCGAAAGGGGGCGGCTCCCCTGTCTTCGATCAACAAGGACAACAGGATACTCGTTGCTCCTGAAGGCCTGATCGACTGGAAGGGGCCAATGGCCTAGCCCTTTCAGCTCCCTACTTGACGGGATACTCGTTGCTCCCCAGAGAAGCAGGCGCAAGAGCCGCGAAGCGTGGCGCTTTCAGCTCCCTACTTGACGGGATACTCGTTGCTCGGCGGATAATGTGCCGGGTAGTTACGCGGAAGTGCGCTTTCAGCTCCCTACTTGACGGGATACTCGTTGCTCCTAACGGGTCGGTGAACATAGCGCCCCAGTTGTACCGCTTTCAGCTCCCTACTTGACGGGATACTCGTTGCTCCCCAGGATTAGGTAGGATGCCGGTGTCTTGAGTGCCGCTTTCAGCTCCCTACTTGACGGGATACTCGTTGCTCCTCCACTTCCTGCACGAGAACGGCATCGACGTGACGTCTTTCAGCTCCCTACTTGACGGGATACTCGTTGCTCCGCAATGCGGGTAAGCATCACCGCTTGCACCGGGACACTTTCAGCTCCCTACTTGACGGGATACTCGTTGCTCCCGTGCCCGGATTGTCGCATCGGATGCGCCATCGACGAACTTTCAGCTCCCTACTTGACGGGATACTCGTTGCTCCTCATCTACTATGCCCTCGTCAATGGCCCAGGTCCAGACTTTCAGCTCCCTACTTGACGGGATACTCGTTGCTCCACGAGCAGGACCCGGTGCGCGTGTTCCGCCACCTGGCTTTCAGCTCCCTACTTGACGGGATACTCGTTGCTCCGTGGTACGGCGGCCGGGGCCGGCGGGGACGTGGTGGTCTTTCAGCTCCCTACTTGACGGGATACTCGTTGCTCCGCGGCGATGCGCAAGGGCACAATACCGGTGGAGGTGGACTTTCAGCTCCCTACTTGACGGGATACTCGTTGCTCCGACGGCATGGACTTCCCCAAGCTGCTCGGAACGATCTTTCAGCTCCCTACTTGACGGGATACTCGTTGCTCCTTGACCGCGCCGTGAACGTGTCCCGCCACGTAGTCCAGCCTTTCAGCTCCCTACTTGACGGGATACTCGTTGCTCCTTGTGGAATGTGTCAATGATTTTGAGACAACTCAAGCTGGGATTTAGGGAAGAAAAGC
>CAZYSK010000132.1:0-11887 GCA_964649415.1 uncultured Anaerolineales bacterium
GAGTATCCCTACGTGCTGACCACCGGAAGGAGCATCTTCCACTATCACACCGGGACGATGACGCGCAGAACCCCGAAGTTGAATGACGAGGTGAATCAGGGTTTTGTCCAGATCAACCCCGCAGATGCCGCCAGGACGGGAGTCAGGAGCGGAGACACGGTCATTCTGGAAACCAGGCGGGGCAGAATCGAGGCCCAGGCCAGGGTATCCGCGGATGCACCGCCCGGTCTCCTGTTCGTCCCTTTCCACTTCGCCGAATCCTGCGCCAACGTGTTGACGAATCCTGCGCTTGACCCGGCCTGCAAGATGCCGGAGTACAAGGTGTGCGCTGTCAGAATGGAGGTGAAACAGTGAAGGGCGATATGTGTCTGGCTTGGTCCTCGGACGAGGCGATACGGGAGCAGGCTGAATGTGGTGGTGCAGTGACCTCCCTTCTGAAATTCGCCTTGGAGAGCAAGCGTGTGGATGCTGTGCTGGCCGTGAAGGCGAGAGACGGTAACAGGTACGACGGCGTACCGGTCTTGATCACCGATCCGCAGGAGGTGGTTGGAGCGGCGGGGGCTCTGCATAGCGCCTCCCCCAACATCGCCCGCTGTCTGAAGGAGTACCTGGGTGGTGCCTCTGACCTAAGGGTCGCTGTGACCTGCAGGCCGTGTGACGCCAAGGCGATCATTGAACTCGCCAAGCGCGAGCAGATCACGCTCGAGAACTTGCTTCTCGTGGGGCTGAACTGTACGGGCACCCTGCCACCGGTGGCGGCTCAGAAGATGTTCGAAGAGGAGTTCGGCGTCAACCCGGCTGACGTGGTCGGGGAGGACATCGAGGATGGGAAGCTTGCGATCAGGCTGAAGGACGGAACTGAGAAAGAGAGGGACCTGGCAGAGCTGGAGGAGAAAGGGTACGGGAGGAGGGACAACTGCCGGCGCTGCGACACGAGCATCCCGACTATGGCGGACCTGGCCTGCGGCAAGTGGGGCGCGGTAGATAGGAAGGCCACGTTCATAGAAGTGTGTTCGGAAAAGGGTTCTGATCTCGTCGATGGCGCTGGCGAGGCCGGATGTATCCACGTTGAGCAGGCGAGTGACGAGGCCGTGGAAACCAGGAGGAAAGAATACGAAGCGGCAACTGAACTGGCGCGGACGTGGCAGGAAAGGGACTTCGCCCCGTTCAAGGCCATGAGCCTCGAAGAGAGATTCGACTACTGGTTTGGCCAGTTCAGTCAGTGCATCAAGTGCTTCGGGTGCCGGGATGCCTGTCCCATCTGTTTCTGTAAGGATTGCTGGCTGGAGCCGGATAGGGGCTTCGTGCTTGGCGGAGAGATCCCGCCTGAGGCCATGTGGCCGATGGTGCGGGCTGTACACGTCATGGATTCCTGCGTCAACTGTGGCCAGTGTCAGGATGCCTGCTCAATGAACTTGCCGCTATCTCGTTTCATCTTCATGCTCAGCAAGGAGATCGGCGACGTCTTCAAATACGAACCCGGAATGGACGTGAGTGTCTTGCCTCCGTGCAAGATCGTCACAGATGCGGAACTGAGCGTGGAGGGTGTTGAGGTCGTCTTCTAGCGGATGCGGCCGACGTCGACCGCGGACGGTCGGGCAGACGGTCGGACATCCGCCTTCAGGGGGGATTGAGCTATTGAGGTGGTGCGGCTAGTGTCTGTAGCACCTGCCGGAAGGGGACCTGGTGTAGATCGAGGGTAGATAAGCAGGGGGGTGACGCGTACAAACCTGTATCCCTGCTACTGAATACGTGATAGGAGTAGAATGCCTATGGGCAACAACGCCTTTGAACCGAGAATCGTTGGCTTTCTATGCAACTGGTGCACGTACTCTGCGGCTGACACGGCCGGTGTGTCCCGGCTGGAGCAGCCGCCCAACGTGGATATCATCCGCGTGATGTGCACCGGGCGCGTAGATCCGGTCTTCATCCTCAAGGCTTTCCGCGAGGGGGCCGACGGCGTCATCGTTTCCGGCTGTCATCCGCCCGGCGATTGCCACTACGACAGCGGTAACTACAAGACCTTCCGGCGTATGCCGCTGCTGGAGGCGATGCTGCAGCAATACGGCATCGAGAAAGAGCGCTTCCACTGGGGCTGGATCTCCGGTGCGGAGGCTCCCAAGTGGGCACAGTTGGTGCGCGATTTCACCGAGCAGGTGCGGGCGCTGGGGCCACTCGACTGGAAGCGCCAGCTTGAAAGCAAGGAGGACTGAGCGGATGGCACAGAATGATAAGCTGAAACTGGGTCTTTACTGGGCCGCATCGTGCGGTGGGTGTGAGATCGCCATCGTGGAGTTGCGGGAGAAGATCCTGGATCTGGATGCAGCGGCGGACATCCTCTTCTGGCCGTGCGCGATGGACTTCAAGTACAGGGATGTCGAGGCCATGCCTGACGGCCACATGGACGTCGTTCTGTTCAACGGCGCTATCCGCACGAGTGAGAACGAAGAAATGGCTCATCTGCTACGTGAGAAATCGAAGGTGCTGGTTGCCTTTGGGTCGTGCGCTCACGAGGGCTGTATCCCTGGGTTATCCAACTTGTTCGACCGCAAGTCTACTATGGAGCGTGCCTATCTGGAGGTACCTACGGTGGACAACCCCGATGGGATTATGCCGCAGACGACCGTCCAGGTGCCCGAGGGGGAGATAGAGATTCCCAGGTTCTACAACACGGTCAAGACGCTGGCCCAGGTCGAGGATGTGGACTACTTCGTGCCCGGCTGCCCGCCGCAGGCCCCCCAGATCTGGGCTGTGGTGGAGGCCATTTTGGGCGGCAACCTGCCGCCCAAGGGGAGCGTGGTCGGCGCCAACGAGAAGACCGTGTGTGATGAGTGCAAATACAAGCGAGAGGAAAAGCGCGTCACGAAGTTCTACCGCCCGCACGAGATCATCCCTGAAGATCGTTGCCTGTTCGATCAGGGCATCATCTGTGCGGGGCCAGCGACGCGCGGTGGCTGTGGTGCACTGTGTCCCAGTGTAGGCATGCCCTGCCGGGGCTGCTATGGCCCACCACCAAACGTGGTTGATCAAGGAGCGGCGCTTCTTTCGGCCGTTGCGTCGGTGGTGGATGCCGATACCGAAGAGGAGGCGGCCCGCATCGTGGGCGAGATTGTGGACCCCGTGGGCACCTTCTATCGTTTTGGCCTGCCCGCATCGTTGCTGCATCGAGTCAAAATTGGCCAAGGAGAAGAGTAGTATGAAGAAGATCAGTATTGACCCGATAACTCGCCTCGAGGGGCATGGCAAGATCGAGATCTTCCTGAACGAGGAAGGGAACGTCGCCAACGCGTACCTGGTGATTCCAGAGCTGCGCGGGTTCGAGAAGTTCGCCGAGGGCCGGCCGGTCGAGGAGATGCCCCGCATCACCCCGCGCATCTGCGGCGTCTGCCCAGAGGCGCACCACATGGCTTCGGCCAAGGCCTGCGATGCGGTCTACCACGTTGAACCACCCCCGACGGGCAAGAAACTGCGCGAGTTGCTCTACTCAGCTTTCTACGTGGCGGATCATTCGCTCCACTTCTACATCCTGGCTGCACCTGACTTCATCCTCGGACCGGATGCCCCGCCAGCCGAGCGGAACATCCTGGGCGTGATCCACAAGATCGGCGTGGAACTCGGCAGCAAGATCATACGCTGGCATGCGCTGGGGATGGAGATCGTGGGCATGTTGGGCGGCAAGACCATCCACCCGGTCGGGGCCCTTCCCGGGGGAGTTAGCAAGGCGATCAACGAAGAGGAGCGGGAGCAGATCGAGAAGTGGGGCTATGAGTTGGTCGAGTTCGGCCAGTTCGGCCTCGACCTCTTCAACGAGACTGTCCTGAAGAACCAGGATTACCTGGACATGATCCTGTCGGATGCCTTCACCACCCCTATGTACTACATGGGATTGGTGGACGAGAACAACAAGGTCAACTTCTACGACGGCAAGGTGCGCGTGGTGGATCCCGACGGGCAGGAGTTCGTCAAGTATGCGCCGGATGAGTATGTAGATGTGTTGGCAGAGCGCGTCGAGCCCTGGACCTATCTCAAGTTCCCCTACCTCAAGAAGGTGGGTTGGAAAGGGCTGGTGACTGGCAAGGACAGCGGCGTGTATCAGGCGACGCCGCTCTCGCGGCTCAACGCGGCGGACGGTATGGCCACGATTTGGGCGCAGGAAGCCTATGAGAAGTTCTACGAGACGATGGGCGGCAAGCCGGTGCACAACACGCTGGCCACGCACTGGGCGCGCCTGGTCGAGCTGCTCTACGCAGCCGAACGCATCGTCGAACTGGCGACCGACCCTGAGATCACGGACCCGCACGTGCGCACTATCCCCACCGAAACGCCAGACGAGGGCGTTGGCATCGTCGAAGCGCCGCGGGGCACGCTGACCCATCATTACATCACGGATGAACGAGGCATCGTGCAAAAGTGCAACCTGATCGTAGGCACGACCAACAACTACGCACCGATGTCGATCTCAATCAAGAAGGCAGCCCAGGAAGTGATTCGGAACGGTATCGTCACCGGGGGATTGCTGAATCGGGTGGAGATGGCTTTCCGGGCGTATGATCCCTGCATGGCCTGCGCCACGCACACGCTCCCCGGCCAGATGCCGCTGGAGGTGCTGGTGCGCGACGCCGATGGGGATATCGTGGAACGGTTGACGCGTCACGTCGAGTAGTCGATTGAGCGGATGCGGACATCCGCCTTCACGGGGGATTGAGCGATACGCTGTAGTTTTGTAGATTGGTGGTCGGCGAGTTGATGCGGACGTCATGCCGGCAGGATGCCGGCGGTCCACCGGTCGTGCGTCCGTGGGAGATCAGCTTGCCGACTCACCAATCTACCTTGTTGGAGACTGTCTGCTGTGGCAAGGTGCCGGGATCGACGGCGAGAACGGACGCCGGGTGGATGCAGCCAACGTCGACCGCGGACGGTCGGGCAGACGGTCGGGCAGACGGTCGGGAGCAATGTCCGCGCGATGCCGGTCGTTTGGGGCGATGCGTTTGACGGCAGATTGTGAAAGGGAAACCTACGCGTTGAAAACTTTGGTAGTCGGCTTGGGCAATCCAATTCTCACCGACGATGGGATAGGTATTTATGTCGTCCGTGACGTGGCGGCCCGCTGTCAACGGCGCGACGTGACCTTCACGGAGGCGAGCGTCGGTGGATTGAGATTGCTGGATCGCTTGGCAGGTCACGAACGGGTCATCATCGTGGATGCGATTCAGACTCGCGATGGCAGACCGGGCGATATCTATCGTCTGCACCCTGACGACTTCTACGCGTCGCTTCACTCGGGCTCGACGCATGATCTGTCGCTGAACGATGCGCTGGCTCTGGGGAGGGGGATGGGGATGGTGCTGCCCGTCGATGAGGACATCCTCTTCGTCGCTGTCGAGGTCGAGGACGTGCTGAACTTCGGCGAACGGTGTACCCCTGCGGTGGAAGCAGCCGTCCCGCGTGCCGTTGGGGCGGTGTTGGCTGAGTTGGGTGTCGAAAGTGTCGACGTGGAGTGAGGGCAGATGCGGTCATCCGCCTCTAGCAGATTGATTGGGGAGAAAGGGCACGGGGTGGTGATTGTAGGGGCGACCCTTGTGGTCGCCCGGTTGGGGAAGTGCGGATACTGACTGGGATCGCCGCCATCTTGGCGGCATGATTGGGAGAAGGGTATGAAGGTTCAGGTTGTCGAGGATATCCTAAGTGCTAACGAACAGCTCGCGTTGGAAAACCGGCGGCTGTTCGACGAGAGTGGCGTCTTCGTGGTGAATATCATGGCCGCGCCAGGGGCCGGCAAGACGAGTCTCATTGAACGCATGATTGAGGCGCTGGGTGGACGGGCGCGCTTCGCTATGGTGGATGGCGACGTGGCTTCAACCATTGACGCTGACCGTGTCGCCCGTTTGGGTGTCCCGGCCGTGCAGATCAATACGGGGGGCGCTTGTCACCTGGATGCTAACATGATCGCGACGGCTTTGCCTAGAGTGCCGTTGGACGAGGTTGACGTGTTGTTTGTTGAGAACGTGGGAAACCTGATTTGCCCTACCGGTTTCGATCTGGGAGAGCACTTGAAGGTTATGATCGCCAGCACGCCTGAGGGGGACGATAAGCCTTACAAGTACCCGGGCATGTTCAGCGCTGTCGACGTACTGTTGCTCAACAAGGTGGATCTGTTGCCTCTGTTGGATTTTGACTTGGATTACTTTCGCCGTGGCGTTGAAGTACTGAACCCCGATGTCTCGTTCTTCCCTGTATCCTGTAAGACGGGAGAGGGTGTGCAGGAGTGGACAGAGTGGCTGGTTGAGAGGTGGCGAGCGGGTTGATGCGGAAGACGGTCAGCGTGCGCGGCGTGGTGCAGGGAGTTGGCTTCAGACCATTCGTCTATCGCCTGGCGCACGAGCATGGTTTGACAGGTTGGGTACTTAACCATTCCGGCGGGGTAGAGATTGAGGTCGAGGGTTCACCGGCTTCGCTGGCGGCGTTCGTGCGCGATCTGGAAGAGAATCCGCCGCCGTTGGCCCGCATCGAGGGCGTCGATGTGGCCGATGGGCTGCCAGTTGGCTACGAGGCTTTCGAGATCCGGCATAGCGTCGCCGAGCCGGGGCGTTACCAACTGATCTCGCCTGACATCGCCACGTGTCCCGATTGCCTGCGGGAGTTGATGGATCCGGCCGACCGCCGCTATCGCTATCCTTTCACCAATTGCACCAACTGCGGTCCGCGCTTCACCATCATCGCCGATATCCCCTATGACCGCCCGCTAACCACGATGCGGGCATTTACTATGTGTCCCCAGTGTCAGGCCGAGTATGACGATCCGCTCGATCGGCGCTTTCACGCTCAGCCGAATGCCTGCCCGGTATGTGGACCTCACGTCTGGCTGACGGATGCGGCCGGAGATCCACTGGTGGGTGGTGAGACCGGCGCCGGCCCCGCGGACCTTTCAGACACAGACCGGGCGTCCGAGGATGTGCTGGCTGCAGCGGACGCGCTGGCCACAGCGGACGCGCTGGCCACAGCGGACGCGCTGGCCACAGCGCGCGACCTGCTACTAGCAGGCAACGTCCTCGCGATCAAGGGACTCGGCGGATTCCATCTGGCCTGTGATGCGACCAACGCGGAGGCTGTGCACCTCTTGCGAGAGCGCAAGAGGCGTCCAGCCAAGCCTCTGGCCGTGATGGTGCCTACCTTGGAGGCGGTCAGGGAGCATTGCTGGGTGTCGGAGGAGGAGGAGCGGCTGTTAACCTCGTCTCAATGCCCCATCGTGCTGATGCGGTGGAAGTCGCAGTCGAGTATCTCTGGGCTTGTAGCGCCGCGTAATCGCTTCTTGGGCGTCATGCTGCCCTACACGCCGCTGCACCACGTGCTATTGCGAGACGTGGACCGCCCGCTGGTGATGACCAGCGGCAACCTGTCCGAGGAGCCCATCGCCCGGGACAACGAGGATGCCTTGCGGCGTCTGGCACACCTGGCCGATTACTTCCTGTTGCACAATCGCGACATCTACGCCCGCTATGACGACTCTGTCTGGTTTGTGCCGCGTGCCCCGCGCTCGAAAGCAGACCCCGGTCTTGTGGGGAAAGACTCGGTCTCTCTCCCGCAGCCGATCCGGCGCTCGCGGGGCTATGCACCTTTTCCAGTGAAACTCCCGTTTGAGGCTGGGCAGATCCTGGCCTGTGGAGCGGAGCTCAAGAATGCCTTTTGTGTCACCAAGGATGCGTACGCATTCCTTAGCCAGCACATTGGTGACATGGAGAATCTGGAGACGCTGGAGCACTTCGAGACCACCATTGAGCTCTATAAGCGGCTGTTCCGCATCGAGCCTGAGATCGTTGCCTACGACATGCACCCGGAGTACCTGGCGACGAAGTACGCGAAGTCGCAGACCGCAGATCACGTACGGCGTATCGCCGTCCAGCATCATTTTGCCCACGTCGCCAGTTGCCTGGCCGACAATGGCTGGTCGCCCGACGCCGGCCCGGTCATTGGCGTAGCCTGGGACGGCACCGGCTATGGCGTCGATGGGCGCATCTGGGGCGGTGAGTTCTTGGTGGCCGACTACAGAGGCTTCCAACGCATGGCGCATCTGGAATACATGCCAATCCCCGGCGGGGAAGCGGCGATTCGCAATCCCTATCGCCTGGCCATCGGCTATCTGTATGCGCTCGCCGGGCAGGTGCCTTCGGATCTCCAGTTCTCCCTATTCTCGGACGCACGACCGGACAAATGCGGCCAGGATGGCCGCGATCCAACGTCCGCCGTGTCTGGAGAAGAGGAGTTGCGGATCATCCGCCGGCAGATAGATGGAGGGATCAACTGCCCGGAAACCTCCGCCGGTGGGCGACTGTTTGACGCTGTCTCGGCGCTGCTGGGGGTACGGGGTCGGGTCACGTACGAGGCGCAGGCGGCCGTAGAGCTGGAGATGGCGGCGCATATCTTAAATCCTGAAGCCCAGAGCCCAACGTCCGCATTGAGCTATCCATTTGACTTGGATGGGGGGCAAGATGGTGCGCCATCGGAATGGCGCCTTTGTAGGGGTGATGGTGCGCCATCGGAATGGCGCCTTTGTAGGGGTGATGGTGCGCCATCAGAATGGCGCCTTTGTAGGGATGATGGGCGCGGGCTCGTGATCCGTCTGAGACCGCTCTTCGAGGCATTGCTCGCCGATCTGCAGAGTGGCGTGCCTGTCGAGGAGATGGCCTGCCGTTTTCACGTGACTGTGGCAGAGATGATCGGAGCGACGTGCGAGCGAATCGCCCAGGAGACAGGGCTACAGACGGTAGCCTTGAGTGGAGGCTGTTTTCAGAACCGGCTGTTGCTGGCGCTGGTGGTGCCAAGATTGCGGGATGCTGGCCTGCGTGTCTTGACGCACCGGCAGGTCCCGTGCAACGATGGGGGCATCTCGCTGGGGCAGGCGGTGATCGCGCATTTTGCAGCGGAGACCGGGTCGAGCGCAGGTGACGTTTGACGTCTTGAGTGTGGATGGCGTTTGACGTTTGGCCCAAATGCGCACGAGGCAAGGAATGAGTATCTTATGTGTCTAGCCATACCGGCGTTGATCAAATCGATTGAGGGAAGTACAGGGCGAGCCGAGATTGGCGGAGTGGAGCGCACTGTCAGTCTGGCGCTCACGCCTGAGGCGCGGGTGGGCGATTACGTGTTGCTGCACACCGGCTTTGCCATCGGCGTGGTGGATGAGGAAGAGGCTCACGAGACGCTGCGGTTGATTGAGGAACTGGCGGAGTTTTGCGCGGACGAGGCGGACATTGATCAAGCGTCCGCGGACATTGATCGAGCGTCCGCGGACATTGCGGACCGCAGAGACCCCAAAGGTCTCGGAAAACCTTCAGTGTCTCTGAGACCGCACGGACACGTGAAGCGCGACGTATGAAATACATCGACGAGTTCCGTGATCCACAACTGGCACGTACGTTGCTGGCGAGGATTCGCTCGCGTTCGCAGCGCCCGGTGCGCTTCATGGAGTTCTGTGGGGGTCACACCCACGCGATCTTCCGCCACGGGCTGCGGCAGATGCTCCCTCCCACGGTGGATCTGCGTTCTGGCCCTGGGTGCCCGGTCTGCGTCACCGCGAACGTCGACATAGACCGCGCGATTGCTATGGCGCGGCTGCCCGACGTGATCTTGACCACATTCGGCGATATGCTCAACGTGCCCGGTAGTTACGGTTCTCTGCAGACGGCCAAGGCCGAGGGGGCCGACGTACGGATGGTCTATTCGCCGTTGGACGCGTTGCAGATCGCCCGCGATTACACGGACAGGAAGGTCATCTTCCTCGGTGTCGGTTTCGAGACCACCGCGCCCGGCGTGGCGGTCTCGATTCTGGAGGCGCAGTCGGATGGTGTGGAGAACTTCTATGTGCTATCGTTGCACAAACTGACGCCGCCGGCCACCCGTGCTATCCTCGACGCAAGAGAGGTGCGGCTTGCCGGCGTCATCGGCCCAGGCCACGTGACGACCATTGTCGGTAGCGATGCCTGGGAATTCCTCCCCCGCGAGTACTCCGTTCCCTGCGCCGTGGCCGGTTTTGAGCCGTTGGATATCCTGCAGGCTGTGGCTGCGCTGGTTGAGATGGCTGAGAGTGATGAGCCTGCTGTCGTCAATTCATACGCCCGTGGCGTTCACCCCGAGGGAAATCAGACGGCCCTGGGTGTGATGCGTCGCGTGTTTGAGTTGGGCGAGGCCACGTGGCGAGGGTTGGGGCGCGTGCCGGACAGCGGCTTGACGCTGCGCCCCAAGTACGCTCGTTTTGATGCTGCGCTTGCCTTCCCCGTTGATCCTGGCCCGACCCGCCAGCATGCCGGCTGTCGCTGTGGTGACGTGCTGCGAGGCACATTGGAGCCACCCGAATGCCCGCTGTTTGCCCGTGTCTGTAACCCGACCCACCCGGTTGGACCCTGCATGGTCTCCGCCGAGGGGGCCTGCGCGGCCTGGTATCGGTATGGTGCGCCATCGGAATGGCGCCTTTGTAGGGGTTATGGAGGGGCTGATGTCTGATCGCCGGCCCGACAAGATTCTGCTCGCCCATGGCTCAGGCGGTCGGCTAGGTCACGAGCTGGTGGAGCATCTGTTCTTGGAGCACTTCAACAACCCGACCCTGGCGCGAATGGACGATGCGGCGGTGCTGGATGTTTCACGTTTCGCGTTTCCGGTCTCAGATTCATCCAACGTGAGACTTGCCTTTACCACTGACTCCTATGTGGTCAATCCGATCTTCTTCCCCGGCGGCGATATCGGCAAGCTGGCCGTGTGTGGTACGGTCAACGATCTGGCGATGGGCGGGGCTACCCCATTATGCCTCAGCGCCGGCTTCATCCTTGAGGAAGGATTGCCCATGGCCGACCTGGAGCGCGTGGTTGATTCTATGGCGACCACTGCCCGTCGTGCGGGTGTGCAGATTGTGACCGGGGATACGAAGGTGGTGGATCATGGCAAAGCCGATGGGCTGTTCATCAACACTGCTGGTGTCGGTGTGGTGCCTGCCGGTGTGGAAGTGAGTGGGGATCTGGTCCGGCCGGGAGATGTCGTGATCCTCAGCGGCTCTGTTGGCGACCATGGGATCACGGTCATGAGCCAGCGGGAGGGGCTGCGCTTTGATTCGCCGCTGGTGAGCGACTGCGCGCCGTTGCATGGGCTGGTCGCGGCTATGTTGGATGCCTTGGATGCACGATCTTGCCGCCAGGATGGGGCGGACCTTGCGGACATTGATAGTGCGTCCGTCCGTGCGTCCGGCGGTCCAGAGCCGGCAGTGTCCGCGGGAGCACGACCGCCGTCCGTAGCAAAGGTGGATGCCGGACACCTGCCCGAAGGTCTGCCGGGGGGCCGTCCTGCAGGCAGGGAGGCAGACGCGAGTAGCCTTCCGCTGTTGAGAGAGGCGAGGCGACCTCTTCATTGCTTGCGAGATCCTACGCGAGGTGGCCTGGCGACGGTGCTGAACGAAGTGGCGGACAGGTCGGGCGTGGGCATTGAGATCGCCGAGCAAGCTGTGCCCGTGCGAGATGAAGTGCGCGCTGCCTGTGAGCTACTGGGCCTTGATCCGCTGTATGTAGCTAACGAGGGGAAGTTGGTGGCGTTTGTAGCCCCTGAGGCCGCCGATGCAGTTCTGGATGCTATGCGTGCTCACGAGTTCGGGCGAGAGGCAGCGATTATCGGAGAGGTTGGGGTTGAGCACGCGGGCAGGGTTGTGCTGCGCACCGCGCTGGGCGCTCGCCGTATCCTGGATATGCTGGTGGGGGAGCAACTGCCGCGTATCTGCTGAGGGGCATCGCGGCATTGACTCCGGCCGTCTGCCCGACCGTGCGCCATCGGAATGGCGCCTTTGAAGGGACGATGGTGCGCCATCGGAATGGCGCCTTTGAAGGGACGATGGTGCGCCATCGGAATGGCG
>CAZYSK010000132.1:11987-12245 GCA_964649415.1 uncultured Anaerolineales bacterium
CCTTTGAAGGGACGATGGTCCGCGGTCGACGTTGGCTGCGTCCGGGGACGGGACGGCGCTACGAAGTGGCGAAATGGGCTCTATCGTTGGCAATGAAGCTGAAATATGCTATACTTCCGCGCCAGAGGTCGCAAGCTGAGAAACCAGGTTTTTCGCTATCAGATCGTTGATTCTAGCACATCTTGAAGCGCTGCTAAAGGGTTTGTAACCGTCTAGCGAAGCTACGCCTCAAACCGACAAGTAGCGCGCGCGACGCAT
>CAZYSK010000133.1:0-12231 GCA_964649415.1 uncultured Anaerolineales bacterium
TTCGTAGTGAGGGCGGATGCAGACATCCGTCCGCAGGTCCGCCGGAGTGCCGTCCCGCGCGCGTCAGAGCGAGCAGGGATGCTCGCGGTCCGAGACCGGTTCGTAGTGAGGCCCGGATGTCTGCATCCGCCAGGTCCGCCGGAGGGCCGTCGGACGTTACTCCGCGGACTCCGTAGCTCACTACGAACGCTGATCGCTCCCCGCTCGTAGTAAGGGCGGATGCAGACATCCGTCCGCCGGTCCGCCGGAGTGCCGTCAGGAGGGAATAAGGAGATGGGGCGACAGGTTCGTGGTGGGTGATTTATCGCCACAAGAGGCGCTGAAGCGCCCACTACGAACCTGCGCCCCTACGTGCGGGCGACTGCCCTAGGTCGAGGCTCGCCCCGTGAGCAGGTCTTCATCCCGAACAGGAAGCGCGTGATGCCGGTCCGCTTCACGACCAGCTCATACACCAGCACCACCATGGGGATGGTCAGGGCATTGATGGCCAGGTACTTCAGCGCTACGCCCGTGTCCCAGCGCGTGACCACGTAGCCCACGGCCGTGTTGATCAGGAAGTGCAGCATGTAGAACGGGTAGGCCGCCTCGCTGGCGTAGCGCAGCAGCCTACCACTGGCGTTCAAGTAGCGGCGACCCAGTCCGAAGATCACGACCAGCCAGCACCAGCGGCTCAGGTAGTACACCAGGTGAAGCAGGACCCTGTTGGCCAGTATGTACAGGCACGCCGTGGCGATCACGCCGACGACCAGGGCGCTCACCACGTGCCTGTCCATGGCATCCTGAAACCGCTCGTCTGCCGCGAGAACGAAGCCGTACACAAACAGGGTGAGGTGCAAGAGCGGCGCCTTCCCACCGATGTCCAGCAACACAACCGCAAGCGCGAGCGGCAGCGCCGGCAGGAAGATCATCCCGGGCTTCTGCAAGAAGGTCGCCAGCCTGGCCACCAGGCGCCTGCCCGGCGCCCGCTTCAGCGCCAGGAAGAGCGGCAGCGCGGCCGCGGAGAAGACGAACAGGAAGATGACGAACCAGAAGTGCGCGGGCGTGAACGTGCCCGCGTTGCCCGACAGGTCCTCGAAATCGATCTGGAAGAAGCGGGGGTAGAACTGCCAGAACGAGCCGAAGCGCGGTTCGTCCAGGAACTGCATGTAGACCATGGGCGGGACCAGCACCGTGATGCCAAACAAGGTCGGGACGAGGAGGCGCTTGACGCGCTCCGCCAGGTACTGCCCGCCCGTGCGCTTCTCCAACGCGAACCACGTGCTCGCCCCGGCGATCATGAACAGCAGGGGCATGTGCCACTGATGCACGAAGTACGCAAGCTGGATCAGGATCTCGCTCTCCACCTGGTCCTTGACGTATACGATGTCGCCCGGCCTGAGGCTGAAGATCAGAGCCGAGTGAAAGGGCACCAGAAGCAGCACCGCCAGCACCCGCAGCCAGTCCAGGTCGTGACGTCTTATCGATTTGCCCATGTCCTCCTCCGGTCAATCCTCGAAACCAGGTTTCTTCCTCAAAACCTGGTTTCTGGCGCACGGTTTCCAGATCCCTCACTCGTACGCCAGCGCCTCCCGTACGCTGACGCGTGTCGCCTGCAGCGCGGGCCACAGGCTGGCCAGCGCCGACAACACGGCCACGATCAACAGCCACAGGATCACCCCGCCGGCCGAGTACTCGAAGTCGAGGGGCACGCGCAACACCGCCTCGCCGATCACGTCGCTGAACAGCCGCGCGCCCGGCAGGCTGAGCGGCAGCGCCAGCAGCCAGGACAACACGCCGACGAACACGCCCTCCACGACGAACACGGCGGCGACGGCCCGCGACGTGGCACCGATGGCGCGCATCACGCCGATCTCCCGCGCCCGCTCGACCACGTTGATGGACATCGTGCTCATCAGCCCAATGCTGCCCACCACCGCCGTCAGGATGGCCATCGCCAGCAGGAGGTAGATCAGCACGCTGAACGCGGAGTGGCTCTCCTCCCACTGCTTGCCGGCGCTCCAGGTGTCCGTCATCTCGATGTGCTCGGCAGCGAGCGCCTCCGTCAGCGCCGCGATCAGGCGCTCCTGGGACGCGACGTCGTGCGCCTCGGAGCGCACCTTGACCGCCGTCCCCCGGCCAAAGGTGGCCGTCTCCCGCCCCAGGGCGTCACGCGGCACGTAGAGGACGGTGGACAGCGTGTTGAGGCTCATGTAGGAGCCCGCCACGGTCCACTCGGATTTCGCTCCGCCGATGTTCAGCGTGATCTCGTCGCCCGGCTGAAGCGCCTCCTCCTCGGCGAACGCGTTGTCCAACAGCACGGCGTTGGCATCAGCCGCCGCCAGACCGCGGCCGGTGACGATGCGCGGCGCGAACATGGCCGAGTCGCCCGGCACGCCGACCAGGCTGACCGGATGCTCCTCGCCGCTTCGCAGCGCCAGCGTCGCCTGCTGCCCGTCCCACACCTCCGCCCGGGTGACGCCCGGCACGCCCTCGGCGATCTCGATCAGGCGCGATATGCGATGCGGGCGGTCGAGCGCCACCGACACGTCTCCTTCGAGCTCGAATATGATCTTGAAGGTGTTGTCGAGGGAGTCCCCGGTGCTCATGACCACCGTGAACACCGCGCCGCTCAAGGTGAGCGTCGCCAGCGTCAACACGACGCGCGTCTTGCGCCGGAACGCGTTGCGCAGGCTGAGCGCCAGCATCCGGGGGAGGCGGCGGACGTGCCCGATCAGGCGATCGAGCCAGCCGCGCCCGAACCCGGTCCCGATGCCGTGGGTGCTGATGGCCTGGCGCACCGTCGTGCGCGCGCCGCCGAGCACCGGCACCAGCGCCGCCAGCAGCGGCACGGCCACGCCGATCGCGACCTGGAGCGCCACCGCCGCCGGCTCGAACTGGAAGGTGGCGACCTCAACGTTGAACATGTCCAGCAGCCACACGCTCGCCAGGTGGGCGCCGATCACGCCCAGCGGCACGGCCAGCATCAGGGCCAGGCCGCCGTAGATCAGCGCCGTCGCCAGGTACACGTCCACCACCCGCACGATAGTCGCGCCGAAGGCCTTCATCACGCCGATCTGCCACACCTGCCGCGCGATGATGGCGTTCATCGTGTTGATGATCAAGAACGCGCTCAGACCCAGCGACAGGGCACCCATCACCGCCAGGACGATCATCACCGTGTCCACCATGTCCTGCATCCAGTGCACGTTGGGATCGGTCACCTCGTATCCGGCGACGACGAGGCCGATGCGCTCCAGCCGCTCCTCGATCCGCTCGGCTGTCGCCCCGGCAACCTCCTGGCTGAACGCGTCCAGCACCACGCGCAGTTGGTTGAAGTCCTCTCCCTGCTCGTAGCCCGTCAGCCAGGCCGCGGTCTCCGGCGTGGCGAAGAACGTCACCTCGCCCCCCCACTCGGGGGACAGGATGTCGTGCGCGTGCACGACGCCCACCACCGGCACCCGGCGCCCGCGCTGCCCGACCTCGACGAGGATGCTCGTGCCGGGCCGCACGTCGAAGTGCCGGGACGACAGCCGATCCACACCCAGGACGCGCTTGGTGGGCCAGTGGCCGTCCTGCAGGCGCAGCAGGTTCATCCGCTGCGCGTCGTAGTCGTCGCGGGCGATGACGCGCGCCTGGCGCCAGTTCCTATCGCCGTCGCGCTTCCACCGGAACCCGGCGACGGTCACGCCCTCGACCGCTGCGACGCCGCGCTCGCGCCGCAGCGCGTCAACGATCGCCGGGCTGAACGGCCCACCCCAGAAGGTGATGTGCGCCGGTTTCGACTCCCGGTGCGCCTCCGTCAGCCGGGCACGCATCACGCCGGAGAGCCCGAAGACGAGCCCCAGCGCGAAGACGCCCACGGCCGTGGAGATGACCACGAGAAACGTGCGCGCCCTGTTGCGCGCCAGGTCGCGCCACACCTTGCGCCAGACGACGCTCATCTAGTGCCACCCATTGCTCTCGTCGCGGTGGAGCGTCCCATCGAGCAGATGGAGCACCCGCTGCGTCCGCTTGCTGAGGTCCTGATCGTGGGTGACGATCATCACCGTCTTGTCCTGGTCCACCAGACCCTCGAACATCTCGAAGACGTCGTTGGCCGTCTTCATGTCCAGGTTGCCCGTCGGCTCGTCGCCCACGAGCAGTGGCGGGTCGTTGGCCAGCGCCCGCGCGATGGCCGCGCGCTGCTGTTGCCCGCCGCTCAGCTCGCTGGGCAGCTTGTACGCCTGGTCGCTGATGCCCACCCGCTCCAGCAGCGCCATCGCCCGCTGCTTGCGCTCGCGCCGTTTGTACGCTTTGCAGAAGTCCATCGGCAGCATCACGTTCTCCACGATGCTCAGCGTGGGCAGCAGTTGGAAGAACTGGAAGATGACGCCGATGTTCCGCCCCCGCCAGCGCGCCAATTCGTTCTCGCTCAGCTCGTGGACGGACTCACCGCTCACGTGCACCTCGCCGCTGGTGGGCCGGTCGATGCCGGTGATCATGTTCAGCATCGTGGACTTGCCGGAGCCCGACGGCCCCACCACGCTCACGAACTCGCCGGGTCGTACCTGGAGCGAGATGCGCTTGAGCACGCTCATGTCGCCCGCACCCGTCTCGTAGGTCTTGACCACGTCACGCAACTGGATCAGCGCGTGACCGTTGGAACCTCGTGCCTGTACGCTCTCCATCATACCTCCCGACAGACCCGGCAGGCCAGTAGGCTCGCATCCACCACGTCCACCTGGCCTGCCAGATCGCTCAAACGGGTGGCGCCATTCCCATGGCGCACCATCATGCCTGCGAAGGCGCCATTCCGATGGCGCACCTATCCCTACAAAGGCACCATTCCGATGGCGCAGCATCCGCCCTATCCCTCGATCTGCCTGACGTCGCCTGAACCGGTCACCGTCTGCTCTATCCTCGGCGCACCGATGTAGCGGACGTCCCCGCTCCCGCTGACGCGGGCCTTCAGACGATCGCTCACACGCACGGTCGCCGAACCGGTGCCCGTGACGTGGACGTCCGTCATCGCGGTCGCCAGATCGCGAGCACTGTACACACCAGAGCCGCTGATCCGGACGTCCTGCTCCGCGACCTCGCCACCATCGACGTCCAGATCACCGGAGCCACTCAACTGCACCTCGATCCGCTCGGCCTGCACGTCCCCCAGGTCCACACCACCGGAACCGCTGATCCTCACCGAGGCCTGCTCGGCCGCCAGGTTCAGCCAGTCCGTTCCCCCTCCCGTCACGTCCACGCCACCCGATCCGGACACCCTGACTTCGACGTCGTCCTCGGCGAGCAGACCATCCAGTCTCACGTCGCCGGAACCGCTGACCGTCACGGACACGTGCTCGCCCTCCATGACCGGCCCCTCCACGTTGCCGCTGCCCGACACCCGCAGCGTGTCCAACTCCGTCACCGTCAGATAGAACCTGATCGGCCTCGTGGGATACAGGCTCACGCCGGGCCGGGTGCCGAGGTGCAGCACGCCGTCGCTCACGTAGACCTCAAGCTGCGGGATCACGTTGTCCTCGGCCTCGACGACCAGGCTCTCCGCTTCGCCCAGTTCGATGCTCAGGTCGCCCTGGTTGCCCAGTGCAACGCCGCTGAAGCCCTCGACGTCGAACGCCTTCTCAGCCACGCGCCCGGAACCGTGAACCACCGGCCAACTGGACAACGTGCAGGCCATACTGCTGAGTCCCATGATAACCAATACAGGAACGATAATGAATCCTCGCCTTGTCATGTCGATCCTCCTCACCATGTCCATCCGATACGCTTTAGCGCGCCTCACTCCGTGGCCAGATTGGGCACCGCCGGACGGCGGGTCAGCCCCCAGACCAGGACGGCAAATCCAAGCACGATCAGCGTGACGGGGGCCGTCCACCGCCACAGCCATCCCACGCGGAAGAGCGTCGAGAGCGCGACCAGGGCGAGCGACTCGATCGCCCCGATCCCGGCCAACGCGCACAGGACGACGCCAGCTGTCGACAGCCCGGGCGAGCGCCGCCCAGGGCGGGAAGACCCCGCCCCTACAAGATTGACCGCCAGAAGCGCCAAGCCCACTGACAGGGGCTCAATCGTCCACAGCACCGCCCACACCTGCCACAGCCCCGTAAACGCGCAGAACTGCATCAGCACGCCGTTGGCCCCGATGACGATGGCCGGAATGAGCAACCAGACAACCCGCATGTAGACCGCAGCAAACAGGAAGCCCAGCGCCAGCGAGAGTATCTCCAGCGGCCACAGCCACGCCCACGCGCTCCACATGCGGAAGACGCTGGCAAAGAGCAAGATCGCGCCGGTGTTCAAGACAGGCACCCCAGGGATGAAGAGCGCGCCCAGACCGGGCTTGCCGCGCACGAGCAGTGGCGGCACCACGAAGAGGAACCCGGCGACGATCACGGCCAAGGGCCAGAGCCGCCATACCCGGAACCCGAACGCGGGCGCGACCAGGCTGGACACCAACACCGCCATCCCGACGAAGATAAGCACCATGCTTGCCAAGATTGAAAGTGGCTTGTTCATCTTTACCTCCAAGCTGAGACTTGCTACACTGGACGTACGATACCACACCCTGCCCGGCGTTGCCTATTGGGCAGCTAACGGGTAGCTATCGAATGCATAATAGGGGACGGTACGCAAGCCCCAAATCCCAAAATCCAAACCCCAAGGCCAGGGGATGGGGGGACAAGGAGCGGAGGGAATTCGCGTTCAAGCGAGTCGGCGGGGATGAGTGCGGCGAGGGGAGGAAGAGGGACAGGGGGACAGGGGGACACGGAGACAAGGAGAAAGGGAGCGAGGGACTTCGCGTTCAAGCAACTCGGCGGGCATCGTGTGGCGACGAGGATTGCGGTGGCGGCGGCCGGCGGAGCGGCAGTGGTGGGCGGGGCCGTGGCGCGTGAACGCGCCCCGGGGGACGCTCGGGGCGCGTTCGATTCGGCGACCGGCCTTATTCTGCTTCGGCTACCACATCGATCTGTTCTGCCTCGGTTTCCACGTCTATCTGTTCGGCCTCGACTGCCACGTCGACCTGTTCTGCTTCGTCCTCGGCGCTGACGGGTTCCGCCTCGGCTACCACGTGTATCGGTTCTGCCGGGGCCTCCGCCTCCACCTGCTCAGGTTGGGGCGAGCGGCGCACCACGTTGAAGACGATGATCAGCAGCCCGGCTAAGACGAGGGTAGCGGCACCCACCATGTTGATCAGCAGCCAACCCGGGAAAAGAGCCGACATCCCCATCAAGCTCAGGGCGGCTAGCACGCACATAATCACGCCGGCGATGAACAGCCCCTTCGAGCGCTGCTTGACGTTGATGATCAAGAACGCCAACCCGAGCGCGAGGGGCTCAAACGCCCACAGGACCGCCCACGTATCCCAGCGCCCGGTGAGCGCGCAGAACAGGAAGATCAGCCCGTTCGCGCCGATGAGGAAGGCTGGCAGGAGCAGCCAGATCGCCCGGATGTAGATCGCGGCCGCCAGGAACCCCAGCGCCACACCCAGCACCTCCAGCGGCCAGAGCCAGGTCCACGCGTCCCAGGCATCGAACATGCTGGTGAACAGCAGTATGCCGCCCGTGACCAGGATCGGCACGCCGGGGATGTACAGACCGCCCAGGCCCCGCTTGCCGCGCACCAGCAGGGGCGATACGGTGAAGAGCAACCCCACGCCCACGACGAGCAGCGGCCACAGCTGCCACGAGCCCCAGCGCCAGAACTCCGGTGCCCACCAGGGCAGGACGATATTAGCGGCCAGCGCCAGCCCGCCGATCAGGATCAGCAAGACGCCCATCAGAATTGATAATCGCTTGTTCATGTGTCTCTCCTTGTGTGAGAATTAGTGCAGCGGCTCCCAAATGCAAAGGGTAGCGCTTCGTACGCCGCCACTCAGCCGGACATAAAGTGTCCGGCCTATACAGGAGCGCCCCGTGAACGGGGCTTGAGGCGTGCGTGATACACGCCCACCTCCTCGAATGCAACCACGCGTGAGTAGCATACCACATCCTGGGCCGCGCGCCTATCGGTGGGCTAACCGGTGGCTATCGAAGGCGTATCAGCCGGGGAGAGAGACAAGGGGACGGGGGGACAGGGGGACAAGGAGGCGGGGAGACAAGGGGACAAGGAGAGGGGGAGAGGTTCGTAGTGGGCGCTTCATCGCCTCAAAGAGGCGCTGAAGCGCCCACTACTCGCCTCCCAGGTCGCCTGCGATGAGGCGAAACTGCTCCAGGGCCGATTCCAGGTCCTCGACGATGTCGGCGGCCAGGAGGTCGGGCTCGGGCAGGTGGGCCGTCTCCTCCAGCGATTCGTCCCGGATCCAGAAGACGTCGAGGTTGACCTTGTCGCGCGCCATCAACTCGTCGTAGGTGAAGGCCCGCCAGCGACCGTCGGGCTCCGTCTCCGACCAGGTCGGCGTCCGCTCGTGGCGGTTCTCGGGGTTGTAGCAGCGCACGAAGTCCTCCAGGTCCTCGCGGGTGAGGGGATCGCGCACCAGCGTGAAGTGCTTGTTGGTGCGCAGGTCGTAGATCCACAGCTCCCGCGTGGCGGCGGTGGCGCTGCCGGGGCGGCGGTCGAAGAACAGCACGTTGGCCTTGACGCCCTGGGCGTAGAAGACGCCCGTGGGCAGCCGCAGCAGCGTGTGCACGTCGCACTCGTGCAGCAGCTTGCGCCGCACCGTCTCGCCGGCGCCGCCCTCGAACAGGACGTTGTCCGGCACGACGACGGCGGCCCGCCCGTGGATCTCCAGAATGGAGCGCACGTGCTGTACGAAGTTGAGCTGCTTGTTGCTGGTCGAGGTCCAGAAATCCTGGCGCACGATAGCCTGGGCCTCGCGGCGCAGCTCGCCCTCGTCGGTGATGTAGGTGACGCTGCTCTTCTTCCCGAAGGGTGGATTAGTGAGCACCACGTCGAAGTACTGGCCTGGATGGCTGACCAGCGAGTCGTCCACGCGGATGGGGCTCTTGCCCCCGTTGGCCCCGATACCGTGCAGGTACAGGTTCATCACACACAGGCGGGCGGTGTTGTCCACGATCTCCCAGCCGTGGAGCGCCTGGTGGTTCAGGTGCTCGTACTGGCTGCGGTTCAGGTCGTGGTGCCGGGCGACGTAGGTGTGGGCGGCGATGAGGAAACCGCCGGTGCCCGCCGCCGGGTCACAGACCGTCTGGCCCGGCGCGGGGCGCATGACG
The DNA here is from genome assembly GCA_964649415.1 of uncultured Anaerolineales bacterium. Classification (GTDB taxonomy): domain Bacteria; phylum Chloroflexota; class Anaerolineae; order B4-G1; family B4-G1; genus CAZYSK01. The sequence continues at coordinate 9,141 of CAZYSK010000133.1, forward strand.
TCCACGATGGCCTGGATCAACGGGCGGGGGGTGAAGTACTGGCCCGCGCCGGACTTGACGTCCTGGGCGTTCTTCTCCAACAGCCCCTCGTAGATCTCGGCCTTGACGTCCATGTCGAGCCCGGTCCAGGTCTCGCCGTCGATGAGCGTGATCAGGCGGCGCAGCTTGGCCGGGTCCTGGATGCGGTTCTGGGCCTTGCGGAAGATGACGGGGATCAGCCCAGCGCCCTGTCCCAGCTCGCTGAGGATCTGGCGGTAGTGCTGCTCCAGCGCCGCCCCCTCCAGGTCGCGCAGGCTGGCCCAGCCGTACTCCGGCGGGATGGCGCTGGTCTTGCCGAACTCGCGCTCCTGCTCGTCGGCCATCTTGAGGAAGAGCAGGTAGGTGAGCTGCTCGACGTAGTCGCCGTAGGACACGCCGTCGTCGCGGAGGACGTTGCAGTAGTTCCACAGGCGTTGGACGATGGTTGCGGGTTCGGTGGCCAAGACAGTACCCTCCTTCACCCGTTCTATCACTACCAGCTTACCACTCCCCACCCTACCAATCGGGGTCGCCCATCACTAGAATCTCCGAACCGTCCTCCGTGCGCACGCGCCGTCCCACGGTCCGCTCGAAGTGAACGACCTCTTCCGGGGGCTTGCCGTGGCGAGTCAGGTCGTCGAAATCGTCCATCGTGAAGGAAGGAGTGTCTGGACCGTCAGGCAAGGATAGCACGCGGCGCTCGAAAACCTCCCGGGCGTCAATCAGGTCGGCCGGCAAACGAATCTTGGCCGCCCGGTTGCAGTTGAGAGCGGTCAGGATCACGGTCTTGGCCCGTTCGGCGTCAACGGACTCCGGCTCCATTCCCCCACCCTTCCACACTCCCAGGACCTCCCTACGCAACGTTGTGGGGAAACGCCGGGGAGTCAAGAGGATGTCTTTGACGGAGCCGTTCCACGGCGGGTTATAGTCGAGCAGAAAGCCCATGCCCTGGGCGCGTCTCTTCTTGGGATTCGTGTACCAAAACACCACCGCGTAGGCCTGCGACTTCTCGCCCAGCAGCGCTTCGTCGTCGTAGTAATAGGCCTCGAGGAACAGGCCCGGTGGGGTTTGAAGGGGTTTGATGTCCACGCCCGCCGCCTCCAGCCAGGCCAGTGCCAGGGGCCGCAAGTCCGGACCCAACGATCGAACGAGAACCATCTCCTCCAACGTGCCTGCGTGGCCGCGCCGGCCCAACCAGCAGGGCAGGACGCCCTCCAGCCGGGCGCGCGCCGGCTCCGGCGCGGCCTGGTAGGCCCGCAGCATCGTCATCACCATGAGCTCCGATTCGACGTCGCGCGCCAGCACGTCCAGGTCATCTTCGAGAGCCGCATCGTCCTTGCGAAGCAGCGACTCGTCGGCCCACAGGTTGTCCAGGCGGGGCCTCAAGGCGGTCGCCGGGGAGAACCTGCGCGTTCTTCTCTTCTTGCGTTTGCTCATAAGAATACACACCTCGCTTAATCAGATGGGATACGCCCCCAACCCTGCGCGCAGCGCATCCTTGAAATCCACATCGTGTCTTGCTCCCACTGCATTCATCACCAACCGTACTGGGATGGCGACTCACCGTGCTGCTCCAGGATGATGGGGACCTCGATATCCATGTCTGGATCCACGCGTTCCAGGGTGACGTCGAATATCCAAGAATGGTGCCCGGGCTGCCGTTGCCAATGGTCACACTCCGCAGCACTCGTTCATGTCTCGGCAAGAAACTGATCCCTTCGAACGATCGTCCGTATGTCATCGGACTCCCGTCTTCCTTTGGGGTTGTGCTAACGCGTCCGGCAGGCGCATTTGCGCGGTCTCCTGTTCCACTTCGTGCGCCATAGCATCCCCTATTCATTCCCACTGATGCATTCCCAGGACGTTGCAGTAGTTGTACAGGCATTGGACGATGGTTGCAGGTTCGGTGACCATAGATCGTCTACCCTCGATTGAACGGATTGGGCGGCGCATCGGGATGCAGTTGGTCTTCCTCCCAAAGCGCCGGGTTGTGTTCCGTATAATCGTAGATGCGCCGGTACGAGGTGTCGTTGCGGATGATGTGTTCCCAGTAGTTGCGCTGCCAGAGGCGTCCATCGAACGGAGACCATCCCCTTTCTCGGACACCCATGATGTATTCATGAGTCGTGATGGACTTGAACACCCCGACCACATCCCCCAACGTCGGGCGTCGCGCTGCCTCGGGATTCGTAGGGGCAGGCCTTGTGCCTGCCCTGGGAGTTGTGCCCGCATCAGGGCAACCACAAGGGTTGCCCCTACGAGACGGCTTTGGGATAGGCGCTAGATCCGCATCCGGGCAGCCACAAGGGTCATCCCCACAGGGTGACCGCGGGGCAGGCGATCTTGGGATATCGTTGAGGACGATAATCGCGTGGAAGTGATTGGGCATAATAGCGTACGCATCCGATTGAACGTTGGGAAACCGTTCGGGGATACATTCCCACACAGCCTGCACCATGCGTCCGGCAGCGTTCAACACCATTCCGTCATCCACTACGTCTCCGAACAAGCAGACGTGCCCTTGCGTACAGATGGTGACGAAATACGCCCCTGGTGACGCGTAATCGTATCCCTTTAGGCGGATAGAACGCCGATGGTGTTTCTGGGGATCATATGGCACAGCGCTAGCCTCCTATCCCAACTGAACACTGTTCCCACCCTAGCATGATCATCGCCCACCACCGCCATCCACGCCGGGCGACCACAAGGGTCGCCCCTACAATGCCCAACCTAGATCGCGTTTCTCGAATCCCACGCCACCCCATGGCCCGCCCCCCCACCGTCTGGTAGGGGCAGGTCTTGTACCTGCCCTCCTCGTGCCTGCCCTCCCCTGGGCGACCACAAGGGTCGCCCCTACAATGGCCAACCCAGATCGTGTCTCTGGAATCGCACGCCACCGCGTCACCCCACGGCCCGCTCCCCCCCATCGCCATCGTAGGGGCAGGTCTCGTGCCTGCCCTCCCCCCACCGCCATCGTAGGGGCAGGTCTTGTGCCTGCCCTCCCCCCACTGCCATCGCAGGGGCAGGTCTCGTGCCTGCCCTCCCCCCACCGCCATCGTAGGGGCAGGTCTTG
>CAZYSK010000134.1:0-4921 GCA_964649415.1 uncultured Anaerolineales bacterium
TGGGTTGCGGCTTCGGTCTAGCTGGGTTGCGCTATTCGCTGCGAAAGCCCTTCGCTCCGCATAATCGTGCCGGACGAACTGTGTCTATTCTCACGCTGCCATCGCGTAGACGCTCCGTCCCGCGCCGTAGTAGCCGTCGTAGATGTGCTGGTAGACGGCAACGCTCTTCTGCTCGCACAGCGTGTCGGTGTAGCACTTGGGCAACTGCCACACCAGTTCCTGGATGGCAAGCTGCACTGCCGCGCGCGACTGCTGCCATTTGCGCCAGTCGAGCACGAGCTTGTGCGCCTTGAGCACGCCCAGCAACTCGCGGGCGATGCGCTTGACCTCGCGCTTCTCCTTGGCTGACAGGTCCGGGCCGGGGCGGGTGAGGACGTCGAAGACGGCCAGTTCCTCCTCGCTCAGGTTCTCGGCGATGTGGCGCTGCTCCTCCTCGTCCAGCCCCTGGGCGAACTCAACTAGCGCCTCGAACAGCTCCTCGACGTTGCGCGATCCGGCGTTGTACTCGTCAATCAGCGCCTGGAACTCGGCCAGGAAGTCCATCCGGCTCCGATTCAGGCGCACTATGCGGCGCAGGCGGGCGTTGATCCTGCCTCGGAGGCGCTCCACCTCGGTGTGCTTGCGCCCCTGCTCGAATCTCCTTCGGAGGGCCTCGAAGTCGATCTGGCTCAGGTCAAGGGGCACACTCCCCTCGGGGATCGCGAATGCCCGGGTGGAGACCGACCGGTCCAATACCGCATCGACCTCACCCATCACGCCGGAGATGTCAACCTCGCGCGCGAGCGCGCGGATCTTGTCTGCCAGGGTCACGAACAGCCGCCTCCAGGGGGCGAACTCGCCGGCGCGTGGGTCGGGCAGGATGGCGCGGAACAGCCGGTCCACGTCCGCCGCCAGATCCAGGTACCGGGTCTTGGTCTCATCGTCCACGACGATGTGCTCCACGGCGTCGTCCATGCGTGCGATGCGCTCGTAGACCCCACAGCCCAGGATAGACTCACCGTCCACACCCTGGTACGTGCAGAAGACCTGCGCGGCGATGATGGCATCCTGCAGCCGTTCGACCAGCGCGTCCTTATCCTCCACAGGGCGGTCGCCCGCCCGGATGCCGCCGCCCGCCCCGGTGCCATAGATCGCCAGCGCCCGCTGCAGCTCGCGGAAGATGCCCACGTAGTCCACGATCAGGCCGTTGACCTTGGGCCCAAAGACGCGGTTGGCCCGGGCGATGGTCTGCATCAGGGTGTGGTTGCGCATAGGCCGGTCGAGGTAGATGGTGGAGCAGGCTGGCGCGTCGAAGCCCGTGCGCCACATGGCGCAGACGAAGGCCAGCCGGAAGGGATCTTCGGGGTCCTTGAACTTCTCGTCCAGGTCCTCGGTCACCAGCCGCTTGCGGTGGGGCAGGATGTCCAACCCATGCTCGGCGAACTTGGCCACCTCCCCCTGCTCCTGGGAGATGACGACGGCCATGTCGGTCCCCTCCATAAAGGCGATCTGCTTCTCCAGTGCTTCCCGCTCCTCGTCGACCTCGCCGGGAACCCCCCTGGGGGCTGCTTCCGCAGCGGCCAGTTGTGCCTTCAGCGCCTCCAGTTCCCGCTGCCAGTACTTACGCACCTTCTTGTACATGCGCACGGTGGTCAGCTTGTCTATGGAGACGAGCATGGCCTTGCCCGGGTAGCCACGTCCTGTGAAGTGGGCCACGACGTCCTCGGCGATGCGCTCCAGGCGGCCGTCGCGGGTGATGAGGTGATACTGGCGGGCGAACTGGCGCGAGAGTTTCTCCTCCTGGCCGTCGTCCAGCTCGGCCTCCTCCAGCAGCCGCTCCATGTCGGCGTTGAGGTCCTGGTTGGTCAGCTCCAGCTCGGGGATGCGGTTCTCGTAGTAAAGGGGGACGGTGGCCTGGTCCTCCACCGACTGGCGGAAGTTGTAGACGCTGACGTAGTCGCCGAACACCCGGCGCGTCTTCTCCTCGCCCACGATCAGCGGCGTGCCGGTGAAGGCGAGAAAGGCGGCGTTGGGCAGGGCGTGGCGCATGTTCATCGCCAGGACGTCGTACTGGCTGCGGTGGGCCTCGTCGGTCATGACGATGACGTCGTCCCGCTCGGAGAGATCGGGGTAGCGAGCGCCCCCGCGGGTGCCGAACTTCTGGATCAAGGTGAAGACGTAGCGGTGATCCTCCTGGTTGAGCATGCCCCGCAGGTGCTCGCCGCTCTGGGCACGGCAGCGCTCCTCCGGCTCCGTGACCACACCGCAGCGGGCGAAGTTTTTGTAGATCTGGTCGTCCAGGTCGATGCGGTCGGTGACGATGACGAACGTCCAGTTGCCGCCCAGCTTGCGCAGGACCTTCCGGGAGAAGAAGATCATCGAGAAGCTCTTGCCCGACCCTTGCGTGTGCCAGAAGACGCCCAGCCGGCCCTGCTTCTCCCGGACGTGCTGCACGGCCTCGAGGGCGCTCTCGACGCCCAGGTACTGGTGGTACTTGGCCACGATCTTGTCCAGGCCCCCCTGTGTCTCGTGGTACAGGGTGTAGTTCTCCAGGATGTCGAGGAAGCGGGCCGGCGTGCAGGTGCCCCGGACGAGGGTTTCCAGAGAAATGACCCCCTCCTCGCCCTCGGTGTTGATCTTCTTCCACTGGCTGAAGTGCGCCCAGCCGGCGGTGAGGGTGCCCACGCGGGCGTCGCTGCCGTTGGAGAGCACGAGGAAGCCGCTATACCAGAAGAGGTGGGGGATGGTGTCTTTGTAGTCGGCCAGGTTCTTGCGGTAGGCGTCCTCGACGCGCTTGTGATGGGCCTTGAGCTCGCCGAAGAGGAGCGGCAACCCGTTGACGAAGCCCACGAGGTCAGCCCGCCGGGTGTAGACCTCGCCGGTGACCCAGAACTGCTGCACGAGAAGGAAGTCGTCGTTCTCAGGCGTATCCCAATCCATGGCGTGGACAGTCTCGACCCGCTCCTCGCCTTCAAGGCTGCGGGTGGTGACCTTGACCCCATCTTTGAGCATGCGGTATATCTCGCGGTTGGCCTGGGCGGGCGTCATCGCCGAGCGGTCGCGGGTCAGTTCCTCGACCGCCAGGGCATGCGCCTCGGGGGGCAGATCGGGGTTGAGGCGCTCCAGCGCCGCCCGCAGGCGGGGGACGAGGACCACCTGCCCGCGATGCTCGCGACCCAGGGTGGCCTCGGGGCCTGTGCCGTGGACCTCGTGGTAGGCGTTGACGGTCTCCCAGCCCAGGTCGGCGAAGAGGGCCAGGGTGACGGATTCTAGGGCGGCTTCGGCGTCGGGGTTGCGGGTGGTCACGCGTCCAAACCTCCTACGTTGATCTCCAACTCCAACACGTCCACCTCGCCGGAGATGAGGCGGGGTAGGAGGAGGTCGCGGGTGCGGCGGAGAACTTCGTTTCTCTCTGCAAGACTACTGATGTTACGAAACATAGGCTGCACTTGGGCGACAAAATGCTCAAGAGTTGCTTGATCGGGATGGGCTATCATGAATTCATCGAAGCAAGCAACTTGAACTCGCTGCCTACCTGTTGCACCAGTCATGCTCTTGATAGCTAGGTCTCGGAGTTCGTCAGACCTCGCCATTAGACAAACATGTTCTGGCGAGAGTGTCTTCGATCTCAAGACAATGAACTCAGTAGAGCCCAAAGCAACAGCATCGTCAGATTCAAGGAACTGAACAAACCCCGTTTTGCCATTCTCAAGGCAGGGTGTTATTCGAGCAAAGAGAGTGTCATTGTTCTTGAACTTGGAGCCACTGTTTCCTACTCTGCTTTCGATACGTTGGATTAGCATCGACGTCTTGGAAAGGCTTTTCATCGGCACATAGGGCTTCTCGCCTTCCTTGGGCACCTTCATCCGCGGGTTCACCTCAACGGCATCGGTGACTTTCACCACCTCCCACCCCTCTGGGATCGGCCCCAGCTCCGAATCGACCATCGCCACGTCCTCGTAACCGGGGAAGCGGAAGTGGACGAACCATTCGCGGTACAGCAGACGCGTCATCTCCTCCAGCGCGGCGATGCGGCGGGTGTTGTTCTCGATCAGGTCGTCGTAGGTGGAGAGGATGGCGGCGATTTTGCGTTGGGTGGGGAGAGGGGGAAGTCGCACCGAGAAGTGCCTTAGGATGTCAAGGTTAATGTGCGGCACCCCTGATGAGATGGCGAGGTTCTCAATACTCTGTAAAGTCTCAGGCGCACGGAAATAGTAGTATAGGAATTGGGAATCTGCTTTGGCTTCATCAACTGTGAGTTTCATTTGGCTCTGAGAGATCACAAACCGATCATACCCGCAGCCCCTCGGAATAATGCCGACCTGTCCCAGAGTGCCTCGTTGAGTGAAGATCAAGTCCCCGGGGTGTGCGTTGTTTGGAAGTAGCTCGTCCGCTTTCTCCTCAGAGACATATACAAAACCCTCAAGGCTAAAGCGAGCGTCTCCGCTGAGGTTTGCACCTCGAATGACCGGTATCCCCGTTGGGGTGTAATCACGACAAACCAACTTCGACCCAAAGGGGCCACCATTAAGCGCGTACTTCTCTGGTGCTTGCAGTTCTTTCAGAAGAAATGTAGGCCAATCAATTGTGCTACTCACAAAGCCTGCTCCAATAACCTTGCCACATTCTCCGCGATCCGCTCCTCCAACGCGCGCGCCTCGGTGTTGTGCACGTGCGCGCCGGAGCCGCCGGGTGATGAATTCACCCGGCTACGGAGCAACGCCCGATCAATCGGGCTTCCGTCCCGGCACCTGGACCAGCCCCGTTCACGGGGCGTCGCTCCGTAGCCGGGGCACTTTATGCCCCGGCGGACGTTGCTGCCGCGCCACATCGGCCCGATCCGCTCCCCAGTTCGCGCGCCTCGGCGTTGTGCACGTGCGCGCCGGAGCCGCCGGGTGATGAATTCACCCGGCTACGGAGCAACGCCCGATCAATCGGGCTT
>CAZYSK010000134.1:5021-12186 GCA_964649415.1 uncultured Anaerolineales bacterium
GGGTGATGAATTCACCCGGCTACGGAGCAACGCCCGATCAATCGGGCTTCCGCCCCGGCACCCGGTCCAGCCCCGTTCACGGGGCGTCGTTTCGTAGCCGGGGCACTTCATGCCCCGGCGGGGTCGGCTTCATCCACCAACGCCATCAACTCTGCCCGCCAAACGTCCATATCCGGTGCATAGGACGCCGTGCTTTCTCTCACCAATCGCGGCCCGACGTTCTCGGAACTTGCACGCTCCAGGATGGGAATGGTGGTGCGTTGTGCATGATGCTCCTTCTGGTGTTCCACGTAGGCTATGTAGTTGGGCAGACGCTTGGCATCGAAAGAGAATGCACCATACTCATCTTGCCACTCGAATCTCACGCTGCTAATGCCTGACTTGTTGATCTTGGTCGAGGCAACGCCCTTGATTTGCCCGACAAACTTGGCCACCGAGATCGCAGGAGGAACGGATACAACCATATGCACGTGATCCTCAATACCGTCGATGGCATAGACGACACCACGTAGGCCGACAGCCTTGCTGACCAAATAGCCGTGGACATGGTCCTCAATCGTGCGTGTCAGCAAAGGCTGCCGATTCTTGGTTGACCAGATCAGATGATAGAACAGTTGCCAATATGGCATCGTTTGCCCCTTGTATCAAGCTCCCGCACGGGCTTCATGCCCCGGCGGCCTCGTCCCAGCGCCCGCACGGGCATAAAGTGCCCGTGCGGGCTACCTGGCTGCGCCCGATCAATCGGGCTTTTCACCAACGCCCGATCCAGCCCCGTTCACGGGGCGCCGCTCCGTAGCCGGGGCACTTTATGCCCCAGCGGCCTCGTCCTCACAATCCGCCCCCTCCAACACGCGCGCCCCGGCGTCGTGCACCCGCACGGGCATAAAGTGCCCGTGCTACAAAGCAACGCCCGATCAATCGGGCTTTCCGCCAACGCCCGGTACAGCCCCGGTCACGGGGCGCCGCTCCGTAGCCGGGGCACTTCATGCCCTGGCGGCCCCATGCCCCAGCGGCCTCGTCCTCACAATCCGCCCCTTCCAACACGCGCGCCCCGGTGTGGTGCGCCCGCACGGGCATAAAGTGCCCGTGCTACCTAGCTGCACCCGATCAATCGGGCTTTCCGCCGACGCCCGGTACAGCCCCGGTCACGGGGCGCCGTTCCGTAGCCGGGGCACTTCATGCCCTGGCGGCCCCATGCCCCAGCGGCCTCGTCCTCACAATCCGCCCCTTCCAACACGCGCGCCCCGGTGTGGTGCGCCCGCACGGGCATAAAGTGCCCGTGCTACAAAGCAACGTCCGATCAATCGGGCTTTCCGCCAACGCTCATCCCAATCCCCGCAATATCTCGTTGGTCTCTTCCAGATCGAACTCCTCCGGGTCGAACTCGCCACCGATCCAGTCCAGATACATCTCGTGCTCCGGGTGTTCGGGGTCCTGTATGGCCTCCAGGAACATCGGGTATCCCCACACGCCACCCACGTCCTCCGGCGGGCAGGCGCGCCTGCCCTTGATGCAGACCGGATAGGCCTGTTCTGGATCGTGGGGCAGCACTTTTTCCACCAGGATTACGTGCTCCCAGCTATCGCCAAAGTCGTATTCGTAGATGAACTTCGACTTCTCGCCGGGCGCGATCTGATGGAGCCTGAACTTACGCTCGTCCAGCATCCCGTGGAAGTAGTCTGGGTGCGGCTCACCGTAGTAGGTGTCCCGGCCCACAATGAACTGGTGCAGATGGGAGTTGGTCCAGCCCATCGCCACCTGGATGATGTAGTGCAAGTGCTCCAAGGTGACGTCACTGCGGACCAGGATGCGCCGCCAGATAGGTGGCTTGCTTTGATGCAGCGTGACCTTGATCTGGTAGATGGGTGCTTTCGAAGCTTTCTTCTTGGCCATCGTCTGCCTCCTGTCTCTGAGGTTCGGGCCAGGCATGTTTGCTCCAATGACTACAGGCTTTCTAACAACTGCATCACGTTCTCTGCGATGCGCTCCTCCAGCTCGCGCGCCTCAGCGTTGAGGATCTCGAGTTCCTCGTGTAGCTCAGTCAGCCGCGCGGCGAAGTCGAAGTCCTCGTCCTCCTCGCGCTCGGCCACGCCGACGTAGCGGCCCGGGTTGAGGCTCCAGCCCTGGCCCTCGATCTCATCCAGCGTCGCCACCTTGCACAGCCCAGCCACGTCCCGGTAGACGCCGTCGGGGAAGTGCCCGGCCAGCATCTCGGCGCTGCCCTGGTCGGTCTCGGGCTCGCGGCCGCGGTACAGGCGCACGACGTTGGCCAGGAACTCGATCTGGGCGGGGGTGAACTCGCGGTGGGCGCGATCCACCTGGGTGTAGACCTGGCGCGCGTCGACGAAGAGCACCCTGTCCCGCCGCTCCTCGGGCTTGCCCCGGTCGAGGAACCACAGCGTGCAGGGGAGCGTCACCGTGTAGAAGAAATTCGAGCCCACCGCCACTATCACGTCCACCGCGCCGCTTTGGATCAACTGCCTGCGGATCTCCAACTCCGAGCCACGGGCATCGCTGGCCGAGTTGGCCATCACGAAGCCCGCCCGGCCCGTCTCGTTCAGCGCGGCATGGAAGATCTGGATCCACAGGTAGTTGGCGTTGTCGACCCGGGGCAGGCCGAAGGGGAAGCGGGGGCTATCTTTGAGGCGGTCCTTGTCCACCCGGTTGACGTTGAAGGGTGGATTGGCCATCACGGAGTCGAAGCGGCCCAGGCTGCGGTGGATGTCCTCGTAGTAGGTGTTGCCCTGGCGGATGTCGCCGGCCAGGCCGTGGACGGCCAGGTTCATCCTGCACAGGCGCACGGTTCCGGCCACGCGCTCCTGCCCGTAGATGGACACGTCGGTGTTCTGGCCCTGGTGGCGCTGCACGAAGCGCGCGCTCTGCACGAACATACCGCCGGAGCCACAGGCGGGATCGAGGATATAGCCGTAGAAGGGCTCGATGATCTCGACGATCAAGCGCACGATGGCGGTAGGGGTGAAGAACTCGCCCCCGCGCTGGCCCTCGGCCCTGGCGAAACGGCCCAAGAAGTACTCGTAGATCTTGCCGAAGACGTCCCCCTCGATGTCCATAGGAATGGCGTTGAAGATGCGCAGCAGTTCGCGCAGGGTGGCGTTCTCGAAGCGGTTATAGGTCTTGGGCAGCACGTCCTTGAGATCGGGGTTGTGGGCCTCGACGGCCTTCATCGCGTCGCCGATTGCGCGACCGATGTCAGCCCCTTCGGGCAGCGCCACGAGGTGCGAGAAGCGAGCCTCGTCGGGCAGGTAGAGCACGCCCCGGGCCTGGTAGTCCAGGAGGGAGATCGGGCGCTGGCGGCGGCCCGTCTCGGCGGCCGCGGCCCGCTCGGCCTGGATCGCCTCGTGGGCCGCGGCGAAGCGGTGATCGGCATAACGCAGGAAGATCAGCCCCAGCACGGGGACGGAGTACTCGGCCGCACGGAGGCGCGAGTTGGCGCGCAGTTCGTCGGCGGCGTCCCAGAGGCGGTTCTCAATCTCGTTGTTGTTGGCTGGCATAGGCCCCCTCGCGCTTCATGCTCTTGAGTACCGCGTACAGCTACTGTCCCTGCCCACGCTCAGCCTCGGCGAGGGCAGCCTCCTTGATCGCTTCCCAGATCCCGACCACATCTTCCCCCAACGTACTGGCCTGGGCGTCCACGTAGGCCTGGTCGAACCCGGCGCTCAACGCTGGATCGGTACCCAGGAATAGGCTAAGGTCCGGTGGATGTTCGTTCCGCACGTGCCAGTTCCTCCAATACTCTCAGGTTGAGCTCGCGTGGGGAGAATGGGGGTACTGCCGGCGCAGCCGGCCGCGAATCAGGCCCACCGCCAGTTCGCGGGCGTCGAGCATCGCCTGGATGCGCGCACCGGGCGAAAGACGGCCCAACAGCCGCATCTGCTCCACATCTACCGGGTCGAAGCGATGAGCTTTCTCCACACGCACCTCCTAATAGTCCAGCGTCAATCGCGTGCCCCGCTCAACAGGCGCAACTGGTCAGCATCCCTCTTCCTCCGGCCCGGGGCCGTACGCGCGGGCGGCCAGCTCCGGTCCCAGCAGTAGGTCGGCCAGACGGCGCTGACGCCGGGCGGGGGTGTCGTCGGGGTGACGGAGGCGCAGGCCAGCGAGAGCTAACGTACACACCGTCTGGCTCATCTCGGCCATGAGGGCCAGCTTGCGCCAGGGGGGCATGTGGCGCAGGCGCTCGATCCGCATTTGATCGACCTCGGGCGAGGTGTCCGACGATGCGGACATTGAACGCGCACTCAAGGAGGTCACGATTCCTCCCTACTGATCCTACACCAGACGCGTGTTGCGCGGGCCGTGGCCGCGCATCCTCTGGCTGAAGAAGCCAGCCTCTCAGCGCCGGGCTCCCGCAGCAGCGCCCGATCAGTCGAATTGGGAGGGAGCATCTCATTCACGCTGGCGCAGGCGCGAGTTCCCGGACATCCACCTGCACCCGGGCTTGGACAGCCTCTTCGGCCGCTTCCATCAGTTGCGCGGTGGTCTCCTCGGAAACGTAGGCCTCACCGCAGTTGGCACATACCTCAGCCGGTACGTGCCTGAAGACCACGACTGTTTGGTCGCGCTCCAGGGTTACCGTCGTGTGACCGGGCCGGGTCTCTCCTCGCTTGCAGATAACACATCTCATAGCTGCCTCCTGCTCTCGAACCCCGGTTCCCACCGGGCGAGATCTGGCTCAATCCTGCCGCGCGTTGGGATTCGGCTACCCCTACGCAATAGTATATGCGGTTTCGCGGGGATGTCAACACGCCGGCGCGGGCAGGCCCGCCGCGCACGGCTACACACCGGCCGTGCGCCTGAGCCGCTCGACCTGCTCCCGGTACTCGCGAACATACCACTCATCCAGCAGCGGCAGGTACTCCAACTGCAGCGCGAGGGGCAGGTGGAAGAAATCCGAGTGAATCGTGCCCCGGCATCGCTCGCTGCCACAGTGGCACTCCCATACCACGTCACCGAAGCCGTTGATGCAGTAGTCGTAGACGATCTCCTCCCCAGCCGGGACGTCCCGCAGCGCCACCACCCACCGCACACGCTCGATGGTCTCCACGTACACGTTGGGGTCGCAACAGTGGTTGATGTGCCGCTCGGGTGCCTGCATCAGGACCACCTTCCCACCGGCCAGGTAGTCACAGTGATACTCGTACTCGCCCTGATCGGGGCGCAAGGGGCGCTCCTCGGTGACCTCGCGCGAGTCGTCTATGGCCAGCACGCGTTCGCCCGCCCGAAGATCGACCGCCGCGAAAACGCCCCGCCCGTGGATGCCTGACTCCCCGACGTATACCTTACTCATAGCAGGTCCAGTATGTCGAGCACAAACGCTGCCCGGACCGCGGCCATCCTGGCCGCATGTGCTCCGCGTCCACGGCACTCCGGCGGACCTCCGGACGGATGTCTGCATCCGCCCTTACTACGAACATACGAACTATGCGACTTCGTATATCCCACCGGACGCCGCGGGGAGTTCGATGCGCCATTGTGTCGCGTCCTTGCGGAACGCATCCGCGAACCCCCAGAGGGCCTTGGGCGCTGACGCGACGCCTGGCAGATCCAGAGCGACCGCAGCCTGCTGGCCCGTGGGGTTGATGGCGACGATCACGCGTTGGCCATCACCCTGGCGCTGGTACACGATGGGCATGCGGCCCCTTTCTGCATAGAGCAGTTGGAATCCGGCGTCTGCGCGCAGCGCCAGATGTGAGCGCCGCAGGGAGATGAGGGCGCGCATCTGGTTCAGCAGCGACTCCGGATCGTCCTGTTGCGCCCCGACCGTGGGACGGTCGGGGGCCGGATCGATGGGCAGATAGAGCTTATCGGCAGGCGCGGTCGAGAACCCCGCGTTGGGCGAATCGTCCCACTGCATGGGCGTGCGGACGCCGGCGCGCTCAAAGCTGCCTTCCGTGCAGGGGAGGCCCTCCACCGTGCGCATGCCGATCTCGTCGCCGTAGTACAGGAACGGCACGCCCGGCATGGTCATGGTGAACAGGAACACCTGCAGGATTTCCTCGCTGTTACGCCCGTGACTGATGCGCGGGTGCAGGTCGTGGTTGCCCTCCGGGATGGAAATGAAGCCGTAATCCCGGGTCCTGGCGTAGTGACGCAGGTATGCATCCATGAACTCGCGGACGTTGCCGTGCCCCAATCCATCGAAGACGCTGAAGCTGTAGGCGTCCACACCGGCCGCACTGCCGCCCTCGTTACCCACGCGCTTGCGAAAGAGGCTGTTGTAGGCGGGCATGCTCCAGGGCAGACAGAAGTCGATGTGAAATCCGCCGCCGGCGATGGAGACGGCGGGGCTGCCGCCCTCGGCGATCATCACGTGTTCGGGGTAGTCTGTGTCGAGCCAGGCGCGGATCTCGCGCCACACCTCGGCGGTCGCCCGGCGGTCGAGATCGCCCTTCACCAAGGAGAGGGCCATGTCGGCGCGGAAACCGTCCGCGCCCATGTCGAACCAGTACCGGATGATGTCCTTCACCTCGGCACGCACGGCTCGCGGGCCAGGCGCGTCCACCGGTTGCTGCCACGGATACCGGGGATCAGGATGGGCGAATCCGAAGTTGAACGCCGGCTGGGAAACGAAGAAGTTGGTCATGTAGCCGCCCATGCGGGGAGAGTAGCCACGGATGATCTCCATGCCTGCGGGTGCGGGGGCCCAGACGCTGTCCGTCCAGATGAACCAGTCGCTGTATGCGTTGGGCTCCTCCCGGCACGAGGCAACAAACCAGGGGTGCTCCCACGAGCAGTGCCCCACGACCAGGTCGAAAATCACCCGGATGTCGCGGGCGTGGGCCTGTTCACAGAGCTCCCGGACGTCGTCGTTGCTGCCGTAGCGGGGCGCTACCTTGTAGTAGTCGGCCACGTCGTAGCCTGCATCGTTGAACGGCGAGACGAAGAAGGGGTTGAGCCAGATGGCGGAGACGCCCAACGAGGCGATATAGTCCAGCTTCGCGATGACGCCGGGGAGATCACCGATGCCATCGCCGTTCGTGTCGTAGAAGCTCTGGGGGTAAATCTGGTAGAAGACCGCATCATTGAGCCAGGTGGGTGTGTGTCGTTTCATTTTTCCTCCATAACGTGTCTAAGGGTTTGTAAATCTACAACTTCCCGCATTTGAGATGGTTCATTTCACAAAGAAACTCGGTTCGCACTTTGC
>CAZYSK010000135.1:0-12035 GCA_964649415.1 uncultured Anaerolineales bacterium
TACCTCGGATGGGGGAAATGCACGATGGGGAGAGGGGGGGGGACTACCTCGGACGGGAGAAACACACGATGGGTAGGGAGTACCTCTGCTGGACAATACCCACCTATCGGGCAGGTCTTCTGGCTCATACCCCGGAGGTCGCTGGTTCGAATCCAGCCCCCGCTACCTGAAGAGGCACCCCTCAGGGGGTGCCTCTTTCGTTTGGGAGAACGGTTTCAGGATTGGAACTTGCTCAAGGTGGTGTGAAATGTCAACCCTTTGACGCCCTGAACTGCTCTACGCTAGCAGATCGTCCAGGCCCAGCTCTCGCAGGCACTCATCGGTCGGTTCTCCGGTTTCCGGGTCCCACCCCATGAGTTCGTAGTAGCGATGCTTGCACCAGTTGAGCTCTTCTTCGGTGATCTCGCTGCCTGCTATCGGCCCCTCGGTGAATGGTTGCATCACGCGCTTGGGCAGCGTGTCGTCATCAGCGGTGAAGCCCTCGCGTATGTTGAACAATCGCGCCAAGGTATGAGCACGCGCTCCAACATCCAGAATGTCCTGAACGCTATACTCCTGGCCCGTCACGCCCGAGAGCGCCTCTGCGAGATGGTGATAGTCATAGCAGTAGAAGAAGCAGTTCAGGGCGCAGTCCTGGAAATGCATGAAGTTGACCTCGTGGTACAGGATCTGTATCTTATCCTCGCTCAGCTCGTCCGGCGGCAAGGGCTCGATCTTCTCGTCCATCACGGCGTTGACCCGATTGAGCATCCACCCCTCGCCAGCGAAGTCCGTATCGTGGATGTTGATCATGTGATCGGCGCCGAGCGGTGAGAGGGCATAGCCGATGCCCATGCCGTGCTTGAGCCGCGGCTCGTGCATGGGCAGTTCCTGGCCCTTGATGGTGAGGGTGAAAGGCTCAGTCTCTGGCCCAAAGCGCTTGCTCATACGCGCTGTGCCTTCGGCCATAATGTCGCCAAACCCCTCGCGATTCGCGATCATCTCGATGGTAGGTGCCAGCACCTCGGCCTTGCCCCAGCCGTATTCCAGGCCGCCGGTGTCCTCGCTAGTCAGGATGCCCTTCTCGAAGCATTCCATCACAAACGCGATAGACATCCCAGTGGAGATCGAATCCAGCCCGTAGGCGTTGGCCATCTCGTTCGCCTTCAACACCGCCAGGTTGTCCTCCACCCCGCAGCAGGATCCAAATGCACCCATAGCCTCGTATTCGGAGCCCCCGTAGACGGGATCGAGCCGGCGATAGGGATCATCGGACTCGTTCTCAAAAACCTGCTTGCATCGCACGGGGCACGCCTGACAGGTGTCGCGCTCCTTGAGATACATCTCGTAGTTGCGCTCCCCGCTCAGAAGGTGCCGGTTCTCGAACATCGCCTTGGAGAAGTTGCGTGTCGGGAGCCCACCCAGCGACCCCCAGCCCATCAGGCTGTCCTGCGTGCCGCGCCCAATGCCGGCCGCTGCCCATGCCATCCGTTGCTTGTAGTTATCTCGCAGCCACTTCGCGACATCCCTCACCGCATCCCGGTCGACGATCGGCAAGTCCATCGTCCCCCGTACCGCTACAGCCTTGAGGTTCTTGGATCCCATCACGGCCCCCATGCCGTTGCGCCCGGCGGCTCGGTTGACGTCGTGGATCACGTTGGCGTACAGCACCTGGTTCTCCCCGGCGGGACCGATCTGCGCGACGCGTACGCGGTCATCCCCAAGCTCATCCCGGATCGCCGCCTGTACCGGGGCGGTCTTCTTTCCCCACAGGTGTTCAGCAGGGCGGATCTCCACCTCCCCATCCTTGATCCACAGGTAGACGGGCGACTCGGCACGCCCGTGGACCACCAGCGCGTCGAAGCCGGCGCGCTTGAACTCGTGCCCCCAGAAACCTCCCACGTCCGAGTTCCCCAGCGCACCGGTGAGCGGCGCTTTGCCTCCGATCCCGTGCCGCCCCGAGCCGGGCAGGTTACTGCCCTGCATGATGCCAGGAGCGACGATGAACAGGTTGTCTGGGCTGAGTGGATCTGTCCCCGGCGGCAAGTCTCGAAGCAACAAATAGGAAACGACTGCGCGACCACCGACCAACAAGCGGTAGAAATCGTCGCTGGGCTGCTCGACACGGGTGTCTCCGGACGTCAAATCAACATGCAGGATTTTGCCGTACGTACCGCCGATCATATCTTCCCCCCTATGTGTAGTGTATGCGATTGCATGGAAGCTCAACTCAGTCGCCCCGGCAGGACGAGCTATCGAAGGTGCCTGCCCACTCCAACCCTATCATATTATATATCATTTCATATTTTCTGTCAAGAGATTTGCGTCAAAACGCCAAAAACTAACAGATTCACTTGACAAGAAATATAATTTGATATATAATATGGGTGTACGTAGAGTCCCCCTTATCACACGAAGCGAGCATCATTCAATGCAAGGCACACAACGTTCGCGTCACACTTCGACCGATCCTTCTCCACGGAGGTCAAGTATGGCCAACCCAGTACTTGGCAGCGAATCTGATACCCCGGCGTACACCGACGTAGAGCGCGCCATTCGTTTTCTCCGCGAGGCTCTCCTGAGAGGTGATTACGTCCCGGGTCAGAGGTTGCACCAGAAAGAATTGACCGAGCAGCTTGACATGAGCCCTACCCCAATCAGAGAGGCTCTTCGTCTACTGGAAGCTCAAGGTTTCTTGGAACGCGTTCCCTACAAGGGTGTCTATGTGAGGGAGGTGTCGCCGGATGAAAGCAAGGAAGTCAGCGTGATTCGTTCCGCGCTCGAAGGTCTGGCGACGAAGATGGCGGTGCCGAGACTCACAGATGAAGACGTCGCTGCACTAGAGGCGTTACTGGAACAGATGAAAGAATCCTGGGACCAAATGAACCTCAGGCGACTGCGCCGATCCAACTACCAGTTTCATTCTCTGATATACAAGAAATCTGGGTCTCAGCGCCTCTGCGACATGATCGTAGGTCTATGGCCGCAGTTCGCCACCGATCTCCTGTGGATGATACCTGGCCGAGCTGAGCGGTCGATCCAGCAACACCAGGCTGTTCTGGAGGCGATCCGGGAGGGCAACGTCGAAGCTGCTGCTGAGTTGATGTCAGACCACATCCTGACAGCCGGTGAGTCAATCACGAAATTCTTGAGGAGCCAGCAGAATGAGTGATGAGCATCCAAGACGAAAGGAACGATCTGGAGTGACCCCACAGAGATACATCAGCGAACAGATAGCGGAACTGAGCGTGAACTTTCGATATGAGGACCTCCCGGAGGAAGCACGGAGGAAAGCGGCCAACCTGATCCTCGACCTGCTGGGCTCGATGATTGGCTCCAGGCAGATTGAGTCGAGCCGTATCGCAGCTGAAGTGGCCCTGGAGTTGGGCGGCCCGGAGGAGAGCACCGTTATCGGCTACAATCGGAGAGTGGCAGCGCCGCACGCTGCTTTCGCCAATGCGATCCAGGGCTACGCCTTCGACTTCACGGACGACCACAACCAGTCGAACTCACACTCCAGTGCGGCGACGGTCCCCGTGAGCCTGGCGCTGGGCGAGAAGCTGAACGCCAACGGGAAAGAGGTCGTCGAGGCAGTTGCCCTGGGAAACGAGATGGTATGCCGATTGGGCTCAGCGTTTCTGGGCAAGACATACTATCAGGGCTTCCACCCCACCAGCACCTGCGGTACGTTCGGTGCCACAATCGCGGCAGCCAAGCTACTGAAACTGGATTTTCAGCAGACAGTCCACAGTCTGGGTATCGCCGGAAGCCAGGTTGGAGGACTGATGGCCTGGAACACATCGGGCTCGTACACGAAGCGCCTGCAGGCCGGACACCCGGCCATGGTGGGTATTGTCTCTGCCATGATGGCTCAGAAAGGATTCAACGGTCCCCCGGCGATCTTCGAGGGAGAAGACGGCTTCCTACAAGCCTACTCCTACAATCGGGAGTATGACACGAGCTGGATTACCGATGGGTTGGGAGAGACGTGGGTCTTCGCCAAAACGAGTATCAAGGTCTATCCATGCTGCCGGTACTCGGCAGGACATCTGGACGCGTGCCTGGATGTCGCAAATCAGTATCGGCCCGACCCAGATAAGATAGACCGCATCCTCATCCGCTCGTCGGACTACACCATCAGGTTGCTGGCACGCCCGCGCAAGATGGACCCTCAGAACGTGGTAGATACACAGTTCAGCATGCCGTGGCAAGCGGCAATTGCGCTGATAGACCGCAAGATTGACGTTGACACGTTCGTGGAGGAGAACATACACCGGCCGGACGTACGGCGGCTTATGAAAAAGGTAACCTGGGAGGTAGACGACGAGTTCGAGCGCCGATACCCCGAGCACTACTCGTGCGCAGTGACGGTGACGATGGAAGATGGCACAGAGTACACCTCCGTGGTTGATGATCCAAAGGGGGACTGGCGCAATCCGGTCACTCAGCAAGAACTTGAAAGCAAATTCGTCAATCTGGCAATGCGCGAGATCAAGGACGAAGAGAGGGTTGCGCGTATCGTCAACTTCGTGACGGGTATCCACGAGGTGGAAGACGTTGCCAAGCTGTTTGCCCTGCTCAGCTAGCACCCACGCAAACGGGGGGGAGTCGCCACAGACCTCCCGTTCTGATGAGGCGGACATTGACCGTGCGTCCGTGGACATTGATCGTACGTCCGTGGACATTGATCGTACGTCCGCGGACATTGACCGTGCGTCCGCGGACATTGATCGTGCGTCCGCAGGGAATCTGCTGCCATGAATATGACAATGACGGAGAAGATCCTGGCTCGAGCGTCGGGGCAGGCACAGGTGAAGCCGGGAGAGATTGTCAAAGTACCCGCCGACCTCGTCTTTGGACAGGACACGACGATGCCCTTGGCCGTGATCGAATTCAGACGGATGGGGGCCGAGCACGTGTTCGATCCCGACAGAGTAGCTATCGTGTGCGATCATTTCGTGCCGAACGCTACTGTGCTGGCCGCTGAACAGACCAAGTACTTGCGAGAGTTTGCCGGCGAACAGGGTATTGCGCACTACTTCGAGGCCGGGCGGGGTGAGAACTTCGGAGTGGAGCACGCGCTTCTCCCAGAAGAAGGCCTGATACGGCCAGGGATGGTCGTCGTAGGCGCTGACTCGCACACGACGTCGTATGGCGCACTGGGAGCCTTCGCGTCTGGATTCGGCAGTACGGATGTCGCAGCTGCCATGGCGTTGGGCAAGGTATGGCTGTGCGTTCCAGAGACGATGCTCTTTGTCTATGAAGGTGAGTTGGGATCCTGGGTAGGAGCAAAAGACCTGGTCCTATACACGATAGGGAAAATCGGCGTTAAGGGCGCTCTCTACCGTACCATGGAGCTGGTCGGGTCGGTCATCGAGTCACTATCGGTAGATCAACGACTGACTATGTGCAACATGGCTGTCGAAGCGGGGGCGAAGAACGCCATCGTGCCCGTGGACCGGGAGACAGAGCGATACCTGAAGGCCGTGGGGGTGCAGGCTGTGCCCGTCTACAACTCCGATCCCGATGCCCGGTACCACTCAGTGACTGAAATTAACGTGCGCGAGATCGAGCCTCAGGTGGCGTGCCCTTCCTCTCCTGACAACGTGAAGCCCCTGAGCGAAGTGATGGGAACGAAGGTGGACGCGGCCTTCATCGGCTCTTGCACGAACGGACGGATTGATGATCTACGTAGGGCTGCACGCGTTCTTGACGGTAAGCACGTTTCTCGTGATCTGCGCCTTATCGTGATTCCGGCCACGCAGAACATCTATCTCCAGGCGCTCCGGGAAGGACTGTTGGAGGTTTTCGCGAAGGCGGGTGCGGCGGTCAGCACGCCCACCTGCGGACCGTGTTTTGGTGGCCATATGGGTCTGCTAGCAGCCGGTGAGCGCGTGATAGCGACGACGAATCGGAACTTCGTGGGGAGGATGGGCCACCCCGAGAGCGAGGTCTTCCTTTCGTCTCCAGTTGTGGCGGCAGCCTCTGCGGTAATGGGCCGGATCGCGCATCCCGATGAAGTCGTGAGGTGATGAAATGATCATAGAGGGACGCGCCTGGAAACTGGGTGACAACGTGGATACGGATCAATTGGTACCGGGGCGGTACCTGAGCTTGACAGATCCCCAGGAGTTGGCTTCTCATTGCCTTGAAGACATGATTCCTCGGTTTCATGAACTTGTCCGACCGGGCGACGTCGTCGTTGCCGGGGAGAACTTCGGGTGTGGAAGCTCGCGCGAGCACGCTCCCGCTGCCATGAAGGCGCTGGGCATATCCTGCCTCCTGGCAACTTCCTATGCCCGGATCTTCTTCCGGAATTGCATCAACCTCGGGCTGCCTGCACTCACCTCACCAGAGTCCATCTCGGGTATCCAAGATGGGGACGAGGTTCGTATTGATGTGAAAACGGGAGAGATCGAGAACCTGACACACCCGTTTCGATGCTCGGCTCCGCCTTTGGCTCCGTTTCTGATTGAGATCATCGAAGCAGGCGGATTGACGACTTACGTGCGAGAACAACTGGACGCCAGGACGCCCGTACCCAGAGAGTAGAGAGGAATAGAACTATGAGACTTCACGAGGAGCAGAAACGGATACGGTGTGTCGTCATGCGCGGAGGTACAAGCCGAGCTCTGTTCGTGATGCGAGGAGAGCTGCCTGCACAACCCGAATTGCGCGACAGAGTCATTCTTCGTATGTACGGCAGTCCTGATGTCCGCCAGATTGATGGTCTGGGGGGAGCTGATCCACTGACGAGCAAACTGGCCATTATCGGCCCTCCCACCCGCAAGGACGCTGACGTGGACTACACATTTGCCCAGGCCAGCATTGATGAACCGTTCGTTGATTATTCGGGCAACTGCGGGAACATCTCTTCCGCGGTCGGTCCCTTTGCCATTGACGAAGGCTTGGTTGATGCTGCGGAACCCACGACTACCGTACGCATTCATCAGACCAACACGCAGTGTATCCTGGTTGCCGAGGTCCCGGTGGTCAACGGGAAGGCAGCAGTCGAGGGCAACTACCACATTGACGGGGTTCCTGGTACGGGAGCAAGAATCAAGCTGGATTTCTCCGATACCGCTGGAGCTGTGACCGGACGTATCTTGCCAACCGGCAATCCCTTGGATCAACTGGACGTGGAAGGGGTCGGCGTGGTTGATGTGTCCGTCGTGGATGCGGGAAACCCATGCGTCTTTGTCCGGGCAAAGGACCTGGGTATAGAAGGAACAGAAACACCCGATCAGATCGACTCCAATCAAGAGTTGAATGATCACATCGAACGGATACGCGGCACAGTCGCCGCGGAGATCGGTTTAGTTGAGGACTGGCGCGATGCAGCCCAGGCGAGTCCGTACATTCCTTTCTTCGTCTTGATTAGCCCACCGAATGATTACGTTGACTTCACCACCGGGCGGATGGTCACCGCGCAGGAAGTTGACTTTGTCGCCCGTCTCCTCTTCATGCTCAGGATGCACAAAGCATACGCTGTGACAGGGACGGTATGCACGGGTGCTGCGGCCAAGATCCCGGGTACGATCGTCTACGAGGCCGCCCGCCCCGAGTCGCGCGGACAGGCACTGACGCGGATTGGGCATCCGGCCGGTGTGATTGGTGTTGAAGCAGCCGTGCAGTCCGATGATGGTGTACGTCTAGTGCGTGCTACCGTGGGCCGGACGGCGCGTCGCATCATGGAAGGCTACGCATTTGTACCTTGGAGCACACTTGACTAGAGAATCCGTAGACAATCTGTGAGTTCCGGTCCCTCACCCATACGGCATCGGTTCTGGAGGTGGTGTAGAGCGTGGCTAGATTACTGGAGTATCAGGCGAAGACGATTCTTCGCCGTTTCGGGATTCCTACGCCTGACGGGCAGGTCGTCCGGGCTGTGAGTGAGGCCAAGAACGCTGGCGCACAAATCGGCTACCCGGCCATGGTCAAGGCCCAGATTCGCTCGGGGAAGCGAGGCAAGGGCGGCGGGGTCCGCAGCGTCAATGATGAGGCTGAGCTGGCAGCCGCTGCGGCGGACGTCATGGAAGACAACATCTGCGGGCTACCCGTAGACACCTTGTTGGTTGAACAGCGGTTGGAGGTCATGAAGGAGATCTATCTAGGTGTCACCGCAGATCCGAACGCGCGGTCTCCTGTGATAATCTTCTGCGGAAATGGAGGAGTAGACATCGAGGAAACGGCACTGGCGGATCCCGAGGCCATCCACAAGTTGCACATTGATATCCTCCGGGGCGTCTATCCGTACGAAGCACTGAAGCTGGTAAACGCCGCGGATGACCTGACCTCCAGGCAGAAGCTTGGGATCGCCCGAATCCTTTGCCGCATGTACGACATCTATCGCACCCACGACTGCAAGCTAGTGGAGATCAATCCGCTAGCCCTCACCCCAGAGGGCCTCGTAGCACTGGATGCGCGCGTGGATATTGACGGAGATGCGCTCGAGCGTCAAGCAGATTTGAACCTCGATGTGGCGGAAGAGGCCGGAAGTCGAAGCCCAACTCTCTTGGAGGAGATCGCAGCCACCATTGATGAGGAAGATCACCGCGGCACTGTCCACTTCGTGCAGATTGATCCGGATCTCTCCTATGCTCGCGAACACAACCGGATTCCCATTGGCTTCGATTGTGTGGGAGCCGGTGCCTGTTTGACGACGATGGACGAATTGGTGCCATTGGGCTTCTGCCCTGTGAACTTCTGCGACACATCTGGCAATCCAGTAGGGTCCAAACTGTACCGCGTTACGAAACTGATTTTCTCCCAGCCCGGCATCCAGGGATATGTCTTCGTCTCTTGTATATCAAGTCAGCAGTTGGACAATACCGCTCGGGGGATCATCAAGGCTCTGAAAGAGCTATACCCCGAGACGAAGGGACAGCCCAATATTCCAACTGTGTTGTGTTTCCGTGGGGCCTGGGACGAGGATGCGGTCAGGCTCCTGGCAGAGCACGGTATCAGCGAGGGGCGTTGGGTGCGAGTTATGGGCCGGGATGCCACGGAGCGGGATGCTGCTGAGGCTTTCTACTCGTTGCACCAGGAATGGAGATCTGAGACCGGGAGCATTGGATGACTAGCAACATACTGACGTTCGAAATGCGGTCGGGTGGCCGAATCACCATTGATCTCAGTCGGTGTGCAGCGTGTGAGAGCAAAGCCTGCTTGGTGGTCTGCAACGTCCAGGGTGGCCCCCTTGTGCTTGATGAGGCGCGAGGTGTGCCGAGCCTGCGGTGGTCGCTTGAGGAGATCAAGCGGGGCGGCTGCGTCGAATGCCTGGGTTGTGAATTGGACTGTGAGCTATTTGGTCATCAGGCTGTGACGATCACTTTGCCGTTGGAGAAGTTCGACAAGTATATGGACACCTTGACTGAACCGACGGTCTACAGGCTGGAGTCGTGACTATGTCCATCTTCATTGATGAAAACACGGAAGTTGTCGTGCAAGGAGCCACAGGGCGTGAAGCCAGACTGCGAATCAAGCTCATGCAGAGCTATGGCACTCGGGTGGTGGCCGGGGTGACGCCCGGCAAAGGCGGTCAGACTGCGGAGGGGGTACCGATCTACAACACGGTTATTGAGGCCACGGAACACCATCCTGGCATAAACACATCGGCGATCTTCGTGCCGGCGCAGGCTGCCAAACTGGCGGCCTTTGAGGCACTGGATGCCGGTATCGGTGTGATAACGCTGCACCCCGAACGGGTGCCACACCAAGATATGCTGGAAGTGATTGCATTTGCCAAGCAGTACGGCGCTCACGTCATCGGTCCCAACACGATAGGGCTGATCAGTCCCGAGAAAGCCTTGGTCGGTATGATCGGTGGAAATCCAGTTTCCGCAACAGAATTCTTCCATCGGGGGCCGGTCGGCGTGCTATCGCGGAGCGGCGGGCATACGACAACATTGGCATTCTACATCAATCGGGCAGGCTTAGGCCAGAGCACTGCCATAGGTATGGGCGGAGATGCGTTTGTAGGGACGACCTTGTGGGAGTACCTGGAGCTGTTCGAGCAAGATCCCGAAACCGAGCTCGTAGCCTATTTCGGCGAGATCGGCACGACGGTCGAAGAAGACGCCGCTGACTTCATCCGGGGTGGAGGCTTCACGAAGCCGATGGTGGCGTACATCGCAGGACGTTACGCAAGGCCTGACGTGCGTTTCGGCCATGCCGGTGCGATGATCAGCCGAGGAATAGGCACAGCGCAAGGGAAGCAGCAAGCGCTGCGCGAAGCCGGCGTGCACGTGGTGGAGCACTTCGGCGACATCGGCACAGTGACGCGCGAAATTCTGGCTGCGCTGTGAGCAGGAGATCGTTTGCATGGATGTCAAGTCCGTAGTGTGGGACGGGGCTCTACCCAAAGAGGTGGAGATCATTGAGGTAGGACCGCGGGACGGGTTCCAGATTCTGCCCGATTTCATCAACACCGTAGACAAGGTTCAGATCATCGAAGAGCTTATCCAGGCCGGCATTCGTCGAATGGAGGTGACCTCATTCGTGCACCCCAAGGCTGTGCCGCAGATGCGGGATGCCGGTGAGGTCATACAGAAGGTGAGACGTAATGGCTGCCGGTGTTTCGCCATGGTGCCCAATCTGATCGGGGCCGAACGGGCGCTTGAGGCAGGAGCGGATATGCTGAACCTGGTTGTGTCCGCCAGCGAATCGCACAACCGGAGCAACGTCCGCCGGAGCATCGCTGAGTCGTTGCGCAGTTTCGAGGCGGTCTTGGATGTGGCCGAGGGGAGAGGGGTGCCGGTGAGAGCCAGCATCGCCACGGTGTTCGGATGTCCTTTCGAAGGAGACGTACCCGTTGAGAACGTGCTGCACGTCGGTCGCAAGCTGGTGGAGATGGGCTGTGTCGAACTGAACCTGTGCGATACGACGGGCATGGCGAACCCTCGACAAGTCGCCCGCGTCGCTCGATGCGTGTTGGAGGAGTTCGGAGATACGGGGATCGCGATGCATTTCCACAACACCCGTGGGGCAGGTATGGCCAATCTGCTGGCTGCTATGCAGAACGGCGTGACGTCGTTTGAGACATCCTTTGGAGGTCTCGGGGGGTGCCCGTTCGCGCCCGGTGCCGCGGGCAACGTGTGCACTGAAGACGCAGTGCATATGTTGCACGAGATGGAGATTGCCACCCATATTGATCTACCGCGCCTACTCGATGCGGTCCGACGGGCTGAGCATATATTGGATATGACGCTCCCCGGCCAGGTCGTCAAGGCAGGCCGCAGTTGCGACCTGCACCCGCCACCCAATGCCCAGTAGACGAATCACAAGGGATTCATCGTTTGGAGGTTAACTACACAATGCAAACACGGTCTGCAGACAAATCAGCGGAAACACCGCTAGAGGGGCTGACCGTAATTGATGCAGGAACGACGATCGCCGGGCCTATGGCTGCGTCGTTCTTGGGCGATTTCGGCGCTGAGGTGATCAAGATCGAACTTCCCGGGCGCGGCGATCCGACACGGCAATGGGCGCCGAAGAAGAATGACGTCTCGCTGTGGTGGAAAGTCAGCGGCCGCAACAAGAAGATGATCACTCTGAACCTGAGCAAACCCGAAGGACAGGACTTGTTCAAGAGACTCGTGTTGGAAGCAGATGTCGTCATTGAGAATTTCCGCCCTGGTACGCTCGAGCGGTGGAACGTTGGGTATCAGGATCTGACGGAGGTCAATCCGGGTATCGTCATGGTACGGATCAGCGGGTTCGGCCAGGACGGTCCGTACAGCCATCGGCCGGGGTACGGTACGATCGCGGAAGCGATGAGTGGGATACCCTCTTTCACCGGCTTCCCGGACAAACCGCCGGCCCTGTCGGCGTTCCCGTTGGCTGACGCAGTCGCAGGCTTGTTCGGTGCTATGGGGGCGATGTTCGCCATCTATCACCGCGATGTCAAGGGAACCGGTGAGAGTCAGTACGTGGACGTGAGCCTGTACGAGCCGTTGTTCCGCCTGGTGGAGTCCTTCGTGATCGCCTTTGACCAGCTTGGATTTGTGAAGCAGCGCCGGGGAAACCGAATGGAGGAAAGTTCCCCGCGCAACGCC
>CAZYSK010000136.1:0-11770 GCA_964649415.1 uncultured Anaerolineales bacterium
GTTCCAGCGGTCGTATACTTGTCCGTCAACGATTCCAGCATCGCCAGGGCCTGCTTTTCATATCTCGATTGGATTGCCCCATCGTCCGTACATCGAGCTGACTCGAACAAACCGGAGGCCACGATTGAGGCCGCGGAAGAATCGCGATAGGTGTTGGGGATATCGGGACAATTGAAATCCCAATACGGCACCTGGTCATCCGGCAGATTGTTGATAAAGTAATCGGCCGTCTTGAAAGCAGAAGTCTTGAACGGGCCATGCCCGGTTCTGAGATAGGCATGGGCAAGGCCGTACACGGCCCAGGCCAGCCCGCGCGACCAACACGAATCCGGCGCGTACCCCTGACCACCCAGCCACTTGATAAACTCGCCGGTCTGGGGATCATATTTCACCAAGTGAGCCGTGCTGCCGTCCTCTCGCATAAAGAAACGCTGGACGCCGGCGGCTTCGCTAAAGCCCACGTTGTAAAACCGCTTATCGCCCGTCTCCTCAAAGGCCCACCACATCAGAGCGATATTCATCATGGCATCCACGGCCGACGTGAAGTTATCCGTCTCATCATCCTGCGTGCTATGCCATTGAATGATCCCGATGTGCGGGTTGAGCCGCCGGGTGTAGTAGTCGGCGGCAATGAGGGCGACTTCCCTGTAATGCGGGTCACCCACGATGTAATGCCCCTTCAGGTGCGAGAGCCCCAGCAAGAAGCCGAGGTCGTGGGTCCAGGTGTCGGTCTTGCGATATTCGATCAGCGCCGTCCATTTCTTTGCCCAGGCCAGGTATTTCTCTTCCCCGGTCGCCTCATACGCCAACCAGAGCAGTCCGACCCAATGCCCGTCGCCCCACACTCCCCGGTCGGAAGCATCGATTTTCCCACCCGGAAAAGTCGAAATGGGAAACATATCCCCAAGAGAGATCAACTGCTCCGCCATCAGGTCGATCTTGGAGAGACAGAATTCCACCGCCTTGGTGAACTTTTCCTTTTGTTGAGTCGTCAAATACGTGCTCATAGAACTGTCTCCTTGTATTTAGCCTGTTGCCAACTGCCACACGTCACCGTGCGGTGCGATGATCTCCCATTCTTCCCCCTGAAATTCGACCCGGTAGCCGCGCAAAGTGACGATGAACTGGGGCATAGCGCGCGCCTCGCCCTCTACCGGGAAGAGCAAAGTGTGGAAGACCAGTCTGCCATTCCCTGTCTGGAGACAGGCCACTTCGGGCGCGGGGCGCATTTGATCATAATACGGGCAATGCCAGCCTCGGAAGGGTTCTTTGGATCCCAGGAAGGTGCTTGCGGCAACGGGATTTTGGCCCACGGTGATCAGGATGAGATTCGCGTCTTGAAACTGGGTTGCCACGGTCGCCATGGACGGGGCGTCGGCAATGAGCGCCACTTCCCCATCGTAAAAATGCCAGATCTGCTCGGCCTGATGGACGTCTTGACCTTCGATGGTATCCCGCACCACCCAAAAATGTGGTTTGACGAACATGACCTCGCGCTGATGAGTGACGTCGCTGACCAGACACACCTTGCCATGGCCGACCTCTCTTTCCCACAGCAGCTTTTCATCAATCGCGTCGGCTTCTTCGCCGTACCCCGCGCTAAACGACCCGCGCGCGTAATCGTATCCCGACTGGATCACCATCGAGCCTTCGGCGTCGCCCGGCACCTGATTGTAACCGTTCACCAACACGCTATTGTACGCCGCGGTCGTCTTGAAATACTTGGCCCAGTCCATCCAGTCCGCGTCGGGGCTGGTGGTATAGCGCCAGCGCCCGCAGTTCACCAAGAATTTGCGCCCGAACGCCGACACTTCAATGTTCAACTGATCTTCGTTCATGTGGTTATCGCCCCAGCGCCCCACATCCATGAAGAGATAGCGGGCTTGATCGCTCCAATCGCTGCGCATGAACCCGACGCGCGCCTCGGGGAAGAAGTAAGAGGTCGGTGGAGCCTGGCCACGTTCGCCGCCGGTCAGGCGATACGCGATCTCGGGCATGTCAAGCTGCCCGGCAATGCGTTCCAGTTGTTTCCTGCGGTTGGTCTTGGTATTCGAGTCGTTGGTGATGGGCACGCTGTAATCCGGCTTGCCCTGGAGCAGTGCGGCGCGGGCGCTCAACCGCAGCCGCTCGACGTACGACTCGGGGAACAGCGGTTCAAAACCATTTCGGGACGCCACCTCGAACAGGGTGAAAAAGCTGCGCATCGCCACCCAGTGATAGCCGCCGGACATTTCTTTGGTGTACCCGTCGCCGTGAAACTGCTCCGGCCACATGGTCATCAGAAAATCGACCGCGTACCGCCGCCACTGCTCCGCTTCGTTGAACTCGGCGTAGAAGATCCCCAGGAGACCTAACGCGGCGGTCTCCAGGCACGCGTGATTGCCGGTGGTCCAGTGATGCTTGCGCAGGAATACACCGTGCTCGTGGATAGATAGGAGAATCCGCGCCCATTTCTCCGGTGTCATGTGAGGGCTGCGGATGATCTTGGCTAACGCCTCCGGCCAGGTTTCCGCGGCCCGCCCGGCGACCTCGAACGGGCGCCAGGTGGACTTTTTATACTCAAGATAGGGCTTGCCATCCGGATCGAATGGTGGCACCGCTTCAATATAGTCCAGCATGTGGTCAATGATGGTCGCGGCGTAGACCTCGTTTCCGGTTTTCTGGTATTCATCGGCCAGCAGCATGAAATAGCCGTGCCGGACCAAGCCGCCGTTCCACTCCAGGTCTCCGGTCGGCGTCGCGTACCAGTCCAAGCCTGCCGACATGTCCATCGTGTATTCGCCGAGATGAAACTGCTTGGCGACAAGCTTGTCCGCCTCGCCGGCCAGGTCGTGGTGCATCACCGGGCCGACTTCTTCCTGATGATAGCCGGCGGCGCGCCGAGGCAGCTCTGTACGGTAGAACGCGAGCAGGTCGTCCAGAGAATCGAACGGTTTGCTCAGAATTGAATTGACTTCTTCCAATGTGATCATGGCAACTCCCAAAAGCGCATCACTTGAGCACCAACGTAAACGTGGTCCCAACGTCCTTCTTCGCCACGTTCCATCCAGCGATCTCAAACTGCGCCTGAAAAGAGCCTGTGGCTTGTCCGTCGTTGACCAGTTTGACCCAAACCCGCTTTTCGGTCTTGGGCAACATAGAGAACCAGTTGTCCGAGTAAATCTGAGTGATCTCTTCGTCGACGCCCTTGAGCCTCAGCCCGGCGAAGAAGGCCATGTCTGTGCCGTTGTTCTCAAGCTTGATCAACACCAGCGCGGATTGGCCCGCGTCGAGCTCGGTCGGCTCGTGGAACACTTCGACGTCCAGATCGATTGAGGGCAAGTTCTTCAAATCCGCCAGGTAAGCCCGGTCATTGTCCAGGTCTCTGATTGCCCGCTGCTGCTCGGGGCTAGACGCTTGCCGGATGTAAACCGGTTCCGAGATACCCGTAGCGTGCTCGCCGTAGAGCCGCACCTCAAGCAGATTTTTCTCCCCCCACTTGATGGCCTCGGGCGGGATGCGATAGAACCGCTTGATCAAGTTCGGCACGATGAACGGATCGGAGCTGATACGGATATTCTGCTTGTCGCCCTTTACCGCCGGTTGGCCGGATGCGGCGGCGGTCGCCGGCGCATCCTTGCCTTTTTCCTGCGCCGCCCGTTCCGCCCACTTTTCCGTGAACAGCAGATCGTCCGTCCCCAACTGGATCGTCATCTCCTCTTCGGTGCCGCCGATGCGGACGCCGTTGAACCAGGCCTCGTCGTTTCCCTCGAATCCGGCGCAGAACATATCGAGATCGGTCCCTTGCCACTCGGTGGGGATGTCGATCTTTCGGGTGTAGAATACCGACTCGCCCTCTGCCGGCGCGGCCGGGGGTATCTTCCAGTACGCGGGCATGATCGTCTTTTGCCAGCGCATCTCGTCCTTGGCCTTGCCCACCTGGAATTCCCAATAGCCGTTGAGGTTGATCACATTCTCAGGCCGGGCATACCCCGACGTCCCAACCCAGTAAAGATTCTCGGCCAGGAGCTCATCAGATTGGCGCATCTCTAGATGGAGGAAGAAAACGCGCCGCAAGTAGTCGGCCGGCACCCGCCAATCCACCTGAAACGCCCTGGCCGACGAATCCGCTTCGACCGTGACCGTCGCTTCGCGCGTGTAGAGGGGGTGCATTTCTAGGTCATAGATGACGGCCTTGACCTGCACCTCGCCCAGGCGCGACTGCCCATCGGTGATGGCATAGACGGTCGGATCAAAGACCTCGTTCCCGTCAAAGACATATTTCTCCATGTCCGCCACGACGATGTCATCCAGAGCCGCGCGCTTGTACATGTAGAACGATGCCTTGGGCACGCCGTACCAGTCGATCAACTCGCGGTGGAACGTGGGCCAACTGCCGTTGATCTGCCATTGCATACAACCCGAACACCAGTACTTGGTCTGGCGGCAGTATTCCAGGTTGTGACGGTGGCATTGGCCATGCGAGATCTGGGTCGCCATGATCCAATGCTCAAGATCATCCAACCCGCCATACTCGCGGGCATCCCGCTCCTGCTCGCCGACGACGGCATGGTGGTACTGCCACGTCTGCTTGTCAATCGGCCAAATCTTGTCCTCGCCGACAAACCTCCTGATGCTTTCCAGCATCGGCGCGCTGCGCTTCACAGCCACCTCAGCTCGATACAGCACCATCCGGGCATCGCCGTTCAAGATGTCGCCGTTGTACTTGTTTGAAGTGCGGCTGGGCAACATCAGCAGGCCGCCGTGGCGGTCGCCCTTGTAGGGTGAGCCGCGCCGGAAACTGCGGGTAGGGTCATGCTCCTGACAGGCCAAGTCCAGTTTATCCACCAGTTCTTTGTTCTCAGGCTCGTCCGGATTGTATTCGTTGCCGCCGCTCCACATCACCACGCTGGGGTGATTGCGAATACACTTGATCGCGTCGATGGCGCATTCTAGGAAGAGATCATGCGGCATCACCGGATAACTGGCGCATGCCAGCCAAAACTCAGCCCACGTCAGTATTCCTTTCCGGTCGCACAGCTTATAGAGCGTCTCGGTCTCTTGAATCCCGCCGGCCCACACCCGCAGCATGTTCAGGTTAGCCGCCTCGACCTGATCCAGGTAAAGCCTGTAGCGCTCCTCCGTGAAGCGAAATAGACTGTCCACCGGCACCCAGTTGGTGCCGCGTACAAAGAACCGCTTCCGATTGACGCTGAACGTCCACGGATACGGCTCGCCGACAATAGACCACAGCCGGTTGGATTGACCGTGAATCTCCTGTACCCATTCGGCGTCGTCGTTTTGGAGATAGGCCACCTCCCGCACGCCAAACTCGGTCTCGCAAGCATCCATGACCACACCATCGGAGTTTTCGATGGTCAGCTCAACCTTGTACAGAGGATGCTCACCCATGCCGTTGGGCCACCACAGCCGAGGCCGAATGAGGGTTTGGACGCTCTCCAGCTTGTTGGAGCCCGGATTCAGCGTAACGGCCTGCTTGATCGACAGGTCTTGATCCGCAAAGCCGACGCCCGTGATCTTGCCCCGAACAATACAGGGCTCGGCGTGGGCCAAGCCGGACTCGACATCCACGGTAACGATCACATCAGCGCTGGCGGCCTCTTCGCAATCATCCCAATCGATCTGCGTGCGGACGCACGGATCGGCCAAGACCACGCCGCCGGTGATTCTGAGATAGACCGATTTCCAGATTCCAACGGGGACCATATGCGGCGACCAGTTCCACCAGTAGGAGAACGGCGCGACGACGCCTGACGAACGGACCGCGCCGCGTTTGATCTTGCCGCCGGGCCGGTCTTCGGGCGAGTTCTCCAACACCCGGCAGCGGATGCTCAAACGATGCGTCTGACCAGGCTTGACCAAGTGTGTGACGTCCAGATAGTGACGTAGGAACATGCCCTCGACGTTGCCAACGTTGACCCCATCGAGCCAGACGTTGGCCCGATACGTAATGCCTTCGAGCACGATATGATATTGCTGCCCTTGAATATCTTCCGGGACGGTGAAGTCCTTGAAATACCACCACTCCTTCTCTTCGACCCAGAGGAGCTCTTCATTGTTCTGCTCCCAATACGGGTCTTCGATCCGACCGGCCTGGAACAAGTGGTTCTGGACGATGCCCGGTACCTGGGCCGGAATCGGGTCCTCAGGTTGATAGTTGAGCTCATAAGCCTTGCGCGGCAGCAAGCCTTCTTCCGGGCTCATGCCTTCAATGGTCCACTGTCCGTCCAGGCAGATATAGCGATACCCGTTTTTCATTTTCCCCCTCAATATATCAAGACGCCGATCATCCTTTGCCCCGCACTTGGTCGAATTCCCACCCGTTCTGCGCGCACATCGTTCGAACGTGGCTTTCCCAGGTCGGTTCATCCTTGGGCCGGCCATTCACGAAACAATCCACGCACAGGTACCGCAAGGACCGCGCGCTCGTGCAAAAGATCCGGTGCAGGGCATGCGGCGGGATGCGTACCACGTCTCCGGCCTGCACGGGATGGCGCTCATCCGTCTCACCGATTTGCAGCGCGCCGGCCCCTTCGAGCACGTAAAAGATTTGCTCCGTGTCGTGATGAACGTGCAGCGGCGGCGCTTCGCCGGGTTGCAACACAACGATAAAGACCTCCGCGGTCTCAGCTTCAGCGCGATCCACGACCAGGTCATTGACGTGCGTCGGAAAACGATAGTGGACCACTTGTTGCGTACTGAAAACATACCGGGGTTGACTCATGCGACCTCCTGTAAAATACCATCCTTTCCAGTGGATTGACTACTTCGATTCTCTCGCTGCGAATCCGCGGCCGCGCCTACTCGCCTACGATCTCATAAACGGCCAAGGGATCCACAAAGAACCGAACAGAGCCATCTTTGCTAAAGATTGGGTCGACCTCGACGGTTGAATATCCATCGCGACCCAGTTTGAACACCTTGGGACTCCCTTCCAGGAGACCATCAACTTGGGCGACCATCGCGCGCGTGCTGCCGCTCTGCAAATAGACGCGGTCATCGTCGGTGGGCTGCAGATAGACCCCCAACTCCTCAGCACTTGAAGCTGCCGCCATGCTTTCCACCAGCAGCGACCAGCCATCCCCGGCAAAGGTGGTACCCATACCCAGGTAAACCCACTCGAGATCGTCCCCCTCGAAGCAGATCCACCCCATACGACCATCGAACACATACTCATCATATTGTCTTTGCCCAGCGGCGTCGGCGATCAAGATGACGTCGGTCAGCGCTCCTCGCTCGATGTGCAAACTGATAGCCTCGTCGGGACTTAGCACCTCGCCACCTACACCGGTGAACTCGGCGGTCGACATCTCCGTGATGGGCGGTACGTCGCTGTAAGGCTGGATGATGGAGACAAACTTTGTGCTCGTAATGTGCCGGCGTGCGATGAGCAACGGCACTTTGTAATCAGCGATCTCATCGTCCGTCTCCGCAGCGATCAATCCCCGCGCGGCAAAGTACTCGGCACCCGGCGCACCAAAGAGGCCCATCCTCACCCGTCGATCAGGAGCGACGATCCATTTCGCCTGCCAATCGCCATCGGACTGGACCGATGCGACATCCTCCAAGTACTCATAGCCGTTTTCATCGCCGGGCGCTGACGCCGGTTGGAATTCCAGGTCATCGGTCGTAAACCTGCCGATGTTGTGATACACCCAATCATAAGTATGCTCATCCGCACTATCTGCTTGGAAGATATCGATCAGATAATCATCATTGAGTATGACAGTGCGCTCCAGGCGCACACCGAGATAAGCCTCTTCGCTTGATACCCGCGCGACCTGTAGATTCGGCGTGCCCACAAAAGACTCCAGCACGCCGGGCGACGCCTGTTCCTGGGATCGCCCATCGACCACGATCACGTTGTGCGCGATGGACTGCTTGAACCATTCCAGGTGCGCCGGAACGCGGTACTTGACAGACCCGGCGTCAGGCGCCAGCGTGAGACCCAATCCATAAAGCACCAATCCAAGCTGGTCGGGATGGCTATGCCCACCTTCGTACCCCATATAGTTAACGACGACCTGCTTGGAATGCATACCATAGCCCGAGCGCAGCACGGCTAGATGTGACGACGCAAAGCTGCGGCTTTCCCATTCCGGCCACGCCGGTTCAGGAAGCTCCGATACGCCGTACAACAGCGCGTACCGGTCGGTTCGGGTTGATGCCTGGAGCACGGGGATGTACCTCGGATCGCCCAGGCGACGGTAGGCTACCTCGTAATACGTGGCACGATCCGATTCGGGTAAATGCACCACGCGCCCGTCGTGCAAAGTCGGCAAGCGCATACTCGCATCGGCGTATTCGACCATAAAATCGAACAACCCCTTGTAGCCCGGTTCCTGGTAGAGATCGATGCCAGAATGATAAGCCGCCTCCATCAGTGGGAAGAGGGCACGCAAAACGTAGAATTGATAATGCATTGAGCCCTCGTACCACATGCCGTCCTCGGTGATGCTCTTTTCCATCTGATAGAAGTAGCCACTATCGTCCTTGTACAGCGCGTGCCAGACGAGCTCCTTGTCACCCAACACGAAGCCCACCACGCCCACACCCGAGTTGTGCCACGTCTGATGATTATGCCGCCCCTCGTTGTTCAACATGATCAACTCTGCCGCGGGCCTTAGGATCTTGTTCTCGATACTCTCCCGCTCCTCCGGCGCCAGGTCGTTGTAAATGAGATCGTACGCCCAGGCCAGAGGGACGACCCATGCCGTTTCGTTGATGGCCTGAGGTGTGGCGCGCCCTCCGGCGCTGGCCTGCTCACCCGTACGCCCTTCTTTGTCGTGGATCTCGTACGTCAGATACGTATCCACGTAGGCCATCAAGATCTCCTTGGCCTTTTGTCCATACTTTTCATCACCCGTCAGGTGATACATCAGCGCCAGGTCACGAGCAGCATTGGCATGGTCGTAATGCTCTTGCGTGATCGCGTAGTCGGTCGGGTCCTCAGCGTGGTAAAAACCACCTCCCGTATCGGGCAGCTGAATCGAACGAGAAGCCCACGAGTCGGCATTCGCTGCCAACGACACATATGCCTCTCGTGTCCACGGGTGTTTTTCGATCTTGTCCTTGATCTCGGCAATCTCCGCCTCGTTCAGCAAAAGGTAAGGGTGCGTGAGGTCCTGTGGCAACTCTATGGCCATGAGTGGCGCAACGCGCTGATTCGATAGCTTCATCCCATCAAAGTAAAGCTCGGTGGTCGGGTTGGGATCGTGGCCCCAGCCGGTCGCGGCGATCTTGATGTAGTCGATCTTGTCCCACCCTACCGGGCTTCTGACAACGCCGAACTCGTGAAGGGGGATTTCAAAGAGCCGCCATCCCTCCCAATCGATGACAATCTCTTTCTTGTAATAGTCGTCTTCCGCCGTATCCTCGGATTCCGAGTAGGCGACGATCTCGATTGCCGCATCGTTCTCGACGGCAGAGTACGCCCAGAAAGAGAGAAACGAGTGCTCGCTCCAGTCGTGGGGAATATCGGTCGTCACGATGCGGGTGTTTTCAGTAGTGTTCGACCACTTGCCCGAAGTGGCACCCAGCTTGACCTGATCTTCATTCAGCACAAAGCCATCCGCGGGTTTGATCCAACGGTCGGTGTACTTGGCGTGCCAGCCGGATACATTGAGATAGCCCTCGGGTGGCGTTTCGCCTTCCTTGACGATGGTTTCTGTGGCCTGCGTATAGCCCTGCCAGATCGAGATGTCGTCTTGCTCAAAATGGCAGATAAAGACACCTTCCTCTTCGTAGGCGGTCAAACCATCGGATTGGGCTTCTTCCGCTTCACTCTCGGATATGGTAGGAGTCGGCCTGGGAGCGGGTGTAGAGGGTGTCGTTGTGACACACGAGACGACCGTCAACACGATGGTCATCAATGTAGGAATAAGACCACTATAGTACCTGCAACAAGTCGACCGATCAGCCATCCGATGGTTTTCCATATCGACACTCTGCCTACTCGCTCTCGGCGCGATTGCCCTGTCCAGGCCAGCGCCCTCCGCAGCCCGGTCTGTAGGTCTGGCAACGTCTTGATACCGGACCAATCAATACCCAGGTCAACAATAGTCTCGGAGATGCCGGTAACGATCTCCCGAGCACCCTTCAGACGGGTGGCCTGGACGATATGATCCCCCACGATGGCTTGTAGGGGGTTCGGACATGTCCGGAACCCCCTATGTTTCAAGATATGTTATACTCTACTCATAGTCTGCGAGATTCTCTAGCATGTTCTCAACCTGCGGGACCATGAGATCGACGGCCTCTTGGGCAGTCGCGTTTCCCAGCCAGACTTCGCCCAATTCCTGTTGCCAGATTGCCTTCCATTCGTCGTACGAGGGATGAATGGGGTCGTACATGCCGTAGAACTCCTTCCCCTGTATGAAGGCTGTCTTGTCGATGCCCATCGGATGCGAGGTCAGGAACTTGGGGTCGTTCTGCCATTCGACGATGGCGGGCACCATCTGCTGGAGATCGAGCAGCTTCTCAACACCCAGGGAACCGGGGCCAGATAGGAACTTGACGAACAGCCAGGCCTCCTCGACGTGCTCGCTGTCGGCGGCGATGGCGAAGCAACTGCCGTCGGCGCGGTTGACCGGGGCTCCGGTCTTGCCCAGGGGCAGTGGGGCGATATCCCAGTTAAAGTCGGTCTCAGTGGTGTAGCGCGGCACCCGCCAGTGGCCGACGACCTGCATCGCCGCCTTGCCCGCCGCGAACATGTCGCCGAGATCAGCAACTTGATCGGTCGAGGGCATGACGTTGGAGTCGACTATCAGGTCCGCCACGAATTGGATCGAGGCGACTGACTCCTCATCGGTGATCAGGAACTCGGTGGGGTTGCGCGCATCGTCAAAGATGTTATGGCCGGTGTTCGCCCAAACCATGAGCGGCCAGTAGTTCCTGAGGTCATCATCCACGCCGAACTGATCGGTGATGCCGTCGCCGTCTGTGTCCAGAGTCAGCGCCTCGGCCGTGGCCAGGAACTCATCCCACGTCCAGCCAGGTTCCGGATAAGCCACGCCGGCTGCGTCGAACAGGTCTTTGTTGTAAAAGACGGCCAGGTTCGCGGTATCGATGGGCATGCACATCTGCTTGCCTTCAACCTTGTAGAGATCAAGTATCTGCTGATCAAAGGCCGAGGTATCGATGCCGTCACGAGCCATCAGATCATCAATCGCAAGAATGGCGCCCTTGGAGCCGTAGGCGTACGCTTTGTACGTTGCCGGGTAGAAGACGTCGGGCATCTCATCGGCGGCCATCATAGTCTGCAGCTTCTGGTAGTACTCGTCGCCGCTGCCAATGTTCTCGAACTCGACTGTGATCCAGGGATACACGTGCTCGAAAACCTCGATCGTGGGCTTGGCAACCTCCTCCACGCGAGTGTTGTCCCAGCGCATGAACCACTTGATTGTAACAGGTTCCTTTACCTCAGGCTCGGGAGTCACTTCCACGACCTGAGTGACTACGACTTCTTCGCCCTCGACTTCGACTATCTCGGTGACGACGACCTCCTGGGTGACGACGACCTCAACCTCGGCCGGTTCCGGCGGGGCACAGCTGACCAACAACACCACTGCACATAGTGTGGTCAGTGCGACCGTCAAGTTATTCCTCCAACTCTTCGCGTTCATCTTCCAAATGCCTCCTTATAGATTTTCTATGGTCCAAGCGTATCGTACATGTTTAGGTGGGAAATGATCAGCTTTTCAGTCCTGTTGGCATCACCTCCTTGTATAAAATACCCTCGGTATCTACGTGCACTTTAACAACCACAGAG
>CAZYSK010000137.1:0-11250 GCA_964649415.1 uncultured Anaerolineales bacterium
CTCTGTGGTTGTTAAAGTGCACGTAGATACCGAGGGTATTTTATACAAGGAGGTGGCATGGCCAGAAAACGAAATCATAGGTTTTTGGTGATCTTCTCGGTTGTAGAGAAGCGGGCGCTTGAAGCGCTGGCTCAAGCTGATGGTGTCACGCAAGCTGGAACTCTTCGCCGGCTGCTGCGGCGAGAGGCTCGCGAGCGTGGCTTCCTGCAGGAACCGCACGGACTGGCGCGCTCACAGTCGGACACGACGCAAGTTGTCGATTCGGTGTCGGTTTGATGCATTTTTCTATGGGGTTAGGTTCATAACGTTATGGGCTAAGGGGGAATATGGACAACGGGAAGTTTGACGCAGAAGAGGCGCGGCGGCGGCACGCTCAGAAACTCGCTGGGCGGCGGGCGGCGGTGGAGGCAGAAGAGGCGAGACGCCGGGCAGCGGCAGAGGTCGAGCGTGAACGATTGGCCGAGCTTGAAGCCGAGGCCGAGCGCGAGAAATCAGCCCGCAAAGCCGAAGTGGCCCGGCTTCACGCGCTCATTGAGAAGCACGGGCAGCGGTGTGATCAGATTCGATCCGACCTGAGAGAGGCCGTGGCGCGGTTCAAGGCGGCGGTTCTCACTGACAACAACTCTGAAATCTCCAAGGCTAGTAAGAAGATTCGCAGTTTGGCCGATGAGCTTGTTGACACTGGGCGCGCGGCCCAGACCGCCGAGGATGAGTGGGGGCGAATAACCGGCTTGGGCCGGCAACGGCGGTGGCCCGATCAGGCATCGGTTGATGCTGAACTGGCTGACATGTTTTCGGAGTGCCGCGTGGTCAGTGTCTGATGTAACCCTGCAGGAGGGCACGCATGTTGGCAAGGGCGGTGAGAGACAGTGCGCCCGCCGAGGCGACGGCGGGCGCAAACAGAAGGTTGGGGGGGGGGTGTTGTCTAGCCCCAGTGTATCACATGATGATCCGATCTGTCAAGTCGCGCTGGACTACGCGGCGCGCGGCTGGGCAGTCTTTCCCGTCAACGGGAAACACCCCCCACCTAGAAAAAACAAAGAAAAATACGAGTGGCGAGACAGGAGCGCCACAGACCCCGAGGCGATCCGGCGAGACTACGCGGAATGGTGCAACGGACACCGTGCGGGCATCGGCCTGGACTGCGGCAAATCCGGCTTGGTGGTCGTGGACCTGGACGTACACGACGGCAAAGACGGCCCCGGCGAGTGGGCACGCCTGACCGAACAGCACGCTATCAGCGACGCATCGGCCTGGGTTGCACAGACTCCGAGCGGCGGCCTACACTACTACTTCACCGATCCAACCGGGGGGATAATCCACAATAGCGCCGGGAAGCTGGCCGAGGGTGTAGACGTTCGCGCGAACGGCGGTTACATCGTAGCGGCGGGGAGCCCTGGCTATCATTGGCTCTACAGTGAAGGCGAGCCTGGCCCCGTGCCGCCTGCATTGGTGCGGTTGCTCCTGCAACCTGACCCGGAACCGGAACGGCGGCCCACCGCGGAGACCTCCCCCAGCGCCAACGGGGCGAGCCGATGGGCAGAGAAGGCGCTAGCCGATGAACTGGCGGCGCTGGCCGGGACGCCCGAGGGGCAGCGAAACGACAGACTGAATCGAGCCGCCTTCAACCTGGGCCAAATCGCGGCCGGGGGCGAACTGGACAGACGACGGGTAGAGGTTGCCCTAGAGAGCGCGGCCTTGGGTATCGGCCTGAGCGAACGCGAGACGGCGGCCACAATTCGGAGCGGTATCGAGGCCGGATTGCAGGAGCCGAGGGGACCGAAGCAGCGCGACCAGGTAGCGAAAGCGCCAGAGCCAACAACGGAACCTGACCCTGAGACGGAAGAGGCCGGGACAGGCGAGCCGATCAGGTTGACCGACGTGGGCAATGGACGCCGGCTGGTTATGCAGCACGGGCGGAACCTGCGCTATTGTGCCCACTGGAAAAGCTGGCTAGTCTGGGATGGGAAACGCTGGGCACGGGACGAAACCGGACAGGTAGAGCAGTACGCCAAGGAGACGGTGCGGGCGATGTTTGATGAGGCCCGAGCCTATCCCGATGAATTTGAGGAGTATCGTAGGTCGCTCTATAAGCATGCGCTCAAGTCGGAAGGCAAGTACAGAATCGCGGCGATGGTGAGCATGGCCGAAAGCGAACGTCCCATAGTGGCACGCCCCGATGACTTTGACCGCGACCCTTGGCTATTGAACTGCGCTAACGGCACGCTGGACTTACGAACTGGCAAGCTATTGCCCCACTCACGCGAACGGATGATAACCAGGTTGACGCCCGTGGCCTATGATCCCCACGCGACGGCCCCGACCTGGGAGCGGTTCCTGAGTGACATACTGGACGGAAACGCAGATCTGGCGCACTTCATGCAACGCGCGGTTGGGTACTCCCTGACTGGTGACACGTCCGAGCAATGCTTATTCATCCTGTGGGGTAGCGGAGCGAACGGCAAGAGCACGCTAATCGAGGCGATCAGGGCAGCGGTAGGCGAGTATTGCCACCATACCCCTGTCGAAACTCTGATGGTTCGTCGTAGCCAGTCAATCCCTAACGACATCGCCCGGCTGAAAGGCGCGCGGCTGGTCACAGCGACGGAAGCTGAGGAAAACCAGAGGTTGGCCGAAAGCCTGGTGAAGCAAATGACGGGGGGCGACCGGTTGACAGCCCGCTTCCTGCATGGGGAGTTTTTCGAGTTTCGGCCCACGTTCAAGGTATGGCTCGCCACCAATCACAAGCCCGTGATCCGGGGCACTGACCGCGCGATCTGGCGGCGCATCCGCCTTGTGCCCTTCACCGTAACGATCCCGGAAGAGAAGCAAGACAATGAACTAGGGGACAAGCTGGCCGAAGAACTACCCGGTATCCTGGCCTGGGCGGTGCAAGGGTGCCTGGCCTGGCAGCGGGAGGGCCTGGGTGTGCCTGACACGGTTGCGGACGCTACACAGTCCTACCGCGACGAAATGGACAGGTTGGGCGGTTTCCTGGCTGACTGCTGCGTCTTGACGCCGAAGGCACAAGGCGGAGCATCGGAGCTATACCAGGCTTACACCGACTGGTGCGACGCAAACGGTGAGCGGGCAGTTAGCGGCACGCGATTTGGACGCCAGTTAGCGGCACGCGGTTTCGACAAGGAGCGCAAACACAGCGGTTGGGCGTACTACGGCCTTGGATTGGCGACCCAAGAGGGGGGAGGCCGTGTATAGTGTGTATGGTTGTGAACCCTTTTTCAGGTTTTCCCTATAGGCTTTTTCTTTTCAATTATCTTATATATCTATTCACAACTATACACACTATACACAGAAAAGTAGGAATAAGCAGGGGCGAAGATGAGCAAACGAACACGGCGCGTTGTTCCTGACGGGTGCGACCCGTGGCGGCGATTCGCGGCGGCGGTGTTGCTGCACGCCGTGCAGGACGCCAAGGCCGGCGATCTGGACGCGCGGCGCTGGTTGCTGTTCAATCCGGTGGCGCATAGTCTGGCCGATGCGCTCGATCTGGACCGGGGACACGTGGCGCGCGTGATGCTGGCGATGGCTGGCGAAACTGCGGAAACTGCAGAGGGCACAACTGGGGACGTGGCCCATACGTTTAGGTTCATAAGTCAATAGATGGGGGATTGGGATAATGAGCGCCGCATTGGAGAGGCAAATTGACCGGCTGCATGAAATGGCCCAAAGGTGGCGACGAACCCAACAGGCAAACGACCCCAGCGAAGGCCAGGAGGCCGAAGTAGGTGGGCGGCTTGTCTACATCCTGGCGCGGGAAGAGGCGATTGAGCGGTTCATAGCGCGGATGGGTTGGACGCCACAGGAAACGCAGGCGGCACACTTTTTCTGGAACTCCGCAGTACAGATTATCAAGGCTCGGGAGCGCGAAGCGGAAAACGAGCTATTCGGGCGGGTATTCGCGGGCATGACGGATGGTGAGCTTGCCCTGATTGCATCGGGGGATGCTGAGATTGACCAGAGGTTGGAGATGGCACGCGCTGAACTGGACGACGAAACGCGCGCGTTGATCGAATCAAAGCAGAGGAAAGAGGAGAACTTGCTTAGGGAACTTGATGCTCGCCAGCCCGACGGCGCGCTGCTGTACCGAAGTGCGTATGAGAAACTGGTAGAGGCCATACGAGCGACCGAAACCCGCGACCTGGAACTTATCGGCCTGCTGAGTGATCTAGCAGCAGGTGCTCAAATAATCGCCTGGCGGGCAATCACCCGGTAGACATCGCAAAAGCTGGGGTAGTGGCAGGATTTGGCAAGGTATGGCAGATTTGAACGCGAATCAGTCTAAGGCGCTGGCGGCGCTTCTCACGTCAACGAGTGTATCTGAGGCGGCGGCGGCTTGCGGTCTTGGAGAGCGCACGATCTATAGATACCTGTCCGATGAGACATTCAGGCAAGAACTACGGAATCGGCAAGATGAGACCATTGGGGCGGCGGCGGCAGCGCTGGCCGGCCTAACCGGCAAAGCGATCAAGACTCTGCACGATCTTCTAAACGACAAGAAGGCATCACACAATATCAAGCTGCGGGCGGCGCTGGCGATACTTCAGGAAGGCCGGCGAACAGCCGAACTCGACGGCCTGATTGAGCGCATGAGAGAGATTGAGGCAATAATAGCCCAAGCACAGCCCACAAACTTGTGATCCTAAGTCCATAGAGATATGCAATTATCCGAGGCGATCAAGGCGCTTTGCATAGCAACCCGAGCCGACGGCAGAAGCCCGCGAACGGTGGCCGCATACCGGGAGAAGTTGGGCCATCTGGTGCGGTTCCTGGGTGATCCGCCAGTTGACACTATCACGGTTCACGACTTGCGGCGCTACATCGCGGTCCAGCATGACCAAGGATTGTCACCCTTCACGGTTGCCTCAAGAGTGCGGGCACTGAAACGGCTTTTCAACTGGCTCTGTGCTGAGGGCGTCTTGAGCGACAGCCCGGCACGGCGGATTAAGACACCGCGACCGCCAAGGACAGAGCCGAAGGGCATTAGCACG
This sequence comes from uncultured Anaerolineales bacterium, assembly GCA_964649415.1. Taxonomy (GTDB): domain Bacteria; phylum Chloroflexota; class Anaerolineae; order B4-G1; family B4-G1; genus CAZYSK01. The sequence continues at coordinate 5,010 of CAZYSK010000137.1, forward strand.
GCAGACCTGGCGGCGCTTCTGCGCACGACTGAGGGCAAGAGCCTGGCCGATCTACGAGACAGGGCCGTGATCCTGTTTCTGGCCGATACCGGCTGCAGAGCGGGCGGCTTGTGCGGCTTGCGAGTGCAAGACGTTGACCTTGACGCGATGCGAGCGACGGTGACGGAGAAGCGTAACAAGACGCGCGCGGTGTTCTTCACAGAGCCGACACGGGGAGCGCTGGCGGCCTGGCTGGACGTGAGGCCCAGCGGCAAAGGCCCGTGGGTGTTTGTGGGCCTGGGACCGCGTGGCAAGGGAGCGCTCACGCCAAGTGGATTGCTTCAACTGCTGAAACGACGGGGAGAGCGCGCGGGCGTGACTGGCGCGGTGAATCCCCACGCCTTCCGGCACGCGCTTGCCCGGCACTTCCTGCTTGACGGCGGTGACATTGGCGTCTTGTGTGACTTGATGGGACACACGGACGTGAGCGTCACAAAGCAGTTTTACGCGATCTTCGAGGTGGGTGAGCTACAGAGAAAGCACAGGCAACACAGCCCGGTAATGGGGCTACTTGGGGGGAAAGATGACAACGGAAACCGCTAATAGCATCGGTCTTCGAATCCGCAGGTTGCGCGTTCGAATCGCGCCGGGGGCGCCTGACTTAGCACGAGCGCGGCTTGCCTCGATCTATCGGGGGGCCTGGTGCCCTTGGGAGCGGAGCCGGACGCCCAGGGCAGCGGACCAGACGCCAGGTTTCTGGCGATGTACTTGCCCATCGCACGAAAAGACCTGGGCTCTCGTGTGAGTCCCTTGGGCGTTTCCTGTTCTTCCCGTTCTTCCCTGATCTACCTCCTTTGTACCTGCGTGCACAGCCACAACGTCTCATAAGGCGCGACTGTGAGTGTCAGATCGCCTCCACCTCCTACCGGGTGGAGGCTTCCCGTGATGGTGTCCCGCACGAAACGCCCATATTGGATGGACAGCGCTTCCAGGTTGACCTGAAAGGGTTGCGGGGTGTGGGATACGTTGTGGATGCAGATCATCTTCTCGTCGCCGTCTGGGGAGGTGCGTAGCAGGGTGAAAAGCGCCTCGTTGCCCCCGTCGTCAAGGAGCACCCGCTGTGCGCCGTTGGGGTGAAATGGTCGCTGCGCGGTACGGGTGCGGATGAGATGGAGGTAGGGGTAGAACACGCGATGCCGCAGCGACGAGGAATCCGCTAGTTCGTCCTCCAGTTGGCCACGATGGAACTTCTCCCGGTTGATGGAGCGGTAGCGTCCGGTCTGCTCCACGCCGGCGTGGTAGCTGCGAGAGCCGAACAGGCTGTGGACGAAGATGCCCGGCACCCCGGCCATGCTGAGCAGGATGGCCTGAGATGCCAGGAACCGGCGTGCCTGCAGGTCGAGCGGCTCGGCGGCACGAGGGTCGGAGAGCGCGTCGAAGTAGGAGATGTTCAGCTCATACGCGCTCTGCGTGCCGTCGGCGTTCGTCTTGTGGGATACGTAGCCGCCGTGGGCCAGGGTGCGGTCCACCAGGTCTTGGATCTCCGAGGTGGACAGGATGCCCTCGACAGGCCGTACCCCGACTCCATCGTGAGAGGCCAGGAAGTTGAAGAACGTGGTCGTCCTCGATGGTGTCTTCAGCCCAGCCGCCCAACTGGATAGGTGCCGGGCATTGCCTGATTGGAAGGCGTTCAGGATCAGTGGCGGGAGCGGGAACTGGTAGACCATCTGAGCCTCGTCGGAGCCGTCGCCGAAGTATGAGATATTCTCCTCGTGCGGCACGTTCGTCTCGGTGATAAGGATCACGTGGGGGGCGGCTGCGTCTAGAACGGCGCGGAGGAGTTTCACGACCCGATGCGTCTCCTCCAGGTGGATACAGGGGGTGCCGATCTTCTTCCATAGGTAGGCGATGGCGTCCAGCCGGATGATCTCCGCGCCTCTTTCGACGTACTGCAGAAGGATCTGGACGACCTCGATCAGCACGTCCGGGTTGGCGAAGTTGAGGTCAATCTGGTCATCGCTGAAGGTGGTCCAGACGAGCTGCTCGCCACTGGGTGTGTCCACACCAGTCAGAAGCGGCAGCGCCCTGGGACGTACGACTTGCGAGAGGTCGGTTCCTTCTCCGACGACTATGAAGTAGTCGCTGTACTTGGGGTTTCCCTTCAGGAATTCCTGAAACCAATGACTGTGGGCCGAGATGTGGTTGATGACGGCATCGAACATGAGGCGAAAGCTGCACCCCAATCGCTCGACGTCCGCCCAGTCACCGAAATCCGGGTTGACGGCGGTGTAGTCAATGATGGCGAAGCCATCGTCGGAGGAGTAGGGGAAGAAGGGCAGGATGTGCAGACCGGTGACGGCACCCGCCACGTGTTTCTCCAACACCTCGGCCAGCGTCTGGAGCGGCGGCTTGCCTGGCTCCGCCACCTGGTCACCGTAGGTGATCAGGATTACGTCCCGTTCGGTCAGGCGATCGTCTGGGGGACGGTGCGGATGCGGCCAGGATGGCCGCGGTCCAGGGGGACGTTGGTGAAATTGCTCGAGTATGGCGGCCAGCCGCTCCATCAGGGCCGGAGCGCGTTCCGCGCCGTATAGAAACGTCAGGTGATCGAGGATGCGGCTTTGTAGACTCATTCTCCCTTGCCTATCCCTTGACACCGCCCGCGGTGAGGCCTTCTTCGAGGAACCGTTCCAACGCGAGGAACAGCGTGACCACGGGCACTGTCATGATGGTCGAGGCAGCCATAACGACGTGCGGGCGTGGCGTGGGATCGTTGAATATGGTGTTGATTTTTATCGGCATGGTGAACAACTCACGGCTGTTCAGGAACACGAGGGCGTAGAGGAACTCGTTCCAGGCGATCATGAACGTGTAGATGGCCACCGAGATCAGCGCAGGGACCGACAGGGGTAACGTGATGCGCCAGATCACGCCCAAGCGACTGCAGCCGTCAATCAGGCCGGCCTGCTCGATCTCGGCAGGAATGGTGCGGAAGTAGTTGGCCAGCATGTACAGCGCCACGGGGAGCGTCTGCGCCAGATAGGTGAAAACCAGCACGTTGAGGTTGTCCTGGACGTCAAACCCCACCGCCGCACCGATTCGGGATACCATCGCGAACAGGGGAATGATCAGCAGAATGCCCGGAAACAAGTAGACGATCAGGATGCCGTTGAGCATCGCTTCCTTGCCCCGGAAATGCAGCCTGGCTACCGCATACGCGCCCAGCGTGGCCAGGATCACCGCGATGATGGCGGTGGGCACCGCAACCTTGACGCTGTTGACGATGTTGAGGCCGAAGTTCTCGTAACTCGAAGTTCTGGACACCGGGGCGTTGGGATCGAAGAGCTGCCGATAGGCGTCGAGTCGCAGGGCGCTGGGGATGTACACCGGCGTCCGGCCGCCGATCTCTGCGTAGGTCTTGAACGACGAGCTCACCATCCAATAGAAGGGAAACAGGATGCTGGTCAGGAAGAAGATCAGGGTCACCGCGAAGATGAAGCGGGGCCAGGTGATCCACCGCGCCAGGTGGTCGATGAAGCTCAGCCGCTCATCCCTTGACGCGCGAAGGGCGCTCTTCTTCTCTCGGGAATCTGTTGTCTGTGTCATATTGGCCTCCCTCTACTCGTCGGTACTCTTCATAACGGTGCTCACGTACACCACCAGGAACACAACCAGGATGAGCAGCAGGATCATCGCCGTGGCTGCACCTTTGCCGAAGTTGTAGGACCTGAAGCTGAACTGATACGTGAGTACTGGGAGCACGTTCGTGCCAAAGCCTCCTCCGGTCAAGAGGAAGATGTCGTCGAACTTGTTGAATGTCCAGATCAGGCGGAGGAGGAAGATTGAGCCGAGTATGTAGCGCAGCTCAGGGAGCGTGACGTACAGGAACTTGTGCCAGGTATTCGCGCCATCCACGTCGGCGGCCTCGTACAAAGTCGCGTCGACGGCCTGGAGCCGGGCCAGGATCATCAGCATGGCAAACGGGAAGTAACGCCACGCCTCGAAGATAATCACGATCCATAGCGCCAGGCCCCGCGTCGCCAGGTATGCCTTGGGCAGTGCGATGATCCCCAATCGCATCAGGATATCGTTGAGCACCCCCGACGGACGTGGATCGAGGATCCAATGCCAGACGAAGGCCATGCTGACGATTGGTGCGACGTAGGGAAACAGGAAGATGGCGCGCGCCAGCCCTCGGGCGCGGAATGGCCGGTTGAGCAGCAGCGACGCGATCAGGCCGACGATCAGCGTCAGGATGGTCGCGGTGAATGAGTACACGATGCTGGTGACCGCAGCGCCCCAGTTCTGTAGACCTTGCCACTTGAAGGCGAAGTCATTGAAGACGGTGCGGTAGTTGTCCAGGCCCACGAACGGCGCGCGGAAGACGTCGTTCAGGTTGCCTAGCGTGACGTCGCGGAAGCTGATCCATATACTGAATATGGCCGGGAAAACGACCAGTCCAAAGACGATCAGAGCTGTGGGCAAGACCAACACCCAGGCCAGGCGGGCCTCGCGAGCCTCCATCGAGTTCCAACGTCGCCTGGATGGTGATCGTGAACCTCTGGCTGAGGGGGATTGTTCCAATCCGACGGTCATAGCCTTGCCTCCAATTGGGCGCGGTCACCGCGCCCCTACGAGGTTCTGGGGTAGCGTAGGTCTTCAGTCCCAGAAAGGCGGGGGAGATGTTGGGGACGTAGCACCGTGGCTACGTCCCCAACGACGGTCTACTGCTCTTGGCTATTACTCCTGGCGTTCAGCCAGCATAGCCTCGACTTGCTCCTGAAGCCATTCGGCACCAGTCTCGGGTGTCATGGTGCCTTCCAGAGCGATGTTGCTGATGACCTGCGGGATCAGCATCCGGCCCTCGATGTCGCCGATGACGGCCCGCTGCGTGGCGTCGTAGCCCGGGCGGAACAGCCAGCGCTGCATGCTCTCGAAGCCATTGGCGATCTGGCTCAAGGTCTCGTCCGAGTAGTATTCGAAGAAGGGGCTGAGCCCGCTCCATCCGTCCACGGCGCTCTCGAGCACCGGCACCTTGCCGAAGGGGGCCAGAGCCAGGACCTCCTGGTAGTTCTGGCCGGTCAGGAACCACTTGACCACCTCTTGGGCCTCGGGGTCGGCGCCCTGCATGATGCCGAGCGTAACCAATTGCCCGTAGGAGGCGGAGCCATTGGGCCCTGCCATCTGCGAGGCGAAGCCGGTCTTGAGCGCCAGGTCCTCCACGGCGATCTCGACCGAGCCGCCGCCTTCTAGCCCTGAGCCCTCGACGAGGTCGTCCATGATGTAGGTGCTGTAGAACAGCATGCCGGATTGGTCAAGCTCGTAAGACTCGCGCGCGCCGCGCCAGTATTGCGGGCCGGGCATCGCACAGCGCTGGAGTCCGCTGTAGAATGCCAGCGCTTCGACCATTTCGGGCGTGTTCATGGTGACATTGCCCGCCTCATCGAAGGGCCAGGCGTCGTTCGACATGGCGACTTGCTCGAAGACCTGGTGCGGATAGTTCTGTCCCGGGTCGGTGCCGAGCGTCAGCGCGTACAGCATGTTGCCTGTGCCCGGGAGGGCGTCGCAGGCGGCATCTATGTCGTCCCAGCTAACCGGTGCGCTGAGGCCGGCTTCCTCAAACATGTCGGTGCGGTACCAGGCGGCCTGGACCCATCCGTCGTAGGGTACGGCAGCGCGCTTGCCCGTGGACGGGTCAGTGACCATCGCCAGCGGGCCGGCGCGGAAGTCATCCTCTCCAAGATCGGCGATCACGGCCTCGGCGGCGTCTTGGTCCAGGATGCCCTCGGCAGCCAAGGTAGCTACGCGCTCGACGCCCATGCGGACGATGTCCGGTAGCCGGTTGGCGGCCACAGCCGTCGCGATGCGCTGCGATACGCCAGCCTCTTCGATCGGGACGATGCGCACATCTACGTCGGGGTGTTCGGTCATGAACCGTTCCGCGACCGCCTCATATACTTCTACCCGCTCTTCCTCGTTATCGGTGGTCCAGAACTCCACCACCGTCTTCTCGACCGGCTCGGCAGGCACCTCCACCGTCACCTCGACCTCTTTCTCTACCTCTACCGGGACCTCGACCTCTTTCTCGACCTCCACGGGGACCTCGACAGTGACCGTGACGACCTCCGGCTGGCATCCTGCCAGCAGCCCGACAGCCAGAGCTCCGAGCGTCAATAGGCTTATGTACTTCTTCATCTCAATACTCCTCCCTTGTATAAAATACCCTCGGTATCTACGTGCACTTTAACAACCACAGAGCGTG
>CAZYSK010000138.1:0-11135 GCA_964649415.1 uncultured Anaerolineales bacterium
AGATAACCGCTGAAAGCATCTAAGTGGGAAACTCGCCCCAAGATTAGGTCCCCCACCGGATAGAACCGGGTAAGACCGCCGGAAGACTACCGGTTTGATAGGCGGGAGGTGTAAGCGCAGTGATGCGTTCAGCCAACCCGTACTAATGGTCGAGGGCTTAACACGTGATGCGGAGAACTTGGAGTTTTCGCACTGTTCAGTTGACGAATATATGTTGTTGTAGAGAAGTCTCTTGGTGATCCTAGCGGCGGAGTCACACCCGGTCCCATCCCGAACCCGGTAGTTAAGCCCGCCAGCGCCGATGGTACTTGGGGGGAAGCCCCCTGGGAGAGTAGGTCATCGCCAGGGGGCTTCTTTTTTTGTGCTACGTGCTCTATTCCTCGCTCGTGCCGCTTGCCTCTGTGCTTACCTCTTCATCGCCCTTCAGGCCCTTTCGGAACTCGCGGATACCCTCGCCGAGATCCTTACCCAGCCTGCTCAGACGTCCTACACCAAAGACGAGCAGTACGATCACTAGTACGATGAGTAGTTCTGGTACACCAATTTTCGGCAGCATGCCCTTGTCCTCCTCTGGATTGTGCTTTAGATTATAACACACCTTATGTGTAACTTCAACCGACTTGCCTTTCTCGCCTGACGGTGTTAGACTATCAGCCGACTTCAAGGGGAGGCGGCAATGGCAGTGCAAGCTCTGTACCGGAGATGGCGACCCCGAACCTTTGACGAGGTTGTGGGACAGGAACACGTTGTCCGTACCTTGCGTAATGCGCTCACGTCCGGGCGTATCCATCACGCGTACCTCTTGGCTGGCCCCCGTGGCACGGGCAAGACAACCACGGCGCGGCTCCTCGCCAAGGCGGTCAACTGCCTGGCTCCAGCGGATCAACGTCCCTGCAATGAGTGCGCTATCTGCCAGGCAGTCAACGAGGGCCGGCTGATTGATCTGATTGAGATTGACGCCGCTTCCAACACCGGCGTCGACAACGTACGGGAATTGCGGGAACGGGTGAGCTTCCGCCCCAACGAGGCACGTTACAAGGTCTACGTGATCGACGAAGTGCATATGCTTTCGACCTCGGCGTTCAACGCGCTGCTCAAGACGCTGGAGGAACCTCCTCCCCACGCTATCTTCGTGCTTGCGACCACGGAACCGCACAAGATCCCTGTCACTGTGCTCTCTCGTTGCCAACGCTTCGATTTCCGCCGCATACCCGTCGACGATATCGTCGGCCGTCTGGAGTGGCTGGCTGAGCAGGATGGTATTCGGGCCGGACGGGATGTGCTGGCGCTGGTCGCGCGTCAGGCGACTGGCAGCATGCGCGATGCCGAGAGCCTGCTCGATCAGTTGGCCTCCTACGACGAAAGCGGTATCACTGTCGCCGACGTGCACGCGGCGCTGGGAACGGGCGCTGGGGAGACGATCGTCCAGGTGACCGATGCGCTGGTCGAGGGCAACGTGGGACAGGGCCTGGAAATCATCAACCGGGCCATGGATCAGGGGGCCGATCCTCGCCAGTTCGCGCGCCAGATGGTAGAGTATCTGCGGGCGCTGCTCCTGCTACGTCTGGAGTCCGGTTTCCTTCCACCCTACATCTCCGAGGACATGCGGCCGCAGTTGGAGACGCAGGCGTCTGCTTTCCCGCTCCGCGCGCTGGCACGAGCGGTGCGGCTTTTCAATCGGGCGGCAGCAGAGGCGAAGGGGGGCTGGCAGCCGCAGTTGCCCCTGGAGATGGCTTTCATCGAAGCCATATTCTCATCCGAGCCCCAGGCCCCTGCGCCTCCTGCGCAATCGGCCCTGCCCGCTTCACACGCGCCGTCCTCCACGGGGCGTACGGCCTCCGTCAAGTCATCTTCAAGCGCAGCGCCCCGGCCTGCGCCTGCCCGTTCGGCTTCCCCTTCCGCACCTCAGCCTCGCCCTGCGCCTCAGGCTGGGGGCGCGGTGGTTCGAGAAGCTGAGCCCGTGTATGACGGTCCCCCACCGGGGGATGGATCGCTGACCCCGGACGTGCTGCGGAGCCGCTGGCCGGAAGTGCTGAATGCCCTTCGCCCGCGCAATCTCTCGCTGGAGGCGTTGATGCGCGCGTGCGAGCCCGTCGCTGTCGAGGGAGACGTCGTTGTGTTGGGGTTTACCCATGACTTTCATCGCGGAAAGGTGGAAGAGGAGAAGAATAAGCGGGACGTGGAGGATGTACTGACCAGTCTGGCCGGGCAGCGGTATCGCGTGCGGTGTGTGTTAAGCGGGCCCGGGGACACGGGCGAAACACCTCGGCGCGTGCGATCAACGCCCGCCGGTGGCAAAGTGGTTTCGTCTGCCGAACAGATTGTCGTTGATGATCCGGTGGTACGGACCGCTGTGGAGGATTTAGGCGCGCAGATCGTACAAGGCCATCAATAGTTCGCGGGCGTTGACCCCGACCGTCAGCGGTTGGCGCCGGCTGCGTCCGGAGGAGGGTGCATTGACCAGGAAGATCAAACGTAAGGGGACAGCTCCTCGGAAATCCCAAGCGGGGATGCTTCAACAGTTGCAGAGCCTGCAGCAGGATATGCTCAAGGCACAAGATGAACTCGCTGAGATGGTTGTCACCGCGACAGCCGGTGGAGGGGCGGTGTCTGCCACCGTCACCGGCGAGCGACGCGTGAAATCGCTTGCCATTGCGCCGGAGGTCGTCGATCCTGAGGATGTGGAGATGCTTCAGGATCTCGTCACAGCCGCTGTCAACGAGGCATTGGAACAGATTGACCAGGCTGCGACCGAGCGAATGTCGACCTTCACCGGCGGGCTTGGTATCCCAGGCTTGGGCTAGGCGCAGCTATGTCGACGACTCCTGCGTCAGTGACGCACCTCATTGAGGAGCTCGCCGAGTTGCCGGGTATCGGCCGCAAGACCGCTGCGCGTCTTACGTTCTTCCTGCTGCGCAACCAGTCCGGGTTGGCAGAGCGGCTGGCTGAGGCATTGCGTGAACTGAAGGAGCACACCCGGTTCTGTTCCGTCTGTTACAACATCACCGAAGATGACCCTTGCCCTATCTGCGCAGATCCGGCGCGCGATCACGGTACCATCTGTGTGGTGGAGGAGCCACTCGACGTGCTGGCGCTCGAGCAGGCCAGGGTGTTTGAAGGTGTGTACCACGTCTTGCACGGCGTGCTGGCCCCTTCGGAAGGGATGTTCGTCGAGGATCTGCGCATTGGCGAGTTGGTGGCTCGCATCCGGCGCGGTGGTGCGCACGAGGTGATCCTGGCGACCAATCCGACCAGCGAGGGAGATTGGACTGCCTCCTACCTCTTGACTCGGCTGCGCCCCCTGGACGTGCGTGTCACCCGGCTCGGCCGGGGGTTGCCTGTAGGCGGCGACTTGGAGTACGCCGACGCAGTGACGCTGACGCGAGCGCTCCAGGGGCGCGAGGAGATCTGATCCCCTACTGTAGCCAGGCTGGCTTGGGTCCGCGTGTCCCGCCGCACGTGGGGCAGGTAGTCAGGCTGGCCTCGTTTTCTGCATACGCGCGGCCACACCATTCACAGTTTGTCCAGGCCCGCTCGGCGGCTTCCCGCTTCTGCTGCTGCTCGCGTTTCCTGCGCTGTTCGTCGAGATACGCCTTCTCGGCCGCCATTCCTACACGGTCGATCACAGCCCAGACCCGGCCCGGCAGGTTTAGGTCTTGGATGTCTTCGACCAGATCCCCTACGCCCTCGATCATATTGCCCGCGGTGTCTATGAGACCTCCGACGCCGCGCCTTCGGAAGAGCAGCCGTTTCCCGTGATCCAGGATAGTGCTACCCGCGGAGCTGAGCGTCTCTCGGACTGAACTCTGGTTGAGGTCGCTGACCGTCACCGTCAGGGCCTCCGCTGTCTCGATCAGAGTCACGGTCACTGCAGGGGAGAAGTCGTAGCGTCCCTCGGTCTGGCTCTGCAGGATGGTAACCACGACCGAGTCTCTGGCCTGCTCAACCTGTACGTGTGTGTCGTCGTCCGCGACCTCCGACTTCAGCGCATTGACGATAACCGCGGGTTTGACTCCTTCGAAAGACACCGAATCTGGATGCCCGGCCGCTAACCCGCCGGCCACACCGGCGCCGAGCCCTAACCCAGCCAGCATTTGGTCACCGGCGGTGGGTTCGCTTGGTCCAGAAGTGGGTTGCGGTTCAAAGGTGAATCCCTTCTGGAGCCGCTCTCGCTCCTCTGCCATCCATTCTTCGAGGTTATTCTCTTGGTCTGTCATCTTGTCCTTATCTGTCATCTTATCATCACACCCTCTACCTGGGTTCTGAGAGCTACGGGTGGTATTCTAGCACATGTCTGGATTTCCTTCAACCGGCGGTTGACCTCCGCCAGAACTTGCACTATACTCACTCACACTGCGCCGCATCGTAGGGGGGCTCCTCGCCCTGGGGCGCTGTGCCTGTGGGAGGCTCCAATGATCCTTGTCTACGTCGCCGTGGCCTGGCTGGTGGGCATCGCGCTCGCAGAGACAGTCGACTTACCCTGGCAGGTATGGCCTGTGCTGGGCTTGGCGGCGTTTCTCGCCCTGTTGTTGAGCCGCGCCGATGCAGGCGACCGGGGCCGGGACCAGGTTCGGCTGGGCGCGCTGTGCACGTTGACGCTCGTCCTGGGCGCCGGGCGCTTTCTACTTGCTGTGCCTCACTTTGACGAAACCTCACTGGCGACCTACAACGACGTGGGGAGCGTGATCCTTGAGGGTGTCGTGGCGGCAGAGCCCGACGAACGAGGAGTCTACACCAATCTTCGGGTGCGGGCCGAGCGATTGACATTGTCCGGCGGCACGGAATTGCAGGTCGACGGCCTGGTACTGGTCAAGGCTGACCGCTTCCCCCGCCGCCAGTACGGCGACCGCGTGCTCGTCTCGGGGATGCTGGAGACGCCGCCTGTCGAGGATGATTTCTCTTATCGCGAGTACCTGGCGCGTCAGGGCATCTATTCACTGGTCCAGCGCGCTGATGTCACGCTCTTGGCTGAGAGGCAGGGCAATCCTCTGTTCCGCTGCCTGCTTGCCTTCAAGCGCCGCGCGCAGTCTGTCATCGGCAGTATCCTGCCGGAGCCACAGGCGGCCTTGCTGACGGGTATCTTGTTGGGCGTGGAGTCTGGGATCCCGGCTGGCCTGATGGCGGACTTCTCTGCCACCGGCACGACGCACATTATCGCGATCTCCGGATTCAATATTACAATCGTCAGTGGCATCTTTGCCGGGCTGGCGCGGCGGCTGTTCGGCCAGCGGCGGGCGGTGTGGGTGGCGCTCGTGGGCATAGCGGTCTACACGGTACTCGTTGGTGCGTCGGCGGCGGTACTGCGCGCCGCATTGATGGGAGCCCTCTATCTGTGGGGGCAGCACCTGGGGCGTGGCACCTTTGCTCCGGTATCCCTAGCTGCGGCGGCTATCGGTATGACGCTATGGAACCCGTATGCACTGTGGGATGTGGGCTTCCAACTGAGTTTTGCTGCTACGGCGGGGTTGGTGCTCTATACGGAACCGCTGGAGCGTGTCTTCGAACGGGCGCTGGGACATTTCACCTCGGCCGAGCGCGCGCAAGAGATCGTTGCCACGATCAGTGAGGCGGTGATATGCACGACGGCTGCGCAGATCACCACCTTACCTGTCATCCTGGCCTACTTCGGCCGGCTTTCGATCGTGACGTTCTTGACAAACTTCCTGATTCTCCCGGTGCAGTCGTACGTGATGGTGGTGGGCGGTCTCGCCCTCCTGCTGGGCCTAATCATCCGCCCCCTGGGGCAGATGGTGGGGTGGGTGGCCTGGGTGTTCCTCACGTATACCATCGAGATGGTGCGACTGACGGCGCACGTACCGCATGCCTCGGTGCCGCTGAGGGTGGAGGGCTGGATGGTGTGGGGGTACTATGCGCTCTTGGGGGGCCTGACCTGGTGGCTGGCACAGCCCAAGGAGCGCCGGCGCGAGCTGCAGGAACGGCTGAGTATCCCGACGCGCGTGCTCATTGGCACCGCCGTCATCCTGTCGCTCCTGGTTTTCTTTGCCTGGCGGAGCTTGCCCGATGGCCGCCTGCACGTCGTGTTCCTGGACGTCGGGCAGGGGGATGCCATCTTCGTCGAGACGCCATCTGGGCGCCAGATGCTGGTGGACGGCGGGCCGGATGGGGCGGTGCTGCTCTCGCAGTTGGGCCGCCACATGCCCTTTTGGGATCGCACGCTCGATGTGGTCGTGCTCACACACCCTGACTCCGACCACATCACCGGGCTGCTGCCCGTGCTGGAGCGATATCGGGTAGACGTGGTGATCTTCCGCCCGGTGGAGGCGGACTGTCCCAATCTGATCAACTCTGGTGAATACGACTACTGGCTGCAGTTGCTGGACATGGAGGGCGCGGAGGTGCACCACGGTGAGGCAGGGTTGCAGCTCGCGCTCGACGAGGGGCTGGATATGGCAGTGCTGCACCCTGGAGCGGAACTGCTGGAGGGCACAAACGATAACTCGATCGTGGCTCGCTTGAGCTACGGAGCGGTGTCGGTGCTTCTGACCGGAGACATCGAGGCGAAGGTGGAGCAGCGCCTTGTGCGCGACGGCACGCCGCTGGCGAGCACGGTGCTGAAGGCGGCGCACCACGGCAGTTGCACCTCGACGACGCCGGAGTTCCTGGATGCCGTCGCACCGGAGATCGTCGTCATCAGCGTGGGGGCGGACAACCGCTTCGGCCACCCGTGCGAGGCGGTGATCGAGCGGCTGGAGGAGGTGACCCTCTACCGGACTGACGAGGACGGCGCGGTGGAGATCGTCACCGACGGGACGCAGGTGTGGGTGGAGTCAGTCGGCAACTCCAAAATCACCACCGTGCCGTAATCCACCGCCGTCTGTACATCCAGCTTGCCGCCGATCATGGCCGCCCGCTCGCGCATCCCAGCCAGCCCATAATGCCCCTGTGCCACGAAGCGACCTGGTCCCGCGCTACCTGGTATGCCCCGCCCGTCATCGGTCACCGTCAGCCGCAGCCGGTCGGGATACTGCGTCAGCCGCACCGCGATCTCGGAGGCATCGGCGTGCCGGATAGCGTTGTTCAGCGCCTCCTGGGTGATACGGAACACGGCCAGCGCCACGTCGTCGGACAGCTGCAACCCCTCTGCTGAAACCTGGATGTAGACGGGAGCGGGTGAGCGTGCGTCCATTTCCTCCACCAGCGCTTTGAGCGCCGCGGCGAGATCGTGCTGCAACAGCGGCGGGCGGAGGTTGTGGCATATGGCGCGTAGTGCGTTTACCGATTCACCCGAGCGCGATACCAGACCGGTGAAGCGTGCCTCATCTGGATCAGACTGCGCCCCCAACGCTTTCAGGTCGCGCGTTATCGCACACAGGTCCTGCAGCACACCATGGTGCAGTTCGCGCGATAGCCGCCCGCGTTCCACCTCCCGCGTCTCCACAACCTGGCGGTAGAGCGCGCGGATCTCGGAGGCGGCGCGCCGTTCCTGCTCCGCATAGTGAATTGCGTCGAGCACGACGGCAGCCTGGCGGCCGACAGCCGTCAACCAGCCCAGGTCATCGGGCGAATACCGCAGATTGTCATCCCGCAGTCCCAGCATCCACAACCCGCGCAGGTCGATGCCGCGCATCAAGGGTACCCAAACACGCGTCCAATCGATCTCAGCGGGTCCCTGCTGGGCAAGTTCACGCAACCGCCCTCGTCCAGCGTCCAGCGCCTCTCCACTCGATGCCACCCAGCGCACCGCCGCGTGGCTGATCGGCAGGCACAGACGTCCGCCTTCAGACGGTTGATGGGGCGGACGCAGACGTCCGCCTTCAGGAGGTTGATGGGGCGGATTGTTCCAATCCGTTGCGTCCTCACCCACGGCGATGAGATGGTGTCGCTCTGGCAATAGCAATGCCGCGCCTTCGACCTGCAACACGCGTGGTAGATCATTTGTCAGCAGGTGCGCCAAAGCGTGCCGATCGGGCGCTCCCGTCATCCTGCGGCCATACTCTACCAGCAATGTGCCGTGATCGATTGGCGTTCCATACCGCCGCTCGCGCCACCACCGGCGCGCGCCACGCCAAAGCAAGGAGCCCAAAGCCAGGGCAAGCGCTCCCAGCGCTAGGCCAATGAACAACGCGCCAGCCTCAGCCATCAGTTCCTCAAACCAAGTTTCGCTCGCCGGGACCTGAAGCGCCTCGTGCCGGCTGTGGACCCCTAGCTTGCGATAGACGGCGCTGAGGTGATTGCGCACCGTGCCCGGCGATATGTGAAGCGCCTGCGCGATCTGTGGGTTGCGCAGCCCGCGCTTAGCCAGGCGTAGTACCTCCACCTCGCGCTCTGAGAGCGGTTGCTCGGCTCCCTCGGCGCGCGTGGCCTGTGCCAGCGCCTCGTAGGCCTGAGGGCTGAGATAGACCTGCCCGTCGGCCAGATCACGGACGATTGTCGCGATCCGCGAGACGTAATCGTCGTCCTTCAGGATGTAGCCGTAGGCGCCGGCTTGGAGTAAGTCACGCACGACGGAGGGCTCGAGGTAAGCGCTGAGCAGGCACACCCTTAAGTCGGGGAAATCGGCGCGCAGCCCGCGCACTGCCGATAGCGCGTCGAACTCGGGCTCGATGAACAGATCGAGCAATAGCACATCAGGCCGCGTTCGGCGCATCAAGGCCGCCACATCACACCCGCGACGAGACTCGGCCACCATCTGAATATCGGGCGTTTCATCCAGCAGCGTCCGCAGAGCAATAGCCACGTGCGGATGGTCATCAACGACGGCAACACGGATCATCCTGGTTCTCCTAACTTCCCGAATCTGCTGTGTGTGACCTCTGCCTCATCATATCGGGAAGCTTCACGTCGGGGTGATGATAGGGTTTGATACCCAGATCAAGACCGCCTACACTGATCGCTTCCTTGGGGCACCAATTCAGGCAGGCAAAACAACCCGCGCAGTGGTCCGACCATATGGGTTTGCCGTTGACTATTTCGATATTACGCACCGGGCAGACCTTCTCGCAAATCCCGCAAGCGTGACAGGCCTCGCTGAAAGTGAACCCCAGCGAATCCGTCCCTTTCAGCAACAGCCGCCATGCAAATGTCATGGCGTGCGATACCATTCTGATATTCTTGGAGAAGTTGAACAAAAGGCTGCTTGATTCAATCTTGCTCTCTTCTCTAGCATCTATGGTCTCGCATATCCCTTCGAGCCTATCCTTCCAGCTTCTGAACATTTCTTCCTGCTGTGTCTTGGTGATCGTGCTAGAACCAATCCCACTATGCGGCATGTACACTGCAAATCCCGCGGATAACTGCCCGCCACGGGATCTGAGCACCGTGTCGAAGTGCCTCAGAGACTGCGCTGGCGCCAGGCCATAGGTACATATTGCAAACAGATATTTGGAGTCGATGCCTTCCAGCTTGCGAACCACATCCTCGACGATTGGGGGAGGCTTGAAGTCGTAAATTGGAAATACGAATCCGATGACGTCGGCTTCGATATCGATGCTTTCTTGGTCCATCAGGGAAGTGACCGGCGTGAGATTGGCACTCAGTCTTTCTGCCATATCTCTTGCGACCGCCAACGAATTACCTGTACCTGAGAAATAGAAGATCTCCACTCCGTCCACGATTTCTTTCCTTTCCTCTCCGAATCCACCGAAGGTCAAGTCTCAACGTAGCAATTGCGCACTCAGGCGCATAGTCGTTCGTAAACTCGGATTTTGACAACTTTCCACCAACCCGAATCCCCCTACAATCGATTCACCAGGAATCGAAGGAGGATCGGGATGGGCTTGACGGACGAAAACCGGATCGAAACGACGTGCCAGCTGACCCACCACGCGATGTTGGTGCCGTGGGGACGATTCTCGCGTCATATGAAACTGAGCCTGTTTTCCGCACTTTTCCAATCGAATAGAGAGCAAACCTCACCCACCTGATGGGCATCGCTGAGGCATCTGAGTTGCGCAAGTAGACCGCGAGGCTGCTCCAGGCCGTTCTCCACTGACTTGGGAGGGAAGCCTGGCATCTTCCTCGTTCTGCTGGCGTACCTCAACCTTCCCGCCGGTGCGGGCCTACGCAGCGCCTTCGGGCGCCGCACGTCCACACCAGATGTTGGGTGGCGGCAAGGCCAGCGAGAGGATGTTTCCAGATGGGAGCAACGAGTGCAGCCAGCGGGGGCGACGGAGGTCCGTCAGAACTTGAGCCAGAATCTCCAGGAGCGCAACCTGTTCTTCGTCCAGCGGAACGATGCGGTACAGAGAGCTGCCATCCCAGCACAAGGTCTCGATGATGTCTAGACTATCTAGTGTTTCGATGATCCGCCGAGTTGTCATCTGCCATCCGTTCTGGCGTGCCTGGCGCTCTAGCAGACTATAGGTGAGCAGAGCCAGCATATTGATCAGCAGCATCCCCTCGATCCTTTCGTCCTTGTGCAGGTAGATGGGCGAGACCTTCAAGTCACTCTTGGAAATCCTGAAGCGTTTCTCTACGCCGTCCTTCTCACGGTAGAGGGCGAACATGCGCTGGGGTGAAAGCGACCAATCGTTGGTGGCCAAGAGGTAGCGACCGTCTTTCCGCATCGCCAGCAAGAGGGCATGACGGTCAATCCACCACCGCAGATGAATCAGCCCTTGTTCATCCGTGTCGGCTTCTGCCCGCATGAACTTGCCGACCGGTGATTTGTTGATCCGGGTGTGGGCGCGTTTCCGAACGGCCTCCACAGTGCGGTGATAGGGCTTACCGATCTTGGCTTGCACTTCTCTCAGTTCCTGGCGCAAGGCTCTCAATTTGGTCGCCCGGCCTTTGCGTAAAGCGCTGCGCATAGGGCCGCTGAGGATCACGAGCCCTTTGTGCGTGACTTGCCTGCCGTCGTGTTCGAAAGTGACCTGGCAAGACCGGCCCCAGTAGCCTTCGTGTCCACGCTTGTCATTCATCGGGAGAGTGTAGAACTGCTGATCGGGATGCGCCACGAGCAACTCGCGGTGAGCCTTCTTGTGGGGCTGGAGCCCGGCCAGGTAGTGCAGTCTGTGGTCGTCGTACGCGATGGCCAACTCGTCGTTCAGATTAGCCCGGTCGCCGATGATGACCGTTTCCTGGATGGACCGGCCATTGCTTTTCAAGAGCTGACATAGCTGTCCGATGTTCTCTTGCACAGTAGCCAGGTCGGCTGTCCGTGCGGCCCACAAGGC
>CAZYSK010000139.1:0-11086 GCA_964649415.1 uncultured Anaerolineales bacterium
CCGACAGCCAGCGGTACCGCGTGCTCCAGACCTTCCTCTCCGCCGGGGACCGGCGCTGCGTCTTTCTCACCGCCACGCCGCGCAACAAGTCGGTGTGGGATATCCACAACCAGATCCGGCTCTTCCACCCGGGAGACGTGACCGACCTGCCCGTGGATCCGCCGCATCTGCGCAGGTATTTCAAGCTGGTGGAGCAGGGGGAGCGGCGGCTGCCGGCCCTGCTCTCTAACCTGCTGATCCGCCGCACCCGCAACCAGATCCTGCGCTGGTACGGCCACGACGCCGAGACCGACCGGCGGGTGGATCCCGAAGACTTCGCTCCCTACCGGGACGGGGAACGGCGCGCCTACGTGCTCGTGGGCCAGCGAAAGCAGTTCTTCCCTGCTCGCCAGTTGCAGACGATCGAGTATAGCATTGAGCAGACCTACGGAGGGCTCTACGAGCGATTGCGCCAGCACCTGGGCCGGCCGCATCCCCCGGGCGAGCGTCTCGCCCCCGACGAACTGACCTACGCCCGCTACGGCCTGTGGAACTACGTCGATCCCCGCAAGCGAGACCGTCCCCCCTACGCCGACCTGCATCGGGCCGGGGCCAACCTGCGCGGCCTGATGCGCGTGATGCTCTTCAAGCGCTTCGAGTCCAGCGTCTACGCCTTTCGAGAGACTGTCCGCCGCCTGCTGCACATCCACCGGCAGTTCCTGGCGGCGCTGGATCAGGGCTTCGTCCCGGCCGGCGAGGAGGCCCAGAGACTGCTCTACGAGTCTGATCGGGATGAGGAGCAGGTCTTGATCGATGCCCTGCAGGCGGTGGGCGGTCGTTACGCGACGGCGGATTTTGACCTGCCCCGCCTGCGGGCCGACGTCCGGCAGGACGTCCGCGTGCTGGAGGAGATCCTGCGCACGGTGGAGCCCATCACCGCCGTGCAGGACGCCAAGCTGCAGACGCTTGTGGCCTGGCTGGCGCGCCCCCCGCTCGGCGAGGACAAGGTGCTGGTCTTCACCCAGTATGCCGATACGGCCCGGTACCTGTACGACAACCTTGACCCTGAGGATGACCATCCCGACATCGAGGTGGTCTATAGCCAGGAGAAGAGCAAAGCCGAGGTCGTGGGGCGCTTCGCGCCGCGCGCCAACCCGGAGCACAGCCTACCCGAGGGTATTCCAGAGATCAACACGTTGGTCGCGACCGACGTCCTTTCCGAGGGGCTGAATCTCCAGGATTGCGCCCGGGTCGTCAACTACGATCTGCACTGGAACCCGGTGCGGCTGATCCAGCGCTTCGGGCGCATCGACCGCATTGGCTCCGAGCACGACGTGATCTACGCCTACAACTTCCTGCCGGAGACGGAATTGGACAGGAACCTCGGTCTACGGCAGAAGCTGGCCTGGCGCATCCAGGAGATCCACGAGACCATCGGCGAGGACGCCGCCATCCTCGACCCCGGCGAGCAACTGAATCGGGAAGCGATGTACACCATCTACACGCAGGGGGACATCGGTCGGTACGAGGAGGACGACGTGGACGAATTCATCGACCTCCACGAAGCGGCGGAGATCATCCGCCAGCTCAGGGAGGACCAGCCCGACCTGTACCGTCGCATCACGAGCCTGCGGGACGGCATCCGCTGCGGTGTACGAGCAGGACAGGCAGGCACCACAAGCGTCTTCTGTCGAGCCGGGAGGTACAGGCAACTGTTCCTGGTGAACGGCAACGGCGAGATCGTCAGTCGGGACATTCCACGCATCCTGAGCCTCCTGAAGTGCGATCCGGACACCCCGGCGCAGCCCTTGCCGCCGGGATACAACGCGCTTGTGACGTCCGTCAAGCAGGAGTTCGACCAAGAGGCGCAGGCCCGTCAGGCCGAGCGTGAGCACACGCTGTCCTTGACCCGAGCGCAGCGGTATCTGCGGCGGGAGCTCCGGGTCCTGTACGGCCAGACCCGGGACGAGGATCTGAGGCGTCAAATCGTCGAACTGGAGGCTGCTTTCCTCCAATCGAGTCCCCGGCCGGCCGTGCGGACCGAGCTAAACCGCATCCGGCGAGATGGACTGACTGGCGAGGCCCTGCTCGAGGCGCTCTCGCAGGCCTATCACCTGTACGGGCTGGAGCCCGCGCGCCCGCGCGAGGAGACCCGCCCGGAGACGAACGACGACCTGCCGCGCGTGATCTGTAGCGTGGCGATGGTTGGCCACTAAGAAAGGATCGGAGGATGAGCTTGAGGCGCGTGCTCTATATCCTGGCAATGATCTCGATCTTGTTGGCAGCCCATCCTTTCCCCTCGCTGCCGGCCGGGAATTCCCTTCCCCATGCGCCCGCGCCGAACGCGGGTGACGCCGGCCAGCCAGCGAGGAACGCCTCCGCCCCGTCCGTGATTCTCGCCGATGACTTCGAGCGCGGAACCGGCGACTGGTACCTGAATGGGGACTGGGAGATCCAGGCCGCTAAAGGCAACTACGTGTTGCACGGTGTCGCCTTCTCCTTTGCCCAGGCCGAAAAGACCTGGGGTAACTGTCGCTTCGAAGCGCGCGTCCGGATCCAGAGCGGTGAGACCAAGCTCGCCGTACGCGTCGGCGATTTACATACCGGTTACTACCTCGGGCTTGAGGCCGGCGGCGCGCTAAGCCTGGCGAAGTGGGATGGTGCCACCTGGACCGACCTGGGTAGCGATCCCGGCCCCTATCCCGCTGGGCAGTGGCACCTCCTGGCCCTGGAAGCAGTGGGCAGCCAACTGCGCGGCTACGTGGACGGCGAGCTCAAGATCGCGGCCAGCGATGCGTCCTACACGTCAGGCGTCCCCATGCTCAACGTGTCCGTTGGCGAGGCCGATTTTGACGATGTGTGGATGACGGGGGACGCTCCGGCGGCCTGCCCGCTCGTCCCATCAAATGGGATATGGGGAGCCTTTGGCATCGCCTTCAACTCCGATGGAGAGCTGTTTATCGATTCACCCGTGAGCCAGATTACGGATGAGGGCGAGGTTCTCTTCCTGGCAACAGCGGGTGCACCCGGCGACCTGGCGATTGACGACCAGCATAACCTGTACGTGGTAGCTGAAGATACCACTACGATTTACAAGGTCACGCCCGATGGCACGCGTACGGACTTCGTCACTTCGCTGGCGCTGCCGTGGAACGTGGCGATGGGGCCGGACGGGTATCTGTATGCCACCGATGGCCCTGACATTATGCGTGTTGATCTGAGTGACGGCTCAGTGGCTTTGTGGATGGCAGGTATGGCTGGGGATATGGTCTTCGATGCAGACGGCACCCTCTGCGTCCAGTCCAACGAGACAACCCGCAGGATCGCACCCGACAAGACGGTCACTGTAGTCGCGGTGCTCCCGACGATCCGCCCCTACCGGCAATACTCCGGCATCGCTGTGGATGACGTGGGCAATCTGTACGTGGGTGAGTCTCTAAGAACGGAATTCTCGGAGACTGACCCACCCTGGGTGCCGCCCATCGTGGCCGACAAAGTGTACAAGATCACGCCCGGCGGTCAGGCGAGCACCTTTGCCAGTGGATTGGGTGGCGTGTACGACCTGGCCTTTGGCTCCGATGGGTATCTGTATGCCACCGAGCATGACTGGAGCGGCGTGTCCAAGATCGCCCCAGACGGGACGGTAACCCCGATTGTGCTCACAAACGGCCTCGTGGGGGCCGCTGACGTGGCCTATAGCCCTGATGGGTTGCTCCATTTTATCAGCTGGGATAGCTGGATGGTCACCCGGTTGGACGCCGGAGGGCAGATGACCGCCGTGGTGAACGGCTTGAACTCGGCCTCCGGCGATGCCCGGGGGCCGGCGTTGGCCTTTGACACCGCCGGAGAGCTCTACATCGCCGAGCCCGCCCCCATCGGCCCCAACCGTGTGTCCAAGGTCTCCGGCGATATGGCTACGATCTTTGCCCCCGACCTGGTGGGCCCCAGCGGTCTGGCGTTCGATGCCCACGGTGATCTGTACGTCTCGCAGGGGCCTGTGGGTGATGTGTTGCGTTTTTCGCCGGATGGCACGCGGCACGCTTTCGCCAGCGGGCTGGATCAGCCCAAGGACCTGGCCTTTGGCCCCGATGGGCTGCTGTATGTGGCCGAGCCCGGTGGAAATCGGGTATCGCAGATAGACGCCAGCGGGACGGTGACGCCTTTTGTCACTATCGAGGAGCCCACTGATGTGGTTTTCCAGGAGGGCGACTTGTTGGTCAGTACCGGAACAGGAGACATCTGGCGAGTAAGCTCAACTGGAACGCCGGCCCTTTTCACAGCCGGCCCCAGCGATGCTCAGGGCATCACCATGGCCCCCGATGGCGCCGTCGTAGCGGCTTTCGGCTGTGACAACAGCATCTACCGCTTCGTAGAAGGGGGGACCAGCCCTGGCGTGGCGATCACGGCGCCGGAGATCGGCTTGGGACGATCCGGGCAGGTTCTTACGCACACCTTCACCATCCACAATACCGGAAATGGAGCAGATGGCTTCTGGCTGGCGGCCGAGTCTGAACGCGGCTGGCCGCTGAGCGTTCAAGGCGGGGAATTCGTGGGGTCGGTCGTGTGCGGGCAGACGCGTTCGGTAGAGGTGGCGGTGACGATTCCTGCCGGCACAGATGTGGGGTCAAGAGATACGCTGACGCTCACGGCAACGTCACGGTTGGCCTCCGGCATATCTGCGACAGCTCGGGCTACGACAGTGAGCAGCTATGGTGTCTACCTGCCGCTTGTCACCAAAGGCGATATCCCGGTTTGACATCCTCTCAGACTTGCAGTACATTACGTACACGAGACCACGTTGACCCAGGCACCAGGAGCGCCTTGGAGGTTCACAGCGTAGGATTACACAGCCCGCCCACCTCGAGGTGTAGCGGGCTGTTGTGACTGTTGTTCGGATAGCGTCTTGGGCTAGGATGTCAAAGAGGGGAGGCTATTTGAGATGAGTAAGCCGGCTAAGAGTGTTCTCGTGTTTGGGATTTACCTGGTAGTGACAGGCCTTGGCTTCCTGGTGGTTCCTAATACCCTGCTGGCCCTGTTTGGCTTCGCAACGACGACTGAGCCATGGATTCGCGTGGTGGGGGTGGTTGTGCTGGTGCTGGCCTACTACTATATCGAAGCGGCGCGCAACGAGGTTAAGCCCTTCTTCCGCTGGACGCTCTACTGTCGTCCGGCGGTCCTGGTGGCCTTCACTGCCCTTGTGATATTGGGCCTCGCCAAGCCTATGCTGATTCTATTCGGAGTGCTCGACCTGTTAGGTGCGCTTTGGACCGGCCTGGCATTGCGCTCGTCGCAGGCCTAGTGAAGAGCAGCGAATAACGGGCGTGCGGCACACAACTCCCGCCGGAGCTGAGCGCCTGGCCACGTGTCACGTGCGATAATTGGGCAAGCAGGCGATTCGTTCGGTTAGGAAGCATCGGTCGCACGTCCGGCAGCGGCTCAGTTCCTTCGTTAGCGCGGCGGGTTGGCGTCCGCTTGCCAGCCTGTCCCCGCTCTCTGCACGCGCCTCACGGCCAGGCGGCACCTTAGTATTATAGAAACCAGGTTTTTCAGAAAAAACCGGGTTTCTGGCGTCACGCCTCTGGCCCGGCGGCAGGAGCGGGTTGGGGGCGGATGGCGCAGATGCAGATGTCCGCCCCATTCCTGGTTGCATGGGATAGCTTCAGTATTGCAGAGCCCGCCACCGTCACGCTGCCGCGGCCGCTCAATACTTGATTGGGATCCCTGAGGATAACCCCATGTACGACGACAGTGACAAGCCTGTAGCCCAGGACGCGTATGATGCCCTGGCCGAGCCGTATGCCGCGCGGATTGACACCGCGCCATCGGAATGGCGCCTTTTGAAGGGTGATGGCAAGCCGCACAACGCCTACTACGAGCGCCCGGCCACGCTATCCCTGTTGCCCGACGTCCAGGGCAAGCGGGTTCTGGACGCAGGCTGTGGCCCAGGGGTATACGCTGAGTGGCTTGCGGACAGGGAGGCTGAGGTCGTGGCCTTCGACGCCAACGAGAACATGGTGCGCCTGGCGAGGGAGAGGTTGGGAGCGCGCGCTCACGTGGTGCGAGCTGAATTGGGACGGCGACTAGATTTTCTCGAAGACGAGTCCTTCGATCAGGTGGTGGCCCCTCTGGTACTGGACTACGTTCAGGATTGGGGATTGGTGTTCGAGGAGTTCTATCGCGTGTTGCGCCCGGGTGGACACCTGGTGTTCTCAGCAGAGCATCCCTTCGCCAAGTTCTACACCCATCACGCCACCGGCGTGTACTTCGAGACAGAACTGGTCGAGTACGAGTGGCGCGGATTCGGCGCGCCCGTGCGGGTGCCATCGTATCGCCGGCCATTGAGCGCGATGGTCAACCCCCTCGTGGAGGCAGGCTTCGTTCTCCAGCGGATACTGGAGCCGGTGCCCACGGAGCAGTTCCGGGATAGCGAGCCGGAGGAGTACGAGGAGTTGACGAGGTGCCCGGGTTTCATGTGTGTGCGGGCGCTCAAGCCGCGCTAGGCCGCCCGACAAAGCGATTCCCTCGTGTGTTGGCTCTGTGGCCCGATGGAGGAGGGCGTGATTGTGGCGGGAGAGACTACTTTGGATGGCGGAAATACGCGATGGTGGCTCAGCGCCTGACGTCGATTACTGGCATCCGTGGTAGCCTGCTGGACACCGAGGAGTCGTCCTGTTCCTACTCCTCCGGCTGGCCGAATTCTCGAGCGAGGAAATCGTGTACGGTGAGGATGGGGATATCCGCGTAATTCTCCAGATCAAGCAGATGATGGTCACCCGACACGACGTAGGCCGCTCTGACTACAATGGCGCAATGCAGAAAGACGTCATCGTCGGGATCGGCCGCCACGATAAGAGGACCCTCTTGGAGGACATCGAAAACGGAGGCCAAGTCTATCGCATAGGCGAGCAACTCGGCGGAGGAAAGCCCCAGTTGCTCCAGGCGAGGCTGAAACTTCTCATAGGTAAGCACCCGAGCAAGTTCCTCGATCATCGTGGGGGCCACACACAGCTCGATCTCTCCTGCCTCGGCCAGGCGCAACAGTTCCCAAGGCTGCCCCTTCCAGAGAAGGCCGGAGATCCAGACATTGGTGTCGATGACGATACGCAACGATCACTCCGTCTGCTGCTGCCGTCGAACCTCGTGGACGATCTCGTTGATCTCGTCCATCGACATCGGCTCACCCTCCGGGGCCTCGGCCACAATGCGCGTCACCAGTGGCGGCGTGATACGTTTGAGATGCAACGTGTCGCCATCGGCCCAGACGACGAACCGATCCGAGGGCTGGAAAAGGGATGCGACCTCGGCTGGAAGCTTGAGCGTGTCCGTCGCGGTCATTTCGGCAATTTTGACCATTGCTCTCTCTCCATACGCTGCTTGGTGTACGCGTAGTATACTATATGCGCCAGCCAGTGTCAATGAGGCAACACGTGAGGGCCTACACTACGAAATCCTTGTCTATTGAGCGAGAATCTGGCGATCCTGAGGACTCTCCTCGGTCCCAGCTTCGTCCGGGTTGGGAGCGTCAAGTGCCCCGCGCCATCATCGACAACCGTGACGAGAAGCTGATCGATCACATGCGCTGGATTCTGGCCGGCAGCCGGTCGGCCAAGTTCGCTATGGGTTACTGTTTCCTCTCCGGCCTGGATGCCGTGACTGGCCAACGTCGGGGAGCTACGCCTGCTCATCGGCAGCACCTCCAGCCGCGAGACCATCGAGCAGATGGCCGAGGGTTACCGGTGGCTGGAGTCGGGCCATCGTATCGCCGGCCGTTGAGTGCGATGGTCAACCCCCTCGTGGAGGCGGGCTTCGTTCTCCAGCGGATACTGGAGCCGGTGCCCACGGAGCAGTCCCGGGATAGCGCGCCGGAGGAATACGAGGAGTTGACGAGGTGCCCGGGGTTCATGTGCGTGCGGGCGCTCAAGCCGCGCTAGGTTGCCCGGCGGAGGGTGTCCGCTCGTGTGCCGGCTCTACGATCAGACGGAGGGTGGGGTCGCGATTGTGGCGGGAGGGACTACCTCGGATGGAAGAAATAGACGATAGGAACTGAGCCATCATCGTGTATTTCCGCCATCCGAGGTAGTCTTGTACGCCCAAATCACTATAGGCTGGAACCTCCTCGCGGACCCGGCGCGCAAAGGCTTTGACGTTCTCACAGGACAGGGCAGAAGCGAAAGGGGGCACGATGAAGACCAGGTCAAGGCACGGGCTGCGTTCTCTGCGAGTGGCGATCCCTGTTGGACTGGCTACGCTGTTTCTCACGCTTCTGCTGTGCGGAATGCGCACGGCGATCCCCGCCCACGCCGACCCGGGCACGCGCTACGTCGATGGGGCGGCGGGAAGTGACGCGGGCGCGTGCACCGAGCCCGCCGCCCCCTGTGAAACCATCGGCTACGCGCTGGGCCGGGCCGGGGACGGTGACAGCGTCCTGGTCGCTCAGGGGACCTACACCGAGAACCTGATCCTGACGAGGACGCTTGAGCTGTTGGGTGGCTATGCGCCAGACTGGGCCACCCGTTACCTGACGGCACCCTCGACCCGCGTCAACGGCGGCGGCAACGGCCCCGTGCTGGTGATAGACGGCGAATGCACGCCCCTGGTGGAGGGTTTCGTCTTCACCAACGGCCATCACACCGGTGATGGCGGCGGCGTGCGCCTCGTCGGCGGGGCGGCCGCCACGCTGCGTTCCAATTGGATCCTGAGCAGCTCGGCAGAGGGGTGTGGCGGCGGCGTCTACGTCGGCTCGTCCGGGGCCTTGTCACCGACCATCGTCGGCAACGTCATCGCCGGCAACCACGCCGGCGCGTCCGGCGGCGGCCTGTGCGTCGAAACCCGCCCGGCCTTGATCCAGGACAACGATGTCCTGACCAACGTTGCGACCTACTACGGGGGCGGCGCGTGGATCACGCGCACGAGCGGCATCAGGCTGGCCGGCAACGCCTTCAGGCACAACACGGCCACCCTGGGCGGTGGACTGTACTTCCGCTACAGCGAATTGGCGCGGTTGACCGGCAACCTCGTCGTTGACAACTACGCCCAGAACCAGGGCGGTGGGCTGTATTTCCGCGCGAGCCCTGCTGCGACGCTCATCTCGAACACGATCAGCGACAACGACGTTGGGCCGTCGTTCGGTGGGCAATACTATGGCGGGGCGTATTTCTTGAATAGCGATGGCGCCGCGCTGATTGCTAACACGATCAGCAGAAACTACGCTCAGCACGACTGTGGCGGGCTCTGTTTCCAGAACAGCAGGAACGTCACCCTCGTGGGCAACACCGTGATTAGCAATGTGGCCGGTCTCACGGGCGGCGGGCTCTGCCTGCACCGGGGCGACGCTACGCTGACCAACACCGTCATCGCCCGCAACCGGGCGGACGTGGGCGGCGGCCTGTACGTGGAGGGGGCCACTGCCCGGCTCTTGCACGCGACTATCGCCCAGAACGGCGGGGACGGCGGGGGAGGCGTCCACGTCACCGACGACTTCGGTATGCCCGGCGTCGCCCTGTTGACGAACACCATCATAGTCAGCCACACCGTGGGCGTCACCGTCACGGCGGGCAGCACGGCCACGCTGGAGGGCACGCTTTGGGGCATCGGTGCCTGGGCCAACGCCATCGACTGGGGCGGCGGCGGCGCGCTCGTCACCGGCACCGTCAACGTTTGGGGCTATCCCGGCTTCGTGGACCCGGATGGTTGGGACTACCACGTCGTCTCGTCCTCGGATGCGGTGGACGCCGGGGTGCCCACAGGGGTGGACAGCGACATCGACGGCCAGCCCCGGCCCTACGGTGGCGGCGACTACGACATCGGGGCCGACGAGTTCCACTTCCCTCACCTGACGGTCCTCAAGCGCGCTAGCCCCGACCCGGTGCAGACGGGAGCGCAGCTCACCTACACCATCCGCGTCACCAACACGGGTTACGTGGCCCTGCACGCCACCGTCACCGACGCGCTGCCGGCCCAGATCACGGCCCCCCAGCCGCTGGTCTGGACGCCGACCATCGCCGCGCCGGGCGAGGTGTGGACGCGGACGTTGCGCGTCACCGTCGAGATGGGCTACTCGGGAACGCTGACCAACGCGGTGTGGGTCACGACCGATGAGGGGGCGGCCGGGGCCGACAGCGTCGAGGTGCGTGTCGTGTGCCACAGGATCTACCTGCCGCTGGTGCTGCGCGGCGAGGATTAGGTTGAGTCGTCCGGAGCGGACACCCACGTGTGTCAACCCTCGCCCGCCGTGGGACCACCGATTTTCGGCCAAAATGGTGGGCCTACGAGCGCTGATTGTCAAGCGGCACCTCGTGGTGGGGGAGCCAGGATATCGCGGCCTCGTTAGGATTTTGGGAAAAGCCATTGACTTGGTGCAGGTTTCTGGTATAATAAATGTGTACCACGCAAGCAACACCTCGTAGCCTGCCGCAACTGAAAACATTGTCTACATTGGCTAAAGGTAGCAAGAGCGCCTTGGCGGAGAACACCGGTATTCCATCCAACCCACTCGCTACTATTCGTGGCGGGTATTTCTTATACCCTGCCACGCGAGTCACAAGGAACTCTGCCGTGTCCGTAGGGCGTTGCCCATACATCGAGTCAGACAACACATTCAGAGGGCCGACGAAGATAGGGGAAGGGGGTGGTTGGTATCGGTTGAGTAATAGTTCTCCGCACAAGGTCGGTCTGTCCTCGGGCCGGCTTCATCGGTGCCTTCATCGCCGAATACTAACGTTGGAAGCAAGTCTAACTTAGTCTCGCGTTCAGATGAAAGGAGATGAGGCTACGATGAAAAGAAAAATAGCAGCCTACTCTATACTCATCACCCTGCTGCTGTCGATGGTGTTGACAGCAGGGCCGAGTCAGGCAGCCGTCAAAGGGCCAAAGGTCGACCTCTGGCTCACGGTGCTGCACAACAACGATGGCGAATCGCAACTGATCGACCTGGGCGCCGGGTTGGCGGACTTCGGCGGCGTGGCACGCTTCAAGACCCTGGTCGATGATCTGAAGTGGAGGGCCACCCATGGACCGCGCCAGCCCGGGCAGCGGGGCGCCAAGCGAGGCGTGGTGATGGTCTCCTCGGGCGACAACTTCCTGGCCGGGCCGGAGTTCAACGCCAGCC
>CAZYSK010000140.1:0-11062 GCA_964649415.1 uncultured Anaerolineales bacterium
CTCCTCGTTGGCCTGTTCCAGCTCGACCGCGTAGCGTTGCAACCGCTCCTCCGCCTGCTTGCGTTCGGAGATGTCAACGACGACGCCGAGCGTGCCTTCGAAGCCGCCGTCTTTCGTCGTCAGAGGTGATGCGGAGACGAGCATATTTACGACCGATCCGGCCTTGTGGCGCAGCCTGGTCTCGTAGTGGCTGCGTGACCCTGCTATTCTCTGCTGTGTCGCCGCCTGCAACTGCCCAAATTCCTCTTGGTCTGTTAGTTGAGCCAGGTTCAGCCCCACCAGTTCTTCCTGGGTATATCCCAGCATCTCGGCAAAGGCCAGGTTGGTGAACGTGATGTTCTCCTCTAGGTCGACGATGCTGATGCCTGCCAGAGCTGCCTCCGTCGCGGCGCGGTAGCGTTCCTCGCTCTCTCGCAGGGCCTCCTCCATCCGCTTGCGCTCGGTGATGTCCCTGGCGATGCCTATGGCGTGCCATTCCCCCTTGATCCTGACCGACGAGAGGGAGAGTTCCATGGGGAATGCCTCCCCGCCCTTTCGCGTGCCCATCAGTTCGAACGTTTTCCCAATGATAGGGCCTTGCCCCGTATGCCGGAATCCCTCAAAGCCCTTGACAGAAGCCTCAAGCGCCCTCTCAGGTACGAGGAGTTGGTGCAGGCTATTTCCGATCGCTGCGCCGGCCGTGTAGCCGAATATGTTCTGCGCAGCCTTGTTCCAGTAGGAGATGTCTCCTTGCGCGTCTATCATAATGATGGCATCTTGGGCGGATGCACTGATACTGCGGAACATCTCCTCGCTGTCCCGCAGCGCCTCCTGCACACGCCTGCGCTCGGTGATGTCTATGCCGGTGCCGATGACGTGTTCGACATGGCCCTCATCGTCGACCAGGACGCTGTTTGACCACGTGATCAGCCGCCGATCCCCACCCTTGGTGATCCAGTAATCCTCGGCCTCGTTCGGGAGCTTGCGCGTGCACAGCTCCTGGAAGACTGCTTTGACGGGTTCCACTAACTCCGGAGGCAGGAAGAGATCCCAGACGGGCTTGCCCTTGACCTCGTCGAACGAGTAGCCGGTTGCCCGCTCGCAGGCCCGGTTGAAGCGGACGATGCGTCCCCCCGAATCGAGTACGACCACCAGTGCCCCGGTCGTGTTGAGGACCGCTGCGATGAAATTGCGCTCCGCGGTCAGTTCGCGCGCCCGGGTTTCCAGGGCATCGCGACTGGCCTGTAGTTCGCGATTGCTCTGGGCCAGGACCTGGGCGTTCCGGCGAGCGCGCTCGAAGCCCTCGGCGATGTTGTTCACGGCGGTCCGCAGCAGAAACGTCGCCATCATCAGGACGCCGGCCAGTATGAACCAGTCGGCGAACTCGACCGAGGGGGGAAGGTTGAACAGGAGCGCGCCGCTGGTCTCCACGTAGAATACACCCAGCGTGGCCAGTATGGCTAACAGGCCGAAGACGAGCGCGGTGCGTCCGCCTAGGAGCAGGGCCGCGATGGCGATGACCAGGAAGTAGGCGCTGGCGGCGTTCCCGCGCACGCCGCCGAACACGTATATCGTGGCGGTGGCCATGATGAGCAGTGCGCATACGAGCACCAAGCTGGCGGCGCGCACGTGACCTCGGCGCATAAGGCGCTTCATGCCCAGAGCTACGGCGACCATGGCGCTGGCTATCAGCAGATTGAAGATCCTGTAGACCGAGGATGGGATGGTCAGAATCCCTACCAGCAGGATCGTCAACGTGGTGAGGACGAGGAGGATGGTATTCAGTAACCTGGCAGCCCGCGTTTTTTCTTCGTCCTCGAAAACCGGTGCAGCAAGGAAGCTTCTGATCTGGGAAAGCATAGTTGTTGCCTCTGCTCCGTCGCTCTACGTGGGCTCCCGTGCGCTTCTCGCACGGTGATGCAGTTTACTGCCCATCTGTTGCCTCTTTGGGACGGAGGAATCTCGTCACCTGTTCGGGAAACGCGCGTGTGTCGATGGGCTTGGTGATATAGCCATCGCAGCCGGCAGCCTTCGCCCGCTCGCGCTCGTCATCCATGGCGTGAGCCGTGAGCGCCACGATGGGGGTGTCGGCAGTCTCTGGCTGTGCCTTCAGCGTCCGTGTAGCGTCGTACCCGCTGATCTTGGGCAGTTGCATATCCATCAGGATGAGATCCGGCTTTTCGCGCGTGGCGATGTCAACCGCCTCCTGGCCGTCCACGGCGATCAACAAGCGGTAACCGGAGGGCCGGAGGACGGTCTCGACCAGCTTGCGGTTTAGTGCGCTGTCTTCTACGAGCAGAATGGTTTCGTTGTTCACAGGGAAGTTCCTCCTCTCAATTCAGTCAGTCTGCCACACGCGTCAGCGCCGCTCCCAATCTTGCTTCCAGATCGGTGCTGCCGTCGGCAGTGCTGACGTAGGCGTCGGCGCCAGCACCGCGCGCGGCCTCCTCAGACTCCGGATCACCGACGGCCAGCACGGCGACGGCTTCGCACTCTGGCGTGGCACGCAACCACCGGCAAAGGGCCAGGCCATCCAATGTGGAGCTGGTGGTATCGAGCACCACGATGTCGGGCTGGAAGCGTGCGACCTGCACACCGGCCTCGTAGTCGTTCCCTGCCTGAGCCACGTCCAGATGCTCATGGCTCTGAAGCGCCTGGACCAGTTTGCCGGCATTTGGGCTGTCGCTCACGACCAGTGCCCGCGGCCGGGACGACGTGCGCAGCGTTGCGTCCACGGGCATGTGATAGGTCCTCAAGAAGGACAGGAGGTCGGCCCGCAATATGCGGTGGTGCCCTCCTGGTGTGGCATAGGCTTTGAGTTTGCCTTCCTTGATCCAGTTGACGACGGTGGCCTGAGAAACGTGGCAGTACTTGGCGGCCTCTCCTGTAGTCATAGGCTCTGTATTGGACATGTGATGCTTCCTCCCCAGATCACTGCCGGTTTGGCGCGGGTGAAATACGACTGATTTTAGGATTATTTTAGTCTCTTGTTGATTATAGGGTTTTCGGGAGTTGGGGTCAATGGGAAGATGGTACCAGTCAGGGGGGCACTAGGAGGAAGGTACTATTGGTGCCTGCACGCAGGTACAAACTGCGTCGTGCTACTCCCGAATCAGCACCAATGTCCCTAGTTCAGCCCATTCGTAGAGTTTGGCAGCCTCGTCTAGACCGATCACGATGCAGCCGTAGGAGACCGGGCGGCCCAGGTGGCCCTCCCACAGGCGCGCACCACTGGAGAGCGTCGGCAGCGCGTGGATGCCGTTGGTGAAGTCCGGCCCGGTGCGGTAGATTCCCATGAAGTGCGGCATCCAGAGGTCCCAACTCGAGGCGTAGGCTTCCTCTTCCTTGCTCAGTACCTGGAAGGTGCCCGTCAGCGTCGGCGAGGAGGCGATGCCGGTCGAGCAGACGAAGTCGTGGACGGGAACGTCTCCCTCGTAGGCGAGCAGCCGCTGGTCGGACACGTCCACCACGATGCGCCGGTCGGCGACGATTGGCAGAGGGAAGAGCACGTCTACTGAGGGGATGACGATCTGCTGGCCTGGCCGCAGTTCGCCGGGTTCAATGCCTGGATTGGCCTCGCTCAGCCGCCAGACAGGAAATCCGTGCGCCCGCGCCACCGACATCAACGTGTCGCCTGGCTGCACGACGTACACGTGCGGCGGGTGGGCCAGCGCGACGGTGGCCTGATTCTGGCCGGCCTCGACCGCCGCCTGCACTGCCGGCAGTGTCGCCTCGACATCGAACACTGCCTCGTTGGCCTGGGATGTGGTTCCCGCGTCTCCCGCCAGGTGCTGCAAGGTGGTGCGGACGGCTGCCTCCTCCACAGTCAGCAGGAGCTGTGCGTGCTCGGCATCGCCCGCAGTCGCCATTGGCTGTACGATCAGCCAACGCGCGACCTCTTCTGGCGCTACGGTCCACGTCGCGTTGAAGGCGGTCAGCGGGTCGTCGGCCACGAGCAGGAAGGGCTGTGATAGCAGGGTCTCGGCACGCTCTTGTGCCGGGCTGGGGTCCTGAATGGCAGGAGGCACCGGGCGGGTCAGTATCTCCATCACCAATCCTTCGCGACCGGCGCCTACCGCGTAGGGCAGGGCGGCGACGGTCGCCTCGGTGTCCAGCGCCAGGCCTGCCTGGGACGGCACGGGGATGAGTTCGACGCGGCCGGCATTGGATTGGATGATGAGCGTGGCATCCACAGGGGGGATGCCCACTTCGGGGGCCAGCGCCTCCAGCGCGGCACTGGCCTGAGCCGGGTCGGGGAGCACGATCACAGGTGAGAGCGGCCAGCCAGCCAGGAGCGCGCGCAGTTGCGCCGTCGTCTGAGCAGCAGCGTTTCCCTCGCGCCCCACACGGTAACCCAGGCGGGCAGTGCTCAGGGGATCGAGACGGATGCCCGCGTCGGCCCACGAGCGACGCCACGTGCGCTCTCCGTCCCGCAGCGTGAGGGGCAGCGTGGCCGGGTCCAGTGGACCGCCGGCACCCTGCCGGCTTAGGGCCGCCGCAGCCTCATCCACCGTCAGTCCGCTCAGGTCCACGCCGTGGACGTTCACACCGGGGTAGATGCGGCCAGCGTAGTGCTGGCGGTAGGCTCTGCTGGCCAGCGCCGTCCCGCTCGCCCCGAGGCACATCACGACGATGGCCAGGCCCCCGGCAACTAACACCCACCGGGGAGTGTGCTGACGTGCCTGCGTCCCGTGGTCTCTCGACTTGGTGGCTGTCCGCTTAGTGTTTGCCATGCGCGGTTTTTCGTGGGTGACTGGTCATGCTGCCGCCTACGATACCATACACCTGCCCCTGCTGTCAAATCTGGCGCTCCGCCCCAACATAGTGTATAATGCAATCGAACTTACGTTCTAAAGGAGCGCCATCGGAATGGCGCGTTTGTAGGGATGAAGGAGCGCCATCGGAATGGCGCGTTTGTAGGGATGAAGGAGCGCGACATGCCCAGGTTTCAGATCGTATCCGACTTTCAGCCCACCGGCGATCAACCGGAGGCGATCGTCAAACTGGTGCGGGGCCTGGAAGAGAGTTACAGGGATCAGACGTTGCTCGGTGCCACGGGCACGGGAAAGACCTACGTCGTGTCGAACGTTATCGAGCAGGTGCAGAAACCCACCCTCGTTCTTACCCACAACAAGACGCTCGCTGCTCAGCTCTACGCTGAGTTCAGCGAGATGTTTCCCCACAATGCGGTCGAGTACTTCGTCTCTTACTACGACTACTATCAGCCAGAGGCGTATATCCCGAGACATGACCTGTACATTGAGAAAGACGCTGACATCAACGAGGAGATCGATCGGTTACGCCTGGCTGCTACCACCGCGCTCTTCTCTCGACGGGACGTCATCATCGTCGCCTCGGTCTCCTGTATTTATGCCATTGGCGATCCCCAGGAGTGGGGGCGCGTCGTGGTCAAGTTGGCGCGGGGAGAGCGGCAGCGGCGTGACGGCCTCCTCCGCCACCTGGTGAACATCTTCTACGAACGAAACGACTTCGACCTCAAGCGGGGGGCGTTCCGCGTGCGGGGCGACACGCTGGAGATCGTGCCGGCCTACGGCGAGACGGCCTACCGGATCAGCTTCTGGGGGGACGAGGTAGAGCGTATCACCGAGATCGATCCGCTCACGGGCGAGGTGGTGACGGAGATGGACGAGGTGCAGATTTTCCCCGCCAAGCACTTCATCACTCCGGAGGAGATGCGGGAGCAGGCCCTGGCCGACATCGAGGTCGAGCTGGAGGAGCGCTTGCGAGAGCTGAAGGCTCAGGGGAAGCTGCTGGAGGCCCAGCGGCTGGAGCAGCGCACGCGCTACGACATCGAGATGATCCGCACGCTCGGCTACTGCTCCGGCATTGAGAACTACTCCCGTCACCTGCAGCAGCGCCCGCCTGGCTCACCCCCGTGGACGCTGATGGACTACTTCCCGGCTGACTATCTGCTGGTCGTGGACGAGTCGCACATGGCGGTGCCGCAGGTTCGGGGGATGTTCAACGGCGACCGCAGCCGCAAGCAGGTGTTGGTGGACTATGGCTTCCGTCTCCCCTCGGCGCTGGACAATCGTCCGCTCACCTTCCAGGAGTTCGAGGCCCGCGTCAATCATGCGATCTATACCTCCGCCACTCCCGGTCCGTATGAACTGGAGAGGAGCCAGCAGGTGGTGGAGCAGATCATCCGTCCCACCGGCATCGTGGATCCCCAGATCATCGTCAAGCCGGTGAAGGGACAGGTGGACGACCTGGTGGGGCAGATCAACGAGCGGGTGGGGCGGGGCGAACGGGTGCTGGTCACGACGCTGACCAAGCGCATGGCGGAGGATCTGTCCGGCTACCTGAGCGAGCTGGGCATGAAGGTGCACTATCTGCACAGCGAGGTGCACACGCTGGAGCGGGTGGAGATCCTGCGCGATCTGCGCCTGGGCGTGTACGACGTGGTGGTGGGCATCAACCTGCTGCGCGAGGGGCTGGACCTGCCGGAGGTGAGCCTGGTTGCCATCCTGGATGCCGACAAAGAGGGTTTCCTGCGCTCGGACACAGCGCTCATCCAGACGACGGGGCGGGCCGCCCGCCACGTCGAAGGCACCGTCATCATGTACGCCGATCGGATCACGGATTCGATGCGGCGGGCTATCGACGAGACAGATCGGCGGCGGCGGATTCAGGTGGCATACAACGAGGCACACGATATCGTGCCCGCTACCGTCGTCAAACAGGTCTATGACCTGACCTCGCGGGTGCGGTCAGAGGCCGCTCCCGATCAGCAGCCCGATGTGGCGCTTCCGCAGTTGCCCGCGGATGAATTGGCCCGCCTGATTCGCCAGCTGGAGAAGCAGATGAAGGCGGCGGCGGAACGGCTGGAGTTCGAGCAAGCCGCGCTCCTGCGGGATCAGATCCTGGATCTGCGGGTGGTGTTGGCCGACAAGCAGGAGGCCGAGGCCCCGGCCTGGGAGCGGGAACGGCGGCGGGCAAGGTTGGGCGTCGAGTAGTTGCTCTCTGCCGGCGCGCCATCGGAATGGCGCCTCTGGAGGGGTTGTGGTACGCCGTCCGCAGTCAACGGACCCCACGCCGGCCACGACCCCACGCGGCCAGCGCTGACACGACTCCGAGCACTGTCCCGATTCCAAGCATCCAGTTCTTTACTGAGAGTGACGGCCCGCCAGTCGCCGGCAAGAGGACGGGAACGGGCGCGGGCGTGTACGTCGGTATGGGCGTTGGCGTGGCCGTGGGAATTGGCGGTTGTGACGTCGCCGTCGCAGGCGGCGGGGGTTCCGGCGTGGATGTCGGCGGGGGTTCGGGTGTGGACGTCGGCGTAGGTTCTGAGTAGGTGACGTCCAGGTAGGGGCGGGTGGCGGGGTCGTCGGCGCTCAGGCGGCGGGCAGCGGCCCAATTGCTGGTCATCGCGCCCAGATCGGCGGCTGCCAGCGCCAGGCCACTGTTGGGCGTCCCGTCGAGCCAGCCCTGCACCAATGACGTGACGTCCCAGTCGTACCAGCCTGCGGTCGAGGACACGTCCCCTGTGCTCACGCTCTCTGCCAGAGCAGGCCAGTTGCCCATGTCGTTCCATCCCACGCCGACAGGGGTCCACGCCGCAGCCACGCGGTAAACCGACATGGGCGCGCCGCCCGGCCCGGGCCAGAAGTCGTCCACGTAGACGTGCAGCGTCGCGGAGTGAAGCGTGGCGCCGGCCGGGATGCCGCCGAGGGGGAACTGCAGGTAGGTGCGGCAGAAGATGTCGTTGCCAGAGGTCGTTCCGACGTAATTGCCGAAAGGAAGGACAGACGTGCTCCATCGTTCTCCAGAGCCGGGGTCCTCCGAAAGGACGCCTACGCTCTGGTCAGGGACGATCTGAAGTGCAGTTTGGGCATGGGCAGAGAGGCCCATGGATGCAATCGTCTGCGATGTACTCATCCACGCCAGGCACATACTGGCGATGGTGATCAACAGTAACGCTCGTTTCATCATGCCTCCTAATGCCTTGTAGTTCTACTTCTCCTACTCTAACTCTAGCAGTCACCAAGTCAGAGAGTCAATCAAGTTCCAGTCGTTGTCCCACAGGTGGGCCGTGTCGCCCTGGTTGCCCCACACCGGGTCGTTGAGCCCCCAGTACAGGTCGTCACTTGTGTCCGAGCCGCTCTTGGTCCACACCTTGACACTGGCCGTATCCCCACCCGGCAGCACGAAGTCGTCGGGGAAGCGGTAGTAGTGGTAGTCGTCGTCTGTGAGCAGCCAGTTGGTCATGTCCTGATCGCCCTCTCCCAGGTTCTCGATCTGCACGTATTCGCCATCCAGGTCGGATCCCGCCGGGCTGTACTCCACAGACGCAATGCGCAGGTCGGAGGGCGTGGTTGTCGGCGTCGGCGTGTCGGTGGGTGTTGGCGTGGCTGTTATGGTCGGCGTGTCCGTCGGAGTGGACGTCGCCCCGGGGGTCTCAGTCGGCATGGCTGTCCGCGTCGGTGTCGCGCTTGGCTCGGGTGTGGCTTCGGGAGTGCTCGTTACCGACGGAGGTGGTGAGCGCGGCTCGGGCGTTCCCGTTGGTGTTGAAGGTGGGGATGCCGGTAGGGTCGATGTGCCGGTGGGCGCGGGTGAAGTTGGCGTCGGGCGCTTGATGCCCGACGCTTCACCTTCGGCGGTGGCGGTCTCGACGAGATGCTGGGATTCCGTGGCTGTTGGGGAACCGGCCGGCGTCGAGATCGGCGATTTGGGCGCTGTGGCCATCGCGGTAGGCGTGAGGGTGTCCACCCGCGTGGGCCTGGGGGTGCGGGTCTGCGGTTGTCTGCTGAGCCGGAGGCTTTCGCTCCCCCAGACGTAGGCGGAAACCGTGCAGCATGCACAGAGCGTACAGGTGATGAGGAGGAGGATCGCCTGGAGTTCGAGCCAGGAGATGGATAGCCCGCCGGCGATGGGTAGCGAGATCGCTTTCTCGTCGAGCTGGTGCAGAAGAGAACGCGGATTGCGTGGATTGCGCGGATTGGAACCATCCGCGCGATCTGTTGGTCTACGACTGTGGCTGCTCATCACCGGTCGGCGTCCCTGGCTGTTGGATCGTGACGCTCACGGCGGGCAAGGTAAACGCGAACACGCTTCCCTGGCCCACGTTGCTCTCCACGCTCACGTGTCCACCGAGCTTCTCCGCGATACGGCGAACGATGGACAGGCCCAGCCCGTGGCCCTCCGTGCGTACCTGATCGAGCCGCGTGAACGGGGTGAACAGGCGAGCCTGGGCCTCGGGCGTGAGACCGTCGCCGTTGTCGCGCACCCAGAAGAGGACCGTCCCGTCCGATTGTCCTGCGGCGCCTAGTTCGACGCGCGGTGGTTGGCCGCCGTACTTGATGGCATTGCTGAGATAGTTGACCCATATCTCCTCGACCCACGGGCCATATCCCATCGCGGTGGGCCACGCCGGGGGCAGGATGACCCTGGCCTGATGCTCCTCGATCATGCCGGTCAGCCGCTGTGTGGCCTCGGCCACGATGCTTGCCATGTCCAGCGGCGTAGTGTGTACCTCCATCTTGGGCACCTGGGCCAGCAGCAGCAGTTCATCTACGATGCGGCTCATCTTGCGCCCGCCCTGCGCCATCATATGCAGGTAGCGTTGTAGGCTGTCCTCGGGAAGCTCGGCGTATTTCTCCTCCAGGGTCTCGGCGAAGCCCACGATACGCGCCAGGGGGCTCTTGAGGTCATGGGCTGCGGTGTGGGCAAAGGCGTCCAGCTCTTCGTTGCGCGCTTGCAGTTGGACCGTGCGTTGTCGCAGAGTCTGGACGAGCTGCGCGTTGGCGATGGCGGCGGCGGCGAGGGATGCCAACACCTCCATCCAGGCCAGGTCAGCGGGTGAGAAACGCTCGCCTCTCTTGTTGAGCGCCTGCAGGACGCCGATACCGGAATTGCGCACGGAAAGCGGCACGGCGACGACGTCGCGGGGTTGGATGTTCATCTGCTCGTAGGTCTCCCAATGGAAGCGGGAATCGGACTGCACGTCGGCCACGAGAACCGAGCGCTGCTGTTGAAGCACCCATCCGGCCAGGCCCATGCCTGGTGCCAGGCGTATCCCGAGCAGACGCGAAGCGTCATCATCCCGATGAAGCGGATTGTTCCAATCCGGCGGATTGTTCCAATCCGTGGGGGCGTCAGAGGAGGTCGGGTTCCCGATGGCGGCGCGACACGTGAGCTCTCCCCCCGAGCCACGCAGCCATACGGAGGTGCTTTCCGCGTCCATTTCGGCCATCGCGGTCTGGATCACGCGCTGCAGTACGCTGTCCAGGTCGAGTGTGGACAGGAGTGCTCTACCGGCCTCGATCAGGCGCTCCATACTTCGGCGCTGCGTGCGCTCGGCCAGTTGCCATCCCACGAGTGCCCGGACCCGAGCCAGCAGTTCGAGATGCTGGACGGGCTTGGGGAGGTAGTCGTTAGCCCCGGCCTCCAGTGCCATCAGCCGGGTCTCCGAGTCGGCCTCGACGGTGAGGATGACGACAGGTAGAAGGGCCAGGCGCTCGTCGGCCCGCACACGGCGCAGCAGTGTCAGGCCGTCGATGCCGGGCATGTTCAGGTCAAGCAGGAGCAGGTCTGGCATCAGCGCCTTGCGCTCGGCGCCTGAGACGAGGCGATCCCATCCTGCCGTCCCGTCGCTACAGTACTCGACCTGGTAGCCCTGGCCGGAGAGGATGTCCGCCAGCGTCTCCGCGAGGATGCGGCTGTCGTCCACGATCAGAATCCTCGCGTCTATCGCCCTTCCAGATGCAGAATCCGATGTTGACACGGTATCTATGTACTCTCAGATACTTCTTGCGTCGCTTCGGACGCAGACGGTACTCCGACAGACGTGTGTGCCTGACTACGAACGGCAGACGGCACTCCGGCAGACTTGCGGACGGATGTCGCCGACCGCAGCGGTCGGTATCCGCTCTTGCTACGAACGGCGTCATTGTAGCATACTTGGGCAGCCAGAGCAAATAGCGGTGCAGGGAGAGAGACCCTAAGGGCTCTTGAAACGGACAGGAACTGTCCGCACCCTTAGGGTTCGCAAAAGAACAAGTTCCCGCCCTTCACCCTGTTTCTCCAATCAGATGCGGGACATGGTTCAGGAATGACTTGACAC
>CAZYSK010000141.1:0-10887 GCA_964649415.1 uncultured Anaerolineales bacterium
TATGCGTCGCGCGCGCTACTTGTCGGTTTGAGGCGTAGCTTCGCTAGACGCTTACGTTTGTAGTAAGCGCGGATGCTGCGGACATTGACCGTGCGTCCGCGGAAGTCATGCCGGCAGGATGCCGGCGGTCCATTGATCGTGTGCCCGACTGTCCGCAGCGGAGTGGCATTCTGAGGTGGCCCGGCGAGAGGCCAGGGCTAACGCAGCGATTCTCCGAAGAACAGAGCGATGTCCTGATTGGGCCAGTAGTGATCGTTATAGCCGCAGAAGCTCAGCCCGCGTGACTGGCACAGCCGAATAGCCGGGTAGTTCTTGGTCTGGACCTCGAGCACCAGCCGCACCAACTCCTGGTCCCGTCCCCAATGCGCGGCGGCCCGCAACAGAGCCGTTCCTATTCCGCGCCGTCGCCAGGGCCGGTCGACGACCAGATCGCCCACCCAGGCGATGCCGTGCTCGACCTGGGCGGTCA
The DNA here is from genome assembly GCA_964649415.1 of uncultured Anaerolineales bacterium. Lineage (GTDB taxonomy): Bacteria > Chloroflexota > Anaerolineae > B4-G1 > B4-G1 > CAZYSK01. The sequence continues at coordinate 470 of CAZYSK010000141.1, forward strand.
GTGCCACGTACCCCCGAACGGCACCTTCGTCCTCTGCGGCCAGGAAGCCGTCGCGCCGCCGCCACCCGGCCAGCAGATCCTCACCCTGGCGTGGATAGTCAACTCGCACCTCGCGGGGCAGACGCGCGACCCGGAACGTGACCGCCAGCGCCTGGGCGACCGTCCGTGCCTCCATCTGCCAAACGCGGTCGGTCGTGTAGGAATGGTCCAGTGCGTGGCACGCTTCCAGGTCTCTGGGCTCTGCCGGTCGTATTCGCATGCGACTCTCCCCGATGCCGGTACTCGGTGTTCCGCATACCAGGGTGTGTTGAGAATCATTGTACCACCAGGCTATGGTTGAGGCAAATGTGCCTGGCGTGGCCTTCCCCGCTGCATAGCCTCACCCCGGCTGTGCCTCCAGCCACGCCTTCACGAATGCCTCGATCTCCTCTGGTTCTGTCTGTGCTGCGTCGAACCAGCGAATTGCGGGGTCGTTGGGGCGGAACCAGTTGTGTTGGTGGCGGATGAAGCGGCGCGTCACCCGCTTGATCTCCGCCACGACCTCCTCAAGCGTGGCCTCCCCGGCGAAATAGGGCTTGAACTGCACGTATCCCAGGCCAGACATGGCCGGCAGGTGCCATCCGTATCCCGCCTCAACCAGGCGGCGGACCTCGTCCTCCAGGCCGGCTGCCAGCATCGCCTCGATACGCTGGTCGGCACGGGCATACAGCGCGGTCCGCTCTATGCTCAGGCCGATCTGCAGGATGTGGTAGGGGGGGGCCTGCTTTCGCTGCTGCACGGAGATGGGGCGTCCCGTGACCAGGCATACCTCCAGGGCGCGGATGACGCGGCGCACGTTGCGCGGGTCGATGCGCTGGGCTGCGGTGGGGTCCAGTTGGGCCAGCCGGGCGTGCAGTTGCTCTGCCTGCCCCTGCCGGGCCTGCGCCTCCAACTCGGCCCGCAAGGTGGGGTCGGGCGGCACGCGCGGGATGCGCCATCCCTCCACGACGGCGCGCACGTATTGGCCGGTGCCCCCGACCAACAGGGGCAGCTTCCCGCGGCCGTGAATGCCGGCGATCGCGGCGTAGGCAGCTTCCTGGAACTCGGCCAGGCCCACCGTCTCGTCGGGCTCGGCGACGTCGATCAGGTGGTGCGGAACCTGTGCGCGTTCCCGGGCCGTGGGTTTGGCCGTGCCGATGTCCATCCCCCGGTAGAGCAGGCGGGAGTCAGCGGAGACGACCTCGCCATCCAGCCTCTGGGCCAGGTGAAGCGAGAGCGCAGTCTTGCCCACCGCCGTCGGCCCGACGACGACGACGAGCGGGCCGTCGCTCATCTCGCGCCGCTCATTCTCTGGTCCCGCGTTCTTGCCCATCATCTCGCCCCTCAGTCGATGTTGTCGTACACCTCGATCCGCAGCAGGCGTCCCGCGCGATCCATCTCCACCGCCACCAGGCCCAGCCGCCAGTCTACGTCGTACAGGTCGTGCTCGGCCAGGTAGGTGAGCGCCACGTCGGCCATGCGCTGCTGCTTGGCCGGTGTCAGCGATTCCTCGGGCGTGCCGAACTCCCTCCCGCGGCGGGTGCGTACCTCGAAGAAGTACCATGCCGCACCCTGCCGGGCCACGGCGTCCACCTCGCCCGCCCCGCAGCGCCAATTGCGCTCCACGATCTGGTAGCCCCGGCGGGCCAAGGTCGTGACGGCCATCTCTTCACCGCGTTGGCCCAATCTCACCCGTGCGTCGCTCATTGTGGTTGTCCTCGTGCGCTCGGTATCACAGTGCCAATCCACGCCATGGTATACCAGCGTGGTTCAGACGTCAAGCAACCTCGCTTCGGAGGGATTTGACGAAACGGGGCGATGGTGTAGAATGCGAGCAACTGAACTGCAGCCTGTTTCACAATACCGGAGCGACAGTTAGTGCAAGTGGCCAAAGCTAGCAGGGTAAGGGCATAGCTTGATGTCTTGCCTGGCCACCTCCCATCGCTAGCGATTGTCTCTCCCGAAGACACACACAGGAGATCGCCCGGCTGACTGACGAGGTCGCCGGTGTGATCAAGACCACGTTCTCGATCAGCCCGCACATGTTGGACGTGCGTGCTGCAATCGGATGCGTATCGGCCACGGACCGGTCGTGGGAGATCGCGCCGGCCCTGTCGCGGGTTGCGACCACGCGGGGTACGTCATCCGGCTGGTGGGCATTGAGATCTAGGCCGGGCCGCCTGCGCGCTGGAAACGGAGGGACGGGCAATGGTCATGGTGGTGCGGGGATCCGGGTGTCCGCTGTGCGGGCAGGCGTTCGAGCGGCGCGCTGGCGATGTGATCGCGCCGGAGCGAGCAATCTGTGATGCGTGTTTGCAGTCACTATGAGTATCAGAGGAGCATGATGAAGACAGCAGAGCAAGAATCACTATTGTATATCTTGATCGGGGTTCTCTTATTGACGATGACCCTCTCGATAGCCGGTTGCGGGCTCACACAGTCCTTCGGACCGACAGAGACCCCTACGCCGACCAATACGTCGACGCCGACGAACACGCCGACGCCGACCAACACTCCCACGCCAACGAATACACCGACGATCACACCGACGCCTACGCCCAGCGGGCCGGCGTTGGTCGTGGCTTCGATGCCGGACGTGATCCCCTGCGAGCCGTGGGGCGAAGATGGCTGCCGCTGGGACTATGTCGTGACGTTCACGGAGGAGAAGGGCATTGCGGCGACCATTGAGCGCATAGGGCGGCGCTATATCGACGCGCGGGGCGGTGTGTGGACCAGCAGCGGCGGTGAGTGGTTCGATAAGGTCGTCAATGTGCCCGCGGGGGGCAGCGGCACGTATGATGCGTGGGTGCGGACCAAGCACGATAGCGATGGCGACTTGCGCGGCGGTACCTTGACCGTCAGCTACAAGGGCACCGACGAGCGAGGGAACGCGTTCTCCGGCAACGTCTCGGCCAGCCTGGCCGGGGCGCCAGCGACCCCCACGCCGAAGCCCGATGCCGGCGCTACAGCGACCGCTGAGGCCGAGGCGGCTTCGGCGGCAAGTGCGGACGCGGCTGTGGTGGCGACCACGTTGGACATACGTGAAGGGCCGGGCATGGGCTACGCTTCGTTGGGTACGCTGGCCCAGGCCGATACGGTCGAGGTGGTGGGGCAGTCAGGCGACTGCGCCTGGTTGCAGGTCGCGACGGTGGATGGGCTGGTGGGCTGGATCGCTGGGGGCAGCGAGCACGCAGAGTTGCGCGTGGCTTGCGATACACTGCCGCCGGGCACGTTCCGACCGTTCACTGGTGTCATCGTGCCCAACACGCGCGGCGGCGGACAGGGCGAACTGGTCGTGAAGAACGGCACCGATTCGGACAGCGTCGTGATTTTGATGCTCGACGAAGTGCCAGTGGCTTCGGCCTATGTGCGCGCGGGCGATTCGTTCACACTGCAAGATATCCAAGACGGCACGTATCATCTGTACTTCAGCAAAGGCTCTCAGTGGAACGGCGCGACTTTCACCCAGGCCGCAAGCTACCAGCGCTTTGAGGACGCGTTCGACTTTGCGACGGCGAGCACGGAGCACACGTCGTGGGAGGTGACGTTGTATGGTGTGCAGGGTGGCACCGCCTCGACCGAGTCGCTCGATCCCAGCCAGTTCCCGAGCCTGGGGGAGTAGACACAGGCCCGGCGTCGGTATACTATTCTCGGAAGTGTGCGCGCACGAGAACGGCGTCACCCCCTCCTGATGGCGTTTTGGGATGCCTATCAGGCCTGGGTGGCGCCGTTGGCTTGGTAATAGGCGCAGTGATCGCGGAGCACGCAGCGCTCACACTCCGGGTTGCGGGCGTGACAGACGGCGCGGCCGTGGAAGATCACGTTGAGGTGGAACGGGTAGTACAGCTCCGGCGGGACCAGGGCCTCCAGCACGTCGTGGGCCTTCTCCCGCGAGGTGTTCATCGGTATGAGGCCCAGCCGCCGGGTGACCCGGTGGACGTGCGTGTCCACCGGGAAGGCTGGTTTCCCCAGCGCAAACAGCAGCACGATGGCGGCGGTCTTGGGACCCACGCCCGGTAGGTCGAGCAGCCAGGCCCGGGCCTCCTCCACAGGTAGCTGGTCGAGGAAGTCGAGGGAGAGCTTCCCCCGCGCGTCGCCGATCCGGCGCAGTGCCCCCTGAATGCGGGGGGCCTTGGTGGGGGCGAGCCCGGCCGGGCGGATTGCCTCGACCAGCTCCTCCAACGGCGCGTCGCGCACGGCCTCCCAGGTGGGCAGGCGCTCGCGCATGCGCTCGAATGCCCGATCGCGGTTGACGTCGTTGGTGTTCTGCGAGAGGATGGTGCCGACGAGCGTGGCGATGGGATCACTGGCGTGCCAGGGCTGGTCGCCATATTCGGCGAGCAGTAGTTCGTGGACGTGCAGGATGCTGACAGTCTCAAGTTTCATGTAGCTCTCAGTTGCGGATGGAACTTGGATAAGAGCGAGCAGGGATGCTCGCGGTCCACCGGGTCTCGGGTTTCATGTAGTTCTCAGGTGCGAATGGAACCTGGTAAGAGCGAGCAGGGATGCTCGCGATCCACCGGGTCTCGGGTTTCACGTAGCCCTCAAAGGGAATTATAGCACAGGGCGGTGATTGGACAATTGGGGTTGTCTGGCGATAGAACAACGCACAACCCGGCACGCACGTGGTGGCTCGTGTGGTCCACAACTCTTGCCTGTATCCCTGAGTGTGCTATACTCCCGTCTGCACGGTGATATTGCCCACGTTTGCCTATGCCAAGTTGGAGGTCCGGTGCTGCCGGACGGGTCAACTTGCTTGCGTGTATCCGCAGTGTAGGACGATATGCTATTGAGGAGGTATCACAGTGTCAGAACGGGAGACGAAGCGGATTCTTGTAACCGGCGCGGACGGCCAGATTGGCTCCGAGTTGACCGCCGAGCTGCGCCGGCGCTACGGCGCTGAGAACGTCGTCGCGACCGATATCGCGGAGCCCATCGCGGCGTTGCGTGCGTCGGGGCCGTTTGAGTTCCTGGACGTGACTCAGCGGGGCGCGATTGGCGCGGTGGTGGACAGGTATGGGATCGATACCATCTACCACATGGCGGCGATACTCTCCGCCACCGGCGAGCGAAAGCCGCAACTGGCCTGGAATGTCAACGTCACCGGCCTGTACAAGATACTGGAGATCGCCCGGGAACGCAGAGTTTCCCGGGTTTTTTGTCCTAGCTCCATCGCTGCCTTTGGGCCGGAGACGCCCAAGGACCACACGCCGCAGGAGACGGTGCTGCGGCCCAGTACCATGTATGGCATCACCAAGGTGACCGGGGAGATGCTGGGTTATTACTACCTCCAGCGTTTCGGTCTGGACGTGCGCGGCGTTCGCTACCCCGGCATCATCAGCAGCGAAACCCCGCCGGGCGGTGGCACCACCGACTACGCGGTGGAGATCTTCTACGAGGCGATCAAGCACCGGCGCTACGTCTGTTTCGTCCGGCAGGACACGGTCCTGCCCATGATGTACATGCCCGATTGCATCCGGGCGACCATCATGCTGATGGAGGCCGATCTCTCCACTCTCAGTCGTCGTACTGACTATAACCTGGCGGCGTTGAGTTTCTCGGCCGACGAGTTGGTGGCCGAGATCCAGAAGCACATCCCGGACTTCGTGTGTGAGTATCGACCTGACTACCGGCAGGAGATCGCCGACTCCTGGCCGCGCACGATTGACGACCGCGCTGCCAGGGAGGACTGGGGGTGGGAGCCACGATACGACCTGCCGGCAATGGTGACGGATATGTTGGCGAAGCTGAAGAAGAAGCACGCGGAGGGGAGGCTGTAGTTGATAGCGTCACTGCCTCAGCGAGGCAAGTTATATACGTGCCTTCGCCGAGGATTCGTTGTTTGAAGGGCGCATTCGCGAGCAGGCGTCGCACGGCGTACACACATCTATGTCTATGAAGGAGTGAGGAAATGGCAGACAAATTCGACTTCATTCGTGAGGACGTAGCTGCCCTCAAGGAAGCAGGCCTGTTCATCCACCTGCGTACCATCGAATCGTCACCTGGAGCCTGGATGACCGTAGACGGCGACAAGGTGCTCAATCTGTGCACCAACAACTACCTGGGGCTGGCCACCGATCCGCGCCTGGTCCAGGCGGCCCACGAGGCACTCGATCGCTTCGGCGTGGGGCCGACGGCGGTGCGCTCCATCGCCGGGACGCTGAGCCTGCACGTGGAGCTGGAGAAGCAGGTGGCGCAGTTCAAGGGCGTGGAGGATGCCCTCTACGTCCAATCCGGCCTGTGCGCCAACCAGGCCGCCATCCCGCCGCTGGTAGGCCGGGAGGACGTCGTCTTCTCCGACCGGCTCAATCACGCCTCCATCATTGACGGCTGCCGCCTGAGCCGGGCCAAGATCGTCGTCTTCGAGCACTGCGATCCTGCCGACCTGGAGGCCAAGGTGGAGGAGCACCTGGCCAACTACCGGCGCGGCATCGTCATCACGGATGGGGTGTTTTCGATGGATGGCGACGTGGCCCCCTTGGATGAGATCTACGAGGTGGCGGAGCGGCACGGGCTGATGACGATGGTGGACGATGCCCACGGTGAGGGGGTGCTGGGCCGCGGTGGCCGGGGAATCGTGGATCACTTCAATCTGCACGGCAAGTTCGACGTCGAGATTGGCACCTTTTCCAAGGCCTTCGGCGTCGTCGGCGGGGTCATTGCAGGCAAGAGCGTCGTGGTAGACTACCTGCGGCAGAAGGCGCGCCCGTTCCTGTTCTCCAACGCGGTGACCGCTGCGGATAGCGCGGCCTGCCTGGCTGCGGTCCAGGTGCTGTCTGAGTCTACGGAGTTGGTGGATCGGCTGTGGGAGAACGCGCGCTACTTCAAGGACGAGATGAAGACGCTGGGCTTCGACACGGGGCAGAGTGTGACTCCCATCACGCCGGTGATGCTGGGGGAGGCCAAGGTGGCTCAAGCGTTCAGCCGCCGTCTCTTCGAGGAGGGCATCTTCGCCATGGCCATTGGCTTCCCCACCGTAGCCAGGGGCATGGCACGCATCCGCGTCATGGTCTCTGCCATGCTCAGCCGGGACGATCTGGACTATGGCCTCGAGAAGTTCACGCTCGTAGGGAAGGAGTTGGGCGTGCTCTAGTGCCGAGTTTCGCTATCTCATCAACGGTGAGCAGTGGTGGAACGATTGGCACGCCGATGCCTACGTTGCCAGCGGATCCGGCGAGGACAACAGCGTCGTGACGTTGCCGGCGGGCCTGGCTTGACAGATCGGACGCTGCGTATATAATCTACATAGTGACGACGGCTGAGAAACTCAGTAGTTCTCAGTTTAGCGTTGACACCTTCGGGGCAGGGTGAAAACCCCGACCGGCGGTGAGGCAGGCGGTGCCTGCCGAGCCCGCGAACCGCGCAAGCGGCAGATCCGGTGAAGGCGGCGTGTGCCGTACAGGCTCGTCGCCCAGTCCGGGGCCGACGGTGAGAGTCCGGATGGGAGAAGGTGTGCAGCCGTGTGATGGATGGCACGTTGGCGCAATTTGCCCCGAAGGCCGTAAGGTCTTCGGGGTTTCGTGTTCAAGTGTGACCCGGCTGCATAGTCTCGCCCCGTGGGTGTTCGCGCCCACGGGGCGCTTTGTTTGCGCTCGTTGTCGGTTGTCGTGTACTTGTCTATCCGCGGGCTGCATCGTGTGTTTCTCTATCCGCGGTTCGATTCTTGGAGTGGCTTCGTGAGACGCACAAACGCATCGTGGATCGGTTTGACCGTGCTAACGCTGTTTGCCTTCCTGGCTCTCTGGACGGGGGTGGTGTGGCTGGGTCGATACCCGCCGTTTATCCTGCCGACGCCCTGGGCGGTGCTGAGGCGGCTGGCCGAACTGCTGGCCGATGGGACGCTATGGTTCCATACCCGGGTGACGCTGCAGGAGGTATTGGTCGGGCTGGGACTGGGTACGCTGGTGGCGACGGTCCTGGGCTACCTGCTGGCGCACTTCCCGGTGGCGGAGCGACTTCTAGCGCCCTACATCGTGGCCTCCCAGTCGGTGCCCACCGTCGCCATCGCGCCGCTGCTGGTCATCTGGTTCGGCACAGGGTTGCTCTCCAAGGTCCTGGTCTGCGCGCTGATCGTTTTCTTCCCCATCCTGGTTAACACCGTCGTCGGTGTGCGCTCGGTGGGGCGAGAACTGCGCGACTTGATGCGGACACTGGAGGCCAGCCGGTGGCAGGTGGTCTGGCTGCTGGAGCTTCCGGCGGCGTTGCCGGTGCTCGTGGGGGGGCTCAAGGTAGGTGCTACCCTGGCCGTGATCGGGGCGGTGGTGGGAGAATTCGTCGCGGCGGACCGGGGACTGGGATACTTGCTCAAGCAAGGCCAGCAGGTATACGACACGCCGCAGGTTTTCGTCGGTATCGGTGCGCTGGTGGTGCTAGCTCAAGCGCTCTACGGGATCGTGGCCTTGGTGGAGCGTGGCCTGATCCGCTGGCGCGTACACTCTGCTACAGGAGATGCACAATGAGCACAATGGGACGTATAGTGAGAGGTGGGACGGCACGCACGACGAGACGAGGACTTGCGCTGTTGACTGTGCTCTTGTTGGCCGGTCTGCTGGGATGCAGCCATTCCGGCAATCCCGGCCAGGAGCCAACCCATATCCGGCTGCCGATGGGTTTCGTCGCCAACGTGCAGTTCGCCCCGTGGTACGTGGCCGTCGAGCGCGGCTATTTCGCCGATGAGGGGATTGAGCTGGAGTTCGACTATGGCGACTATGACACCAAGGGGGTGCAGTTGGTCGCGGCTGGATGGACGCCCTTCGCCATCGCCAGCGGGGACCAGGTGCTCAAGGCGCGGGTGCAGGGGATGCCCGTTGTCACCGTCGCCAACTGGTTCCAGCGCTTTCCCGTGGCCGTCGTGGCTTTGGAGGAGAGTGGTATCCAGGATCCGGCGGACCTGGTGGGCCGGAAGGTAGGCGTCCCGGAGACCTTCGGGGCGGCGAGCTATATCGGCTGGCGGGCGCTGGCTGCAGCGACCGGGTTGGCGGAGGACGACGTCGAACTGGAGGTCATTGGCTACGCGGCGCTGGAGAACCTCACCGTGGGGCGCGTGGACGCCGCCGTGGTCTACGCCAACAACGAGCCGGTCCAACTGGGCCAGCGGGGCTACGACTACGTCTTGATCCCTGTAGACGCCTATTCCCCCCTCGTCTCCAATGGCCTGATCGCCAACGAGGAGACACTCCGGGAGCAACCGGAGCTGGTGCGCGCTTTCGTCCGTGCCTTCCTACGCGGTCTCACGGACACGCTGGACGACCCGGAGGCGGCGTTTGAGATCTGCAAGAAGCACGTGGAGGGGTTGGATGACAACGAGGCCGTGCAATGGGCGGTTTTGGAGGCCACGTTGTCCTACTGGCAGGGGGAAGCGCTTGGGGCCTCCGACCTCGCTGCATGGGAGGAGACGGCGGACGTGATGCTCAAGGCCGGGGTGCTGTCTGAGGCTGTGGATGCAACGAACGCCTTCACCAACGATTATCTGCCCTGACGTGGGGGTGAGCAGCCGAATGAGCGGGCCCTTTCTGGCGGTAGAAGGACTGAGCATGGGGTATCACCAGCCCGGGGGATGGCTCCCGGTGTTGGGTGACCTGTCGTTTCAGGTCGCGGAGGGGGAGTTCTTGTGCCTGGTGGGTCCGTCCGGCTGCGGCAAGACGACGGTACTGCGGCTGCTGGCCGGGCTGGAGCGCCCGACTGCCGGCAGGATCGGCCTGGCGGGAACGGATGTCAACCGGCCCCGCCGGACCGTGGGTATCGTCTTTCAGCAGCCGACGTTGATGGCCTGGCGGACGGCGACGGCCAACGTGGCGCTGCCGCTGGAGGTGGACGGGCTGCGCAGGGGAGAAGCGCGCCAACGCGCTCGGAATCTGCTTGACCTGGTGGGAATGTCTGGCTTCGAGGACGCCTTGCCGTCTCAGCTTTCCGGTGGCATGCAGCAGCGCGTGGCGCTGGCCCGCGCGCTGGCCCACGATCCACAGCTTCTGCTCCTGGATGAGCCCTTTGGCGCGCTGGACGCGTTGACGCGCGAGCGAATGGGAGAGGAGTTGCTGCGCATCTGGCGGGCCCGCCGCAAGACGGTGGTGATGGTCACGCATTCGGTGTCAGAGGCAGTGTTCCTGGCCGACCGGGTGTTGGTGTTGGGGCCGCGGCCTGCTTCTATCGTGGCGGAGGTGGGCGTGGATCTGCCCCGGCCGCGGAGCCAGAGGGCGCTCGAGACACCGGCCTTCGGTACGCTGACGCGCCGTGTGCGGCGGGTCCTCGATCAGGCCTGCGCGCCGCCCGTGCCCGCCGCATGTCCACCAGGCACCATCGAGCCATCCCGTTCATAGTGAGGCACGGTTGTCGTAGTGAGGCACGAAGGTCCGCCGGAGTGCCGTGGGTGAGACGCTACTCCGCAGACTACGTAGCTCACT
>CAZYSK010000142.1:0-10622 GCA_964649415.1 uncultured Anaerolineales bacterium
GTGAATCCCGGCATTCCATTGCCCCGAGCCCGCACTTGTAGTATACTTGTGATCGGAAATGATCGAGATACCATCAATCACAGGCTATCGGTTGACCGACCACGCACGGCTTGAGATGGAACGGCGTGGGATTCGCGAGACCCAGGTTGCTCAAGTCCTGTCCACGCCAGAGCAGGTCCAATTGGTGCGGCCCGGACGTGCCGTGTTCCAATCACGGGTCGAGTTTGGCGAGCCGCCGCAGAGATACTTGCTGCGCGTATTTGTGGATGTGGATCGGCAGCCGCCCGAGGTGGTCACAGCCTATCGAACCAGCAAGATTGAAAAGTATTGGAGAGATGATCAATGAAGGTCATATACGACAGAGAGACGGACACGTTGACCGTCATACTCTCAGACGCACCGGTGGCCGAGAGCGACGAGGATAAGCCGGGGGTCATCCTGGACTACGATCGCTCGGGCAACCTGGTATCACTGGAGGTCCTGGACGCGTCGCGCCGCATCTCGTTGCCGAGCCAGATCGAATACCAGGTCGTACCCGCAGGCACGTAGTGCGCTATCATTCCTACAAAGGCGCCATTCCGATGGCGCGCCAACATTCCTACAAAGGCGCCATTCCGATGGCGCGCCAACTCACGACCTCGGTTCAGTTGCTTCCGGCCTTGATGCCGCCAATTAGGCAGAAGCTGGCCGACTCCGTGCCAGCTTCCGCCTGGAATCCCTCCCCCCGATGAATCGGGGCGTTCCCCTCACGGCAGCCCCACGCAATTCCCCGTCCCCAACTGCACCGAGTGGTCCGGGTTGGCCACCAGTATGCACATCTGCGTCGCGCCGCCAGGGCGGTCGGCGACGCCGTAGCCCGTGAAGGGGCTCGGGCCACCGTAGAGAATCCACGGGCCGCTGCCCGGCACGCCGGCCTGCTCGGGCGGCACGGTGTTGAAGAAGAAGTGCACGTGCTGGCCCGGAAGCTGCGGCGTGAACCCGGACGTGCCGAAGTCGACCACGTACAAGCCATTCTGGACGGAGATGCCGTTGATGCGCGCAGCCAGGGGCTGCTGCTGCCCCGGCAGCTCGATCTTGAAGCTCCAGTTCCAATCCACGCTTTCCCCGTTCTGCGCGTTGATGGTCGCCCGCACGTTATGCGTACCGTTCGTGATCGGCTCCCCATCCGGCCACTTATACCCGTGCTCGGCAAACACCCACACGTTGCAGTCCGGTTCGCCGCCGCCGAAGACACAGTAGCCGGCGTGGTTCTCCGTCCGCTCGTGGACCTGGTCGCCCTCGCTATCGGTGATCCGGAATACCACGTTCTGGATGCCGTCGCCGTCCTTGGTGCCGACGTTCGCGTCGAAGACCTCGACCTGGAACACCGCCCAGTCGCGGAAGATCATGGGGTTGCTTACCTGCGCCTGCGAGAAGCCCGGGAACGCAATGTTTCGCCCGTCCATCACAGGGCGGTTGTTGCGCAGGTTCGGGCTCTGGTCGCCACCCCCGTCCACCGGCAGGACGGGAATCAGTATCGGCGTCGCCGTGGGCTCGGGCGGCGGCAGCGGCGTGTCCGTCGGCACAGGCACGGGTGTGTTTGCCGGCGCGGGTGTGGCGGTCTCGGTTGTCGTCACCGGCGTGTCCGCCGGAGTGGCCGGCGTGGACGTGGGCCTGAGCGCCGTGGCGGTGGGCTCGACCGGCGTGAGGGCCGCGGCCTCGGTGGGCGGCGGCGCGACGGCCGTGAGCGTCGCCGCGACGGAGAGTTCCTCCGCCACGCGGGCCGCCACGCGGGTCTCGACGGCGTCGGCCTCCGGCACGTCGCTTTCGGACGGCTGGGAAGTTGCTGGAGCGCCACACGCTGCCAGCAGCAGCCCAACGGTGACCAAGTAGAAAACACGGATCAGACTTCTTGCGTTCATTTCCAACCTCCTCTCAACTTACCCTTCCGGAGGCTCCAATTGGCGTCGTATGCCAGCCAATGCACACGGGCACGCCCCGTGCCTGTACCTCAACGAGACGCCTGAATCTGCGGGAGAGTGAGTAAGACCTCCTCAACATATTTGCTCCAGGGCTGGCAGGATGCCTCGATGATCTTCGTCTCGAGAATATCGTCGAGGGGCGCTTCCTGCCCCTGGGCGATGCAGGTGACGTAAGCCGCCTGCGCCTCCTCATACAGCGCTCTGCTGCCCTCGACGTCGCCTTCTTTGCGCAGTATCTCGGCCTGCTGCGTGTAGGCCGCGCCCAAGTACAGATGGGCCTGCGCCAATATCCGATACTGTTCCGCCTTCTCCAGGGGAGCCAGCACTATCTGGATCTCCTCGATCGCCAGGGCGAAGAAGCGATTCGCCTCGGCGTCATCCTGGAGCCAGAAGTATATCTCGCCCTTCAGGCGGTAGGCGCTGGCCAACGCCAGGCGGGCGATCATCTCGACCAGCGGCTCGTGGGACTCCCAGGCCAGCGCCAGGCCTTCCTGGTAGACGAGGATCGCCCGCTCCACGCCAGCGATGGCCTGCTCCACGTCCTCCGGCTGGGGCGAATGCCCGCCGGGCGGATGCAGCAGGTCCTGCACCCGGCGGAAATCCACGCCCGCCAGGACGATCTTCGCCCGCGCATAGGCGGGATCAATGCGCAACGCCTCCTGCAGGGCCGCCTCGGCCTCGTCGTACTGCTGCAGGAATAGGGCCGAGCGACCGATGAAGAAATACAGGATCTCGCTGCCTCCCCCCGGCTCGCCCTTCCAGCGTCCCAGCTCCGCCTCCGCCTGCCGGAACGTGTCCAGCGCCAGCTCCGAGTCGCCCAGCAGATCGTGCCGGAGGCCCAAGAGCAGCCAGAACAAGGCTTCCGCCCGGCTCGTCACGCGGGAACTGAGCGCCTCCTTGGCCAGCGTGTCCGTGGGATCGAAGTGCTCCGGCACCGGGATGGGCTCGCCGAGTTGGTAGCGGCCGATGGTCACGTTGGCCTCGGCGCGCATGCTCGGCTGGACGTTGAACTCCAGCACCAGCTCCGCCGGGCTGTTGTGCGGAGTCAGATGCCCATAGACCACCACGTCGGCCTTGACCCGCTCAGCCAAGTCACCGGCCGCATCGGCCCGGTCCTCGGGCGTCTGGCCCGAGATCGTGCCCAGCTTGACGCGCTTGTCCAGCAGGGACAGGCTGTCGTGCCAGATCACCAGGCTGCTCTCCCCCTTCGCCTCGTTCGCCGCCACCAGCTCGTTGAAGACCCACCGGCTGAGAAGCTCCCCGTCGTCCGAGGGGCGCACGCGGCCCTCGGCGTCGATCTCCCCGATCTCGGCCACCGCGATGTTGAAGTCGCCGGGCATCTCCGCCGGTCCCATGAAGTTCACCGCCACGAAGACCAGGGCCGAGACGATCACGCCCAGCACGGCCAGCACCGGCACGGTGGGAATGACCAGAGTGCCGACCTGGATGATGTTCTTGCCGATGGCGATGCGGCGCTCGCGCGTCCCGGCCCGTGCGTCTCCATCGGACTGGACGATGTCCTTGCCGATGGCCACGTGGCCCGCGCCTTCCTCGACGTAGCCGGCGATGACGTCGCCCGTCTTGTCGCGGCCGCGGAGATCGGCCAGGGTGCGCCGGAGCCAACGCTTGCCGTCCTTCTTATCCGGTCTATCGATCCTATCAGCGCCCATCGTTCCATCACTCCTGTCCAAAGCGTCGCCTCACCCAGGCGACGGCCGCCTCGCCGGCCTTGCCCACCACCCGGCCCACGGCGGGCGTCGCAAACAGCGTGGCGAGGATCTCGGTTATGGACGGTACGTTGTCCAGCAGCCAGTCGCCGACCCGCGTGATGGTGCCGGCGCTGGGCGTCTCGCCCTCCTCGGTCTTGGTCAGCTCGCCCTGGAGCAGTTCCAACTGGAACTCGGCCATACCGGCCGTGGCGGCGTCGAGTTGCTCGCGCAAATCCTGCAAGGCCGCCGCGACGCGAGCTAGCCTCCGCTCGACGATCTGCCGGTCATCCGGCGTGGGCTCGCCCAGCACGCCGTAGACGTCCTGGGTGATGTCCTTTCCAATGGCGACTCCCGTAGCCCCCGCCCCCGCGTAGCCGATGATCACGTCGCCCTCGGCCTGGACGGAGATGCTTTCCCACCAGGCACCTTGTTCCTTGTCGTTCACCTGCGTTCCCTCCTTGGCCTCACCGCCCTCGCCCGCCGTCTCCCACAGCACCCCATCCGGCGCGCGCATGAAGAGCACCGGCGTGGCCCACTCCACGTCGTTGTCGTCCAGGTAAACCGCCTTGCGCGCCTCCCCGGCGGCCGCGTCCACCGGATAGCCGTCGCCGATGGCCCGATAGTACTCCTGGGCGAAGGTGAGGGCCGCCCCGTCGCTGATGGCGAACTGCATCGCGACCACGGCCGGGATGCCCGTGCGCACCAGCCCCTGGGCCAGGCCCGCGAAGGGGTAGTCCTGCGAGTTGCGTGCACCGTGGCAGGCGTTCAGCACGACCAGCCGCAGCGTGTCCGCCTCGTCGTGGAGCAGCGTGCCCAGGCGTTGGGCGCTCAAGGGCATACTATATCCCTCCTCGTCCTCCATCAGCAGCGCGCCCTCCTGGCGTCCCGCGTCGAAGGTGCCGTGGCCGATGAAATGGAGAACGTGATAGTCGCCTTGGCGTAGCTTGTGCTGCAGGGCGGGGACCGTGGCCCGCTCCAGGCGCTCCAGGATGATCTGCCCCTCTTGCTCGAGGCCCGCCAGCGCCTGCTGGAGGATGCGCCATTCTTTGTCGGCATTGAGGGGGATGGCGTCGCTGGGGCTGGCGATGGCTACGAGCACGCGCAGCGGTGGGCGCACGGCCACGGGCTGGACGCGCCGGGGCAGCTCCAGGTAGCGGACGAGGGGTGTCTGGGCGGAGAGGGCCAGGAAATGCCCCAGGGTTGGGTCGTACAGGAACTCCCAAGGCAGGGCGTCGAAATCCGGCGCACCGGCGATGCGCAGGCGGACGCGCAGCCCCGCGCCCTGGCGTTGGGCCTCGTCCAGGCTCCGGCGCAGGCTCGTGCGGATCTCACCGGCGAACAGAAAATCAAACAGCCGCGATCCGAAGTGGACGGCGGCGTCTCTGGCGTCGGTCTCGGGGTCTGAGCCCCCGCCGGTGGGTGGCAGGGGGGCCTGAGGCGGCCATCCGGCGCGCGTCTGGAATTGGCCCATATCGAGCTGGGCTGGGAGCGGCGGCAGAGTGACAGTGGCCTGGCCCGCTGGAGAGTTGATGACGCGGGCCCGGTATCCCCGCTCGAAGGGTTCGATGAGCAGATCGAAGTTCTCGTAGCTCGTGACGTACATAAGAGAACCCTCCCTATTATCATTGTAGCATATTTAATAGATAAAGTCAATCATTATATATTAAATATGCATTAGAAAAAGGATGCGACTACTGGCACTTAAGCCTCATGTGTGGTATCCTTGGAGCCCGCATCTTTCGGCGGAGCGGCACTCCGAGGCACATCGGGCGCGGAAACTGCGCCATCAGAATGGCGTGCCCCTACAGTGAACGGGAGAACGCGTTGACCAAACGGGAGTTCAGGCTAGAGGACGAAGTCCATTACAACCGCTCCGGGCCGGTGCGTTGGATCATGTCGCACGTGTTGCGTTCTCCGCTGTTCCCGCTCATCGCCGTCCTGGCGGCGGCCTTGAACAACACGTTCTACAGCTCCATCCAGGTCATGATTGGCCAGGGCTTCGACCTGGTGACCACCCCCGGCTGGGCGACGGGCGAGCTGCTGACCCTGGCATTGAGCATGATGGGCTTCGCGTTCGGACAGGGCCTGACCGGACTGGCCCGCAACTACGCCACCGAATTCCTGGCCCAGCGCATGGAGCGGGACACCCGCGACGAGCTGTACGTCAGCTTGCTGGGCAAGAGCCAGACCTTTCACGGCCAGCAGCGGATCGGGGACATCATGGCGCGCGCCACCAACGACGTGCGCATGCTCAACATGTTCTTCAACCCCGGCCTGATGCTGATCACGGATTCGGCTATGGCCGCCATCATCCCGATGATCATGATCGGCCGCCTCCGCTTTGAACTGCTGCTCGTCCCCGCCATCTTCCTGGTCCTGCTCGCCATCACCGTGGTCGACTACAACCGCCGGCTCAAGCCAGTCAGCATCGCCCGGCGTGAGCAGTTCGGGACGATGAACGCCGGGCTTGCGGAGGCCATCGCCGGCGTCGAGGTGGTCAAGGCCAACGTCCGGGAGCGCTACGAGTGGGACAAGTTCACCCAGAACGCCCGCCTGTTCCGGGATTACTTCGTCCAGCAGGGGCAGATCGAGGCCCGTTACCTGCCCATGTTGGTGTTCAGCGTGGCCTGGGCCGCCGGTCTGCTGCACGCACTTTTGCTCTGGCGGGCGGGCACAATCCCGTTGGGCCAGGTCGTCACCTTCATGGGCCTGTTGGGCACGCTGCGTTTCCCCACGTTCATCTCCATATTCTCCTTCAACCTGGTGCAGTTGGGCGTGGCCAGCGCTGAGCGGGTACTGGAACTGATCAATGCCGAGACGGAGCTGGACGAAAACGAGGCCGGCCTCGTCCGGCCCATCCGGGGCGAGGTGATCTTCCAGGGGGTCAGCTTCTCCTACGACGGCAACCCGGTGCTGGACGACGTCAGCTTCGTCGCCCGGCCCGGTGAGACCATCGCCATCGTGGGCCAGACCGGTTCCGGCAAGACCACCCTCACCCATCTGATCAACCGCATCTTCGACACGGACGGCGGGCGCGTGCTCGTGGACGGGGTGGACGTGCGCGACTGGAGCCTGGAGTCGCTCCGCTCGCAGATCTCGACCATCGAGCAGGACGTGTTTCTGTTCTCGCGCACGCTGGCCGAGAACGTCGCCTTCGGCTGCGCCAATGCCGGCCGCGAGCAGATCGAGCACGCGGCTCGCGAGGCACAGGCACACGACTTCATCACGGAGTTCCGCGACGGATACGAGACGGAGGTGGGCGAGCGCGGCGTGACCCTGTCCGGCGGACAGCGACAGCGCATCGCCATCGCCCGCGCCTTCCTCACCGACCCGCGCATCCTGATCCTGGACGACAGCACCAGCGCCATCGACAGCGCCACCGAGGATCGGATTCAGCGCGCCATGCGGCGCATCAGCAGTCAGCGCACCACCTTCATCATCACCCACCGCCTGAGCCAGATCCGCTGGGCCGACCGCATCCTGGTCCTGCGGCGCGGCAGGTTGGTCGATCAGGGGACGCACGAGGAGTTGATGGTGAGGAGCTCAGACTATAGACGGATTTTCGCGAGGTATGATTAGTGGGCTTCATCCTAGACGGCCTCGACACCGAGGCATACGACCGCGAATATAGCGACGTGGAACTGGTCCGCCGGATCATCAGCTATTTCCAGCCGCACACCCGGCAGATGATCGTGGTGGCCATCATGATCGCGCTCAACTCGGTGGCCGGGAGCGGCGGTCCGATCCTCGTCGCTGAGGCGATTGACGTGGTGGCCCGCGACGCGTCGACCCGCAACATGCTGCTGCTGGTCGGTGGCGTGCTCGTGCTGGGTGCGGCCGCGTGGACCATCAACTACGTGCGCCAGATGGTGTCCTCCCGCGTCGTGGGGGACGTCGTGCTCCAGTTGCGCAAGGACGTCTTCGACGCCACCATCGGGCACGACCTGTCCTTCTTCGACGAGCATCCATCCGGGAAGATCGTCAGCCGGGTGACCTCCGATACGCAGGACTTCGCCGAGGTCGTCAACCTGACCGTGAACCTGCTCAGCCAGGTATTGCTGGTAGTCGTCCTGTCCATCTGGCTGTTTCGGGTCAACGTCTGGCTCACGCTGCTGCTGTTGGGCATGACGCCCTTCGCCGTCGCCGTCGCCCTCAGCTTCCGCCGCGTCGCCCGGAGGGTCACCCAACGCGCCCGCCGGGTGACGGCCAGGATCAACGCCCAGATTCAGGAGTCCATCAGCGGCATCGTGGTCGCCAAGAGCTTCCGCCAGGAGCGCGGCATCTACGCCGATTTCGCGGCCATCAACAAGCAGGCCTACCAGATGGGCCTGCGGCGCGGGCTGACGATTAACACGATTTTCCCGATCATGGGATGCGCCTCCGGCCTGGGCGTGGCGACGCTGGTCTACGCGGGCAGCCTGGCCACGCGGGGCGGGGCGGTGAGCCCCGGGAATTGGTATCTCTTCATGCAGGCCGTGGGCTTCTACTGGTGGCCCCTGATCAACATCGCCTCCTTCTGGAGCCAGTTCCAGGACGGGCTTTCGGCCTCGGAGCGGGTGTTCGCGCTGATCGACGCCGACCCCCGGGTGGTGCAGGTGGCGGATGAGCCGGTCGAGGCACTGGAGGGCCGGATCACGTTTCGCAACCTCGGGTTTTCGTACACGGAACGGGTGGTGCAAAGGACGGGTGCGGATCCTTCCAATCCGTCAGAACCTGCCCCCACTGATGGGGAGGAGGGGGAGACGGGGCCGCGGAGGGCAGGCACAAGGCCTGCCCCTACCGATGGGGACGGGGGGAGCGGGGCGTGGTCCTATGCGATGGGGGAGACGGTGCTGCCGGACTTCACGCTGGAGATCAGGCCCAGGGAGACGGTGGCGCTGGTCGGCCACACGGGCGCGGGCAAGAGCAGCGTGGCCCGTCTCATCGCTCGTTTCTACGAGTTCCAGGACGGGGAGTTGCTGATCGACGGCCGGGACATCCGCCGCCTGGACCTGGCCCAGTATCGCCACCACATCGGAATCGTGCCCCAGGAACCGTTCCTTTTCTCCGGCACGGTCGCGGACAACATCCGCTACGGCAGGCCCAGGGCGACCGAGGACCGCGTGCGCCAGGCGGCGACGCAGATCAGCAGCGGCGACTGGCTGGCCGACCTGCCCGCCGGATTGGACACCGACGTGGGCGAGCGCGGGTCCAACCTGTCCATGGGGCAGCGGCAACTCGTCGCACTGGCGCGCGTCCTGCTCAAGGAGCCGACGATCTTCATCCTGGACGAGGCGACCGCCAGCGTGGACCCCTTCACCGAGGCCCAGATCCAGGAGGGGCTAGAGACCATCATGCGCGCCAGCACCGCCATCGTCATCGCCCACCGGCTGTCCACCGTCAAGCACGCGGACCGCATCATCGTCATGGATCACGGCCAGATCATCGAGGAAGGGACCCACAACTCGCTGATGGCTCAGGGCGGCCACTACGCCGAGCTGTACAACACGTACTTCCGGCACCAGTCCATTGAGTACGTGGAGGGGTTTGGGCGGGGAGAGGGGGAGGAAGGTGGGTAGCGCGGGGCGGTGATGCGCGGGAGCGTGAAACGTCAAACGTGTTGCGCGTTGCGTGAGATCGCCGTAGCCGCGATTTCGCAATCGCGCACCGGTGCCCTTGACTACATCTTGCGGGCAGGGATGCCCGCGGCCCAAAGACAAATCTGGCGGAGAAACGGGGCTGGTCTTGTAGCCGCGATTTCCCAATCGCGCACCGGTGTCCTTAACCACATCTTGCGGGCAGGGATGCCCGCGGTCCCAGGACGCATCCGATGGGGTAATCGCGTATGAAAACCACACACCGGGATTACGCGGATGAATCGGGCGATTTCAATCAGCTCAGCCATTTTATCATCGAGCAGAATGCTCACGTACGCAGCCACTCAACCTGGTGTCTCGGCCGGTTCGTGGATTGGAAATACGGGCTGTGGGGTGACAAGCTGTCTATCCCCGGCTTTTGGGAGAAGAACGCCCACCTCTGGTTCGATGGGTTTGGGGAACTGGCCGGTCTCGCCATCTCGGAGAACGGCGGCCCCGATTTTGCCATCATCACGGCGGAAGGCTACCGCTTCCTTTTCGAGGAGGCCCTTCAGTGGGTGCTCGAAAACTGGGGCGACCGAAAACCTGCCCTGTCGATTGAGATCACCGCGCTCCAAACCCTCGAGGCCAGGTTGCTCGAGCGCCACGAGTTCAAACGCGGGTCCTCCTTCTACACGTCCCACTTCGACCTGACTGCGGAACCTGTCGAGCGCTTCCCGCTCGAGGAAGGGTTTCGCATCGTCGACATGCACACCCATCCCGATTACCGCGCCCAACACATCATGCGGCAAGAGGCTTTCCAGGGCAAGACCGGCCTCTCAGAAGACGAGATAAGCCGCACGTTGAGGCTCTACAGCCATGCCCACACGAGCCCCATCTACCATCCGCAGACCGACCTGTGCGTCATGGCACCGGATGGGACGTTCGTGTCGGGCTGCGAGGCGTTGATCGATGGGCGAAACGCTGAAGCCGACATTGAACGGGTCTGCACCCATAGCCGCTTTCGCAGACGTGGCTTTGCCCGTACCGTCATCCAGGAATGCCTGTATCGCCTGCGCGACATGGGTCTGCGGCGAGCCTACATCACCGGGTACAGCCCGGGAGCTGTTGCTCTGTACGGTTCTCTTGGCGCTCAAGAGCGGACTGAATCCCTGGTCTACAAGCACACTACGACTTGAAAGCGGTGCGGCGGCAATCAGCCTTCCGCCCAAGAAGATCATCTCACTCAATCTCAAGTGACGTTGTAAGCCCCGCGCGCCGAGCCCTCCCTATCGTAGCCGCGATTTCCCAATCGCGTCCATCTTGCCCCACGCGCCGCCCCCCATCGTAGCCGCGATTTCCCAATCGCGTCCATCTCGCCCCGCGCGCCGCCCCCC
>CAZYSK010000143.1:0-10370 GCA_964649415.1 uncultured Anaerolineales bacterium
ATCTTGTAAGCCACAATGACCTTACCATCATTTTCTCTCCGACAAACTGCTAGAGGCATGTATCGCCGATGCCGACGCAAACGGTGCCGACCGCGGACGATCAGGAGCAGTCGGGGCATCCGCTCAACCTCCGCCCCACTGCCGCCCCCGGCCATCGGGTCAGTCTGTCTTAAGACGGGAGGGCAAGGGCGGCCCCTTGCCCTCCCTGCTACCGTGGTGCAGTCTCGCACGTGCTACTTGATCTTGACCGAGTTCTGCAGCGATTGATAGGGAAGCTGGTGAGTGTATTGCAGACCGCTGAGATGGTCGGTGTACGGGTACTGGATCGAGGCACTGCGGTAGGGCTCGATGATCCCCGTGTCGAACAGCAGGACGTACGGCACTTCAGTGGCCAGCATCGTCTGAAGATCATCGCAGATCGGCCTGCAATCCTCCAAGGTCTCGCAGGTCATGAGCGATTCAGCCAATACGTCGAACTCGGGGTTCTCGTAGCCAGCCGCATTGTTGCCATCGGGCACGGCCTGCTCGCTGTGCCAGTAGTCCCGCATGTAGGCCGGGAAGGTGTCGAGGCTCCAGCCCAGGATGTACATATCGAAGTCCTGCTCCGTGAAGATGCGCGGGATCAGCGTGTTGAAGCCAGCCAGGTGCACCACGACGGGAATGCCCGCCTCGTTCAGCCATCGCTCAATCCAGATGGCGAACGTCGAGCGCAGCGGGTCATACCCGGCGTTGGGCGCCCAGAGCTCGATGGTGGGCACCGGCGTGCCGTCGGGCATGACCAACCGGCTGCCGACGTCCACTTCGCCGTTGTCCGTGTTCCAGGCAGGCGACTGACCGTTCTCCCACGAATAGCCCGCCTGCTCCAGGATCGCCACCGCCATGTTGATGCGCTCCTCCCGACTCATGGGCGCGCCGTCCGTGTGCAGGCCCAACTTGGGCACCTCGTCGAAGTACCAGGCCCCGTTCGCAGAGGGCACGAAGGAGTAGAGCGGGAAGGCCACGTCCTGCAGGATCGTCCCGGCCACGAATTCTTTGTCAATCAAGACCGCCACCGCCTGGCGGAAGGAGCAGTCGTTCATCGGTTGGCGACGGTGATTGAAGGCCATGTAGCGGAAGCCGTTGACCGGGTTCTGGAGGACCTCCAGGTTCGGATCCCCCTCAACCTGATCCAACAGGCCACGCTGCAACCCCAAGGGATTCAACAGCATGTCAATCTCGCCAGCTTTGAGGGCCAGGATAGCCGCATCCTGTGAGCTGTAGATCGTGTACACAGCTGCACCGACGTGAGGGCCGATCTGATACTGAAGCTTCACGTCGCCCTCCGCCTCACCATATAGCGTGAAGTCGTACACGTCGGCCAGGGACTCCTGATAGGCACCGTTGGCATATTCCGTCACGGTCGCTCCTGTCTGGAGGTATTCGGGATTCGCGCCCACCTCGGTGAACGCGCCAGGCTCCCATTTGGTGAACAGGTAGGACCCAGCCAGCGGCTCACCCTCCGGCTCAATGGCAAACAGGTTGTCGTGCGCCTCGGCCTGGGCCGTGAACAGATCCTCCTCGCTAGCGTCGTCCGCCAAGGCATCGATGGGCGCCGTGGCTTCGTCAACCAACGGAGCCCAGAAGTGCTCGGCCAGGATAGGAGCCTGAAGCGTCCCCTCCTGGTGGCGGGCCAGACCGGGTTTGGTGTGATAGTAGTACTTGGCCGTGTAGTCATCCACCGCCTCGATGTGGTCGAGGTAGTTCTTATCATACCACTGGGACCAGTTGCCCGAGATCAGCCCCAGCTTCAGGGCAGCGTCGGCCGTGAAGGCCACGTCCTCAGCCGTGAAGGGCTCACCGTCACTCCAGGTGATGTCTTCCCGGATCGGGATCGCGACCACCCAGAAATCCCCCTCCTGGGCAAGCGGGTCGGGCATATCCTTAGCCACCAGGGGCACAAAGTCGAAGCGCTGATCCGACAGGTTGTACATCGTCAGCCGCTGAGGCAGCATGTAGGCGTTCCAGACCGTGTTGTCCGGGCCATTGGCCGACCAGAAGTTGGTCGAGGTGAGATCCTCAAAGACGCCGACCCGATACACCAGCCCCGCCTGACGGTCCGGGTTGGGCTCGACGGCGTCAGCGGTGGACGATTCCTGTGATCCCTTGGCCACACCGCTGGCAGGTTGCACCAGCGGCTTGACGCGCAACGTATCAGCCGTGAGCGGGCGTGCCAAAGCCGCCAGACCTGGCCCACTGCCGCCGAAGGCCATCTCCGGCAGCGGAAGACACGGCACCAGGCCCTCGGCAGGTATCGGCCCCTCAGCCACGGCCTCCCCAGGCTCCGGCTCCTCGGCCTCCTCTGCCGATGGCGTGGCGGTAACCACGACTTCGACGGTCTCGCCCTCGGTAACCTGTGTAACCACCACGGTCTCGACGACCTTCTCAGGTTGACACGCGCTCATCAGGATCCCCACCACCACGAGCAAGCTGGTGAGGACAAGCATTCTCTTGCCAAACATTTCTCCCCTCCCGTAATCTGTGCCTTATGCTCAAACAAGCGCCACCGGCCCCCATATCGACCGGATCGTGCATACTCCCCCTACGCATCACCTCCTTATCGCACTAGACGGTTTATCCCGGCTCACGGCGCGACGCTCGGCTCCGCTCAGGCAGACTGGCCGCGCGGTGAGCAATACGTCGCCACACTTGCTCCGAGGGCTGGACGTTCCCCATCTCGACCGACAACGTCCAACTGATCCAACGATCGAACGGATCGGAACAGCCCGCGGACACAGCCGCCGTCGACCGCGGACGGTCGGGCAGACGGTCGGAATCAATGCCCGCTTTGCCTCGCCCAAGCTTAGGTGCTGTCCGCATGGTACGCTCCCTTCCCTCACATAGGGTGCCATTCCGATGGCGCTCCCTCCTTCACATAAGGTGCCATTAGGTGCCATTCCGATGGCGCGCCTTCCCTCACATAAGGTGCCATTCCGATGGCGCGCCTTCCCTCACATAAGGTGCCATTCCGATGGCGCGCCTTCGAAATGGCGCTCCTTCTCCTATCCCCGAGGCCAGACAGTGCCCGGGAGGCCGTGAGGCGGCCGTAGGTGTCTGTTGACGACAAGGCGAGGGCAGTTGAGGTCAGACTGCCCTCACCTCGTGCCAGAAAATGGTATCCTGGCTTCATCTTACAGCAGAAATCCCCCAGATGCATCGGGCACCTGGGGGATTTTCCGACTGGACAAGTGTCCAATTCCACTCTTGGACACCCATCCAATTATCTGGCTATGTCACGAGGACCCCCTGATGAGGCGGATTGTTCCAATCCATAGATGGTTCCAATCCGTGGGGCGTTCGACGGGTTGGCTTCCTCCCAACCACCTCCCAGCCACTCAGGAGACCAAACCATGCCGCAACGCGAAGGCAACCGCCTCGGCACGATTGGACACGCCCAACTTGGACAGGATGTTGCTCACGTGGGCCCTCGCCGTCGAGCGACTGACACTAAGCCGCCCGGCGATCTCCGGGTTGCTCAGTCCGTCCACCATCAAGACCAGGACCTCGCGCTCCCGCGGGGTCAAGTCATCGCCCGGCATCGGCCCCTGGCTGGCAGCCTGGATCAGCGCCTGGGTCGCCTCCGGGGCCAGCGTGGACCGCCCGGCAAAGGCCGCTCGAATTGCATCAGCCAACTCATCCACAGAGACGTTCTTCAGCAGGTAGCTGATCGCCCCGGCCTGGAGTGCTTGCTGGACCAGCTTGCCCTCCTGGAAGCTGGTAAGAGCGATGACCTGCACCTGCGGCCATCGTTCACGGATCATCCGGGTGACCGTGGCCCCATCTATCCTCGGCATCACGAGGTCCATCAAGATCACGTCCGGCTGGGCTCTCTCACATACACATAGAGCCTCTTCGCCGTTGCTGGCTTCGCCCACGAGTTGGAGATCGGGCTTAATCTTCAGGAAGGCCGCCAGCCCTCTACGGACCATATCATGATCGTCAACGATCATCACTCGGATTGGAACAATCCGCCGAATAGGACTCGAATCAATCATCGCGCTTCCTTCCCTCACATAAGGTGCCATTCCGATGGCGCTCCTTCCACAATACCGCTACGTGAGTTCCGCCGCCAAGCCGGCTCTCGATGGTCAGAATGGCCCCGATGGCATGGGCGCGCTCACGCATGATGCCCAACCCCAACCGCTCGGGCGGCACACACCTTGGATCGAAACCGCATCCATCATCACTGACGTGCAATTCCACGCTTGTGCTGGCGTCCGAACGCTCCTCCTGGGGTGCACAGCGCAAGGTGACCTCCACGTGCTTGGCCTGGGCATGGTTGACCACGTTGTTCAGCGCCTCCTGTGCAATGCGGTACAGCGCCACGTGAACCTCACAGGGCAGTGTACACTGGCCCTCAACTTCTACCGCGACAGCGACATCCTTGCGCCCGGTCACGGTCTCCGCGAGTTGGTGCATCAGGTCGCCCAGGCTCGCCTCTATCAATGCCGTCGGGCGCAACTCCAACAACAGGGTGCGCATCTCTGCCAGCGCTCCCCTGCTCAGTCGGCGCATCTCCGCCAGGAGTTCCAGCCCCTCAGCCTCATCGATCCTCCAGACAGCGGGCAATGCTTCGGCGATCAAGCTAGCGGAGAAGAGCGTCTGAGTGACCGCGTCGTGCAAATCACGGGCCAGCCGATTCCGCTCGGTCTCGGCAGCGGTCTGCTCCGCCCGATCGCGCAACTGCGCGTTCGCGATGGCCAGCACGGCTTGATCGGCAAACGTAAAACCCAATTCGAGATCTTCTTCCGAGAAGTCTCGCCTCTGGACATAGGACAGCACCAGCCCTCCATACTCCCCCTCACCGACCGTCAGGGGAATGCCGAGAATGGCGCGCCATCGGAATGGCACCTTTAGCGGGGTGATGGCGCGCCATCGGAATGACGCCCGCTCGTTGAGCGCAGCAGGCGCGTCCGGACGCCCCATCAGATCCGGCACGATCAAGGGCTGCTCCGCCTGGATGGCACGCCCAAGCCATTCGGCCATCGGTGCCTCTAGCTCCTCCCCCGCCACAACCACTATTCCGGCAGGATGTGACTCCTCATAGCGGAAAATGAACGCATCCCCGGCCCCCATCAGCAAGGCCGCCCGCGAGACGATGTAGTCCAGGCTTTCCTCGAGCGACCGGTCGGAGTTGAGGATGACCAGTATCTCGCGCAGCCCCTCCGCCACCCGCCGCCGGCGCTCGATCTCGCGCGTCCTTTCCTCAACCTGCTGCTCGAGTTGGCGACTGCGCGCCTCGATGCTCTTGACGCGCAGCCGGTAGCCACCCACTGCAAAGCCCACGAGCGCCAGGGCAGCGACACCCCTAAACCACCAGGTCTCCCAGAACGGCGGCACGACGGTGACGGCTACCGAAACGCCCAACTCGTTCCAGACTCCGTCGTTGTTAGATCCCTTGATCCTCAGCGTGTAGGTCCCGCCCGGTACGTTGGTGTATCTGCCGAACCGCCTCGTGCCGACGTAGTTCCAATCCTCCTCGAACCCTTCAAGCACATACGCGTATTGATTCTTCTCGGGTTGCGTATAGCTAAGCGCGGCGAACTCGAACTCAAACGTGTTGCCCGGCCAGCGAACCGTCACGCCCCTCACATCTTCAACTGCCTGGCCCACGTGCAAATCCTCACCCCCGTGGGCCAGCGAAGTCAACACGATGGGCGGCACATAGGGGTTGTGCTGCACGTTGCTCGGATAGAATGCGTTCAGCCCGTTGACGCCACCGAAGAACAGCTCACCATCGCTGCTCTTGTAGCAAGCTCCCCGGGTGAACTCATTACTCTGCAGCCCGTCCCTCACGTCGTAGTTCTTGAACGTCTCCGCCTGGGGATCGAACCTCGACAGTCCGTTGTTCGTGCTGAGCCAGAGGTACCCTTGGCGGTCCTCCAGTATGCCGTAAACCGTATCGTCCGGCAAGCCGTTTTCCTGCCCATACCGATAATGGACAAACATTCCTGATTCCCGATCCAGCCTATTCAGCCCGCCACCGTACGTCCCCACCCAGAGGACGCCAGAGCTATCTTCGTATATGAACGCAACGTTGTTATTGCTCAAGCTATGGGGGTCGTTGGGATCGGCCTGGTAATGAGTAAATCCCTCTGTCTCTTGATCAAGGCGATTGAGCCCGCCCCCAAATGTCCCGATCCAGAGCACACCCGCGCGATCCTCATAGACCGACAGCACGTTGTTGTGACTCAGGCCATGTGGGTCGTCGGGGTCACTCCGATAGTGAGCAAACCCTGCCGTCCCTCCGTCAAACCGGTCAAGCCCACGGCCTGTCCCAACCCAGAGCACGCCCGATCGATCTTCGACGATAGACCGCGCGCTGCTGCTGCTCAAACTGCGGGGATCTCGAGGATCGTTCTGATAGTGGATGAACCGCTCGTTCTCTCGGTCGAATCTGTCTAGTCCACCGAAAGTCCCAACCCAGAGCGTGCCCGAACTGTCCTGGAGAATCGACGCAACGCTATTGTGGCTCAGGCTATATGGATCATCCGGGTCATTCTGATAGTGGACGAACCTCCCAGACTCCCGGTCAAATCGGTTGAGCCCTCCACCACCTGTTCCAATCCACAGCACGCC
Source organism: uncultured Anaerolineales bacterium (assembly GCA_964649415.1). GTDB lineage: Bacteria > Chloroflexota > Anaerolineae > B4-G1 > B4-G1 > CAZYSK01. Next base: position 6,616 of record CAZYSK010000143.1, read on the forward strand.
CGATTGGTCTTGATAGATCGCGCTCACGGCGTTGTGGCTCAAGCTGTTGGGATCACCCGGATCAGTATAGTAGTGCGGAAACTTCTCGGTTTCGCGGTCGAACTTGTTGAGTCCGCCGCCGCCCGTCCCAATCCAGAGCACGCCCGACCGATCTTGATAGACCGACCAAATCCTGTTGTTGCTCAGACTGTGCGGCTCATCGGGATTGGCCTCAGAGCAGATGAACCCGCCACTACCCCGGTCAAATCTGTTGAGGCCGCCTCCACCGGTCCCCACCCAGAGCTCACCCTCACGATCCTCATAGATCGAGGTGACGTAATTGTGGCTCAGGCTAGAGGCATCATTGGGATCATTGGGGTAGTGGACAAACACCTCGGCGTCCCTGTCAAATGCGTCCAGCCCGCCCCACGTCCCAATCCAAAGCAGCCCAAACCGATCCTCGTAGACTGACATGACGTAGTCATTGCTCAGCCGCTTGGGATCAGTTGTCACTTCGTATATGCTGCTCAGGCTGCCTGGATCGGTCGGGCCAGTTTGGTAGCGGACAAACTGGCCGTTCTGACGGTCAAACGCGTTCAATCCCCCGCCACTTGTTCCAATCCACAGCACGCCCGACCGATCCTCGTGAATGCAGGTGACAGAGTCGTTGCTCAAGCTACCGGGATCATCGCGGGCATTCTGGTAACGAACGAACCGCCCACTGTCTGCATCGAAGCGATTCAGTCCACCCGCAGTCCCGATCCATAGCGCTCCCATCCGGTCTTCGTATATGGATCGCACATTGTTGTCGCTCAGGCTATGGGGATCGCCGGGATTGTTCTGATAGCGCACAAACCGCGCCTGTTCGCGCTCGAACCTATTGAGCCCTCCACCATCAGTGCCAATCCAAAGCACACCCGACCGATCCTCGTAGATCGCTCGGACAGCGTTGGCGCTCAAGCTATGCGGGTTCTCCGGCTCGTGCCTGTACACCGTGAAGTCGTAGCCATCGTACTTGTTCAACCCGTCATGTGTGCCAAACCACATGAAGCCTCTGCTATCCTGGAGGATGCAGAACACCGTACTGTCAGACAGGCCACGCTCAAGTGAGATACGTTCAAAGTGGATGTCCTTGCTGCGAACGCCTTGATAAGGGGGCACGGCGTCGGGTGCCCTACGGATGTACTCATCCGCTGCGTCCGATACAGCTTGTTTTGGGGTGAGGGTAGGCTCAGCAGTAGCGGATTCGGTGGAGCCCGTGCTCAACAGATCAGTCGCCAAACGGGCTGACAGGTTGGTGCAGCCCGAAGCCGACACCACGAGCACGAGTAGTCCTGCGAGGGCCAGCACACCGCAAGTCGTTCGAGCGCGTCTCTGCAGAATAGCGTCCATACGCAACGAGACCTGAGACCGGACAGGGCAGATGCAACCATCTAGCGAATAGGTCCATCCGCCGGATGAGGCGGATGAGTACATCCGGCATCCGTTCGAAACCTGTCGGGTCTGCGCATTTTAGTAGAAACCCATTCAGAAGTCAACCACACGCTCGACGCTCCGTCTACGTCCACACTTGTGTCCCATCCGCGATGATCTCGGCGGCGCTCTCAGCCGTGCTTCTAGTCCACCTTGATCTCCACCCGCGCGGTCATCCCTGGTCGCAGGTTGAGGCGGGAACGGTCGTTCCCGTCGGCCGAGTCCAACTCGATGGTGAGCGTATACGTGGTGTCCCCTTGTTGAACCACCGCCACCGGCGAGATGGTCGCTACGTGCCCGTTCAATGGTTCGCTCTGGAAGGCATTGACCCGCACGGTGGCTTCCTGTCCCTCTCGTATTCGGGCGATTTGAAGCTCACCCACGTTCTTCGTATCGACGAGCCAGCGGGAAACGTCGATCAACTCGACGACTGGCGTTTCGGGCGAGACCCACTCCCTCTCGCTGACCGGCACGGCAGAGATGATGCCGTCGAAGGGGGCCACCAGCGTCGAGCGGGCCAGACTCTCTTGCGCGGCTTCCAAGGCGAGTGGGGCGCGCTGCACGTCCAACTGCGCCAGGGTGAGCGCTTGGGAGGCAATCGGATGTTCCGCTTCATAGAGGGCCAGTTCAGCTTGAGCCAGACGGGCTTCCGCCTCGGTGATGGCGAGGGCGTGACCGCGGTCGGCGGCGCGTAGTTCGTATTGAGCCAGGGTCACTTCGTAGTAATCTCGAGCATCTTCGAGATCGTGTGCCTCTTTCGAGTCGGGGGCCCAGTCGTGCGTGCGCGGGTCGTCGAGCACCTTCTGATACTCGCTCTGCGCGTCTTGCATTGCCCGCTCGGCGTGCTCCAGCCCGTAACTGTCGATGACGTCCCAATTCGCACGCATGCTGGCTTGCACACAGGCCTGGGTCAGCGCAGCCTGCGCGCTGGAAATGGCCGCCGTCGCCGCAAGCACCCGCTCCGGCACAGGCTCGGCGTCCGCTTCCAACTGGACCAACCGGGCCTGGGCGCTCTCTAGTTCGACCCGCGCCTGCGCGACAGCACGGGCCAAATCCTCGGCGTCCAGCGTGGCCAGCATCTGTCCCTCTTGCACGTGCTCGCCGATCTCGACGTCGACCAGTTCGAGGGCGCCCCCCACGCCAAGGCTCAACCGCACCTGCCGGGCGGGCTTGAGCGTCCCGTTGGCAGCGACGCTTCCCGCGGCGGGTTGATACGTCAGGCCCGCTTCGCTGGTAGGGGCCACCGCGGGCTGAGTGTCTGCTGCCCTGTTGCACGCCATCAGGCACAGAGTTAGCAGGCCGATCAACAGTCCGGTTCCGATACGCATATTCCGTTTGGAGGAAATCCTCTGTTTCATGTCAACTCCTTCTCTGCGATCTTGTCGCAATGGGTTCATTTCTACCTCCTCTCGATGATGACCACGGGGTCAAGGGAGAGCGTCCTGCCAGTCGTGCCGGCGGTGACCACAAGCACCATAACAGGGATAGGCAGGGTGGATAGCCAGGGCGTCGGATTGAAAAGGTTAAGCTTTAGCCCAAGGGGGGGTAAACACACCGATCTGCAAACCAAACAACGCGACGCAGCACAGGGCGACGCTGAACCCCCAGGCGATCATTGTGGTGAATGCGGTTTCGCGTGTGGTGCGCCACATCAGCCGCAGCCGGTGCCAGCCCAGCGCGTTGAGCACGCCGAACTCGGACAGCCGCTGCGAGACAAAGATGTGGTTGAGTACTGTCAGAGAGAACGCGATCACGAAGGCGATGGCGCTTTCGAGCACGGCGATGGTCAGAATCGTGCTGCGCGTGTTCTCCTGGCGGCAGGCAAACTCCTGCCGGTAGGTCAGCGTGGTGGTCTTGCTCTTGGCCATCTCTTGCTCCAGCCACGCGTCCAGTATGGCCTTTTGCCCCTCTTTGGGCGTGACAAGCAAGGATAGGGCGAATCCCTTGTAGGCCTCATGCCTTTCCAGGAACTCAAGGGAGGCGAAGGACAGCCAGCACGCGTCCTCCGGCGTGGCGGGCCTGGCAAAGATGCCCGAGACCACCATCTCGACGGGCAGCACCGGGGCGTCTCTGTAGACTGGATTATCGTAGCTGCCGATAACGTCGCCGATCTTGAGGCCACGATTCTGCGCCGTGGCCTCAGAGATGACGATCTCGTTGGTGTTGGCTCGCGGCAGGTGTCCTTCCCTTAGCCTAGATTTCGCACCTTAACAGTCGAATAGAGAGCAACTAGCAGTTTGTCGGAGTAAAACTCTGTTCAGTCGGCTAATACAGTGGTAAAATGGCGAGCATGGCTAGAGAAT
>CAZYSK010000144.1:0-10151 GCA_964649415.1 uncultured Anaerolineales bacterium
GGAACACATCGTACCCGCTGTGAACAGTGAGTGTCGGTTGGATACCACGTTTCGTCTTGCGTGTTGCGTCATGCGTGACACGCGATATGTACCGAGCGAGTGCAGGATAGTGACCAGATTCGAGAGGGGAGTGTGGAGATGTCTGAGTTTGATAGGGCGCGCGAACTGTTGCGCGAGTTCAAGGGCGATAGGTATCTGTTTGGTGCGGGTGTTTTGTCTCAGGTGGGCGGGGTGGTGGCGGCCCTGGGCAGCAATCCGGCGCTGGTGCGCAGTACGTTTCCCGGCAGCGACGGGTTTGTGGCGACGATCCTGGATTCGATGGCGGAGGCAGGGCTCGGGCTGGCGGGCGAGGTCAAGGGGGCGGTGCCGAATGCGCCGCGCGAGGATCTGTTCCGCATCGCCGACGAGCTTGGAGCGCTTGATCCCGACGTGATCGTCAGCTTCGGTGGGGGCAGCACGATTGACGCCACTAAGGCCGCCGAGGTACTGCGCACGCTGGGCGGTGAGATTGACGACTACTTCGGGACGGGGTTGGTCACTGAGGCGGTGGAGGAGAGCGGGAAGTCGCTGACGCCGCACGTAGCCATCCAGACAGCGGCCAGTTCCAGCGCGCACCTGACGAAGTATTCCAACATCACGGACGTCTCGACGGGGCAGAAGAAGCTGATCGTGGACGAGGCCATCGTGCCCGCCCGGCCTATGTTTGATTACCAGGTGACCTACGGTGCGCCGCCCGCGTTGACGTCCGATGGCGCGCTGGACGGCATCGCCCACTCGCTGGAGGTGGTGTACGGCGCGGTGGGCAAGCCGTACTACGAGCGGGTGAAAGAGGTGGCCCGCGTGGGGATCGGGCTGGCGGTCAACTACCTGCCGCGCGTGAGAGAGAACCCCCGGGACGAGACGGGCCGCGAGGCGCTCTGCCTGGCGACGGACCTGGGCGGGTACGCGATCATGCTGGGTGGCACCAACGGCGGGCACCTGACCAGCTTCTCGCTGGTGGACGTCCTGAGCCACGGCCGGGCCTGCGCGATGATGAATCCTTACTACACCGTGTTCTTCGCCCCGGCCATCGAGGACCCGCTGCGCATGGTGGGCAAGATCTACCGGGATGCCGGTCTGACGAGCGCTGATCTCGATGCACTGAGCGGGCGCGAACTGGGCGTGGCGGTGGCCGAGGCGATGCTGGCGTTCAGCCGCCGCGTTGGCTTCCCGACGCAGTTGAGCCAGGTGGAGGGATTCAGCCATGCGCACATCGAGCGGGCGCTGGCGGCGGCGAAGAACCCGCAGTTGAAGATGAAGCTGCAGAACATGCCGGTGCCGCTGACGGCTGACATGGTGGATGAGTACATGGGGCCGGTGCTGGAGGCGGCGCGGGATGGGGATCTGTCGGTGATCAAGACGGTCGGGAAATGACAAATTGACAAATGAGCAAATGAGCAAATCAGCAAATCAGCAAGTCAGCAAGTCAGCAAATCGGAAAATCGGCAAGTGACGGAGGGGGGCAACTGTTCTTAGTGAGCACTTGGTTCGTAGTAAGGCACGGAGGTCTGCCGGAGTGCCGTGGGACGCTACTCCGCTGCGCTCTGTAGCTCACTACGAACGGGGGGGAAGGGGGTAGGGTGGTGAGGATTGAGCTGGCGTATGGGAAGACGGGTTTGGAGATTGAGTTGCCGGGCGACGCGGAGGTGGTCGTCGTGGAGCCGGAGTACCTGGAGGGGCTGGCGGACGAGGCGGCGGTCGTGCGGCAGGCATTGCGCCGGCCCATAGGCTCGCCGCCGCTGAGGGAACTGGTCGGGGCGTCGGACACGGTCGGTGTCGTCTTCAGCGACATCACCCGTCCAACGCCCAACCACGTGCTCCTGCCGGTCCTGCTGGGCGAGCTCGACCACGTGCCCGACGATCAGATCGTGCTGTTCAACGCGACGGGCACGCACCGGCCCAACACGGAGGCGGAGCTGCGCGGCATGCTGGGCGACGCGGTCGTGGATCGCTATCGCATCGTGCAGCACGACGCGGCGGACGGGGCGTCGCACGTGCTCGTGGGCACGAGCAGTGGCGGGAATGAGGTCTGGCTTGAGCGCGAGTTCGTCGCCTGCGACGCGCGTGTCCTGACCGGCTTCATCGAGCCGCATTTCTTCGCCGGGTTCTCGGGCGGGGGCAAGGCCGTCCTGCCGGGCCTGGCGTCGCTGGAGACGGTGATGCGCAATCACAGCGCGGCGAACCTGGACAGCCCGCGGGCCTGTTGGGGGATCACGGCGGGCAACCCGCTGTGGGAGGATGTGCGCGAGGGCGCGGCGATGGTCGAGCCGACCTTCCTCCTCAACGTGACGCTCAACCGCGACAAGGAGATCACGGGCGTGTTCGCCGGGGACTTCGAGGACGCGCACGCCCGGGGATGCGCCTTCGCCAAGGACACGGCGATGGTGCCCGTCCCGGAGCCGTTCGACATCGTCGTCACCAGCAACTCCGGATACCCGCTGGACCTGAACGTGTACCAGGCAGTCAAAGGGATGAGCGCGGCCGCGCAGGTGGTCAAGCCGGGGGGGAGCATCGTCGTGGCGGCCGATTGTTGGGACGGCATCCCGGACCACGGCGAGTACGGGCGGATGATGCGCGAGGCGCGGAGCCTGGAGTCGCTGCTGGAGACGATCCGCGGGCCGGGCTTTCAGCGGCAGGACATGTGGCAGGCCCACGTCCAGGCTCTGATATGCCTCAAGGCGGACGTGTATCTCTACAGCCACAACCTCAGCGACGAGCAGATCGAGGGCGTGTGGCTCAAGCCCTGTCGCGACGTCGAGGCGACGGTGGCCGACCTGCTGCGCAAGTACGGGCCGTCGGCCACGATCTGCGTCCTGCCCGAGGGGCCGCAGACGATTCCCTACGTCCGGCCTGCGTGAGCGCCGCGACGTGGGGCAAAGTGGAAGTGATGTGGGGGGGGGGAGGGGAATGGTGCAGCGGACAGACGCTGAGAGCCCGCGGACGCAGTTGGCCCCAGCCGGTCGGGGCGGGCGCCCGCGTTTGGAGGACCGGGTGGCGATCGTCACCGGCGGGGGGCGCGGGATCGGCAAGGCCATTGCCCTGGCCTACGCCCGTGAAGGCGCGGATGTCGCCGTCGTGGCCCGCACGCAGGCGGAGATAGACCGGGTGGCGGCCGAGGTAGAGGGCCTGGGGCGCAAGGGGTTGGCCGTCCGCGCCGATGTGCGCGCGCCGGACGATGTCGCGCACGTGGTCGAGACGGTGCTGGACGCTTTCGGCAAGGTGGATATCTTGCTCAATGCGGCGGGCGTCAGGGCCGTGGTACCCTCTGAGGATCTGCCCCCCGAGGACTGGCAGCAGGTGATTGACGTGAACCTGACGGGGAGCTTCCTCTGCAGCCAGGGCGTGTTCGCGCCGATGAGGGAGGCGGGCTACGGCAAGATCATCATGATGGGCTCCATGCAGGCTCACAGCGGGGCCCCGTTTCGGGCGGCCTACATCGCCAGCAAGACGGGGCTGGTCGGCCTGGCGCGCGGGCTGGGCGTGGAGTGGGCCAGGTACGGCATCAACGTCAACGTCCTGTCCCCCGGCTATTTCGCGACGGACGTGGTCTTGCACCAGATCGAGATCGGCCAGCTTGACCTGGAGGCCATTCGGCGGCGCACGCCGATGGGACGCATCGGCAAGATGGAGGATCTGACCGGGCCGGCGGTGTTCCTGGCTTCGGGGGAGTCGGACTTCATGTGCGCTCAGACGCTGGTCATTGATGGCGGCTGGCTGGCGTATGGCTTCCTTCAGGCGTAGCGTGGGGGAGCGAGCAGCGCATAGAGAGCGGGGGATGGAGCAGTGAGTGCGCGGGCGAAGCGCTTATTCTGCACGGGGTTGCGCCAGGTTGAGTGGCACGCGTTCGAGGTGCCGGAGACGCCCGGGCCGCACGAGGTGATCGTCAAGGCAACCTGCTCGTTGATCAGCGCGGGCACGGAGACCGCCATCTACAGCGGCTCGCACATTGGTTTCTCGTCGCCCAATCCGCCTGAGTGGATGCATATCCGATTGGCCTGGGCTAAGCATTGACCGGAACGGTGCAGGCGGTGGGGAGCGCGGTGGCGGGTTGGGCGGTGGGGGACGCCGCGCTGGCCCACGCGCAGCACGGGGATTGGGCTGTGGGCGACGCGCGCACGATGCTCATGCGCCACGTGCCGGCGGGCGTGTCGATGGAGCAGGCGGCGCTGGCCCGTCTGGGCGCTATCAGCCTGGTGCGCGTGCGCGAGGGTCACGTTATGCTGGGTGACACGGTGGTGGTGCTGGGCCTGGGGCTGATCGGGCAGCTCGCGGCCCAACTGAGCCGCCTGGCGGGCGCGCGCCCGGTGATTGGGGTGGACCTGATCCCCGGCCGGCTGCGGGTCGCGGCGGGCAGTGGCGTCCAGGCGGTCCACCCGGACGAGGCAGACGTGGCGGGCATGGTGCGCGAGGCGACGGACGGGCGCATGGCCGACGTGGTGATCGAGGCGACGGGCAACCCGGCGCTCGTGCCGACGGCGCTCGACCTGGCGGCCGAGGGCGGGCGCGTGGTGCCGCTGGGCAGCCTGCGCGGCCCGGTCGAGATCGACGCCTACGCCACCATCCACCGGAAGGGCATCGCGCTGGTGGGGGCTCACGAGCGCCTGGCGGTCCATCCGCCCACCTTCCGGGATGGGTGGACGCGCGAGCGGAACCTGGACCTGGTGCTGGGGTTGTTCGATGGTGGTGCGCCATCGGAATGGCGTGTTCTGGCGGGAAGCGGGGCGCCATCGGAATGGTGTGTTCTGGCGGGAAGCGGGGGAGCGGCCAGGATGGCCGCGGTCCAAACGGAGGGCGCTGGTGCGCCATCGGAATGGGGGCTGAGGAGCGAGGGGCTGGTCAGCCCCCACATCCGGCCGGAGGACGTCGCCGGGACGTACGAGGCGCTGATCGATCGGCCCGGCGACTTCCTGGGCGTGGTGATTGATTGGGAGTAAGCGGGCCAGGGTTAGCCGGCGGGTAGCCGTCTGTGTGTGGCTAGCTTTTCCATTCCGGCTCCAGTTGGGCCAGTAGGTCGCGCACGCGCAGGATGAATGCTCCAGGGCGCAGGACGGTCACGGTTGGGTGGCCGGGCCTGAAGTGGCGGACATCATGCCGGCAGGATGCCGGCGGTCCATTGGCTCCGACTGTCTGGCCGGTGACGAGCCAGGGGCACTGCTCGCGTATCGCCGCGACCAGGATGGGCAGGTCCTTGGGGTGGGCCAGACCGGCGTGCGGAGCGAGTTCTGCGGCATGCGGGTCCGGGACGACGCGGAGGCAGCGGCTGGCGAGGAGACGGAAGGCGGGCAGTGCCTGGGGTAGCTTGTCGGCCAGGTTCCGCTCGGCCTCGACGATCACCTGCTGCGAGGCGAGCGCTTCGATCAGCGTGATCTCTGCCAGGCGCAGCAGCACCAGGCTGGCGCTGTGTTCGCTGGGTGATGCGGCCCCGGCGAAGAGCACGTCGGCGTCGACGAAGACGCGGGGCCTACTCGGTCTCTGTGTCGGGTGACGCGGCCCCGTCATAGTGTTCCAGGTGGTATCGCTGGCGTTGCTCGTGCAGGCCGGTCAGCAGTTCCTCGGTGCTCAGCCCCGCTTCCTGGCGCAGGCGCTCGATCTCGCGTGCCAGTTCGGGCACCATCGGTACGAGGGGGGTGAGCACGAAAATGCCGTCCAGGTCCACGAGGCGATAGGTGTCGCCTGGCTGGATGTCGTATTTCTCACGCAGCTCGGCCGGCAGCGTCAGCGTGCCCCGCTGGCGGATCTGAACGCTCGTATCCATCTCACGTGCCCCCCCCCCTGTTTATCTGAAGGCGCAGAATTTCTGCATCGTCAGTATACCACACATGTCGGGGCTGGGCAAGCGGGTAAGCTGGCGAAAGGTAAGTACAGCTTGTCAGCTTGCCTCCGGCAGGGGAGGTGGCGTCTGGTTGGGACTTGATTTGTGGGGGATTGTAGCACAAAGGTTCTATTTCGTCAAACTGAGATTTAGTACTGCGCATAGCTCTGGTTTGACGAAACGGGAATGCTGTGCTATATTTTTTAGTATCTGATTAATTACTTAAGAGAAAACAATGAACGAGACGCACAATCTAGCCCGTTTCTTCAAGGCCCTGGGAGACGAAACCCGGCTGCGCCTGGTGGCCCTGCTGGCCCGGCAGGAGCCGGGAAATGCGCTGTGCGTGGGCCGCCTGGCCAGCGAACTGGAGACGAGCACCTCGAACGTGTCCCAACACCTGCGCGTGCTCAAGGACCTGGGGCTGGTGCGCGGGGAGCGGCGAGGCTACCGGATCCACTACTTCCTGGATCAAGACCGGCTCGCCGCCTACCGGGATACGGTGCGAGAGCTGTTGGGAACAGAGTTGTTCGGAGATCCATCCGGCGTCTCCAGTCAGAGGCGTAGCGCGAGACCGGGAAGAAGCGACGCACCCACCAGGTAGGGCGGGGGCGGGTCAGCCTCGTCGCTGTCTGTCATCGTGGAGCATAGAATGAAGGGAATGTCAAAACCTCTGGCACAGGCCGGGAGAGGACACGGGCAGGCTGGGTCTCCAAGCAGGGAAGGGCGTGGGGCGCCGGGGAGAGGCGCGGCAGGCGGCCGCAGAGCCGGACCAGCAGGGCCGGTGTGGCCCATCCTGCGCCGGCTGCTGCACACGATGCGGCCCCACGCCGCCATCCTGACCGGCGTCGTCTTGGCAGCCTTGGCGACCACGGCCGTCGAGCTAGCCCCGCCGTGGATCATCCGCCTGGCCGTCGACCGCTTCATCCTGGAGGGACAGACGGCAAAGATCTGGTGGGCCGCCGGCGGGCTGCTGGCCCTTTCGTTGGTGCAGGGGAGCGTCGATTTTCTGCGCCTCTACCTAACCGCGTACACCGGCCAGCGTATCGTCTTCGAGATGCGCAACGCGGTCTTCCAGCACCTCAGTCGCCTCTCATTCTCCTTCTACGACCGAGCGCGCACGGGCGACCTGATGTCGCGCGTCACGGCTGACGTGGACGTGCTGAACAACTTCTTCGGGCGGGCGGCGGTCATCGTGTTGACCAACCTGCTGATCCTGGTCGGCATCCTGGGTGTGCTGGTCGCCTGGGACTGGCGGCTGGGCCTGGTGTACCTGGGCCTGCTGCCCCTGATCGCCCTTGGCATGTGGGCCTACGCGCGGCGCGTGCGCCCGGCGTGGCGGCGCGTCCAGCGCCAGATCGCCGCGTTGACGGGCACGGTGCAGGAGAGCCTGGCCGGTGTCCTAGTCGTCAAGCTCTTTGGCCGTGAAGCGTTCGAGCAGGAACGGGTCGGCCGGAAGAGCGGGATGGTCCTGCATGCCAACCTCGAGACGGCGCGCATTGCCTCGCTGTGGATGCCCTACGCCAGCGTCGTGATGGGGGTGGGGACGGGATTGGTGCTGTGGGTCGGGGGGCGTAACGTGATCGCCGGCGCGATCTCGCTGGGCACGCTGATCGGTTTCGCCACGTACATCCAGATGCTGCTGCGCCCCATCCGCCAGACGGGGATGATGCTCAACGTCGTGATGCAGGCGCTGGCGGCCGCGGAGCGGGTGTTCGAGGTGCTCGACACACAGCCGGACGTGCAGGACGCACCGGGCGCCTATCCCCTGCCCCCCATCGAGGGGCGTGTGCGCTTCGAGGGGGTGAGCTTTGCCTACGCCACCGGCGCCGACGCCGATGCCGGCGTGGAGGCACTGCGCGACGTGGACCTGGAGGCGGCGCCGGGCGAGCTGGTGGCGCTGGTGGGACCTTCCGGCGCGGGCAAGACGACGCTGGTGCATCTCCTGCCTCGTTTCTACGACGCCCAGCAGGGGCAGATCACCATTGACGGCCACGACGTCACCCAGGTCACGGTTCAGAGCCTGCGCGACGCCATCGGCATCGCCCTGCAGACGGTCTTTCTCTTCGACGCCTCGATCGGCGAGAACATCGCCTACGGGAACCCCCACGCCACGCAGCGCGAGATCGAGTGGGCGGCGCGCGTGGTGCAGATGCACGCGTTCATCCAATCCCTGCCCCTCGGCTACGGCACGCCGGTGGGCGAGCGGGGCGTGCGGCTCTCCGGCGGGCAGAAGCAGCGCATCGCGCTGGCGCGGGTGCTGCTCACCGACCCGCGTATCCTGATCCTGGACGAGCCGACCTCCAGCGTGGACGCCGACACTGAGCGGCGCATGCAGCAGGCGCTAGGCGAGGTGCGCGCCGGACGGACCACCTTCGTCATCGCCCACCGGCTGTGGACGGTGCAGCAGGCCGACCAGATCCTGGTGTTGCGCGACGGGCGCATCGTCGAGCGGGCGCGCTCCACGCCGGAGCGCTCGGCGCACGAAGCGCTTCTGGCAGCGGGCGGCTTCTACCGCCAGGTGTACATGCTTCAGTTCCAGGCCGAGACGCTGGCGGCGGGGGAGCCAGCAGGAGGAGGGGCGCGATGACCATCCGTGGTGGGTTCATGACCCGTCTCCAGGGGCAGGAGGAACCCTTTCGCTTCTCACATCTGGACCGGCAGGCGCTGGGGATGCTGTGGGGGTACGTGCGGGCGCACGCGGGCCGGCTGGCGCTGGCGCTGGCGGCCACGCTGACCGTGACGGCGACCACGTTGAGCATGCCCTACCTGACCAAGGTGGCCGTCGACACCCACATCGCCCGGCGCGACGTGCGCGGCCTGACCCTGGTCGCGCTGCTCTACCTGGCGCTGAACGGCGTCTACTGGCTGGCGAGCTATTGGCAGGGTTACCTCTCGACGTGGGTGGGGCAGCACGTGGTCCACGCCATCCGGCGCGATCTCTACGCCCAGGTGCTGCGGCAGCCAGTCGCCTTTCACGAGCGGGAACGGGTCGGGCAGATCTCATCCCGCCTGACCAACGACGTCAACGCCCTCGCCGAGATCGCCTCCAGCGGCGCGCTCAACTTGGTCAACGATCTGCTCTCGCTGACCGGCATCGTCGCCATCATGGCCCTGCTCGACGCGCGCCTGACGCTGGCCACGCTCATATCGATCCCGGTGGTGATGGTGAGTATGGGCATGTTGGGCCGGCAGATGCGGCGCGCCTACCGCCAGGTGCAGCAGGCGCTGGCCGAGGTGAACGCGGGCGTGGAGCAGGGCGTCGCGGGGATGCGCGTTGTCCAATCGCTCTCCCGCGAGTCCTTCACCGTGGAGCAGTTCGAGAGCCTGAGCCTGCGCAACATGAAGGCCAACCTGCGCGTGGGCCTGCTCTTTGCCGCTGTATTTCCCACGATGACGGTGACCAACATGCTGGGCGTCGCGCTGGTGCTGGGCTATGGCGGCGCGCTGGTCGCCGGGAAAGCGCTCACCGTCGGCGTGCTGCTGGCCTTCCTGGGCTACGTCTACCGCTTCTTTGGGCCGTTGCGCGAGTTGAGCCTGGTCTACAACACTTTCCAGGCCGCGGCCGCCTCGCTGGACCGCATCGCCGACTATATGAGGCGCCGGCCGGAGGTGGCCGAACCAGTGCAGCCCGTGCGGCCTGAGGGCGGGTTTGAGGGAAGTATCAGGTTCGAGGCAGTGACGTTCGGCTACGGAGACGAGCCGGTGCTGCACGACTTGAGCCTCAATATGGACGCTGGAGAGACGATTGCCCTGGTCGGCGCGACCGGCGCGGGCAAGAGTACCATCGCCCGGCTGCTGGCCCGGCTGTACGACGTGTGGGAGGGGGCTGTGCGTATCGACGGGATAGACGTGCGCCAGATCGGGGCGTCAGACCTGCGCCGGGTGGTGACGGTCGTGCCTCAGGATGTGTTCCTGTTCGCCGACACGGTCCGCGAGAACATTCGCTACGGCGATCCCCAAGCCAGCGATGATGAGGTCGAGGCGGCCGCCCGCCGCGCGCAGGCGCACGACTTCATCATCCGGCTGCCCCAAGGGTACGACAGCCAGGTGGGCGAGCTGGGCGCGATGCTGTCGGGCGGGCAGAGGCAACTGGTGGCCTTTGCCCGCGCCTTGCTGGCCGACCCCCGGATCCTGGCGCTGGACGAGGCGACGGCCAACGTGGACGCCTACACCGAGGCACTGATCCAGAGCGCCCTGGACGAGATTCGCTGCGAGCGCACGACGCTGATCATCGCCCACCGCTTCTCCACGCTGCGCAAGGCCGACCGGATCGTGGTGGTCGAGGATGGGCGGATCGTGG
>CAZYSK010000145.1:0-9274 GCA_964649415.1 uncultured Anaerolineales bacterium
GATCAATGTCCGCGGACGCACGATCAATGTCCGCGGACGCACGATCAATGTCCGCGGACGCACGATCAATGTCCGCAGCGTCCAGCGAAGCGTTCAAGTAGGGATGCCGCGGCAAGACCGCTGCCACTGCACGAGCCAAGATGGCGGTAAAGGACAGACGCTGACCTGTCTTGGCCTGCAGAGGTTCCAGCAACCGGTCACGCAGACGCGTCGCCTCGCTCATGTCGACACGCATCGATAGATTGATGTGAGGCGCGGTGAACGCGCTATGGGCCATTCTTTCGGCGATGATCTTGCGTGGGCCGGCGAGGGGCACGACATCCTTCTTGCGAGCGTCAGGCAGCGGCACCTGTAAGGCCGGGGCGACCCTCGGTTGAGCAGCTTGCTGCTGCTCGGCGAAAGCAAACACATCGGCCTTGTGGATGCGCCCTCGCGGCCCGCGCCCCGTCACCCGAGTCAGGTCAATCCCCAGCTCCGCTGCCAGACGACGGGCCACAGGGGTGGCCCGCACGCTACCCGCCACCGATTCAGAGACCTCCTCCGGTCGGGCAGTCGCTTCTGGCTCCCGGGCGACCGTGTCAGCAGCAGCAGCGGGAGCGACGGCAGAGGAGGCTTCTGCCGCATCCGCAGCAGCCAGTTCTTCACCGGGCTCCAGGATGTAGGCGATCACCTCGGTCACCGGGATCTCATCCCCAGGCTGCACCCTGACACCAGACAGGACACCGCTGGCCGGAGACTCGATCTCGATATTCGCCTTGTCGGTGAGGATGATGAATAGGGGTTCCCCCTTCTCTACGTGGTCGCCCCCCTCCTTGAGCCACTCGACAAAGGTGCCCGTGTCCATCACCATATCCACTTTGGGCATAATGACTTCGGTTGCCACGCTTACCTCCCCTCTAGCGCCAGCGCTCGCGCCGCAACCAAGATGTCGTCCACCTGAGGCACCGCCGCTCGCTCGAGCGTCCGGTTGTATGGAATCGGCACGTCCCACCCGGCCAGACGCCGAATAGGGGCATCGAGATAGTCAAAGGCCTCACTATCGGCGATGACGGCTGCTGTCTCACCGCCAACACCACCGGTCACCGGCGATTCGTGAACGATCATCGCCCGGCCCGTCTTGCACACCGACCGGACAATGGTCTCCTTGTCCATAGGTTTGAGGCTGCGCAGATCTACCACCTCAATCTCGATCCCTTCGGCGGCCAGTTGCTCGGCCGCCTCGAGAGCACGGGGAACCATGATCGAGTATGCGATCACGCTCAGATCACGCCCCTCGCGTTTGACCTCGGCCTTGCCCAAAGGAATGGTATACGACTCCTCAGGCACCGCGCCTTTCGTACGATAGAGCAGTTTGTGCTCCATGAACACGACCGGGTTGTTGTCCCGAATGGACGCGACGAGCAGGCCCTTGACGTCGTACGGGGTGGAGGAAGTGACGACCTTGATCCCAGGCACATTCATGAACAGGGACTCCAAACTCTGGCAGTGCTGAGCCGCTGCACCGGTTCCCGAACCAGCCGGCGCGCGTACAACCATTGGAATACTGGCCTTGCCACCAAACATAAAACGAACCTTAGCTGCCTGATTGACCAACTGGTTCATGGAGATGGTGATGAAGTCCATGAACATGATTTCCATGATCGGCCGCATACCCATGAGCGCGGCGCCCGTCGCTGCACCCGCGATGGCTGCCTCCGAGATGGGAGTCTCACGTACCCGCTCCGGTCCGAACTCCTCCAACATGCCCCGCGACACCCCGAAAGCCCCGCCGTAGACTCCAACGTCCTCCCCCATCAAGAAGACCTCTGGGTCACGCCGCATCTCCTGGACCATGGCTTCACGCACGGCCTCCAGATACGTGATCTCGCGTTTCCGGCTCTCACTCATGGTGCATACACCTCGTCTTCCAAGTTCTCTGGAGACGGCTCAGGAAAGGTCAGTGCCTCCTCTGCCGCGCGATCAACAGTGGCCCGGGCCTCCTGATCAATGGCCTCAATCTCTTCGCTCGTCATCACACTGGCATCTGTCAGGACCTTCTCGAACCGCTTGATCGGGCATCGCTCTTTCCAGGTGCTTATCTCTTCCTGGGTGCGGTAGAGATTGCGGTCGCTCTTGGAATGCCCCCGCCAACGGTAGGTTACGTTCTCTACCAGCGAGGGCCCCTTGCCAGAGCGCGCGTGTTCAACGGCGACCTTGACCGTCTGACAGACGGCCAGCACATCGTTGCCGTCCACCGACATACCCGGTATCCGATAGGAGCAGGCGCGCCTCGATATCCGATCGATATTCATCGACCGCTTCACCGACATGGACATTCCATACTGGTTATTCTCGCAGATGAACACGACAGGCAAGTCCCAGATGGAAGCCATATTTAGCGACTCGTGGAACTCGCCCAAGTTGGACGCTCCGTCGCCGAAGAAGCAGAGAAGCACCTGGTCAGACTTGCGCATGTGCAAGGCCAAGCCGATACCGACCGCGGTCGGTATTCCGCTGCCCACCACACCGGTGGCGCCCAGGTTTCCCCCTGGGATATCGGCAATGTGCATAGAGCCCCCACGCCCACGGCAGTAACCAGGCTCTTTGCCCAGGAATTCGGCCATCATCAGCGTGATGTCGGCTCCCTTGGCAATCGTATGGCCGTGACCGCGGTGATGATGGATCACCAGGTCGTTGGGCTTCAGCGCCACAGCGCTGCCCACGGCAGAAGCTTCCTGACCGACGGATAGGTGCATCGTGCCATGCACCAGACCGCGTGTGTACAATTCCTCGGCCTTCTCCTCGAAATATCGGATCTCGCGCATCTTCTGGAGCATCCAGGCCAGCTTCTCCCGGGGCAGCTCTTCCAATAGGCAGGCGCCATCACCCACTTCCAGTGAGAGATTCTCCTCGATATCGACAACTGCCACCGTCGAATCCTCCTTGTCTTCCGTCGATCGAGTCATAATCAAGTCCCTTCTATATCCTCACAAAGGCGCCATTCCGATGGCGCTCCTTTCACCCTCACAAAGGCGACATTCCGATGGCGCTCCTTTCCGCTACCACATCCTATTTCTGACCATAGATGTGCGTATACAGGTGAGCCATCTCCTCGATCTGCTCTGGCGTAAGCCAGATTGGCTCCCCGCGCAACATAGCATGGTGCGTGATCTTGGCGATCTCCTCTACCTCCACAGCGATCTTCGCCGCTTCTGAGGCCGACGAGCCAATCGTGAAGAGACCGTGGTTCTGCATGACAATCGCCAGTGAGTTCCCTATCTTCCTCAAGATTTCCTTGCCTATGCCCTCACCGCCTACGGCGACGTACTCACCCAGCGGCACCTCTCCCCCCAGCATGGCACACGTGGTCAGGCAGGGCCGGATAGGCTCCCCCAGGGCGGCAAAGACGCCCACATACGGCGAGTGGGTGTGGCACATACCGCAAACATCGGATCTTTGACGGTACACGTAGAGGTGCGTATGCGTGTCCGTCGAGGGCGTCAAGTGCCCCTCTACGATATTTCCCTCCAGATCGACCACCACCAGATCTGCTGGGGTCAGGTCCTCATACTTGTAGCCGCTCGGCTTGATGACCACGAGGTCGGTCTCCGGATCACGGCCACTGACGTTGCCACTGGTCATCTTGACCAGGCCATTCTTGGGGAGTTCCAAATTGCAGTACCAAACTTCCTCACGCAGTTCCCCTAACATCACGATAGCGCCTCCACATACAAGATGTCTAGTCCAAGTACCAAGTTGAAGAACCCCGCAGCACACTGCGGGGGCCACTGCGGACACGTTGCATCCGCGCACACGTTCTGTCCAATGGAGAAGTTCCTATGGTGCTTTCACTACCCGCCCGGCCAAGCCGCGTCAACAAGGCGAGCCACCAGTTGGCGCGCAGCGGCGACAGAACCCAACGAGTCGCATCCGGAGTCCTTGTTCGCCCACATCTCCACCGTCATAGGTCCCCAGAAGCCAATCTCTGCCAACGCCCGGAAGGCCTCGTTGAAAGGAACGTCTCCCTGCTCAAAAGGCACCCCGCGTATCACACCGGGCAAGGCGTCCTTGACGTGAACGCCCACCATGTGCCCCGCAGCCATACGAAACTGATCGGCGGGGCTGTAGCCCGCCGCAACCAGGTTTCCCATATCCGGATAGAGGTGGAACCAGGGTGAGTTCAACTCGCGCACGAAGCGCATCCCTTTCTCCACCGAGTCCACAAGCTCGCGATCCACGTTCTCCATCCCCACCATCACGCCAGCCTCACCCGCCCAGCGAACCCCTTGATGCAAGCCCTCAAGGAAGCGAGCCGCAGTTCCCGCGTCAGATGGCTCATAGAAGACGTCGTACCCCATGACCTGAACAATGCGAAGCCCGATATCCGCCGCAAACTCGATCGCTCGGCGGAAGATGTCCAATCCTTGCGCCCGAATCTGCGGTGACGCACTGCCCAAAGGATACTTGCGATGTCCGCTGAGACACATCGTCAGGATCGGCACCCCTGTACTGGCGATCGCCTGACGCAACGCCGCTCGTTCCGATGCCGGCCAGTCTAGCCGCGCCAGACGGCCATCGCTTTCATCAACGGAAATCTCGACGAAATCATATCCGGCCTGAGCTGCCAGCTCCAGGCGTTCTTCCCAAGACGCGTCTGCTGGCAGTGCTTTCTCGTAGATACCAACAGGCACCGAGAATTCTGAACGCATATGTTTGAATGTCTCCCATACACGGTTTCAGACAGCTCAGGACGCCAGGTCTCCGTCACGCAGCGAGAAGGCTCGCTGCGCTACCTTTGACAGCCTGATGGGGCCGCTGCGCTACCCTTGGTGCCGGGCACGGGCCAGCACACACTACGCGGCCTCCACATCCTGTCGCCCGACTGCCGCGGTTCCACCGCGAAAGTCCACCTCGAACAGGTCCAGGATCCCCTGTGCAGCCGCCTCATCGGTGACCAGGGCATCCATATAGCCGCCACGTAGCGCACCGTAGAGCGGAAGCGCCTTGGCCGACGTGGCTGCCACGCCGATGAAGAACGGGATACGCTGAAACTCTGGCAGGGTCAGCCCGACCACGCGATCCGCGTACTCCTCAGCACAGGAAAGGCCCGCACCATTGAAGACACAGGCCCCGATTTCGCCCACACCTCCATAGACTTCGGCGATGCGATTCATATCCTCCGGCGATAGAGCCGTGATCTGCACATAGCGGGAAGCCTCAGCGTCCACGGTGCCCACGCCCATAAGGGCCACGTTGGCCCGGCGGGCGATATCCAGGATGTCCTTGACGGGTCCCATGGATAGGAGCATATCCCGCTGTTCCGGCGTCTCGACGACGCACGGGGCGTGAAGCTGATAGGCCTTCCCTCCCAGCCGTTCGGCGACCTGAGAGGCCAGATAGTTAACGTCGACGTACGTCGACCCCTGTACGCCTCCTGACGTGGGAACCACGGAGACATCGTAGGTGCGCTTCGGCTCCAGCGCGTGGGCCACGGCGTGGACACCCGTGCCCCCGCCCACAGCCAGCACGTCGCCGTCTCGCAGGTGTCTCAGCAAACAATCCGCCCCAGCTCGACCCAGGGTCTGGATCATCCCGCCCACATCCTCCGCTATGCGTGGGATGACCATAGCTTCCTTGATGCCAAAGATCGCCTTCAGACGAGATTCCATGTCAAAAAGGTGCTGAAAAGGCACGTGGATGGTTACCTCAACCATCCCCTCTCTACGAGCCTGCTGCAACAAGCGATTGACTTTGGTTGTGGATAAGCCAAGTC
Source organism: uncultured Anaerolineales bacterium (assembly GCA_964649415.1). GTDB lineage: Bacteria > Chloroflexota > Anaerolineae > B4-G1 > B4-G1 > CAZYSK01. The sequence goes on from CAZYSK010000145.1 coordinate 5,753, forward strand.
GACGCCCTACTTCGGCCTGCGTGAGTTCCTCCATGTAGTAAAGGTTCAGGACCTCGCTAATCAGGCGCATATCATGGTTGTTGATGTTTACGTGTTCCGGCATGACCGTTTCCTCTGACCCTCCCCCGAGTTGTGGACATGGAATTAAGCAAAGCTCAGCACTCCTTGATGGAAGTGCTTACGGGCCTCCGTATAGTGGTATTATACACGATCTTGGCTTGTTGTCGTGTCCACTTCCCCCGGGAACCCCCACCCTTCTGCTATATGCAAGGAGGAGCAGAACGACTCCTTCGCCTACCCAGATGGGCCAAGAGACCCCGCACAATGCACGCGTATTGGTCAACTCCGGAACACGTATGTAGCGGGTATCGGCGAAGCGCCGGGGAAACACCCGCGATATTCTTGCTCAGCTCAGTGCCTGCTCCCGCTTCTCCAGAAGCGCGTCGATCTCGGCGATATCCTCGTCGGACAGCACCCAGTCCCCGGCAGGGGCCGTTCCCTCGATTTGAGCGGGGCGGCGTGAACCGACGATCGCCGCTGTGACCTCCGGGCGTCGCAACACCCAGGCGATGGCTAGCTGCGGCAGGGTCCTCCCGTTGCGTTGCGCAATGGGACGCAATCCCTCGACAAGCTCCAGGGTGGCGCTCAGAGCGGGCTCCTGGAAATGCGGGCTGCGGTCCTTGCGCCAATCATCATCGGGCAAGCTCGCCACCCGTTCCTTGGTGTATTTTCCGGTCAACAGCCCCGTCTGCATCGGGCTGTAAGCAACCACGCCTATATCGTTCTTGGCACAGAAGGGCAACAATCCCTGCTCTGCCCCGCGTTCAAGCATACTGTAGGGAGGCTGTAGAGAAGCAACAGGATGAATGGGCTGAATCCGCTCGATCTGTTCCAAGCTGAAATTGGAGACTCCGGCGTAGCGCACTTTGCCCTCCTGAATCAAGTCCGCAATGGTACTCCACGCCTCCTCAACGTGCTCATCATCGTGGGGCCAGTGAATCTGATAGAGATCTATGACATTCACATTGAGACGTCTCAGACTGGCCTCACACTCAGCGCGGACGCTTTCCGCCGTGAGACACCCGCATACCTCCAGGCTACCTTCATCCCACACCAGCCCACACTTGGTGGCGACAATGATCTCGTCCCGTCTCCCCGCGATGGCACGCCCAACCACATCCTCGGCACGCCCTAATCCGTATGCGGCGGCGGTGTCGATCCAGTTGATACCCAGATCCAGCCCTCGCTGAATGGAGGCGATGGATTCGGCGTCATCCTGTGGCCCCCAGCCCCACTCCCACGCTCTGCCACCGATAGCCCACGTACCCAGCCCCATCGTCGTCAAATGCAAGTCCGTGTATCCAAGTTTTCGTTTCCTCACCGTTCTACTCCCTTCATGCGTCCATCTTGCTATTTAGGGTAGCGCAGCGACTCCATCTTGTTGCCTTGCATCACCCATGTTCATATGACGCCACGTCCAAGGCGCGCGTTATGGAGATCCATCGTCAGGGCAGACCGTACCGGTTGCTGCCATCATAATGCGCTCCCTGGTTGCCTCGTCGCGACTGAACTCCCCGGTGATGCGGCCCTCGTGCATAACCAGTATCCGATCGCTCATGCCCAACACTTCCGGCAACTCGGAGGAGATCATCAACACCCCCACCCCTTGCTCAGCCAAGCGGGCCATAATGGCGTGCACCTCGGCTTTAGCTCCTACGTCAATACCCCGCGTGGGCTCATCCAGAATCAGGACCTTGGGATTACTGGCCAACCACTTAGCCACCACCACCTTCTGCTGATTGCCACCACTCAAGTTGTTGACCTTCTGCTCCCGGCTAGGCGTACGAATATCCAGATCTTGGATGAACTCATCGGCCATCCGTCGTTCCTCGGCCGAGCGCACTATAGCGGCCTGGCTCAACCTGCGCAGCACCGCCAGGGTCACGTTTTCCCGGACCGTCATAGGCAGGACCAGACCGTGAAGCTTGCGATCCTCCGGCACATACGCCAGCCCCGCTGCAGTCGCGTCTGCCGGCGTGCGCACGTTCACTGGCTGACCATTGAGCGACACCTCACCGCTAGGGGATGGCCCGGCCCCGAACAAGGTTCGCGCCAGGTCCGTTCTCCCAGCACCCAACAGACCGAAAAGCCCCAGAATCTCTCCCTTGTGCAATTTGAACGAAATATCCTTCAGAAGGTCGGGAGTAGAAAGATCCCGCACCTCCAACAGCGGTGTGCCAATCTCGGCCTCCTTGGTGACGAACAGCTCGCTCAGGTCACGGCCCACCATCATCCGGACCACAGCAGCACGGTCGACCTCCTCAATAGGCTCGGTGCCGACCGTCTTCCCATCGCGAAAGACCGTGACCCGATCGGCTATATCGAAAATCTCATCCAGGCGGTGGGTGATGAAGATGATGCCCACGCCTTTGTCCCGCAACCCGCAGGTCACCTCAAACAGCGTCTCGGTCTCCCATGTGGTGAGCGCGGAAGTCGGCTCGTCCATGATGAGCAACTTACATTGATAAGAGATCGCCTTGGCAACCTCCACCATCTGCTGCTGCGCGACGCTCAGACGTGCCACAGGGGCTCGCGGGTCCAGATCCGCCCCCAGTAATTCCAGAAACTCCTCAGCCTGGCGATAGAGCCGATCGAATTGCACAAAGCCCCGCCGGGTAGGATATCGCCCCAGGTATATGTTCTCAGCCACAGAGAGATTGAGCGCCAGATTGAACTCCTGATAGATGATGCTGATACCTAGATCGTCCCGGGCATAGACGGGATCCCGCGGAACGACCTCTTGTCCGTCCATCAAGATGGTACCACCATCAGGTTCGTAGACCCCCGAGAGGATCTTCATCAAGGTGCTCTTGCCCGCCCCGTTCTCGCCTACCAGCGCCAACACCTCGCCACGCTTTACGTCGAGATGGGCCTTGTCCAGAGCCTGGACGCCCGGGAAACGCTTGGAGACGTCACGCACTTCAAGCAAGGGTTGGTTCATCGTTGTCCTCCGGAGCACCGGGGGAAAGGGCCAGAGGGCCCTCTCCCCCAGCCATTCTAGTATGCACTACTCGGTCGCAAGACAGTCACGTTCTCTTCGCACGCCGACATCCTTCCACAGGCGCCATTCCGATGGCGCGCCGACGTCCCTCCAAAGGCGCCATTCCGATGGCGCGCCGACGTCCTTCCAAAGGCGCCATTCCGATGGCGCGCCGACGTCCTTCCAAAGGCGCCATTCCGATGGCGCGCTAGCCAACACCAGCTTCTCACGCTAGCCTTACTCCGATGTCTCCTGCTTGCCACCCTTGTAGGTATCGATGTTGTCCACAGTCACCACGGTGATGCCGGTATCCACGCTCTCGGCACTTCCCCCCGTGTTCAGGTCGTACAGCGACTCGATCACCATGATACCCATCTGCTTCGGCCGCTGCACCATCGTCGCCATCACGTACCCGTCCCGAATCGCCTGCAGAACCTCCGGGAAGTCGTCGAAGCCGACGATCGTCAACTGGTCCTTGAAGT
>CAZYSK010000146.1:0-9146 GCA_964649415.1 uncultured Anaerolineales bacterium
TCCAGCCCGTAGTAGGCTTCCAGTGCCGCGCGCACCTCGGCGTCGAAGACGTAATCCGAGTTCTCCGGGTCGAGCAGCGCCGCCAGCGGGTCACCGGGCAGCAGGCGCGGCAGCAGGAAGTTTACTGTCAGCACGATCCACAGCGTCAGCAGGTACGACAGCGCGCGCCGTTTCACGGGAAGGCCTCCCATCCCTACCACGTAGCGAAGACCCTAAAGGTTTTCCGAGACCTTTAGGGTCTCGGTTGGGGTCTCAGGTCTGATACCGCGATGCCCGCCCCGTCGAGCCGGTAATGAGGGGCAGCGGCACAGGCGATGCAGACAGGCTTGCCGTCCTGCACCCTGGCCCGTGTCTCCATCACGCTCTCCCCGCACACGGCGCACGTGACCGAGGCGAGGATGGGCGCGTAGGCTGGCATCTCAATCCGCAGGCGTTGCACCGTGAACAGCTCGTCGGCCGGCACTTCAAGCTGCTTGTAGGACGTCTCGGCCCACAACTGCGTCAGCCGCTCCTGCTCCTCCGGCGTCGGCTCCTGGCGCTCGGCGACGATCTTCTGGAATAGGGCGTCCGCTTCCGGGTACCGGACGTCAAAGCTGTCGGCATAGTCGGCCCGGACGGCGACGCGGACGGCCTCACCGTCGCGCTTTGCCACTGTCACCGCCGTCTTGCCCAGGTCGTGGTAGATCAGGGCGTTGTTGGCGAAGGTGCAGCCGGTGACGACCTGGATGCCGTCGCTGAAGCAGTTGTTGGTCTCTACGATGGCGACGACCTCTTCCATCCCCAGGTTGTGCTCGATGCCGAGGGTCTTCAGGGCGATGACACCTGCCCGGACGCCGAGGGCCACGTAAGGGCAGAAGTGGCCGTGTACTTCCCCTGCTTTGCGGAGCAGCGCTTCGAGATCGCCTTCTCGGATCAGGTCCTCGATCGGTGCCCTGGGTTTCAACGGCAAGTTCATTGGTAGTTCTCCTTGTTCAATCCGAATGATCAACTCGAGTCATGAGACACCTGGAAGCGGCAGCACAAACGGGACTGGTCGCCGGCGTGCGATGGCCAGGGCCTGCCGTTCCCCTGTGCCAGGGTCACCGGGAACCTGAAAGAACTCCTGCACGCTGTCAACCTCGAAACCGGCGCTGTGGAGCAACCGCGTCCACTTCTCGACGTCGAAGCCGCTGTCCAGCGGCTCAATGGATAGCAGTCGTCCACCGGGCCTGACTACGCGCGCCACCTCGCGCACGATGCCCATCGCGTCGAGGGCGGGCGCATCGTGATGCAGCACCCAACCGACCACGACGGTGGTGAGAGTCTCGGCGGCGAACGGCAGCGCCTCGCCGACTGAGCGCACGACGCGCCGGAGGCCGCTGCGGCGCATCAATCGGGTCCCCAGGGGCTCTGGTTCCACGTAGACGGCCGGCAATCCCAGATCGTCGTAGAGAGGAGCCAACCGTCCCCAGCCCGCGCCCACGTCCAGTACCGGACCGCGTGCCCGCGCCAGTTCGCGGCGTAGCAGGGCTACCTCGCGCCGTTCGGTCTCGCTCTCATCGACAGCGCGGCGGCAGGCGATATCGGCGTATTCGCGCAGGGTCTGCTCCCAGTCGGCACCCCGCCGTTTGACCCGACAACACACCCAGTAGGCGTAGGCCGTCACCACCTGCTCCGGGTCCACCGTGAGAGGCAACCGATCCGCCAACATCAGCCGCAGCCGCCGGCAGGTCCGGTCATAGTAGGCCAGTTCATCATCTGTGTTATTCATCAGCAAACAAAAAGGCCACCAAGGCCCCGGCTTCACGCCGGAAGAGGCCTTCATGGCCCTTCAGTGTTACACTATTGAGTTCTCTAGCGGGATGCAGCGAACCGTGATTGTGTGTCTGTCAGATGGTTCGGCGCTGGTCTTCGTTATATGGATGCCACATCCCGTACCTTCAGGCTGGTTTGTGGAGGTCTCACAAGGTGCTCGCGAGTTGGCTTCATGCCAGCGACAACGACTATACCACAAATGGGAGGGATGTCAATCCGCCCGTGCCTGGCGGGTCAACGCAGTGGCGAAGCTGGACGCTTGACCTGGAGACACAGCCTGTCCTAACGAAATCACATCGTGGAACATCCCGCCCAAGACCTTCGAACCCAGGCACTACGACGGCGCACCTACAAGCGAAACCGTTGTGATAGGCAGCGACTCGGCTTCCAGGCGCGAAAGGTTGACAAAACCATAGCAGCGCACGCCGCCAGGCAATCTCCGTCGCTATGTTGAGGGTGATGCAGGATCGTCAGCTGGGGGCGGCGACTACTCGATTGTCGGAGCCGTGTGACGTCTGCGGTCAGCTCAGTCAGACAGCGCCTCGATGATCGTCTGGCACAGCTCAGGTAGATCGTCGGGCACCCGGCCAGTGATGATGTGGCCGTCCCGCACGGCTGGCACATCCACGAAGTGGGCCCCTGCGTTCACCAGGTCATCTCGCACGGCGGCGTAACCGGTGGCCTGCTTCTCCTCGATGACCCCCGCGGAGATCAACACCCAGGGGCCGTGGCAGATGCTGGCGATGAACTTGCCCTGCCGGTCGCACTCCCGCACGAGGGCCAGCGTCCCTTCGTGCAGCCGCAACTGATCCGGGGAGTACCCACCGGGGAAGTAGAGGCAGTCGATGTCTTCGGCTTTGAGCTCCTCGATGGGAACCATCGTGTACCGATTCCCCTCCGCCATGACGGGGATGGGAACGGGATGCCCGAACATGCCCTTGACGTCCTCCCCGACTGCTGCGACGAGGACTTCAGCTCCCTCTTCTGCGAGCCTCAGGATGGGGAAGAGCAGCTCGATGTCCTCGTACCTGTTGGTCACGATCATTGCCACCTTCTTGTCAGACAGTTTTCCAGCCATTCGTGTCCTCCTTAAGCGTATAGAGAGTGCACTGGGTGCATCTGCCGCGACGCCTGTGCCCCATTTTACGTCAAGGGACTGTAAGAGGCAACTAAGGCGTTGAAGGTAATGCGCCACCTAGAACCCCGCGCTTCGTCAAGGCCTTCCAGGCGCTACCTGCCGAAGTCAGAGCCCAGGCACGCCAAGCGTCCCTGTTGTTTCAGGAGGACCTATTGCATCCCAGCCTCTCCATACCTGATTTCCCGAGCTGTGCCTTCCTCAACAAGCGCGGCGATGGTGCGCTCCAACTCCCTCGGCGTCCACTTCAACACGTGAAACACCTTGGCGAGCATCTTGCGGTCGGCGGCGGCGACGCTGTCCAGGTAGCGCTCTCACAGCGACTTGCATTCACGTAGCCGAGTGTGCAGCGCTACCTGACATCGAGGAGTTTGTCCAAGCTATGATGGGTGCAATGGGGGATTAGTCAAGAAGATCACATGGCGTACAGCGCCTTCAGCATTGGGCTAGGTCCATCCTCAGGCAGGTGGACCTGGCTCTAGCGTAAGTTATGCACAGCACAACAGGAAATGGGCACTGAAGTTTCCGTGGGTTCTGGGTGCATTATGACACTAGTGGTGGTCAACTGCTGGGTTAATGGGCATTCTCTTCCAGTCAAGAATGAACTGAGCCAGATTCTCTGCGGCGATATTCAACCACTTCTTGCCCTTCTCTGCTGTTGCCACTGTGGGGTCGCCCATAATCCCGTGCTCGCTACCACCCATACCTCCCATCCACCCGACGTACATCGCCGGACCCAGGGGCGTCCCTCCCGCTCTGGACATGCCCGCCGCTGTTTTCCCGCTACCTCTCAGATCGCCGTGCCACAGTTGCTTGACCGCCTTGTCCATCTGCACCAGCTCGGGGTCCGTATGCAACATCACCGAGGTTTCGAATTCACCAGCGTGGCGCATGCCGCCGAATTCGGAATCTGAGAGGCTGTTCAAGTCTTCCTGAGGGATAAGGTCCCACCACGTGATCACACATGCCACAGTCTTGGGATACTTCTCGAGGTTCAGCCGCCTCATAGCCAGATTCAGAAAGGGTGGATTGCCACCGTGCCCATTCACGATGATGATCTTGTTGAAGCCATGATGAGCCAGACTGAACAGAATATCGGCCACGTAACCGATCAGATTCTGTTCGGTGATGCTTATGGTACCGGGGAAATTGGTGTGGAACCCCTCAAAACCATAGTTGACTAGCGGCATGACGATGGCGTCCTCCCTAACCCGGTTGGCCGCTAATTTACAGACTTCAAACGGGCCTACGCAATCGGTCTTGAGAGGGGCGTGGGGACCATGTGCTCCTATGGAGCCAACGGGAAGCAATGGCACCCGTTGCTGCGCAACGATCTCCTTGACCTCCGGCCAGGTGAGTTCATCGAAGAGAATCTTGTCGATTTCGCCCATGTCTAAAGACCTCCAGGTTGTCTAGTTGCGACTTTCTGGTACCGCTGGGTGATCAAGCGCCCCTGGATCCTGATACCTCGTTCACAGGATGCATTGGGGCGTGTCCCTGCAGCACTGCTATCACCTCCATCGCTGCTGCGATGGACATTCTGGTAGTGGACGCCTCCGTATTGAAGGCCGACCAGGGCGTCGCGAGGACGTTGTCCAGTGCCACCAGCGGATCGTCCGGCGCGCATGGTGCTGGATCGTGGACGTCGAGCGCAGCGCCTGCGATTTCCTTAGCCTGCAGCACCTCCAGCAAGGCTGCCCTGTCCACCACCGGGGCCCGGCTGGTGTTGATCAAATAGGCGGTCTTTTTCATCAGCCTTAGCCTGTGCGCGTCGATGAATCCCCTGGTGCTCTCGTCAAGGGGGACGTGGAGGCTGATGACGTCGGAGTCGACCATCAGATCGTTGAGGGGCACGTACTCGAATTGCCACTCGTCAGCAAAATCATAGTCCGGCGCAATGTCATTGGCCAGGACTCTCGTCCCGAAGCCTCTGGCCCTCGTGATGACTTGCCGGCCAATGGATCCGGCCCCAACGATGCCCAGAGTCACCTTGCCCAGTTCCCGGCCGCAGAACCTCTGCCAGCGTCCAAGCTTCATGTCCCGGGCCATGCCGTGGATGTTCCGCAGCAAACACAGGATCATACCGATGGTAAAGTCAGCCACGGCCGGGCTGTTGGCGCTGGGCGTGTTTGTCACCCAGATGCCACGCTCCGTGGCCGCTACCAGATCGATGTGATCGAAGCCCACGCCTACGCGGGCCACAATCTTGAGCTTGTCCGCGGCGTCTAGCACCCTACGGGTATACCATTCCCCACCGGCGATGATCGCATCCAGTCCCTTGATCTCTCGGCAGATTTCATCTTCGGGCGAGCCGAGCCATCTACGGTAGCTTACGTCGCCACCATTCTTCGTGAGGTAACTCAGCGCGTCCTCGCTCAGAGAGGGCCACGTACTGTGTATCCTGAAGCGCATAAGGTCAGGTCCTCCTGGAAATTTAGCAATATGCTTCTATGAAAGGACAAGGTTTTTCAGTGTGTCTAGCAAGCGGCCGACTTCATCCGTGTTGTTAAAAGAGGCGATGGAGACGCGCATTGCTGTCAATTCTGGCTGGAACTTGACGACGATACGCTCCTGCATCAGCTCGGCTATCAGATTGCACAGTCGCGGCCTATCGTAACCATCAAAGGTTACCGCCAGAAGGCCTGAAGCGCGTCCTGGTTCTTTAGGAGTGACGATCTTTGCGCCTGGCCATTGCTCCACTTCGCGGACCAGTTCGTTGGCAAGTTGCACTACGTGTGCCTCGATGCGATCCAGGCCTAAGCTCGTCATGATCTCCACAGCCCTGCCAAGGCCAATGCGCTTCGCCAGGTCACTCGTGCCTAGCTCGACCCTTGTTGCTGCGGTGATAGGTGGTCGAGGTTCTCCAGGCTCTAGCCATAAGTCATGATCGGGAATGAAAACTGGGCGGAAGTCGGGAATCCGCTCAGAGGCAACCCAGATAAAGCCCAGGCCCCTAGGTCCCAACAGCCATTTGTGGCCCGATCCAACGAAGAAATCACAGCCCAGCGCGGTCACGTCCACCAGGTACTGGCCGAGCGACTGGGCGCCGTCCACCATCACAGGAACGCCCTGCCGATGGGCGATTGATGCTGCCTCGGAGATGGGCAGGCGCCGCCCATCCAAGGTCGTAACCTGGCTCAGGCAGACCAGGCGCGTCCTCTCTGTCAATACCAGTTGGAGCGCTTCTAGCAATGCTTCGTCGCCCTCGTCGGCGGGTATGGTCTTGACGATAGCGCCGCAGTATTCCTCCAGGGCTTGGCCGGCCCTCTTGGTAGTAATGTGCTCCGCTGAGGAGATGACAAACTCGTCTCCGGGCTGCCAGTGTATGCTGTGGAGGATCTGCTGGATTGCCTGAGAGGTGTTCGGTGTCCAGGCCAGTTCCTCAGTCTTCACGTTGAGGAAATCGGCCAGTTGCCGTCTCACGCCATTTTCCCGCTCCTCCAGCACTTGCCGGGTTTCTGGAATGGGATACCCATTATGGTTGAGGTAGATCATATTGTCATGAACCACTTTGATCACCGAGTCGGGCGTTGGGCCGTGGCCCCCCGACTGGAAGTAGGCCACCTCTTGGGTTATGGGCAGATCCTGGCGCAGTTGGTCAAATGTCATGCTGCTAGTGCTCATTCCTGCCGTTTCCTCTCAAGCGGTATTGGAATACACCCAGACGCCGTTCTCATCCTCAACATGGTCATACACAGCGACAGGCATCCCTTGGAGTTCTTTGACCACGTGCTGGATGCACTCGTCCACCGTCGTGAATGGGCGATGGTCGTGCATCTCCAGGTCGAACGAGAGGTCGTTCGGGCCGAAGGCGATCCAATCGACGCCGGGCTTGGCGAGCTGGCGTGCCTCGAGAACTGCTTTGACCGACTCTAGTTGCATACACAGGATGCCGTTGTTATTCCACCACTCCGCATATGCCAGGCGATGGCGCTCTTCCTTGAAGCCGTAGCCCCTCGCTCCCCAACTCCGCCGGCCGACCGGAGGGAAGTAGAATGCATCAATGGCCTCGATGACTGTTTTCTCGTCCTCGACCAGGGGCAGCTCGATCGATAGTGGACCCAAATCGAGGAAGTTGCCCAGCAAATGTGCCTGGCGCGGATGTTTAGCGCGGAGTTGAACCGGCTTTCCCAGTTCCTCTGCAATCCGGCAGAAATCGAAAAGCTCTCTCTCACACAGCGGCGTGTGCTGACCGTCCAACCAGAACATATCGAAGGGCACGAGGGTCAGGAGCTCTTCGATCTCGCTCCGCGTTGTTTTGGGGGACACACGTAGAACCCGCAGGGATTCGCTCGCCTGTACCCACTGCTTCAATGTCCCTTTACCGGACATCTATCTGACCTCCCATCCGTTCTGGCATCACGGAAGCTTGTGCTTGCAGCCACCCACAGCCCGACACCGGTCAGCGTGCAGCAGCGTTGCCGTCTCCACCGACAACAACCGTAAGGACTTCCTATTGCGATCTCAGCCTGGAGTCCACAAGACTCTTATTGGATTTCGTCTGCAACAGAGCACAACCTCCCCAGAAGACACCATAGAGCACTAGCCTGGCCTGTGAGAATCTTGCGGTCGTCTAAGGTTAAAGCCGACAGATCGTGTATCATGGGGTCCTGTGGCCTTGGGTTGCCAAGCTCTGCGATAGGTTGATTTGTGGCTATGCTGGAAACTGGACTTTGTCCATTTGTAGATTATGAAAGAGCAGGGTAAGCTATGGCATCTCTCCGCCAAGAGGATGTCCAATGCTCACCCTGCCGGAAACCTATTGTACACTGATTTCGAGATTTGCGCATATCTTTTCCCAACGTGTTTGGCATCAGGCACAAGTCTTGCTGATTGGGGCAATTCTCGCTCCAGGCAAACGCACGGTCACTTCTGTGCTGCGGGTGATGGGTCTGAGTGACGATCAGCACTTTGAAAACTACCATCGCGTACTGAGCCGAGCGGTGTGGTCGAGCCTGGAAGCCAGTCGCATCCTGCTGATGCTCTTGGTCAACACCTTTGTGCCCAAGGGGCCGGTGGTGATGGGCATCGACGAGACGATTGAGCGGCGACGAGGAGCCAAGATCAAAGCGAAAGGGATCTATCGCGACGCAGTACGATCGAGTCGTAGTCACCTTGTCAAAGCAAGTGGCCTCAGGTGGTTGAGCATGATGTTGCTGGTGCCGATCCCGTGGGCGAAACGCGTGTGGGCGCTGCCATTCCTGACAGCCTTGGCGCCTTCGGCGCGCTACTATGAGGGCAAGGCACGCGGTCACAAGAAACTGACCGATTGGGCGCGTCAAATGCTGCTGCAAGTGCGTCGTTGGCTGCCGGAACGAGCTTTGGTCGTCGTGGCCGACAGCAGTTACGCAGCGATTCTGCTTCTGGAACGCCTGCGACGCTTGCCGAATCCGATTTGCATGGTGACGCGCCTGAGACTGGACGCAGCCCTGTACGAACCAGCTCCACCACGCCAGCCGGGCAAGCGAGGGCGTCCACGGGTGAAGGGGGCTCGCCTGCCAAGCCTCAAGCAAATCCTGGGAGATCCCAAGACGGTGTGGAAGAAGGTGACGATTCGAGATTGGTATGGTGGGAAACGCCGTCAGGTAGAGATCGTGTCGCGCACGGCCGTGTGGTATCACTCGGGTATGCCACCTCTGCCTATTCGTTGGGTGCTGATCCGTGACCCAAAAGGCATGTTCAGGTCTCAAGCTTTGTTGTGTACCGATTTGACCGTTGATCCGGTACAGATCGTGAAGTGGTTTGTGATGCGTTGGCAACTCGAAGTCACTTTTCGCGAAGTGAGAACTCACCTGGGCGTTGAGACGCAACGGCAGTGGTCGGATTGGGCTATTGCACGCACTACGCCTGCCTTGTTGGGCTTGTTCTCGCTGGTGACTCTGTTGGCTCACTGCTCGACCCGAAGAGGCACGTTGCCCATTCGTCAGGCCGCTTGGTATGCCAAGCCCTTGCCGACGTTTTCGGACGCGCTGGCCGTCGTTCGGTACCATTTGTGGCAAGCGATGAGTTTTCATCCGTCAGTATGCGAGGCAGACATGCAAGAAGTGCCGCGCGTTTTGCTGAAGCGTTTCACCGACGCTCTGTGTTATGCGTCTCGACGGTGATTTCGACTCGCATGTACACCAAAATGCCCATTCTGGGCCTGGATTCGACAATCCGGGACGAGCTGATGCTGTGTCCTGGAATCACGGACAAATGACGTTTGGACAAAGTCCAG
>CAZYSK010000147.1:0-9117 GCA_964649415.1 uncultured Anaerolineales bacterium
TCGGTCTTGATCCACGCCCGCCCATCCACGCCCCGTTCGCGCGTGAACCCACTCACCGAGCCCTCGGTGAACGTGATCGTCTCCCCGCCGATGCCGGGGTATCCCAGCACCTGCACCACGTCGCCCAACTCCAACAGGTCCGAATCTCCCATGGACACGTAGTTCAGGTTCAACTGATCCCTGTCCACAGGGCCGCCGTCCAGATCGGTTGTGATCTCGATCACGGCCAGATCCAGATGGGGATCAGCGGCGACGACCTGGGCGAAGTAGCTTGGCTCCGGCGGCTCGTCGGAGCGAACGGTGATGGCAACACCCAGCTCGTCGGGCCGATAGCGGGAATCGTAGCCCACCGCCACGTGATAGTTGGTCAAGATCAGGCCATCCGGCGACAGAATGGTGCCGGACCCACTCCAAAGCGACTGGAGTCTCCCCCCGCTCTCGACCAGGGCAACGATCTGGACGGTGGAGCGTATCAGGTTCTTCCGCACCTGGCCGTCATCCGTCTCGACGGCAGGTACCGGCGCTGGCTCGGACACGGGCACGTCTTCCGAGGGCGTCGGGGCCGTTGGCCGGGGGGTCAGGGTCGGGAGAACCTCCGGCGACGAGGGCTTGCAGCTAAGCGCTGCCAGGACGGCCAAACCGGCAATCAGCAATCGCGTGCGTCTCTTCATCATAGCACCTCAGAATTCTATGGACTCGACGAAGTCACGGAAATAGCGATAGCCCTCGTCGAAGGTATCCACGTCAGCCAGGTACGTCACGATGACCACCCGCCCCTCATCCTGCAGCGCCAGGTCCACGCCCTTCACCACGACCGGGAGCCGATCCACGTAGGGATTCCGATCGGCCTGAACGTAGGTGAACGTGCGCTGGATCGCTGTGCGTCCGCCCACGGCGACCTCGTCCGTCTCCAACGTCTCGTACGCGGTCACCGCACCGGCCCGCTCCAGGGCGAGCGACTGCAGTGGCAGCGTTGGGTCCATCTCGGCAGCCAGGGGGCGGGTACGGAGCAGCAGCGCCGTGTTGAACGCGCCACTGCGAGGATCGCGCGCCCGGAGCAGGGGATCGTCCCCGTACTCGCGCAGCCAGTTGGCAGGTACGCGCCCCGAGATGTCGCCATCGGCGACCGCAAACGCATCGTAGCGATACAGCGTCATCTCCCGGAGCAGGAGCCCCAGTCCCAGCGCGACGACGACGAGCAAGATGACCGCCCAATCGGCCCACCGGTCGCGACGCCGGGCAGTCGTGGGCGAGACACCGCTGGAATGGCGAGTTCCCTCTGATACGCTCATCACACACCCCCTTCCGGGGCAACGGACCCCTTGGCGTCCGCGCCGGCGAGCGTGAGCCTGTTAGCGCGGCGGATCAAGAAGGACAGGAGGGCAAAGGTCGCTCCGGCGACGACAGCGGCCAGTACCAGCCCCGGCCAGGGGTTGACGCCTCCACCGGACAGAGTCAATCCGGTCGTCGTGAGTTCGCCGCGCAGGTAGGTGAACAGGCCATTGAGCAGGGCTGCCAGCGAGAGGCCACCGGGCAGCCACCACACAGGCTCGTCCTCAAACTTGGCCCGCCCCAGGAAGTAGCCGCTCAGGCCGGCGAAACTGGCCTGCGCCAGCGCAGTGACGACGATACGGATGACGCCGGCCTGGAGGTCCACGCCGCCGATGTCCAGCACGTAGCCGAGGTTGAGCACCATCGCATACCCCAGGCCCGCAGCCGTCCCGTAGACGATGCCGTCCACGCGCTCATCGAACTCCAGCGTGGGATAGATCGCGTAGCGCACGGCGGCGTATTTCAGGAACTCCTGGATGAAGCCGATCACCAGGATCGAACCGAGGACGTGAGACCAGGTGCCCAGAGGCAACCAGCGCCTGACGTCGAACACCTGCTCCACGAGGGGAATGCCCAGCGCCTGAGCCAACAACGCGCCGAGGATGAAGACGCCCAGGACAGCCCCCTTGGGCTCCGGCTCCAGCCGATCCTGCTGATAGAAGAAGAACAGCCAAAGCAGCGCAGGGACGACGGACAGAACGATGCCGGCGATCAACAGCGGCCAACCATCCAACGTCAGGTCGGTGAGACCAAGCACCAACTCAACGAGGAGGACGAAAGCGAGCAGACCGACGATCTGAAGCAGGCCGGCGCGCCAGACACTGGGCCGCTCCTGGGTCGCTTTGGCATAGTGGTACGCACAGAAGCAACGGCCACCGATCCGCTTGGCATCTGCCCCAACTGGCCGGCGGCACACACAACAAGTGACTTCTTCCATATCCGGCTCCTTGTTCTTTATCTGGTCAAGATCATATCCCAACCTCGTTCCTGCGTTAATTGTACCATAGGTGGGGGAAAAACGATAAACCAGCCGCTCTGCTTAGGGTCCGTGAATTTGTGACTTCCCACATCTGTGATGGTTCATTTCACAAAGAAACTCGGTTTGCACTTCGCAGGTCCGCCCGGCGATGAAGTCGCCGGGCTAGTAAGCAGCGCCGGATCAATCCGGCTTGGAAAGCTGCTCGCGACATCGAATTCCCGCGAACTTGCAAACAGTGCCGCCAAGCCTGCAAGCCCCGTTGACGGGGCGCTGCTCCGTAGCCCGGACACTTCATGTCCGGGCAGGTGTGTGAAAGTGGCAACTCATTTTTGGACCATCTCCCCGCATCTGATTGGAAGAACGGGGTGAAGTGCGGGAACTTGCTCTCTTGCGAACCCTTAAAGGGTTTGTAAATCTATGACTTCCCGCATTTGAGATGGTTCATTTCACAAAGAAACTCGGTTCGCACTTTGCAGGCCCGTCCGGCGATGAAGTCGCCGGGCTAGTAAACAGCGCCGGATGAATCCGGCTTGGAAAGCTGCTCGCGACATCGAATTCCCGCGAACTTGCAAACAGTGCCGCCAAGCCTGGAAGCCCCGTTGACGGGGCGCTGCTCCGTAGCCCGGACACTTCATGTCCGGGCGGGTGTGTGAAATTGGCAACTCATTTATGGACCATCTCCCCGCATCTGATTGGAAGAACGGGGTGAAGTGCGAGAACTTGTTCTCTTGCGAACCCTTAAAGGGTTTGTAAATCTATAACTTCCCGCATTTGAGATGGTTCATTTCACAAAGAAACTCGGTTCGCACTTTGCAGGCCCGTCCGGCGATGAAGTCGCCGGGCTAGTAAACAGCGCCGGATGAATCCGGCTTGGAAAGCTGCTCGCGACATCGAATTCCCGCGAACTTGCAAACAGTGCCGCCAAGCCTGCAAGCCCCGTTGACGGGGCGCTGCTCCGTAGCCCGGACACTTCATGTCCGGGCAGGTGTGTGAAAGTGGCAACTCATTTTTGGACCATCTCCCCGCATCTGATTGGAAGAACGGGGTGAAGTGCGGGAACTTGTTCTCTTGCGAACCCTTAGCCGGCTTGGGTTGACGAAAACGAGCAAGTCGCGTATCCTATGGGCCAGCGCCCCACCGGCGCAGCCTACTGAACCAGATTCGCGAGTTGGAAATGACGCTGATCTCGGTACGGCCCCTGCGGGCCGGGCCAACCCAACAGGAGGAGACGTGGACACCCAAGAGCAAAGCAAACGAAAGACCGTGCGTAATCTGGCGATCCTCACCATCGTAACCGTCGGCGTCGGCTGGGTCGGTATGTGGCTGAACGCGACGATGGGCACACCCAGGTCACCGGAAGGCCTGGGGTTGCTGCTATGGCTGGTCACCCCCCTGGCCGTGTCCCTTCTGCTGCGCGCCTTTGGCGGGGACGGCTGGCGGGACCTGGGAATCAGGCCGGGCTTGAAGTCCCACCCGGGGTGGTATGCACTGAGCATCCTGGTTTACCCGCTGTGCATCGCCCTGATCCTGGCGATCGGCGGCGTGCTTGGTGGCGTCTCGTTCCCGGGCTTTGCGTCGCGGGGAACAGGGATGTTTCTCCAGCTCGTAGTCGTGCAGTTCGTCACAAATCTCCTCAAGAACATCTTTGAGGAGTTCACCTGGCGCGGCTACCTGACGCCCAAGCTCAAGCTCCTGGGGGTGCACGATCTGGCCAACCACGCCATAGTTGGCGCGATCTGGGCCGCCTGGCACCTGCCGTACTGGATCGGCCTCCTCGATCAGGCGACGATAGAGAGCTTCACGGCCCTCAGCCTGCCCGTGTTCATCCTGTTGGGCATCATCGCGCTTGTCGCGTCCTCTGTTCTTTACGGTGAGTCGAAGCTGGCTACAGGGTCCATCTGGCCGCCCATGCTGCTGCACACCATGCTCAATGCGCTGTCACTCACGCTGCTCACGGAGGGCTTCGTCGCGTTCCAGGGCAGTGGCGAGGTCCTGTTCACGCCTGGGATGGGGGGTATCGCCGGCACCCTGTTGGTCACACTGATCGGCGTGGGTCTGTACCGGCGCAGGGCACGCGCTTCATCCTAGCCAGGCCATCGGCCTTGCAGCGGCAGAGGGCAAACAGCGACTCCTGGCACTTGGCGTAACCGGCGAGCTGTGCTAAGATAGCGCCACCACAGACAGCCGGTTTGCACAGCCCTGCCAAGGGGGCCAAGTGTCTTCGCCGCTTCTGACGACCAAACTCCATATTCCGCCGGTCCGGCCGGAACTGATAACGCGTCCGCGCCTGGTCCGGCGACTGAATGCAGGCCTGCATCGAAAGCTGACGCTCATCTCCGCGCCGGCGGGCTTTGGCAAGACCACGCTGCTGAGCGAGTGGGCGCGGCGGCGGGGCGAGGCGCCCCCACCCCGAGAGGTGGCGTGGCTCTCGCTGGACGAGGAAGACAACGACCAGACCCGGTTCTGGACCTACCTGGTAGCTGCGCTGCAGACGGCACACGCAGAACTGGGCGAGGACGTTCTGCGCACGCTGAAAGCTGCTCAGCCGCCTCCGGCTCAAGCTGTCCTGGTCCCCCTGCTCAACGACATCGCCACACTGCCCGGCGGGGTGCTCCTCGTCCTGGACGATTATCACCTCATATCCTCCCGGGCCATCCACGATGCGGTCGCGTTTCTGCTCCAGCATCAGCCCCAGCAACTGCACCTGGTTCTATCCACTCGGGCCGACCCACCCCTGCCCACCAGCCGGCTGCGTGCCCGCGGGCAAGTCGCCGAGCTGCGGGCCGACGATTTGCGCTTCACGCCCGACGAGGCAGCCGCTTTCCTGCACGAGGCCATGGGGCTGAGCCTGACGCCAGAGGACGTGCAAGCCCTCGAGGCCCGCACCGAGGGCTGGATCGTGGGGCTACAGCTCGCCGCGCTTTCGCTGCAGGGCCGGTCGGACGCCCACGCGTTCATCCAGGCCTTCACGGGCAGCCACCACTACGTGCTGGAGTACCTGGTCGAAGAGGTCGTGCAACGCCAGCCGGAGAGCGTCCAGGAATTCCTGCTGCAGACGTCCATCCTGGATCGGATGACAGGGCCGCTTTGCGACGCGGTGGTGGACGTGGCCGCACCCGGGGGCCAGCGGGTCCCAGAAACCAGGTTTCTCGGAAGAAACCCGGTTTCATCTCAGGAATCTCTAGAGTATCTGAGGCGCAACAACCTGTTCGTCATTCCCCTGGACGAGGAGCACCGCTGGTACCGCTACCACCACCTATTCGCCGACCTGCTGGGCAACCTCTTGCGACAGGCGTCATGCCCGGAGCGCATCTCGGAGCTGCACCACCGGGCGAGCACATGGTACGAAGAGAACGGGATGGCTAGCGAGGCCATCAGGCACGCGCTGCAAGGCGGGGACTACGAACGGGCAGCCTCCCTGATCGAGCGGGCCATCAAAGCAACGCTCTCCCGAGGCAGCGTGAGGACGCTACTGCGCTGGTCGGAAGCGCTGCCCGAAGCGGTCGTGCGCACCCGGCCGCGCCTGCGTATGTACCAGGGATGGGCGATGTTCCTGAACGCGCGGCTCCCGCTTGCCCGGCCGATGCTACAGGAGGCGAGAATCGCGCTGCAGGCGATGCCACCGTGTTGCGAAAAGGACGCGTTGCGTGGCGAGTTGGCCGCGATGCTGGCCACCATATCCGTCGTGGAACAGGAGATACCCAGAGCCATCGCGGAAGCCGAGGAAGCGCTGGCGTGCCTGCCTGAGGACGACCTGGTGTCGCGCGCACGGGCGACCCGGGCATTGGGCGTTGCCCACGGGTCCGTTGGCGACACGAACAAGGCCATCCAGACGTGCAGCGAGGCCAGGGCTCTCGCCCTCCGGGCCGGCAACCTGTTCCTGGCGGCGGAGATCACCTCGCAGTTGGCTGCTGGACACGCGCATCAGGGCCGCCTGCGACAGGCCGCCAGGACATACCGGGAGATCGCGGAGATGGTTGAGCCTCCCGCGCGCTTCCCCCCGGCAGGTCTGGGGTACATCGGCCTGGCCGAGATCTCCCTGGAGTGGAACGATCTGGACGCAGTCGAAGACTATCTGAACAGGGGGATCGAGCTGTGCCAGCAAGGGGGCATTGGCTACAACCTGCGTTCGGCCTA
The DNA here is from genome assembly GCA_964649415.1 of uncultured Anaerolineales bacterium. Lineage (GTDB taxonomy): Bacteria > Chloroflexota > Anaerolineae > B4-G1 > B4-G1 > CAZYSK01. The sequence continues at coordinate 6,449 of CAZYSK010000147.1, forward strand.
TTTCACTCAAGCGATGCTCAGACAGGCCATAGGGGACACGGCGGGTGCCTTGGAGGCGATCCGCAAGGCAGGACAGTTCGATCCCGCGATTGTCCTGCTGGAGAGGGCCGTCCATCTAGCCTCATACCAGGCGCGCCTCCAGCTATTGATGGGTGACGTGCAGATGGCCTGGCAGTGGGCCAAGGGGGAGAACGTGATTCCTCACGTATCTTTCGAGCGCCTGCCGGTCTTCCTGCGCGAAATCCAGCAGGTTTCGCTGGCGCGCGTGTACCTGGCCCAGGACGCGCCGGAAAGCGTGCTGGAAACATGCGCGCACACGTGCGCCCAGGCGCAGGCCGCCGGGCGGATGGCGCGCGTCATCGAGCTGAGCCTGCTGCAGGCACTGGCATTGCAGATGCAGAGCAAGCCCGACGCGGCTCTGGTGCCGTTCGAGCGGTGTCTGTCGCTAGCGGAGCCCGAAGGGTACGTACGCCTGTTCCTGGAAGCAGGCAAGCCAGCGGTCACCCTGTTGCACCAGGCGGCGTCACGTGGCATATCTCCAGAATACGCCGGCAAGTTGCTTGAGGCGTTCCAGTCGCAAGTTCCGGGTGTCGTTCCCGCTTCCAGGGGTCCATCCACCCCACAGCGCGTAGACTCCGAGCCTCAGGCCCAACTGATCGAGCCGCTGACCAGACGCGAACTCGAGGTCCTGGATCTGATCCGCAGAGGCTACTCTAACCAGGAGATCGCCAGGTCACTGGTCGTCACCCTGCACACGGTCAAGAAGCACACCAGCAACATCTACGGCAAGCTCGGGGTACACAGCCGGACGCAAGCAGTCGCACGCGCCCAGCGCCTGGGCCTCCTGTAGCAGGTGCCCACAGGTTGTCTGCAGATCGTCAGCCATTCCTGCCTGATTACACTTCCTGATTACACTTTCGAGTAATCCCCTCCACGCGCAAGATCCCCTCGAACGAAACCGTCGCCCGCGCAAACTACACCTCTGAGTATCGACAACCCTGCGCCGGCCAGCTATACTGTGTTCATCAAGTCCAATGACTAGGACGGCGAAACAGATGGATACCATGAGTACATCCGTGTTCTACGAAATTCGCGTGGAGGGCTACGTGGGAGACAGTTGGTCAACCTGGTTTGAGGATATGGACATCCGCCACGAGGAGAACGGCGAGACGGTCCTCTGTGGGCCGGTCAGGGACCAGGCCGCGCTGCACGGAGTGCTGATGAAGATCCGCGATCTAGGCCTGCCGCTAGTCGCCGTGAGACGGTTGAAGCAGACTGACGGGTGAGAAAGACCATAGTACAGTGACCATCGCACCGCAAGGAGGGGAATCGTCATGAAGATCGTAGCCGTGATGGGCAGCCCGCACAGGGGCAACTCGCTGGAGATCGTGCAGCGGCTGGAGGGCAAGCTCTTGCAGTTCGGGGACGTCGAGTTCGAGTACATCCATCTCAAGGACGTAGACCTCAAGCCGTGCCGGGGATGCTTCGTGTGCTTCAGCAAGGGGGAGAACCGCTGCCCGCTCAAGGACGACAAAGCAGCGATCGCCCAGAAGATCGAGGAGGCAGACGGAGTGATCTTCGTCAGCCCGGTCTATTCGATGCACGTGACCTACCTGCTGAAGCGGTTCATCGACCGCCTGGCGTACAACTTCCACCGGCCGCGCTACTTCGGCAAGTACGCCATCGTGGTAGCGGTGGCCGGGAACATAGGCTTGAAGGAGACGCTCAGGTACCTCAAAGACTTCGCCGCTGCCTGGGGCTTCGACGTGGTAGACCAACTAGGCTACCTGGCCGCACCCAAGAACACGCCCATGCGAACCATCGCCAACAGGAAGGACCGCAGCGACGAGGTCGTGGGCAAGTTCTACACGGCAATCAAAGAGAAGCGGCCCAAGAGACTGACATTTCGGGATCATCTCGCTTTTCGGGTGATGCAGGCTTCCTACGCAAGACTGGAGACGATGTCGCCGACAGACTACGGGCACTGGAAGGAAAGGGGGTGGCTCGAACGGGACGCGCGGTACTTCTACGACAACATCAGAGGAAACTGGTTCATGGATCTCTTCGCCCGGTCCATTGGCTGGATCATGGGCCGGCAGATTGACAAGGCTATGGCGGATGTAACGTAACTCGCGCAAGCGACCAATCAGGAAAGCAGGAGGGTATGTATGTCAAGCACAACTCTGCGCACCATAATCAGCGCCGCTCTGTTCGTCCACGGACTGGGGCACGTGATGGGCGTGATCCCCGCGCTGCGACTGTTTGAGGTCAACGAGTCGAGCCCCGCCGCGCTCAAGCGATGGTCAAGCCGTTCCTGGCTGCTGACCGATCCCCTCGGCGACACCGCGGCCCGCATCATCTGTCTCATCCTGTTTGCGGCGGTGTTGGTCTGCAGCGCCGGCGCGGCATTGGGACTGCTGGGACAGCTGGTTCCCCACGCGTGGTGGCGGCCACTGGCCATCGCATCGGCCGTGGTGTCGCTCGTGGCAATCGCGCTCTATTGGAACGCGTTCATCACTCTGTTCCCCCCCAAGGTGGGGGCTATCGGAATGGATCTGGCCATCCTGGTGGGCCTGCTCCTGGCGAACTGGCCATCGGAGGCGGCTATCGGCTACTAGCAGTTTGTCGGAGTGAAACTCTGTTCAGTCGGCTAATACAGTGGTAAAATG
>CAZYSK010000148.1:0-8818 GCA_964649415.1 uncultured Anaerolineales bacterium
TGACCAGGGGGGCACGCAGGTCGTGGGAGACGATGTAGGCGAACTGCTTGATCTCTTCGTTGCTCTGCTCCAACTCGGCGGCGTAGCGTTGCAGTTGTTCTTGGGCCCGTTTGCGCGCCGTGATGTCTTGACCGACACTGGTCTGTCCAACAACCTGTCCGTCTTCGACGACGGGCGTGGACAAGAAACTGAAGTACTTGACTTGGTTCTCCGTGTCAATGACCCGGAACTCAAGGGCTTGGGACTTCTGCCCCGTGTTCACTTGATCGATGTACGTGTGGTGTACCCAGTCTCGATCTTCGGGGTGAACAAAGCGGAGGTACTGTTCGCCAATCAGCTTCTCCGGACGCTCGTAGCCCAAGTACCTTGCCGCGGCATCATTGACGTAGGTGAAATGCCCGCGAGCATCTACGTTCACGAGGAATGCCTGAGTGCCCTCGACAATTGTGCGCAGTCGCTCCCGACTCTCACGCAGCGCTTCCTCGGTACGCTTGCGCTCGGCCAGTTCTTGCTGCATCGCGTCATACAGCCGCGCGTTCTCGATCGCCACGGCGATCTGGTCGGCCAGCGCTTCCAGCACTGCCACATCCTCTGCCCCGAAGGCGTTGAGTTGCGGGCTCTGCACGTCGAGCACCCCGACGACCTGGTCGCCGATTTTGATGGGCACGCTCAACTCAGCCCGCGTGGGCACTGTGTCGGGGTACAGATTGACGTACTGGGATTCGGCGTCCACGTCGTTGACCAGCCGTCGCTCGCCGTGGCGGCCTACCCAGCCCACCAAGCCCTGCCCCACTTTCAGCCGGTGGTCGGGGGAGAATCGGTGAGCGAAGTCGCCGGCCCTGGCCCGCAGCACCAACTCGTCTCGCTGGCGATCCAGCGTAAAGAGCCCGACGTGGTGGTAGCCGAAGCTCTGCTGCACAAGGCGCGCCGTCCGGTCGAGCAGGCTGTCCAGGTCCAGCACCGCCGCGATCTGTCCGCCGACGTCGCTCAGGAGCGCCAACTGTGCGGCGCGTCGTTCCAGCGCCTTCTCCGCCCGTTTGCGCTCCGTCATGTCCACGATGGAGATCAATACCTTGGACAGCGTGTCCTCATGGCCCGGAGCCACCTGCAGCGTCAGTGCAATGTGCTTAAGCTCGCCCGTCAATGTGCAATTGGTGGTCTCGGTTCCGATCCGGGTCTTGCCCTCGGCCAGGGCAGCAAGCTCGTCCACGAACGTGTGATACGATTCCTCGCCGAAGACCGTGCCCAGCCCGTTTCGGAACTCCTCTTTGCTCGCGGCTTTGTACATCTTCAGCGTGGCCTTGTTGACGTCAACCACCTTGACCAGCGTCCCACAGTGGGCGACGGCCTGGGGATGATGTGTGAGATATGCCTTCAGATCATCGACTCCCGAACCTTGCAGGTTGTGGAGGAAGACCATCGCGTCCGAGAAGTCCTCCTCCCATAGGGAGATGGGGGAATCCTCGAACAGGCTGCGATAGCGCTGCTCGCTCTCCCGCAGCGATGCCTCTGTCCGTTTTCGCTCCGCGATCTCCTGACGGGCTGACTGGTATAGCCGTGCGTTCTCGATGGCGATGGTGACCTGGCTGGCGAAGGCGCTGACCGCTGGCACGTTGGCCTCCGTGAGCCCCGCGCCCATGACTGTCATTAGCCCATGGGGCTCTTCTCCGATTGTCAGTGGGGCGTAGATCACCCGGTTAAGGCCGAGCATAGCCACCAGTCGACCGGCCAACGGGCGCACCGGTCTGGGCAGCGCTTCGGCGATGGATTCGGCACCCGCGTCGCTGAAGAGCGTCTCTCCCTGAGCGATGACGCGCGCGTAGAAGCCACCTGGTTCCAGCGGGAAACGGTAGCCCTGCGCCGAGAGGCCGGCCAGCGTCTCTGCCGCGCTCACCGGAGCTGATTCGAGTGTCATGTGAGCGGCGACCAGGTGTGTTTGGTTTTCGGATAGGGTGAAAACCGTAGTGTGCAGGCCCAGCTTGACGATCTCGTCTCCAATGCTTCGGTACACCTGCTTGGGCGTGTGAGCGCGCTGTATGGCCTGGGCGGCGCGGCTGAGGGCCAGCAGGAGGCGTTGATTCCGGGCCGCTTCCTCCAGTGAGCGGTGCAGCCTCTCCTCGGCCTGTTTGCGCTCGGTGATATCGATGCCTGTGTGGATGACGTAATCGACCGCGCCTTCATCGTCGAGGATGACGCTGTTTGACCAGGCGATCAGCCGGCGTCTCCCGTCCCTGGCCAGCCAGTAGCTCTCACGCTCCCTCAGGAACTCGCTCTGGGGGGAGGGATCAAAGGCGGCCCTGACTGATGCCGCATCCTCCGGATTCAGGAGTATGTCCCAGAGATGTCGCCCCTGTACTTCGTCGAAGGTGTAGCCGGTGACTTGCTCGCAGGCGCGGTTGAAGCGCACGATGTGGCCTTGCGCGTCGAGGACAACCACCAGGGCCCCTGCCGTGTTGAGGACCGTCGAGACGAAACTGCGCTCTGCCTCCAGTTCGCAGGTACGCGCTTCGACCTTCTGCTCCAGTTCGGCGCTCAGGTCGCGCAATGGGTTGAGGATCTGCCGGCCGATGATTGCGTGGCCGAGGATGGCGACGCTGATAGTCGTCGTGAACGACATGACCGGGAAGCGCGGCTGAAGCAGTCCCCCTCCGATGAATCCGGCCAGCATGATCAATACACCTGCGGCCAGGTGCAGTTCCTGGGTCCGGTGACGGTTGCGCCAGAAGAGAACCAGGGAGGCGATCATATACCCGGCGGGAAGCGCGGAGAGTACGAAGCCCCAGCGACTGACGTCATAGTAGGGCTGGATAAGGTCCGCGGCCAGCCGCAGGTTGGAGACGATCTGGTGCCGGAAGAGAGGGATGGCGAGCGCGGCTGTGGCCGCCAGGCCCAGCGCGGCCGCCCGGTTGGCCCAACGGGGCGGCCGGCCCACGTAGCGCACGGTGAACATGAGCAGGGTCGGCCCGATCAACGCGAAGCTCAGGACGGACAGTTCCAGTATGCGGGCCGGGTTGCCGGTCTTAAGCCACAAGGTCGTTCGCGTCAGGAGTGCCGAGACGGCCCAGCACGCCTCCGCCAGGACGAACAGGGCGAAGAGGCGGTTGAGAGTGCGCCTGGGACCCGTCCCCAGCACGACGAGCGTCAGGGCCAGGGCGATGGCTGCGGAGATGGCGTATGCTGCACAGTCTATCCAGTAGATCAGCGACATCAGCTATGCCTCCGCGTGCACCGGTTACTACCCACGTGTTGTTCCATGTCTTCCTCTCCGTTGTCCGTACCTGTGCTTTCCCCGCGATGGCCGGGGATGGTGAAGCTGAAGGTCGTCCCCACGCCCGGTTCCGACTCGCACCAGATGCGCCCGCCGTGGCGGCGCAGGAGCGTCTGCACGTAGGCCAGGCCCATGCCTTCGCCCGGCACGTCCTGCGTGCCGGCGCGGCGGAACGGGGTGAACACCTTGTGCATGTCTTCGGGCGCGATGCCGCGCCCGTTGTCGCGCACGTGGAAGGTCGCCTCGTCGTCGCCGGACACAACATCCGCGCGCTGGGCCGTGATCTCGATCACGCCCGGGCGGTTGGGGTCGAGGTACTTGACGGCGTTGCCCAGCAGGTTGCCCCAGACTTGCTCCATCGAGGTGCGGTCCACGATCACGTCGGGGAGTGCGCCCACGGTGACCTGGCATCCCTTGAGCTGGTGAGCCAGCGTCTGCAGGCTGGCCTGGACGAGGGCTTCGGTGTGCAGGGGATCGAGCTTCAGCTCGCGGCGGCCCAGGCGGGAGAGCTTGAGGACGGCGTTGATGAAGGCGTCCATGCGGCTGACGGCGGCGTCGATGAACTCCAGGGCCTCGGGCACGTCTTCCTGGAGCGCCAGGGTGACGCCGCGCTGTTGCTTCTCGTCCAGGTGGGGCAGGGTCTCGATCAGACTTGCGCCGACGACGGCCAGCGCGGCGCGCAGTTCGGCGGCGAAGCCCTTGAGGTTGACGAGGGGGGCGCGCATGTCGTGGGAGACGATGTAGGCGAACTGCTTGATCTCCTCGTTGGCCTGCTCCAGTTCTGCAGCGTAGTGCTGCAACCGCTCATCCGCACGCTTGCGCTCGGTGATGTCGCGGGTGAAGCCCACGATGCCGGTGACGTTACCTGCGTCGTCGATCATTGGAGCCTTGGTTGTCTGGAGGTAGATTGCGTCCCCCTCAGGCGTGATTGAACGTTCTTCTTTGTCTTCTACAGGTTCTCTCGTCTCCATTACACGCCTATCGTCCTGAATCGTCTTCCTGGCAAGTTCCTCTGGATACAGATCGAGGTCCGTCTTTCCCACTATTTGATCGACGGAAGCGACCGAAGGCGCCCCGCGCTGCCGGATGTAGTGATCGCTCACCCGCAGGAGGCGGCCCTCTGTATCCTTGAAGTAGACGGAGATCGGGAGATGGCCTAACAGAGAACGGAGTAAACCGCTCTCGAAGCTTAGCTTTTCTTCCGCCTGCCTGCGATTCATCAGCTCCCGCTGCAGGGCCCCATAGAGACGCGCGTTCTCGATGGCTACGGCGATTTGAGCGGCCAGGGTCTCCAGGGTCATGACGTCGTTCTCGTCGAAGGCGTTGACGCGTGGGCTCTGCACGTCGAGCACGCCCGCGGTTTCCTCGCCCAGGCGGATGGGGACAGCCAGTTCAGACTGGGTGACTATGCGGCTGCTTTCGGCGAGCGGGTCCGCGTAGCGCGGGTCGGCGTTCACGTCGTTCGTCAACAGCGTCTCGCCGTGGCGGGCCACCCAGCCGATGATTCCCTCGCTCAGTGCCTGCCGGATGCCGCTAGGGAAGAGCGCGGTATAGGCGCCGGCCATAGCTGCGTCCACCACTTCCCCCCGCTCGCGGTCTACCGTGAAGAGGAACACGTGGTGGTAGCCGAAGGTCTCCTGCACCAGTTGGACCGTTCTTTCCAGGACACTTTCCAGATCCGACACGGCCGCGATCTGTTGCCCGACGTCGTTGATGAGCGCCAACTGGGCGGCGCGCTCTTTCAGCGCTTTCTCTGCCTGTGACCGAATCCTGTCGATTCGGACGCGCTCGCTAGTGTCCCTGGTGACGCCCTGAAGTCCTACCGGGCGGCCTTGCTCGTCGAGCAGCACTTTCCCCGTGATCTCAACCGGGATCTGCACGCCGTCCTTACTCAGTACGGCGGTTTCGAAGGTGATGCCCGAGTTATCTGTCAGTTTGCTGATCGCCTGTCGTACTTTACCCACCATCGTTCCGAGGTTGTCCGCGTCGCAGTGATCGCTCAACCTGGTTCCTACCCATTCCTCGGGCGTGTATCCCGTCATCCTATGGATCGCAGGGTTCACGTAGGTGAACACCAGGTCCATGTCCATGAGCCAGATGCAGTCCACGGTGTTGTCTGCCAGAAGGCGGTATTTCTCCTCGCTGTGCTTCAGCGCTTCCTCTGCCCGCACTCGCTCGGTGACGTCTATGCCGGTGCCGATGACGTGCTCGACGGAGCCTTGATCGTCGAGAAGGACGCTGTTTGACCAGGCGATCAGCCGGCGCTCTCCGTTCCTGGTCAGACAGTAGCTCTCGCGTTTACTGGGGAAGTCGCCGCGTTGGGGATGCTCGAAGCCGACCCGGGCTGATGCTGCATCCTCCGGAGTCAGGAGCAGGTCCCACAGGTGTCGCCCCCGTACTTCGTCGAATGAGTAACCCGTGACCTGTTCACAGGTGCGGTTGAAGCGCACGATGCGGCCTTGCGCGTCGAGGACGACCACCAGTGCCCCTGCTGTGTTGAGGACGGTGGAGACGAAATTGCGCTCCGCTTCCAGTTCATGGGTGCGCTCGTCCACCTTGTGTTCTAACTCGGTGTTCAGTTTTCGCAACGGGCTGATAAGCTGCCGGTCGAGCATCCCATGGCTGAGAACGAGGATGCCGAAGGTGGTCGTGAAGGGCGAGACCGAAAAATGAGGTTGGAGCAGCCCGCCCACAGTGAAGCCAGCCAGCATAACCAGCGGGCCGGCTGCCATGTACGCTTCGTGGGTCCGGCGGCGGTCGCGCCAGAAGAGGATCGCGGTCCAGACCATGTACACCGCGGGGCCCGCGGCGCTCACAAGTCCCCAGGTGTCTACGTCGTAGTAGAGAGAGGCCTGCCCCGAGACCCAGTGTGGGTTGGACACGAGTTGATGGCGGAAGAGCGGAACGGACATCGCGACCAGGCCGGCCAGCCCCAGGATCGCGGCCAAGTCGGCCCACCGGCTGCGACGGCCTACGTAGCGGACGGCGAACATCAGCAGGACTGGTTCCGCCACGGCGAAGGCCAGAATGAGCAGTTCTAACATGAGAGCCGGGTTGCCGGCTTGAAGCCGTAGCATCATGCGCACCAGTAGCGCCGCGATGGCCCGGGTTGCCTCTGCCAGAGCGAACAGCGCGAAGAGGTGGTTGAGCGTACACTTGGGCCTCGTCACCAGCACCATCAACCCGAGCACGATGGCGATTACCGCAGTGACGGCATATGCGGCACAATCCACCCAGAAGACCACTGGCATCAGGTCATTCCTCCTGTTCTGCCTTACAATCAATGTCTGCTTCGGCAGGCCCCACCCGGTGGTCCGGGCGTGCACTGATCGTGTGTCCGATGGTGAAGCTAAACGTGGTGCCCACGCCCGGTTCGGATTCACACCAGATGCGCCCGCCGTGACGGCGGACGAGCGTCCGCACGTAGGCCAGGCCCATCCCGTCCCCCGGCACGTCCTGCTTGCCCGCGCGGCGGAAGGGGGCGAACACCTTGTCTATGTCGTCCTCCGCAATGCCACGCCCGCTGTCGCGCACGTGGAAGGCCGTCTCGGCGTACTTGCATTCGGCGGTGATCTTGATCACGCCGGGGCGGTTGGGATCGAGGTACTTGACGGCGTTGTCCAGCAGGTTGCTCCAAATCTGCTCCATCGCGATGCGGTCGGCGACCACAGCGGGCAACGGGCCCGCTGTGACCTGTGCCTGGCGTTCCTGGAGCTGAGTGGACAGAGCCTGCAGCGTCGCCTGGACCAGGGCGTCCACATCGACTGCCCGGAGACGGAGTTCCCGCTGGTTCATACGCGATAGCTTCTGGATCGCGTTGACCAGGCGGTCCAATTCGCTCGCGGAGGCGTCTATGAAGCCCAAGGCTTCGGGGACATCGTGCTCGAGGGCGATGATCGCTTTCTGTTGCTGGTTCGTGTCTAGATGGGGCAAGGCGCCAACGGTTGCCGAACCGACCACCGCCAGCGCGGCGCGAAGTTCCGCCGTAAACCCCTTCAGGTTGACCAGCGGGCCGCGCAGGTGATGGGAGGCGACGTAGGTGAACCGCTTGAGTTCCTCGTTGGCCTGTTCCAGTTCGGCAGCGTAGCGCGCCAGCCGTTCCTCCGCTCGCTTGCGCCCGGTGATGTTGAACACAATGCCCCTTAACCCGACTGGCTTGCCATCCCGGACGATGGGCGCGGTGCGCGTGACCACCGGGAACGTGCTGCCGTCCTTTCGTTGGACGGTGTATTCTGAGCTTGCAGAGCAATTCTCTGTCAGTATCTTAGCAATGCTCTGCCTGGCAGTCTCCCGCTCGGCTGTCACGAACAGGTTGACGCCTTCGAATCCCTGGTCGAAGTCCTCCTGCGTGTAGCCGGTCATCTTGAAGCCCTGCTGGTTGACGAACGCAAGGATGCCGCGCGCGTCCATTTCGAACACGATCTCGGGGAGCAGTTCGGCCATCTGACGGAAGCGCTCTTCGCTCTCCCGCAGTGACTCCTCCGTCCGTTTGCGCTCCGCGATCTTTTGCTGAGCCGCGTTGTACAGCCGCGCGTTTTCGATGGCTACGGCGATCTGGTCGGCCGCTATCTGAAACACCGCCAGGTCATCGTCGCTGAATGCGTCCGGCTCCGTGGTCTGCACGTCCAGCGCCCCGATAACGCGCCCCCGCGCCCGCAGGGGCAGGGCCATCTCCGAGCGGGTCTGTGGCGGGGGGTCCATTGTTTCTGTCCGTTGGTCGCAGGCCGATACACCGCTCACCACGCAGGGCACACCCAGGCTGGTGACACGCCCTATGACGCTGGTCTCGTCCACCCTCAGCCAGAGCCCATCCACCGGCATCTGGCAACTACCTTCCCCGGTGGCCGCCCGCAACACGCTCCACTCGCCGCTCTCGTCTACCAGGAACAGCCCCACGTGGTAGAGGCCAAATCGCCGGCGAATCAACTCGACGGTCTCGTGGATCAATTGGTCGGTGTCCAGGATGGTCGTCGCTGCGCGGCCGACTTCGGCAGCGGCCTCCAGTTGGATAGAGCGCCGTATCAGGCGCTCAGCGTGCTCCTTCAGCGCGGCGCGGCTTTCCTGGAGTTGGCGGTTGCTCTCGGTCAAGGCGCGTTCGTTACGCCGGGCACGCTCGTATCCCTCGGCGATGCTGCGGACGGTGGCGTGCGACAGCAGCGCTGTCGCGCCCAGCGTGGCCAGCACCGTGACGAGATCAATCGGATGGATGGGATTCGTAATGGAGGTGGTGATGATCCCATTCTGCTCTGCGTAGAATACGCCGACCGTTGACAAAGCACTCAACAGACTGAAGGAGAACAGGGCCCGCCCCCCCAGCATCAGGCTGACCATCACGAGGGTGAAGAAGTAGCCGGTCATAGCTGTATCGCGGATACCGTCGAAGGCGTATATCGGGGCGGTGAAGACCCCCCAGACTGCAAGTGACAGCAATATGCCGGTGAGTCGAACGTGTCCCCGGCGCAGGAGATATAGCAGGCCTATGACGATTACGGTCGCGACACCGGAGGCCAGACTGATTATTGGCCCTGAGACGCTTGCCCGGACCAGTGT
>CAZYSK010000149.1:0-8492 GCA_964649415.1 uncultured Anaerolineales bacterium
TGGCGGCGGCGATGCTCTTTGTGGTTGTCTCACAGTCCAGCTTCGTGCTGACATTTCGTATCGTCGAGTTTCCCGCCGAATTGTTCGCCCAGGGATTCGGTTTTGACGACATACCGCTCTGGGCCGCCTGGACGTTCATCGTCATGTCTGCGTTGGTGGCAGGCATCTGTGAAGAGATCGGCTTTCGGGGATATATGCAGGTCCCTTTGGAGAAGCGCTACGGCCCCGGAGTGGCGATCGCGATCACGTCGCTCATGTTCCTCCTGCTCCACCTCAACCAGGCGTGGGCGCCGCCGCTTCTCTTGCATCTCTTTGCACTGGGCGCGCTGTTTGGGATTCTGGCCTATGCCGCGGGCTCGTTGATCCCGAGCATCATTGCCCATGCGGTCACGGACGTATTCAATTTCGCGTACTGGTGGTCGGACGTGGCGGGCAAGTTTGATATGCGGACGCTCGCCGAAACGGGGATCGATGTCCACTTCGTCGTGTGGTCATTCGTCTTTGGGGCCTCCCTGGTGTTGTTCTTGTGGGCCACTCACAAGGCCAACGTGGCCCGCCAATGGATGGCGGACTGACGGACCACGTTTTGCCAAGCGATCTCGTTCCCTTATAATACGTCTGTGGACATTCACGCTCTTCTCTCGAACCGCTTCCGCCAGCTTCGCTGGAAGCTGACGCTGAGCTATACCGGCGTGACCGTAGCCACACTGCTGGTCATGGAACTGGTCCTCTATGGGTTATGGATCGGCGGGCTCGCGTATCTGATCAACAGCGGCATCCTGCCGGCGCAACTCATCGAGTCGACCGTCGTCGACTACGCATGGGAATTACGGCCCTACCTGACTGCATCACCACCAGACTATGCGGGCGTTGCCAACTGGCTTAATCGCATCAGACCCGGACCTGGCTCAATAGGGTTCAACATCGACGAAACGGATGGGCTGCTGGTGGTCGGGCATGATGGTCTGTTGCTGGCCGCAAGCCCATCCGATTTCGTGGCATCCGGTGCCATCGGTCAACCGCTCGATCCACGAACCTTTCCCGGATTGGCGGAGCCCCTCCGGGCTGCGCTGGCAGGCCAAGAGAATACAGAATGCCTGCACACGATCGTCAGACCAGACAATCAATTAGTGGTGGCCGCGCCGATATGGGACGCCGATCACGAGCGCGTCCTGGGGGTGTTGGCTGGATTCATCGCACTTCCCACGGCGATGGCACGTCTGCGCGAGCTGTTCCAGATCCTTGGCCTCAGCCTGTTGCCCCTGACACTGATCGCCGGACTGATCGGCACGGTCTTTGGTTCCCTGGCTGCACGCGGCCTGGTACACAGATTCAACCGCCTTGCCACGGCTACCCTGGCGTGGAGTCAGGGCGATTTCACCGTGTTTGTCGACGACCCAACGGGAGACGAGCTAGGACAGTTGGCCCAACGCCTCAACCACATGGCCCATCAACTCCAACACCTGCTGGATACACGCCGCGAATTGGCCATAGTGGAAGAGAGAAACCGGTTGGCGCGCGACCTGCACGACAGCGTCAAGCAGCAAGCCTTTGCGGCGGCAGCCCAACTGAGCGCGACAAAAGCGCTGCTCAAGCGCGACCCGCAGGCGGCAGAGCCTCACGTCGAAGAGGCCGAGCGTCTGACCTACGAATTGCGGCAAGAATTGACTCATCTCATCCAGGAACTGCGTCCGGTGGCGTTGCAGGGCAAAGGGCTGGCCGTCGCGGTACGCGAGTATGCCACAGACTGGTCGCGGCAGAGCGGGATCGAGCTAGAGGTACGCGTCCAGGGGGAGCGATCGCTCCCCCTGGACATCGAGCAGGCAGCATTCCGCATCTTGCAGGAAGCGCTGGCCAACATTGCCCGTCACAGCCGAGCTCGCAGCGCCGAGATCGATCTGATCTACACCGGGCTCGATGTAACGTGTACGATCCGCGACGACGGGATCGGATTCGACCCCGACAAAATGCGAGACGGTTTCGGACTGCGCTCGATGCGGGAACGGGCAAGCGCGCTTGGAAGCACGCTCGAGGTCGAGAGCGTGACCGGCAAGGGAACGTGCCTCTCGTTCACCGTATCCGTCGGCGAGTCGCTGGAAAGCAAGGAGAAGTATCTTGAGTAATCCCACCACAGTCCTGCTCGTGGACGATCACGAGATCGTGCGCCGAGGGGTGCGGGCGTTTTTGGAGACCTGCGATGAATTTGTGATTGTCGGAGAAGCCGAAACGGGTGCCCAGGCAGTTCAATTAGCAGAGGAGCACGTCCCCGATGTGGTACTGATGGACCTCATCATGCCCGGCATGGACGGCGTGGAGGCAACGCGGCAGGTCAAGAACATCAGTCCGCGCACACAAATCGTCGTGCTGACCTCGTATCACGAGGACGAGCACATTTTCCCGGCCCTGCAAGCTGGTGCGCTCTCATACGTCCTCAAGGACGTCAAGATGGAAGAGCTGGCCGAGGCCGTCCGAAAGGCGGCTCTCGGCGAGCCTACACTGCATCCTCAGGTGGCAGCGCGCGTCATCCAAGAGCTGCGCGGCGCCAGAAAAGACGCGCTGAACCCATTCGTTGATCTGACCAACCGCGAGATCGAGATTCTCAGATTGATCGCCAATGGGTTGAACAACAGCGCAATTGCCAGGCAACTGATCATTAGCGAGTACACCGTCAAGGGGCACGTCAGCAACATCTTGAGCAAGTTGCACCTCGCCGACCGGACACAGGCCGCCGTCTATGCCTGGCAAAGAGGCATCGTCCGCCGCAGCTAGACCTTCCTACCAGAAGTTCTTGGGGTAGTATCTGGCACCAGCCAGACAGATCGATTCATAATTGCCCCAGGTTGAGCGTCATGAACTCGTCCCAGGCGTAGCGCAGCGGGGTCCACCACCGGTCCCGGCCAATGCAACGGAAGTATGGTGGGCGGAAGGCCAAGATCGTATCCCCGATCTTGTAGCGCGGCAGGATGGGGGTTGAGACGACCAGGCTGCCTATCTCACCGGGCCGCATCTCGTGCAACATCTTGACGCCCGACCTCGTCTGCACCTCGAAGAAGAACAGGTCGTAGTTGGGCACCCAGGCCCGGCGCTCGTCGCGCTGCTGGCCGAACATACCCTCGGTGGTACCGTATATCTCCCGAATCGTGACCGGCCCGTAGAGCGCGGTGAGCGCCGGCTTATAGCGCGTGTTGATGCCTGGCACGCTGCCCAGCGTCATGATCTGGGTTCGCCACAGGTCCTTGGGATAGACGCGGTGTGTCCGCCGCAGGTAGCGGGCGAAGCGCTCGGCGGTCGGCGCGACGCCGCCCACCAGCGTGACGTTCTCGTCCTTGCACTTCTCGTAGGCCAGCTCGAAGCGCGCCTCCCAGTCCCGGACGGTCTTGCCCCCACCCAGCGCGTCTATGTCGTCCTGGGACGGAATACTCGTTGTGTGTTGGGAGGGGCATTCCTTTGAATTACGGCACCACTCAGCGAACCGCACACCTGAAGCTGTCCCGCATCTCCTCATCGTACGTCACAAACCCTCGCTCGTCCCCCAGAAACGTCGAATACCCATTCAGGTACATCGCTATGGCCTTATTCGCGTTTTCACAATGTCGAACCTCGAATCCCGATGCGTATGTCCAGTGCAAATGCGGGCATTCTGTCTCTCTCCCTCCTTCCTCCTCAATCCCAACCTCGTAAACGCCTTCCTGCCCAGCAGGCACCTTCTCTCCCAACCTGCATCCTGATCCATAGCGAGACTTGATGAATTCATCGAGCTCCTCATCGCCATGAACCTCCTCCACTACAAACCTCCACATCTGCTGATAGAGGCTCTCAGAATCCTGCAGCAAGGGCAGTGTGTTCATCACCTTGGTACACTCAGCGTAATAGCATCGCCCGTCGTTGCAGGTTTCTTCAGAGAGCTCGTAGTAATACTCAGGGGCGATGTACACAACGCTGGTATCCTCAAAGATCCTTACTGGAACGAGTGCTGGTTCGGGTCTATATGAATGGTCACCATCGTCTGTTTTCCACTTGCACGATCCATGCTGTGCCATCATCATCTTCGGGAACCGGATCGAGAAACTCAGCCGGTAGTTGACATACTGACTCCACGTATCGTCCAGAGAGATTATCTCCGAATCCAGTCGAGTCGGACCTACTCTGCAGCCACCACCGAGCAATCCAACCAAGAGGAGCACGATTGCAGCTTGGAAAGCAAGTCCCTTACCAGAGAACATCTGTGCTCTTTTGTTATGTCGTGGCCTCATTTGGATGATCCTTTTCCTACATTCTGCAGGCTAACGGTCCACACGTGAGCTGCCGGGACTGACCGGATAACCGACCTCGCTCGCGCAACCAGCCTCTCCCACAGATCGCCTGGAAAGCGCCGCGCTCAGCACCGGTCGGCTCCACGCGCCTGTTAGCGCGCTGTTTCCTAGACATTGACACGATGTACGTCGCACTCTCAGGCCTGATGCGCCAATTCTAACCAGGGTCGAAACAGAGGATGCCTCGTCCTTACACCGTACGTTGGAAGTAACTTCTGCGCCACGAGCTCTCGATTTACAAGTAACACCAGGAAAGAGAGACCTTGGATAACATATCGGTTGACGTCTAGGCCTACGGCAATCCCATTAGCTTCCCCTCCGTAGATGAATGGTCCAATGGATAGATTGAAAGGATCAACAAGTAACGACAACATCGTCAAGTAATAGATTCCCATCTTCAAAAAACGGTGCGGGAATGAACAAACCTGTGACCAACCAATAACAGCAAGTAGCCCACCGTTAATGTCGCCAGATTGCTTGCACCCGAGATGAAAGCCCATTGGACACCGCTTCTTTCGCTCACTGGTGTCCTGAATGTTACTTCGAATCCCAGGGGTCGTATGTGAAAGGCCTCATATTCATTGTAGAATGCTGCAACAGCTGCGTGTGTGCCTTCGTGTGTGACTGCCAAAACGATCACCGCTAGTAGGAAAGCCAGCCATTTTCTCATAGATTTCTCCCGCATTGTATCGGTCCGGCGCGCTAACGCTTGAGTTCACTTGCGCCGGGTTTGCCCCGGATGACACAACCACAGACAACTCTGCTGCCCAAGCGAGGTTGACAAAAAGCCACGGTATCTTCCCACGGGAGGCCAGATTAGAATCGCCAGCCCAGCAGATTCCAATAGTTCAGGAACCAGATATATGCAACCGCAGCTAGCGTCACCATCATATAGTGTATTCGTTCGCTGAGATACCAGTACCCGTTCCTCCACGCCAGCCCTGTGAAAACGACCGGGACGACGGTTAGGACGGTCATAAGAATCGGAATGACCAGCAATGTCTTCAAGAGTGCAACGTCACCCGCCGCGATGTCTTCAAGACTGAAAACCTGCTCAAAACTGAGATCGAACAAGATAGCCAATATCGCAATAACTATCAACGCCCAGCGCGCTAAGCTGGCCAAACGGGGTGTTGGCTTGGCAGCATCCTCCCGGTGGCGACTGATGAAGAAACTGACTGGCACAGCGATGAGAAACGACGCGAAGAGCACCAAGCTAGTGATCCGCAACGTTTTGTGGAATCCTGGCGCTTCGTACCATTTCAGTTTTTCGAACACCAAACGGACTATGCTACTGAGGAACATATGCGTGATATGGCCCTCACTATCCTCGCGAAAGACCAATAACTCGTCGCCACCGACCCGCCGGAGGACCAGCGGCTCGACTTCCACAAACGGCATCCCCATAAAGAGCAGTGTGTCACCGCTGGCTCTCACAGTAACCGGCATGAGCAGAACCGCCACCTTCTCTACTGTGGTGTACGACCAGGTATTGTCCCTGTAGCTACCGACGAAGCGATCAGCGCGCTGCGAGAAATCTGCTGGCGGCTCGACGGCAGCGGGGTCGGGCGCAGGATAGTAACGGTCTACAAACTTTTCCAGCAGCGACTTTGTAAATCCCATACTGTTGTAGGCCACAAATAGTCCCAAGTCATGCGCTGGGAATAGCACGAGCAAACTGCTTACTAGGCTTGTGCCGCCACCATGCCCGATAATCCATTGCCCATTTCGGTTTGACTCGACAAAGCCATAGGCAAAGCCGTTGAGCCGTTCGTCGTTAGCAAACAGATGGCTATGCATTTGCTGTGCGGTCGCTTCCTCGAGGATACAGGCACCACCGTAGCGCCCGTCTTGGAGGTGCGCGATCATAAACTTCGCCATATCTGTGGCACTGGCGCTGGCCGACCCTGCCGGCGGGACGTTACTCCACCCAGGGTCTCCAGCCTCAAACGCGCCGTCTACAAACCGATACTGGCGCGCCATATGGGGAGCCAGATAATCGGGCACTGGTCGCCGCACGGATGCGTATTCCATTCCCAGGGGTTCCAAGATATATCTCTCAATGTACTCATGATAGGGCATGCCCGACACCCGTTCGACGATGTAACCTGCCAGCGCTGCTCCGTAGTTGGAATAGGCTGTAACCTCGCCCGGCGGGAACACCCGCGCCGGAACGTTTCCGGCCAGCCACTCTCCCAATGGCATCACATCTTCAAGATCTGATGGAAACATTCCATACATCTGTTGTTCGAATCCCGCCGTGTGTGCCATCAGGTGCCTGAGGGTGACTGGCTGGCCAGGGTATGTGTCCGGGATCTCGAAGTCGAGATACGTGTTCACGTCCTCGTCCAGGTTGACCATTCCCCGCTCGGAAAGCCGCATCACGGCTGTCCATATGAGCAGCTTAGTGACTGAAGCGAGGGGAAAGAGCGTTGTTTCGGGATTGATGGGCACGCCATTCTCCACGTCGGCGTAACCGTAGCCTTTGACGAAGAACAGCGCTCCCTCTTTGACGACAGCCACTGCCGCTCCAGCAACGTGGTGCTCCTCCATCTGCGTCACCATGAAGTCATCAAAAAAGGCTTCCAGTTCGACGGGGTCGGTCGGCCCCTCCGGCTGCGACAGCGATGTCGAGAGTGCGTCCGTGTCTGGCGCGGTCAGGCCTACGTGGGCCAGGGCCAGTCTTCCGCTGAGTAATGTGACCAGGCTCAATAGGATCACCAGACGGTGTAGCTTCACGAAGGTGGTTCTGATTGAATTAGGCATTTCTTGGATCCTCCTTGAAGCTAGTCGTTAGCACTGTTGGCAGATAACGCTGCGCATCAGCGGCGGCGATCAAGCCATCCGCTGGTAGGGTCAGAGGATGGCACCCAGAACGTAGGCGGAGCAGCTCGTTTACTCTCCGTTTCCTCTGAGAGTGCCTCAATCACCCACACCATATCCCGCTTTCCATCCCCTGCCACCTCGAACCGTACGTGAGTACAGTAGGCGGCCAGCGAGTTGCCAGACATCTTACGATCACTTGGTACTTTTCCAACCGCCCCTCTCAGAGGTGGAGTAGGGACGGGGCGCACCTTCCTGCCTTTTGACAGTCCACAGGTACACAGCAATCAGGCCAACAAGAAGAGCCGGTATTCCAACAACTCCTGCTTCCGGCCCAAAAGATCCCCCTGTAATCCAGTCTGGTCCCAAGACATTCTGCTTGATAAGTGTTTCAGCACTGTAGCCACTAACTCCAAAGCCAAAGATAGGACCCTGGAAGAAATTCCAACCAGCATGCATTCCTATCCCCAGCCAGAGTTGACCTGTGCGAAGCCAGGGGAATACCCGCAAAAACCCGAAAATAGAGATCACCACCCCGGCCAGCCATGTGCTGTCCGGGTTAGTCATGTGAACAATCCCGTAAAATACGCACATTATCGCAACAGCCCAGAATGTACCAATTCCATCCCTTAGATTTTGGAGTAGGTAACCACGAAACAGCAATTCCTCTGACCATCCCACCGCTAAACCAATTCCCAAGAAAAACAAGGCAATTTCCAGTATCGGTGGGATTCCGCCGTCTGTCCAGCTAATCTCTTGGATCTCAAGCAATCCAGAAATCAAAAGGATTGTGAAAACAACCCCAACCATTAGGCCACTGAGAATGAGCCCGACGAAAAAATCCTTCATTGCTAAACCACCAAATGCCAGTCCCAGGGATCCAAAGGATCGTTTGTCAGTGTATCTTCGGTTGATCCAGACGGCCAAGGTCCAGCTTGTTACTACTACAATTCCATACCTGACCCACCATACCCAGGTACCGCCCTCTGCTGGAAAAGCTCTTACCATGGCGATACTGAAGATTCTCGTCATCGCAATCAGGACAACAAGGAAAATCAATATTCGCCAGCCGGCACGAAGCCGACTTTCATCTGGGTTCAAGAAGACATTTCTTACCATGACGAACCTCCCTTAAGATGTTCAACACTCTTTTCGTCAAAAGAGGAGTGAAGATGCAAAGAACTGTCAAGTCTCATAAAGTCATACCGGACAAAGTCTCACAAAGTCGTACCGGTTAAGTCATCGCATAGCATCATCTCGCGCCAGGCTTGTGTTGTGAAAGGTAGTGCCAGTTGATACACCGGCAATGTAACCAGAGGGGCCAGTTCCCCCATCAAGCTGGATTTGGTCAGCCCT
>CAZYSK010000150.1:0-8427 GCA_964649415.1 uncultured Anaerolineales bacterium
TCCGCTTGCCCTGCCGCTCCCTTTATATCCGCGTGTTCTGCTTCGAACACCCGGGAGAAGTCCGGAGTCGGAAGTCGGGGGTCCGAAGTCGACCGTCAAACGTCAAGCGTCAAGCGTCAAACGTCGTGCGTCAAGCTTCATAGACAACGTCGCGCGCCATCACGCAACACGCAACACGGAGCACGCATCACGCAACACGGTCCTCAGTTCCCGACCTCGATCAAGACCTTGAGCGCGTGGCGGCGGTCGTCGGCGGTGGCGAAGGCCTCGGCGGCCTGGGCCAGGGGGAAGCGGTGCGAGATGAGGGAATCGACGTCCACCTTGCCGTCGCGCACGAGCGCCAGAGCGGTGGAGAAATCGTCGCCGGCGTACATCAGCGTGCCCACCAGCTCCAGCTCCCGGTCCTGCACCAGGTCCAGGCTGAGCGGGACCTCCTCCTCGAAGACGCCGGCGAGCACGATGCGGGTGCCCTTGCGCGCCACCCGGACGGCCTCGCGAGCCGTGGCGGCGACGCCGACGCACTCGATGATGACGTCAGCCCGGTCGGGCCCGAAGGCCTCCTCCAGCGCCTGCGCCAGGTCCGTGGCCTGGGGATTGACGGCGTGATCGGCGCCCAGCCGTTGGGCCAGGTCGAGCCGGTCCTGGAGCAGGTCGCTGATCATCACCTGGCCGGCACCGGCGGCCCGGGCGGCCTGCAAGGTCATCAGGCCAATGGTGCCCGCGCCCAGCACCAGCACGTTCGCGCCGGGCGCGAACTGGGCCACGCGCACGGCGTGGACGCCCACGGCCAGCGGCTCGACCATGGCGGCCTGGTCCCACGTCATCCCATCCGGCAGGGCGAGCACCTTGCAGGCGGGTACGGCGATGTAGTCGGCCATGGCGCCGACGGTCTGGCACCCGATGACGCGCAGGCTGTCGCAGATGTTGTAGCGCCCGTGGGTGCAGTTGTAGCAGGTGCCGCAGACGAGGGACGGTTCGACGGTGACGCGCTGGCCGGGGACGAAGTCCGCCACGCCGGCCCCCACCGCCGCGACCGTGCCGGCGAACTCGTGGCCCGGGACGACGGGCAGGTCGATGAAGGGATGCCGGCCGTGGTAGGCGTGCAGGTCGGAGCCGCAGACGCCGACGCGGGCGACCCGGATCAGGATCTCGTCCGCCCCCGGTTCGGGACGCGGCGCGTCGATCAGGCGGATGTCCTCGGGGGCGTGCAGTTCAGCTTGTCGCATGCGTGTCTCTCCTTGCGAGTGCTTCTTGGGCGGGTACAAGACCCGCCCCTACAGGGCGACGGGGCAGGCGCGAGACCGGCACCGGGCGGGTACAAGACCCGCCCCTACGAGATGACCAAGCAGACGCGAGACCGGCACCGGGCGGGTACAAGACCCGCCCCTACAGAGCGACGGGGCAGGCGCGAGACCGGCACCGGGCGGGTACAAGACCCGCTCCTACGAGGCGATGAAGTCCCGTCCCCGTGTCTCCTTGTCCCCTTGTCCCCGTGTCCCCTTGTCCCCTTGTCCCCCTGTCTCTTCGTCTCCGCTACCCACCAGCCACGTTCCGGTCCACGAGCGGCTGGAGGCGGCGGTACTCGGCCGAGGCGGTGTAGCGGCGCAGTTCCTCGATCCGGCGCACCGTCATGGGATGGGTGGACAGGGCCTCGCCCAGGTTGCTCAGGGCGTAGTCGTCCTCAGCCTCGATGCGCTGCAGCGCGCGCGCCAGCCCGGCCCGCGTGCGGGCGTCCGGCCCGGCCGCCAGCTTGATCAGCGCCGAGATGGCCTTGCGCGGGCTGCCACAGGCCAGCATCCCGGCCCGGTCGGCCGAGTACTCGCAGGCCCGGTTCCACCACAGGAAAGCCATGGCCAGTATGGCCGAGGCGAAGAAGGGGCTGGGAATGCCCGCCATCCCCCCGACGAGGGAGTTGAGCCAGGTGTGGCCCAGGCGCACATGGCCCAGCTCGTGGCCCACGACGAAGCGCATCTCGTCCGCGTCCATCACCCGCAGGAGCGGCGCGTTGAGGACCACGACCTGCGGGGCCAGCAGCCCAAAGGTGTAGGCGTTGAGCGTGTTGACGGGGGCGACGAAGACCTGCACGTCGTCCACCTGCAGCCGGGCGGCGCTCTCGGCCACGAGCCCGGCCAGGACGGGCGCGGACCGGGGCGCGACCCGCTGGGCGCGCTGCAGGAGCGCCTTGTGGTGCGAGCGGGTATAGGCGTAGGAGACTAGCACCATGACGAGGATGAAGACGGCGCTCAGGCACACGGTGGCCGTGGCGGTCGCCGCGATGACAACGAGCACCAAGAGCAGGGTCAGCGCCAGTATGAGCCGCTCGCGGGGGTAGCGATAGGCCGTCGTGTTGGTGATGCGTCGGGTCGCGATGGTGGAGCCTCCAAATGCGAATGGCGAATTGCGAATAGCGAATAGCGAATCAGATGGTAATTGTAACACCCCTTGACGCGCCCGCCAAGTCGGCGACGGGTTGCGTGTTGCGTATTGCGTGTTGCGTGATGGCGCGCGACGTTGTCAATGAAGCTTGACGTTTGACGCACGACGTTTGACGTTTGACGCACGACGTTTGACGTTTGACACACGACGTTTGACGGCTGACGTTTGACGTTTGACGTTGGAGGTTTGACGCTTGGTGTGGTATAATGTCCGGCGATGGCCGAGTTTGTCCACCTCCACGTGCACAGCGAATACTCGCTGCTCGACGGCCTCAGCAGTTGCCAGGAATTGACCCAGTACGCCGCCGATTTGGGCATGCCCGCGCTGGCCCTCACCGACCACGGCGTGATGTTCGGTGCGGTCCAATTCTACAAAGCGTGCCGGTCCGCGGGCATCAAGCCCGTCATCGGCATGGAGGCGTACGTGGCCCCCCGGAGCTGCCGGGATCGAGACGCGCAGCGCGACCGCAGGCCCTACCACCTGGTGCTCCTGGCACAGAACGACGCCGGCTACCACAACCTGATGGAGCTGGCGACCGTTGCCCAACTGGAGGGCTTCTACTACAAGCCCCGTATCGACCGGGAACTGCTGGCCGAGCACGCCGAGGGGCTGATCGTACTCTCCGGGTGTGGCTCCTCAGAGATCGCGCGCCTGATCATCGCCGGACAGATCGACGCCGCGCGCGACGTCGTCGGCTGGCATCGCGACGTCTTCCCCGGGCGCTACTACCTGGAGATCCAGGAACACGACATCCCCGAGCTGGCGCAGGTCAACCGCCAGTTGATCGCCCTGGCCCGCGAGTTCGACCTGCCGCTGGTGGCGACCAACGACGTGCACTATGCCCGGCAAGAGCAGGCCAGCATCCACGACGTGCTGCTGTGCATCCAGACGGGCAAGACGACGAACGAGCCGAAGCGCATGCGCA
This sequence comes from uncultured Anaerolineales bacterium, assembly GCA_964649415.1. Lineage (GTDB taxonomy): Bacteria > Chloroflexota > Anaerolineae > B4-G1 > B4-G1 > CAZYSK01. Next base: position 3,362 of record CAZYSK010000150.1, read on the forward strand.
TGGATGGCGACAGCTACTACCTGAGGAGCACCGAGGAGATGGCGCGTCTCTTCTCCGAGGTGCCCGAGGCGCTGACGAACACGCTGCGCATCGTGGACCAGTGCGAGTTGGAGTTGGAGTTCGGCCACTACCACCTGCCCCCCTTCGAGGTGCCGGATGGTCACGACGCGCAATCCTACCTGCGCCACCTGTGCGAGGAAGGAGTGGCGCGGCGATACGAGAGCGTCACGCCGGAGATTCGCCAGCGGCTGGACTACGAGCTGGACATCATCCACCGCATGGGCTTCGACACCTACTTCCTCATCGTGTGGGACCTGTGCCGCTTCTCCCAGGAACGGAACATCTGGTGGAACGTGCGCGGGTCGGGAGCCAGCTCCATCGTCGCCTACAGCCTCGGCGTCACCAACCTGGAGCCGCTGCACCAGGGGCTGATTTTCGAGCGCTTCCTGAACCTGGGCCGGGTGACGATGCCCGACATCGACCTGGACTATCCCGACGACCAGCGGGCGGACCTGATCCGCTACACGGTCGAGCGGTACGGGCGCGACCAGGTGGCCCAGATCATCACGTTCGGCACGATGGGGGCCAAGGCCGCCATCCGCGACGTGGGACGAGCGCTCGACTACCCCCTGAACGAGGTGGACCGCGTCGCGCGCCTGGTGCCGGGTGGCCCAAAGGTCAAGCTCAAGGGCGCGCTGGCGGAAGTGACCGAGCTGCGAGAGCAGTACGAGACGCAGGAACACATCCGGCGGCTGATCGACACCGCCCGGGGTGTGGAGGGGACCGTGCGCCACGCCAGCACCCATGCCGCCGGCGTCATCGTCTCCGACGTGCCCCTGGTCCGGTACGCGCCGCTGCACCGGCCCACGCGCGGGGGTGGGGATGACGAGATCGGCACGGTCACGCAGTACACCATGGAGGAACTGGAGGAGCTGGGGCTGCTGAAGGTCGACTTCCTCGGCCTCTCCACGCTGACCATCATGCGCCGCGCCTGCGAGCTGATCCGCCAGCGGCACGGCGTGGGCCTGAACCTGGAGACCATCCCAACCGGCGACCCGGTCATCTACGACCTGCTCTCGCGCGGGGACGTGATGGGCCTGTTCCAGGTGGAGGGCGCTGGGATGCGGCGCGTGCTCATGAAGATGCAGCCGAACAAGTTCGAGCACATCATCGCCGCCATAAGCCTGTTCCGCCCCGGCCCGATGGAGCACATCGACGACTACATCGACCGCATGCACGGCCGCAAGGCGGTCGAGTACCGCCATCCCGGCCTGGAACCCATCCTGGAAGAGACCTTTGGCATCATCGTCTATCAGGAACAGATCATCCGCACGCTGACCGACATCGCCGGCTACACCGCATCCGAGGCCGACCTGGTCCGGCGTGCCGTGAGCAAGAAGAAGAAAGCCGCGCTCCTCGAGCACCGGGCCACGTTCGTGAAGGGTGCCGTGGAGCACAGCCACATGCCGCGCGAGACGGCCGAGGCGATCTTCGGCGACATCGAGTACTTCGCCCGCTATGGCTTCAACAAGGCGCACGCCGCCGACTACGCCGTGCTCACGTGCCAGACGGCATACCTCAAGGCCAACTATCCCGTCGAGTATATGACCGCGCTGCTGACGGTCGAGCGGCACAACACCGAGAAGGTGGGCATCCTCATCGCCGAGTGCCGCCGCATGGGCATCGAGGTCCTTCCGCCCGACGTCAACGGCTCTGGCCTGGACTTCACGATTGAGGCCAGGGGCCAGACGCCCGGGGTCGGGGGCCGGGAGCCGGAAGCCGGGGATCAGGAGGACGCAATCCGCTTCGGGCTGGGCGCGGTCAAGAACGTGGGTGAGGGACCGGTCGAGGTTATCATGGCTGCCCGAGAGGAGAGCGGCCCGTTCCGTGAACTGGACGACTTCTGTCGCCGCGTTGACCTGCGGCAGGTCAACCGGCGGGCGCTGGAGAGCCTGATCAAGGTGGGGGCCTTGCGCGCTTTCGGCACGCGCCCCCAGCTGCTCCCGATTGTGGAGCACGTCATCGGGCTCAGCGCCAGTCTGCACCGGGCGCGGGAAGTGGGGCAGATGAGCCTGTTCGGCCAGAGCACCGGCGTGTCCCTGTCCGCCGCGGAGACGCTGCTGCCCTCGCTGTCCGAAGCCCAAGACGTGCCGCAGAAGACGATCCTGGCGTGGGAGAAGGACCTGGTCGGCGTGTACATCTCGGAGCACCCCCTGGCGCAGGTCTTGACCAGGCTGCAGGACGTCGTCACCGCCTACGCCGGGTCCCTGAGCAGCGGGAGAAGCGGCCAGCAGGTGGTCGTGGCCGGGATGGTGCAGCGGGTCCGTCGCCACACGACGAAGAAGGGGGATGAGATGGCGTTCGTGACCCTGGAGGATCTGCAGGGCACGTGCGACGTCATCGTGTTCCCCCGCGCGTGGAGCAAGACCAAGGACCTGTGGCAACCGGAGCGCATCCTGGTCGTGAACGGCAAGGTGGACGCCGGGCGGCGCGACGAGCCCAGCCTTCTGTGCAATTGGGCCAAGTCCCCCGACGAGGTGGCCATGCCCTCGGCTCACAATCATGCACAGACAGTTCGTAGCGAGGCCCGCGACGCCAGCGGAGTGCCGTCCGTCCAAGGCCGTCCACCTGAACCTCCCCCACCCCCGCCGGAGCCACCCGACCTGCCCACGCGCCCTCAGGCTCCGGCCGAGACACGCTCCAGGAGGCAGCCCGTGCCGCACGGGGCCCGCACGGTCCACGTCACCCTGGTCCGCACCGGGGAGCAGACGCACGACGTGCAGGCGCTGCGACAGATCCACAGCCTGCTGGTCAAGCACGCAGGCCAGGACCAGTTCGTCATCCGCCTCACCGGCGGCACCGGGAAGCCCGTCGAGTTGGGGTTTCCCAACGACACGACACACTTCTGCCCCGAGCTGATGCAGCGATTGACCGCTCTCGTCGGAGCAGACGCCGTACAGGTAGACCTGACAGGTTTTTAAGGAGGCCCTTGGGATAAAAGGAATCACCGTTTGGAACAACATCTACGCCAAGAAACCGGTATCCAAAACCTGTCAGGTCTTTAGTCACGCCAGTGGCTGAAAAGAACAGCAACACACGGTGTCACTACAACAGCAAGGAGTCTGACGTGAAACGCATTGGTGTGCTGACAAGCGGAGGGGACAACCCAGGGCTCAACCCGTGCATCCGCGCCGTGGTGCGCATGGGGCTCTACCTGGAGTTGGAGGTGATGGGCATTCGCCGGGGCTACGCCGGCCTCATAGACGGCGAGATCGACGAAATGGAAGCGCGCACGGTGAGCGGGATCATCGGGCACGGCGGGACGATGTTGGGCACAGCCCGCTGCCCAGAGTTCCGAACCGAGAAAGGCCGGAAAGAGGCCCTGCGCAGCCTCAACCGCTTCGGCATAGACGGACTGGTCGTCATCGGCGGCAACGGCTCTTTGACCGGCGCGCTGGAGCTTTGGCGCATGGGGTTCCCGACCATCGGCATCCCCGGCACGATTGACAACGACATCAACGGAACCGACATCGCCATCGGGGTAGACACAGCCCTGAACACCATCCTGGATGCGATTGACAAGATCAAAGACACGGCATCGTCTCACAGCCGCGCCTTCCTCATCGAGACGATGGGGCGTCACTCCGGCTACCTGGCGATGGCGAGCGGCGTCGCCGGTGGCGCAGAGATGATACTCTGCCCGGAGGTAGAGACCACGCTGGATGACGTGATCCAAACCGTCGAGAGTGCCTACGTCCGTGGCAAGTCGCACTGTATCATCATCGTCGCAGAGGGTTGGAAGCCGGGGACCCAGGTCCTGGTCGAACAACTGCGGGAGCGGGAAGAAGAGGTAGGGTTCTCGGTCCGGCTCACGCAACTGGGGCACGTCCAGCGGGGTGGCTCGCCCAGCGCCTTCGACCGGCTGCTGGCCACGCGGCTGGGCGCGGCTGCGGTGCGCGAATTGGTGGCGGGAAACGCCGGGCACATGGTCGGATGGGCCAAGAGCGCCGCGGTGCTCACGCCGCTGGAGGAGGCCGTGGCCTTCGACAAGCAGATCAGCCGGGAGTTGTGGGAGCTGGGACGGATCATGGATAAGTAGGAGCGGATGCCGGCTCGAAACCAGGTTTTTTCTGGAAAACCTGGTTTCTTGGACGGCGCAGGGCCAGATGCCGGCAGGATGCCGGCGGTCCAACTCCAGGTGCCGGCAGGATGACTTGGGGCTTGGGATTTCCCCCAGGTCTACATGATCAGCGGCTCGCGATACAGGCCGAAGACTTCGCGGAAGACGTCCGTGATCTCCTGGAGCGTGGCGTAGACACGCACGGCGTCGAGTATGTAGGGCATCGTGTTCTCGGTGCCCTGCGCGGCGACGCGAAGCCGGTCGAGCGCCTGGCCCACGGCTGCGCTGTCTCGGGTTGCCCGCGTCTCTTCCATGCGGGCGCATTGGCGCTCATAGCCGTGCGGGTCCATCTTCAGCAGGGGCACGCGCAGAGGCTCGTCCGCTGCAAACTCGTTCACCCCGACGATGATGCGGCGTCGCTCGTCGATCTCCCGCTGGTAGCGGTAGGCGGCGTCGGCGATCTCTTGCTGGAAGAAACCCACCTCCAGTGCCGGCAGGACACCCCCTAGCGCCTCGATGGCCTCGAAGTACTCGTAGGCCTGCCGTTCGATGTGATCGGTGAGCGCCTCGACGGCATAGGAGCCGCCCAGTGGGTCCACGGTGTTGGTGACGCCCGATTCGTGGGCGATGATCTGCTGCGTGCGGAGCGCGATGGTGACCGCGTGCTCGCCGGGGAGGGCCAGGGCCTCGTCCAGGCTGTTGGTGTGCAAGGATTGCGTGCCTCCCAGCACGGCCGCCAGCGCCTGAATCGCCACCCGCACGACGTTGATCTCCGGCTGCTGCGCGGAGAGCGAGCAGCCCGCCGTCTGCGTGTGAAAGCGCATCCACCAGGAGCGGGGGTTCTGAGCGCCGAAGGTCTCGCGCATCTCCCGGGCCCAGATGCGCCGGGCAGCGCGGAACTTGGCGATCTCCTCCAGGAAGTCGTTGTGGCAGTTGAAGAAGAACG
>CAZYSK010000151.1:0-8410 GCA_964649415.1 uncultured Anaerolineales bacterium
TTGGTAGCATAGAGATGAACGTTCGTGCTCACAGTTTCAGAGATGCACCCAAGTGATATCTTCCTGGCACGCGAGAGCACGCTAGTACTGTACTACTGGGATGGCACGAAGTGGACACAGGAGCCAACCAGTACACTGGATATGGTTGCTAGAACCGTTTCTGCCACACCCAATCATTTCTCGTATTGGGCTGTGCTGGGCGAGCCACGCACCGATCTGCAGAAAGTGTACCTGCCCGTTGCAGCCAGGAATGGTTGGTAGAAGCCCATCAATCTGCACGCCACAGCACAGAGAATCGTCACAAAGCGCCAAGTAGGAGACTGGGACCAGATGAAGGCAATGGTGCTCAACAAACTGACCCGCATCAGTGAGAACCAGACGCCGCTGGAACTGACGGAGCTGACGGACCCTGTTCCAGGGGAGAAGGAAATCCTCATCAAGGTCTCTGCCTGTGGCGTCTGCCACACCGAGCTGGACGAGATCGAGGCTCGGACGCCCCCACCCCGCCTGCCCATCATCTTGGGCCATCAGGTCGTCGGAACGGTCGTGGAACTAGGCAGCCAGGCCAGCGCACATCAGCCCGGAGACCGGGGCGGCGTCGCATGGATCTACTCGGCGTGCGGGAAATGCAAGTTCTGCATGACGGGCAACGAGAACCTGTGCAGCGACTTCAAGGCGACGGGGGATACGCCCAGTACATGACCGTGCCAGAGAGCTTCACCTTCAGCATCCCCGAGACCTTCACCGACGTGGAGGCCGCCCCCCTGCTGTGCGCCGGCGCGATCGGCTACCGCTCCCTCAGCCTGACGGGGCTCAGGGACGGGCAGAACCTGGGGCTGACCGGATTCGGGGCCTCCGGCCACCTGGTGCTGAAGATGACGCGACATCGCTATCCCAATTCCCAGGTCTTCGTCTTCGCCAGAAACCCAAAGGAACGGGCGTTCGCGCGGGAGCTCGGCGCTGTCTGGGCGGGCGACACGGCGGATGCATCGCCACAGAGGCTAGACGCGATCATAGATACCACGCCCGTGTGGAAGCCGGTCGTCGAGGCGCTGAAGAACCTGGAGCCCGGCGGGCGACTGGTCGTCAACGCCATCCGCAAAGAGGAGGTGGACAAGGAGTATCTGCTCCGCCTGGACTACCCCACCCACCTGTGGATGGAGAAGGAGATTAAGAGCGTGGCCAACGTGGCCCGGAGTGACGTCAGCGAGTTCCTGGAACTGGCAGCCCAGATCCCCATCCGGCCCGAGGTCCAGGTATTCGCGCTGGAGGAGGCCAACCGGGCGCTGGTCGAACTGAAGACACGGAAAATCCGGGGCGCGAAAGTCCTGAGGATTGACTGATTAACCAAAAGGAGCGTAAGCCATGAGACTGATAGACCTAACCATCCCGTTGAGCATCGCCACGCCACCGTGGCCCACGTACGAGCCGTTGCAGGTCAAGTACTTCAAGCGGCTGGCCCCCAACGGGGCCAACGGCCAGGTGCTCACCCACTCCAATCACCTGGGCACCCACCTGGACGGGGAGATCCATTTCTACACGCCAGGCAAGGACATCGCGGCGCTGGAGCTGAACGACTTCCTGGTGGGACCGGGGGCCGTGGTGGACCTGTCCGACGCGACGGGCGACTACCAGATCTACACCCCGCAGATGATCGAGGAACGGGTCGAGGTACGGGAAGGCGACATCCTCATCATCCACACCGGCTACCACCACTTCGGCTGGGACATGCCCACGGCCGACGAAATCCGCTACATGGTGAAGCATCCCGGCCCCGACCGGGAGTTCGCCCTCTGGGTGCGGGAGAAGAAGATCCGCTGGATCGGCGTGGACTGCGGCAGCGCCGACCACCCGATGAACACCATCATCCGCGACTGGATGCCTCGCCAGGCCGCCGAGGCCGACAAGGTCTTCCAGGAGATGTACGGCCAGCCGCTGGCGGAGCGCTTCAGCCCTGACAAGTACCAGTTGATGCACATCGAGCTGTTCCCCCATGGCATCATCCACGCCGAATGCATCGGGGGCGAGCTCGACCTGCTGTGCAACCGGCGCACGACGATCGGATTCTTCCCCTGGCGCTTCGTGGACGGGGAATCGAGCATCGGCCGCTGCGTGGCCATGGTGGACGACGACGAATACGAGGAACTGATGGCGCGCAAGGCAGATCTCCCGCAGACGCGCTTCGGCGACTGCTACGACCCGGCGCACGTGGAGCAGATCAACGAGCTGACGAAATAGGGGCGTGGTCCCCGAGCCCAACGAGAGGGAATGCAGGGGACACGTCAAACGTCAAGACGTCAGATACGTGATTCAGCCGAATCGCCGTAGTGCTGCTCGCTACGGTAGACGGATGGTCTGTGCTATAATTGGGCACGGAGGTGGACTATGGACCTGAGAGGTATGCTGGCCGACATTCATGCGCTTGAGGAGGATTTGCTTAGGTTCGAGCGGAGATACGGCGTCCGCTCGGAGACTTTCTACGCCGCATACGTCACCGGCGAAGAGCCAGAGGACGATAGCTGGGTGTTGGATTTCGGCGAATGGGCCAGTGTCTACCAAACATGGCTGAGACGACAGGCCGACTATCGAAACGAAGTCCAACGCATCCAGCAGAAGGCATCAAGCCTAGAGGGGTTGATTCGAGTGACTCCATGAACAACTCACTGCGCACTCTGGAGGACTACGAGCTATTCCTATACACACTCACGGAGCAATTCCCGGCCATACGGCGTTCCACCCTGACCCTTGTTCGGTTGGGCGTGTCGCTCGCGCGCGTGACAGGCGAGCTACACTTCGATCAAGAGATCCGGCTAGTCGTTCGGGAGCGATTACTGTATGACCGCTTGCCTGTCGCGCTCGACTGGTACGGCTATGAGGTCTGGCAAGGCTCACACAAGCTCTACTGGTACGATTCCCAACCGCATCCGAATGATCCGCACTTGCAGAGCACGCACCCGCACCACAAGCACGTTCCTCCGAACATCAAGCACAATCGTGTTCCCGCACCAGAAATGAACTTCACCCGGCCTAACCTACCCGTGCTTATCGGAGAGGTAGAAGAACTCATCTGGCAGCTAGAAGGCAAGGCCGATCCGAAACAGGATTGACATCACCTAGCATGGTCTTGGAGCAACGTCATGCAGACATTCACTATCGCCTGTGCGCAGTTCGCCGTCACACCGATGGCGGTGCGAGAGAACGTGCAGAAGTCCGTCGCCTGGATGGAACGGGCGGTGCAGGAGACCGGCGCGCGGCTGGTTGTCCTGCCAGAGACGGCCACCACCGGCTTCACGCCCGACTGCCCGGCGGAGGAACTGTGGGACCGCGTGGATTCACTCCCCGGCCAGTTGACGCAGCCGGTGGCCGCCGCCGCCCGAGGGCTAGGAGTCCACGTCGTCTTCCCCACCTACGAGCGGGGGCCGGAGCGGGGCGTCGTGTACAACAGCGCGGCCCTGTTCGGCCCGCAGGGGGATCTGCTGGGCGTCTACCGCAAGACCCATCTCTTCCCCACCGAACGCCTGTCCGGCGGGGGCTGGTCCACACCCGGCCATGAGCCGGTCGTCGTGGAGACAGAACTGGCCAACGTCGGGCTGACCATCTGCTACGACGGCGACTTCCCCGAGCTCTACCGCTGCGAGGCCATCCTGGGGGCGGAGGTCATCGTCCGTCCGGCGGCGCTGCTGCGCAGTTTCGAGATCTGGGAGCTGACCAACCGCGCCCGCGCCTACGACAACCACGTGTACATCGCCGCGTGCAACGGCGTAGGTCCCGACGCTGGCGGCAACTACTACTTCGGGCACAGCATGATCGTCAGCCCCATCGCCCAGGTGCTGGCGCTGGGCCGGGGCACCGAGGAGATCATCGCGACTGAGCTGGATCCCGATCCGATCAAGTACGTCACCTACGGCGCGCGCACGCCGATGATCTTCGACCACCTGGAGGATCGCAATTTGGCGGCCTATGGGAACGTACTCGCCCCGGCGCGCAGCCGCTTTGAGCCGGCGAAGCGCATCACTCAGGAGAGTTAGGGGTTTCAGGCTAAAGGTTGGTAGTGAGAAACCAGTGTTCGTAGTGAGGGCGGATGCAGACATCCGTCCGCAGGTCCGCCGGAGTGCCGTTCCCGGTTCGTAGTCCGTCCGCAGGCCTGCCGGAGTGCCTTTCAGAGGAGGTGTTCGTAGTGAGGGCGGATGCAGACATCCATCCGCAGGTCCGCCGGAGTGCCGTTCGCAGGCACGCGCTCAAGACCCCTAGCGTCTTAGGAGAAGGATGATGCAACCACTCGAGGGCATACGGGTGCTCGATCTCACGCGCGCCCTGGCCGGCCCCTACTGCACGATGATGCTGGGCGACCTGGGAGCCGACGTGATCAAAGTCGAGCGGCCCGGGCGGGGCGACGACAGCCGGGGCTGGGGACCGCCCTTCGTGGGGGAACCCTACGGCCCCTATCCGGGCGAGTCCGCCTATTTCATCGCCGCCAACCGGAACAAGCGCAGCATCACGGTGAACCTCAAGCAGCCGCAGGGGCAAGAGATCGTGCGCCGGTTGGCCGCCGTCTCCGACGCCCTGGTGGAGAACTTCCGCACCGGCGTGCTGGACAAGATGGGCCTGGGGTACACGGACCTCCACGCGCTGCACCCAAGCCTGGTCTATTGCTCTATCAGCGGCTACGGGCGCAGCGGTCCCTACGCCGAACGGCCCGGCTATGACTTCATCATCCAGGCCGAGGGCGGGATGATGGGCATCATCGGGCCGGAGGAAGGCCCCCCGTACCGGGTGGGCGTGCCCATCGTGGACATCACCTCCGGGATGTTCGCGGCGACGGCGATCCTGGCGGCGTTGCGCGCTCGCGACGTGACAGGCGAGGGACAGATGGTGGACATCTCGTTGCTCGATACACAGGTAGCCCTCCTGGCGAACGTGGCCTCCAACTACCTGGTCGGAGATGCAGAACCGCGCCGGCTGGGCAACGCCCATCCCAACATCGCCCCCTATGAGGCCTTCCGCGCGCGCGATCGCTGGTTCGCCCTGGCGGCTGCCAACCAGAGGCAGTGGGTCACGCTGTGCGACGTGGTCGGGCGACCGGACCTGAAGGACGATCCCCGCTTCGCCACCAACAGTGCCCGCGTCTCCAACCGGCCGGCACTGCTGGAAATGCTTGGGGAGGCGTTCACCACCCGCGAGGCCGACGAATGGCTGGCCGACCTGACGTCGGCCGGTCTGCCCTGCGGGCCGATCAATGCCGTGCCAGACGTGTTCGCGCATCCCCAGGCAGAGGCACGGCACCTGGCGTTGGAGGCGGAGCACCCAACGGCCGGCCCGGTGCAGCTCACCGGCTTTCCCTACAAACTGTCGCACACCCCGGCACAGGTACGCCGGCCACCACCGCTGCTGGGTCAGCACACGGAGGAGGTACTGACCAGGCTGTTGGGCTATCCAGCCGAAGAGGCAGCATTGTTGCAGGAGCGGGAGGTAGTGTAGGGGCGTGGTCCCCACGCCCTCAACGCACGGAAGGAGGTGATGCACTTCAACCACTGCTAAGAAGTAGGGGCGCGGTTCCCGCGCCCAGGGATCAGACTGTCCAAATGTGATCGAACAAACTGTTGGCTCTGCACACGGCATACGCGAAAGGAGTTCTACAAATGGCAGTCTCAGCCAAGAAAGAGAAACTGATCGGTTATCTGCCGAACGATCGGCCGCCCCTCGGCCAGGCCATCATCCTCGGCTTCCAACACGTGTTGACGATGTTCCCGGCTACGGTGCTGGTGGCACTGCTCGTCGGCTTCGACGTCGGGACAGTCCTGACGGTCTCCGGTGCGGCCACCATCACCGCGCTGATCCTCTCGCGCCTGATCGGCGGCAAGTACATCCCCCTGTACTACGGCTCCAGCTTCAGCTACATCGCCGCCACGCTGGCGCTGACAAACGCCGAGTTCGCCCAGTACGCAGGTGACTCGGTGCGCCTGGCCCAGGTGGGCATCGTCGCCACCGGCATCTTGAACATCATCGTTGGTCTCTTGATCCGCTACATCGGCAAAGGGACCCTGGACAAGGTCCTGCCTCCGGTGATCACGGGCTCGGTGGCAGCGGTGATCGGCGTCTCGCTCGCCTACTCGGCGCTGGACATGGCCGCTGCACACTGGGGTGTGGCGTTGATCACCTTGCTGGTGACCATTCTCTTCTCAGTCTATCTGCAAGGCCAAGGGTTCATCGGCCTCTTGCCCATTCTCCTTGGTGCCATCGTCGGCTACATCGTCAGCATCCCCTTCGGCTTGGTGGACCCCAGCCCGATCGTGCAGGAGGCATGGCTCCGCATCCCGCGCTTCACGCTCCCCGCCTTCGGTGATCCCAGAGCCTGGGGCGCAGTGGGGACGATCGCCGTGATCGCCATCGCCACGATTCCTGAGTCCACCGCCCACCTGTATCAGATCAGTCTCTACGTGGACCAACTGGCGGAGAGAATGGGCCGGGAGAAGTACAACCTGGCCGAACTGATCGGGCTGAACCTGGTACTGGACGGGCTAGGAGACCTCATCAACGGCATGTTCGGCGGCGTGGCGGGAACCAACTACGGCGAGAACAACTCGCTCATGGTCATCACCCGCAACTACTCCGGCCCGGCCCTCATCGCGGGCGGCGCCATCGCCATCCTTCTGGGCTTCGTGGGCAAGCTGGCCGGTCTGGTGAACAGCGTCCCACTGGCCGTGACCGGCGGTCTGGCCATCTACCTCTTCGGCGTCATCGGTATGCAGGGAGTGGCGCTGATGATGGCGGAGAAGGTGAACCTGTACGATCCCAAGCAGTTGGCCATCGGCGCGACGATCCTGGTCATCGGCATCGGCGGCCACATCGGCTACGGCGGCAACCTCCCCATCTCCATCCTGACCGGCATCTTCCCTGACGGCCTGCCCGCCATCGCGACAGCCGCCGTCGTGGGTATCGTCATCAACGCCATCTTCCTGATCTTCAAGTCACCGGAGGTACCCGCAGCCACCGACTAACCCGAGCAGGGAGCTGTTTCGGGTCACTTAGTGTGAGAGACCGCGACGGGAGGGGGCGCGCACGGCGGCCCCCTCCCCACATTCGAGCAAAGGAATACTGGCCGGGATTGATCCAACCCCCGTAGATCTTGGCTGCGCGGGTGTCTGAGGCATGATGCGCCTGGATATCGCACGGACAGACACGCGATCAACGTCCGCCGGACGCCCGATCAACGTCCGCCGGACGCATGATCAGTGTCCGCAGCATCCGCCCCACTCCAACGGATTGGAGCAACCCCGCCAGAACAGACGTCTGCATCTGCACTTACTGATTTTCAGATTTGCTGATTCGCAGATTTGCCGATATTGGAACGGGAGGTGAGCAACGTGCTAGCAAGACCTGGTCTTCCGAGTTTCGACTACGTCAGGGCGAATAGCGCCAGCGAAGTGATTCACCTGCTGGGGGAACACGGCGCGGCAGCGCGCCTCCTGATGGGGGGCACGGACCTGTTGGTACAGATGAGAAACGGCGCTGTCCGTCCCCGGCTCGTGGTGGACGTCAAGCACCTGCCCGGCATGCGCGACGTGGTCTATGTTCGTAGTAGGGGCGCGGTCTCCGCGCCCAGGTCTGCCGGAGTGCCGTCCCCAGTTCGTAGTGAGGCACGAAGGTCTGCCGGAGTGCCGTTCCCGGATGAACGGACAGGACTGACGGTCGGCGCGGCGGTGACGATGAATGAGCTGGCCAACCACCCGGACGTGCGGGCCCACTGCCCGCTGCTGGCGGAGGCAGCCCGGTCCGTCGCTTCGTACCAAGTACGCAACCGCGCCACCGTGGGCGGCAACCTGTGCAACTGCTCTCCGTGCGCCGACACCGCCCCGGCCACACTTGTGCTAGAGGGGACGATTGCACTCCAGGGGCGGGATGGAGAGCGCCGCATACCTGCAGATGCGTTCTTCCTCGGCCCGGGCCAGTCGGCGATCCAGCCGGGCGAGTTCCTGGCCGCCATCCACTACCCCACCCCACCACCAGGCGCTGCCGGGCGCTACCTCAAGCTCGGCCGGAGCAAGGCCGGGGACCTGGCCATCGTCAGCGTAGCCATATTCGGCTTCCCCGACAGCACAGCCCCTTCAGGTTATTGTTTCCGCATCGCGCTGGGCTCAGTCGCCCCGATCGTACTGCGGGCCTCGGCGGCAGAGGAGGTGCTGGCCGCCGGTCCTCCCGACGAGGAGACCTTTGCCCGCGCGGCGGAGAGAACCAGTCAGGCCGCCAGCCCCATTGACGATGTGCGTGCCAGCGCCGCCTACCGAACAGCGATGGTGCGCAACTTGACGCTCCGGGGACTGCGACAAGTATGGGAACAACTACGAAACACGCAACACGAAACGTGGTATCCAACCGACACTCACTGTTCACAGCGGGTACGATGTGTTCC
>CAZYSK010000152.1:0-8055 GCA_964649415.1 uncultured Anaerolineales bacterium
GTGGTGCAGTAGGGGGACTACCACGGATGGGAGAAATACACGATGGGGGGGGCGGGCGGGCAGGATGGCCGTGGTGCAGTAGGGGGGGGGCAGGCGGCCAAGATGGCCGCGGTCCAATAGGGGGACTACCACGGAGGGGGGAAATACACGATGGGGAGGGGCGGGTATACGGCGTTGATTTCAGCGGTGCCCAGGACGCGGGCGGGAGGATATGGATCGCGGGGGGCAGTGTTGAGGGGGACAGTCTGCGGATTGATGAATGCCGGCCTGCGGCGAGCTTGCCGGGGTCCGGGCGGGATCGTGATAGGGCGCTGGCCGCGCTGCGGCGTCTTATCGCGGAAGGGGAGGCGTGCGCCTTCGGGCTCGATTTCCCGTTCGGTCTGCCACAGGCCCTGCTCCGGCACGGGAACTGGGAGGAATTCGCCCTGTCCTTCGGCGACGACTACGCCAGCGCCGGGGAGTTCAGGCGTCTGTGCCGCGAAGCAGCTGGCGGGCGCGAACTCAAGCGACTCACCGACCGCGAGAGTCAGACCCCCTTCTCGCCCTACAACCTGCGTCTCTACCGCCAGACCTACTACGGGATCCGCGACGTGATCGCTCCGCTGGTGCGGGAGCGACTGGTGTGTGTCCCCCCTATGCAGAATGCGGTGCCCGGCAGATCGTGGGTCGTGGAGATCTGCCCGGCTTCCACGCTGAAGTTGAGGTGGCCTGATCTGTATGTATCGTACAAGGGTGGGGCGGACAGGCATCGCCTGGCTCGGGCGCAGATCGTGCAGACGCTTGAATCCGCGGGGGCACTGTCCATTCCGCTGCAAGGGGTGCGCTCTGACATCCTGGCGGATCGCGGGGGCGACGCGCTGGATAGCGTGATTGCCGCGCTGGCCACGTGCCGCGCCCTCCAGAATCCGCTGCCCGCCGGGGTTGATGGCCGGGACGCGTACGCGCTGGAGGGATACGTGTACGTTTAGGCCGTCGTGATGATTGTACCGTAAGGAGACTCTGTGGCGAGGTCGAAGGCAGGGGACGATGCGATAGGGCGTGAATCCACGAACCTGATCCCGGCGCGGGAGGCAAGGGCTGAGATCACGGTTGTGAACTCGCGCTTCATTGCCACAGCCGCGCCGGCCTTCTCCGTGGAGGAGGCGAAGGCCTTCGTTGCCCGCATCAAGTCCGAGTTTGCCGACGCCACGCACAACGTCGCCGCCTACCTGATCGGCCACGGTGCGGCCGTCGTCGCGCATTGCGGCGACGATGGCGAGCCGGCGGGGACGGCCGGGCGACCCGCGCTGGCGGTGCTCCGTGGCAGCGGGCTGGGAGACGTGGCCGTCGTGGTCACGCGCTATTTCGGCGGCACGAAGCTCGGGACGGGGGGACTCGTGCGCGCCTACGGCGATTCCGTGCGGGAGGTGCTGGCCGTCCTGCCCCGGGCGATGCGGGTCTCTACGCACACCGTCGTCGTCGTGACGCCGTACAGCTTGTTCGAGCGTCTTCGCCTGTTGATCGCGGACCACCGGGGCAGGGTGCTGAGTGAGGATTTCGCGGCGCAGGTGACCGTGACCGCCCGGCTAGAGGTGGCGCGCCTGCCTGCGTTTCGCGCTGCGCTGCAGGAGATGTCCAGCGGAACCCTCGAGGCCGAGATCACCGCCACGAACGACAGAACCATCATGCCGGTCGCCGATGCCCTACCCTGACCCACCCATGGGCCTACTCGCCGGCGCGCCCATTTGCCGATTTGCTCATTTGCTGATTTGCAGACTTGCAGACTTGCAGACTTGCAGACTTACACTTGCTGATGTGCTATGACAACAAATGAATCCATACCATTCGGATTGGAGCAACCCGCGCCCTACGCCGCTCCTCGAGTCCTTGTCCTCAACTTCGACCCGATTCTCCCGTCGCAGGGCGGCAGGCGGCTGCACGAGGTGTGCCGCTGGAACGACCCGCGTGCGCTGACGGACGGCTACATCGCGGATCTGGCTGAGTGCAGCGGCGGGTACGTTCGCTACGAGATCGTGGAGTGGCAGGACGTGGACGCCTTCCCGGTCAAGAAGGACGGCTTCCGCTACACCGGGCGCTCATACCTGCGCTGCAGGGACGGCCTGGAGCGGTGGCACCAGCCCGATGCCGTGGACTACCGCAGCATCCTGCGTGAATTCAAGATCCGCAAGCGGATTGGGCGGGGTGAATCGCCCGTGGATGAGGTGTGGCTGTGGGGCTTTCCGTACGCTGGCTTCTGGGAGTCCACCATGGCGGGCCGGGGAGCCTATTTCTGCAACTCTCCGCCCATCAAGGGCATAAGAGCGTCGCGCATTTTCGTCACCATGGGCTTCAACTACGAGCGGGGCGTGGGTGAGATGCTTGAGAGCTTTGGGCACCGGGTCGAGTCCATCATGCGCCACGTCTACGGGTCGTGGGAGGCGGAAGAGACGCACGCCTGGAATCGTTTCTCCCTGTACGACAAGGTCGCCCCGGGCAGGGCCGCCTGCGGGAACCTGCACTTCGCGCCCAGCAGCGAGCGCGACTACGACTGGGGCAACCCACGCACGGTGTGGAGTACCTGCGACGACTGGCTGGACTATCCGAACTTGACCGGACAGCGCCGCCGGGTGAGTTGCGAGGAGTGGGGCGGAGGCGATATCCGCGCGCACCACCGCTGGTGGCTGCGCCATCTCCCCCGTGCGCCGGGGCGCAGGGAGGGCAAGCTGAACAACTGGTGGGCGTATGCCACGGATTTCAACCGCTTTCGTGAAAGCCGTTGAGTTTGCAGTGTTGTCACGCACCTTGCTTCGTGGTACGATGGGGACGGTTCAAACTGGGACGAGGTGTGAAACGTATGGACACCATTGAGCTTGGCAAGACAGGACTGCGGGTTTCTCGTCTGGCTTTCGGAACCGGCACGAACGGCTGGGGGGGTAGGTCGGACCAGACTGCCCTGGGCTTGGACGGCCTGGCGGATTTGCTGTGCCTGGCGTACGAGCACGGCGTCAACTTCTGGGACGCGGCGGACGCGTATGGCTCACATCCCCACGTGGCAAGGGCGCTGCGGGGGATCCCGCGCGACAAGGTGGTGGTCAGCACCAAGACCACGTCACGAACGGCCCAGCAAGTCACTCAGGACGTCGAGCGGTTTCTGCGGGAGCTGGACACCGACGTGCTTGACGTCGTGCTCATGCACTACGTGACGCAGGCCGACTGGCCCAGGCAGTACCACGGCGCGATGGAGGCGCTCTCGCGCGCGAAGGAACAGGGCAAGGTGCGCGCTGTGGGAGTCTCTTGTCACGGCCTGGGCGCGGTGCGCGCGGCCGCGGAGACAGACTGGGTGGATGTGGCGCTGGTGCGCATCAACCACACCGGGGCCAGCATGAGCGCACGTCCTTCCGAGGTGGTGCCGGTGATCGAGAAGATGTACGGTTCCGGAAAGGCGGTCTACGGCATGAAGGTGTTGGGCTGTGGTCGGCTGGTGAAGGACGCGCGCGCCGCGATGCGGTACGTCCTTGGATTGGGCACGGTGCATGCCATGACGATTGGCATCACGAAGCGCAGACACCTGCTTGAGAATGTGAAGCTAATCGAGGGACTTGCGCCTCAGTTCCCGCTTCAGGCGTTGCGGTAGCTAATAGTATGAAACCACTGCGCACTGCGATCATCGGTTGTGGGCATTTCGCCCCCCGGCACGTCGAGCGTTTGGCCGCGCTGGAGGCCGTGCGCCTGGTCGGCTTCTGCAACCGGACGGTTGACAAGGCCATTGCCTTCAACCAGCAGTACGCCGATGGAAAGGCCCAAGTCTACGAGGACTACGGGCGTATGTTCGAGGAACTCGGCCTGGAATTGGTCTACATCTGCCTGCCTCCCTTCGCGCACGGCAATGAGGTGGAGCTTGCCTGCCGCCACGGCGCACACTTCTTGATCGAGAAGCCCATCGCCCTGACGATGGACCTGGCCGAGGCGATGGCGAGTTGGGTCGGGGAGAGCGGTGTCAAGAGCCAGGTGGGCTTCATGTTCCGGCATGGCGAGGCCGTTCAGTGGCTCAAGGCGTATATGCGCGAGCGGGGAATCGCAGGGAACGGTTTCATCACCGCTCGCTACTTCTGCAACTCGCTGCACAGTTGGTGGTGGCGGGATCGAAGCAAGAGTGGCGGCCAGTTGTTGGAGCAGATCATCCATCTCCTCGATCTGGCCCGCTTTTTCCTGGGGGAGCCCGTCCAGGTCTGCTCGATGCAGGAGAACCTGTTCCACCGGGACGTCGCGGACTACACGGCCGAGGATGCCAGTGCCACACTGGTCCGCTTCAATTCGGGTGGCCTGGCCGTGTTTGCGGCATCGAACGGCGCGATACCGCAGCGTTGGGACTACGACGTGCGGGTGATCTTGCCCGGCCTCACGGCCGACTTTGAGGATGCCAACCACGCCACGTTTCACTACACAGACCGGGGATGGCCCGCGGCAGCGACGGTGGTTTCGGATAAGGACATCTATCTGGCGGAGACGCTGGATCTGCTGGCGGCTATTCGCGATGACCGCCCGACCGCTGTGCCGATTGAGGAGGGGGTTCGTTCTCTGCGTCTCGCCCTGGCTGCTACCCGATCCGCCGAGCAAGGGGCCGTGGTGGACGTACCAGTGCCCGTATGAGATGGACGAGGTGACGGGGAGACAAGGGGAAGGGGAGACAGGGGGACGGGGAGGCAGACAGACCTGACAGGTTTCGGAAAACGTGTCAGGTCTCTGGCGGCATTTCACGTAATCATATGAGGAGGCATTGGTGTGAGTATCCTTAGATTCCCCGAGGGATTTCTGTGGGGGGCGGCGACGGCCGCGTATCAGATTGAAGGCGCCTGGAACGAGGATGGCAAGGGTGAGAGCATCTGGGACCGGTTCACCCATCGCCCGTACACGATCTTGAACGGCGATACGGGCGACGTGGCCTGCGATCATTACCATCGCATGCCAGAGGACGTGGCGTTGATGAAGGAGTTGGGCCTGCAGACCTATCGCTTCTCGGTCTCGTGGCCGCGCGTGCTCCCGCGAGGGCGGGGGGCCGTCAACGAGCAGGGGCTTGACTTCTACGACCGGCTGGTGGACACTCTGTTGGACGCCGGCATCGTGCCCAACGTCACGCTCAACCACTGGGACTTGCCCCAGGCGCTTCAGGACGAGGGCGGCTGGCCCAACCGCGACATCGCTGACTGGTTCGCTGAGTATGCCCGGGTGATGTTCGACCGGCTGGGCGATCGGGTGACTCTGTGGGCGACTCACAACGAGCCTCCCGTGGTTGCGTTTGCGGGATACGCCTACGGCGTTTTCGCCCCCGGTATCACCGACTATTCCCAGGCCTACCAGGCGGCCCATCACTTGCTGCTGTCCCACGGGAAAGCCGTGCAGGTGTTTCGGCAGGGCGGGTACAAGGGGGAGATCGGGATCGTGATCGACTTCCAGCATTACCAGCCTGCCAGCGACAGCGCGGCGGATCGCGCGGCTTGCCAGCGGGCGCGGGAGGGGTCGGCGTACCTGTTTTCGGAGCCCCTGTTCAGGGGTCGCTATCCGGAGACACTGATCGAATGGATCGGCCCGCACGCGCCGCGCGTGCAAGGTGGCGACATGGCCTTGATCAACCAGCCCATAGACTTCCTGGGAGTGAATCACTATATGACGTTTGCGGTCTCCTTCGCGCACCGAGGCGGGCTGCTCAAGCTGTCCACCGAGCAGGTCTCGGCGCCGAATTGGGGGCGCACGCAGGTGGGGTGGGGCGTCAACCCGGCTGGTTTGACCGCGGAACTGCTCAGTCTCAAGGAGAACTACGGCAATCCGAAGATATACATCACGGAGAACGGCTGTGCCATCAACGACGCCCCGGATGCCAATGGCTTCGTGACCGATTGGGGGCGCGTGGATTTCCTGCGCGCCCACCTGCGGGCGGTCCACGACGCGATCCAGGCCGGTGCAGACGTGCGCGGCTACTACGTCTGGAGCCTGATGGACAACTTCGAGTGGGCGCACGGGTACGAACCACGTTTCGGCATCGTGCGGGTGGATTACGAGACGGGGGAGCGCATTCCCAAGAAGAGCGCGCGTTGGTATAGCGACGTTATCTCGTCCAATCAACTGGATGAGTAGGGTGGGCGTGTCTATCGGTGTATCCAGCTACGCATACCGCTGGGCGATACGAACGGGTCACGTGGACGCATTTGCCTTGCTTGACCGCGTGCGCGAAGCGGGGGGCACGGTGGCCCAGATCTGCGACAATCTGCCGCTGGACGATCTGCCGGACGAGACGCTGGCCCAACTCGCCGGGCACGCGGCTGAGTTGGGCGTGGACCTGGAGGTTGGTATCAAGGGCAGCCGCCCTGAACACATGCGCCGCAACCTGGAGGTGGCCGAACGGCTTGGGGCGCGCCTGCTGCGCGTCGTCCTGACGGACGCTGGCTGGACCCCCGCCTTCGACGAACTCGTGGCGGTGTTCCAGGCATTGCTGCCGGCGCTGCGCACGGCCGGGGTCAGCGTGGCTATCGAGAACCACTTCCACCTGGCGCCGGCCGAACTGGCGCGTCTCGTCGAAGCCGTCGGCGACCCATTGGTGGGCGTGTGCCTGGACTTGCTCAACTCGATCACGAAGTTCGTCGGTGTGGCCGAGACGGTCAGGGTGCTCGCGCCTCTGGCGCTGTCTGTGCACGCCAAGGACGCCGTCATCACCCGCCTGCGGACCGGTTTCTACATCTCTGGGTGTCCCCTGGGCGAGGGCTTGGTTGACCTGCCCGGTATGCTGTCGGCCGTGCGCGCCGCCGGTCGTGCGACCAACGTGCTGGTCGAATGCTGGATGGACCGGCTGAACGACGAAGCCGCCACGTTGCGGCAGGAGGCGGACTGGGTTCAGCGCGGCATTGCTTACCTGCGCCAACTCGATCAGGAGAGAAGCTGGGCTTGTGGCGATATGGCGGACGCAACGTCCCTCGACGCAGCGTCCGTCACCGCATGAAAACCTTGGTTTCTGATTCCTGGAGGTTCCGATGAACAAACTGGCCGCGATCACCGCCTTCTTGGGCGGTGTCAAGAACCGCTACATCACCTACAAGCCAGATCGCACGCTGGAAGAGAAGTTCGCCCTGGCGGCCCAGATCGAGGGCCTGGATGGCCTGGAGTTGTGCTACCCGGCTGACTTCGGTGACTTGGGCCTGCTCAAGTCGCTCCTGGACGGGCACGGTTTTGGGGTGTCGTCGGTCAACGTGCGCTCACGCCGCACCGGCAAATGGTTGCGGGGTTCGTTCACCTCGCCCCACGCTGCGGAGCGGGCCGAGGTGGTGGCTGATTTCAAGCGGGCGATGGACCTGGCTGTTGAGGTCGGGTCGCCGCGCATCTCGACCTGCCCGCTGAACGATGGCCACGATTACGTCTTCGAGATGAACTATCTGGACGCCTATCGCTACGCCGAGGAGACGTTCGATACCATCTGTGCCCACAACCGGGACGTCCGCGTGTGCATCGAGTACAAGTGGAATGACCCCCGCACGCGCTGCATGCTCGCCTCGGCTGGCGAGACGCTGGCCTTCTGCCAGGGGGTTGGCGCGGACAACCTGGGCGTCACGCTGGACATTGGCCACTCGCTGCTGGCTGGCGAGCGCCCGGCCCAGTCGGTGGCCATGCTGTCCCGCGCCAGGAAGCTCTTCTACGTGCACCTGAACGACAACGACCGCAACTGGGACTGGGACATGCTGCCTGGGGCGTTCAACCTGTGGGAGTTCGTCGAGTTCTTCTACTACCTGCGGGAGGTGGGATACACGTCTGACTGGTATGCCTACGACGTGATGTCTAAGGAGATCGACACGGTCGAGACGTTCAACGCGGTCACCCACCTGACGCGCAAGCTGGAGTCGCTGGCCGAGCGGATTGATCGGCAGCAGATGACGGTCATCATGCGTGAGCGCAACCCGGTCCAGGCGTTGCGTTATCTGTACGATAGAGTGTTGGGGGATGCGTGATGCGTCTTGCGTGTTGCGTGATGCGTGTTGCGTGAAACGCGGTATGCAACCGACACAAGATATGCTTTGCACTTTATCAACCGAA
>CAZYSK010000153.1:0-7994 GCA_964649415.1 uncultured Anaerolineales bacterium
GCATTACCGTGATTGGGTTGTAAAAGTACGAAGTTGTTTTTGAACAGGTCCTAAGAAACCAGGTTTTTGCCAAAAACCTGGTTTCTCTCTGGAGAAAGGGGGTACCACGATGAGGATTCTAGTCTACGGCGCGGGTGTGCTGGGCAGCCAGTACGCGGCGCGGCTGCACGCGGCCGGACACGACGTGTCCATCCTGGCGCGCGGCCAGCGCCTGGCCGACCTGCGCGAGCATGGCATCGTCCTGGAGGCGGTCAACTACGAACGGCGCACCGTCGCCCGCGTGAACGTGGTTTCATCGCTGGAGCCGAATGACGCCTACGACCTGGTCATCGTGCTCATGCGCAAGAACCAGGTGCGGGACATCTTGCCCGTCCTGGCGGCCAGCCAACGCACGCCCAACGTGCTCTTCCTGGGCAACAACGTCGCCGGGCCGGGGGAGTACGTCGCCGCGCTGGGCCGCGAGCGCGTGTTGATGGGCTTTGGCGGCACCGGCGGCGTGCGCGAGGGCCACGTCGTGCGCTACATCGCCGCCGAGGAGGCGGACACTACGGACGTTGGTCGTGCGTCCGCCGACCAGGGCTTGACCGTGGTCGGCGAGCTAGACGGGTGCGTCACGCCCCGCGCGGAGCGCATCGCCGAGGCCTTTGAGGGCACCGGGCTCCCGGTGACCGTCTGCGAGGATGTCGATGCCTGGCTGAAGACGCACGCTGCCCTGGTCCTGCCCCTGGCGTACGGCGTCTACGCGGCGGGCGGCGACAACTACCGCCTGGCCCGCACGCGCGACGGCCTGGTGCTGATGGTGCGCGCGATCCGGGAGGGCTTTCGCGCGCTGCGCGCGCTGGGCGTGCCGATCACGCCCACGAAGTACCGTTTGCTCGCCTGGCTCCCAGAGCCGCTCCTGGTCGCCATGCTGCGGCGCCTGTTGGACACCCAGTTCGCCGAGATCGGCTTGGCGGGCCACGCCAACGCCGCCCGCGACGAGATGGGGGCGCTGGGGAACGAGTTCCGCGCCCTGGTCGCGCACGCGTGCGTGCCCACCCCGGCCCTGGATCGCCTCCAGGCGTACGTGGAACCCGCCGAGGCCCCGCTTCCTCCGGGCAGCGCCGACGTGCCCCAGGACTGGCGCGGCGTGCTCGTCGGGCTGGGGGCGCTGGCGGGCGTGGCGCTGGCGGCGTGGGCCGTCGTGCGCGCCGTGAGGTCCGACAGAGCCTCACGCAGATAGAAGAGAGAAAACGGAGGGATGCCAGCGTCCGCCGGGCCTTGGAGTAGGCGCAGACCATCACTCCCCCCCGAATCCCATCGTTTATATCTCCATCCGCGGTAGTCTGTCCCGCTTCTCCCATGACATCGGACGTCTGCGTCTGCGTCCGCGACGTTTGACGCCTGACGTTGGACGTTTGACGCACGAACCCCGCGAGTTAGAGCGGCTGTAGGGGCAGGTCTTGTACCTGCCCTCTGAGCCCCACAGACGCGTGGCGCGCATCCCTTCCCGCACTTGTGGGTTTCTTCCAACGAAAGGGATATGTCCCCAGAGGATCGCGTGGGCCGCTGGCTGGACATCCCCGATCGCCAGCCGGCCGGGGCTTCATCAAGCACTTATCTGTGAGGAGGGAGGAACCATGTCAACGATCGCAATTATCACCGACAGCGACGCCAGCCTGCCGGACGACGTGGCCGCGCGCCACGGCATCCGCCTGGTGCCCATCACCGTCCATTTCGCTGAGGAGACACTGAGGTCCGAGGTGGACATAGACGACGTCGACCTGTTCGCGCGGGTGGACCGGGAGGGCAAGCTGCCGACGACGTCCGCGCCCGCGCCCGGTGCGTTCGCCGAGGCCTACCGGGCTGCCTTCGACGCCGGTGCCGACGCGCTCGTCTGTTTCTGCGTCAGCGCCGAGGTCAGCGCCACGTACGCCGCCGCCGTCGCCGCCCGCGACATGCTGCCTGGGCGCGACATCACGGTGGTGGACTCGCAGAGCATCTCCATGGGCCAGGGCTTCATGGCGTTGGCAGCCGCCGAGGCCGCGCAGGCGGGCGCGTCCAGGGACGAGATCCTATCCCGTGCCGCTGCGGTGCGTGAGCGCACGTGTCTCTACGCCGCGCTCTCCACGCTCAAGTACCTGGCCATGAGCGGCCGGGTGGGGCATCTGACGGCGGGGATGGCGAGCCTGCTGAACATCAAGCCCATCCTCACGCTGCGAGACGGCAAGCTGGATCTGCTGGAGCGCGTCCGCACGCGGCGGAAGGCCTGGGGCCGCACAATCGACCTGGCGGCCCAGGCGCTGGATGGATGCCAGATCGAGCGCATGGCCGTTATACACGTGGCTGCGGCGGAGCAGGCGAGGCAGTTCGAGCAACAGCTACGCGCCCGCCTGGCCTGCCCTGAGCACATCTTGACCGCCAGTCTCACGGCCGGCCTGTCCGTCCACACCGGCGCCGGCCTCGTCGGCGTCGCGGCCGTCGCCGCCCAATAGCCGATCCGCCATCCCGTTCATAGTGAGGGTGGAAATCGCCAGACCCTAAAGGTTTTCCGAAACCTTTAGGGTCTCCGTGGGACGCCTCCCCACGAACAGCTGTTTGTACAATCGTGGGCGCTACACTATAATGCGCATTCAGACATCCAGGTGCGGCTGAGCAAGGATTGTCAGGAGGTGCGCATGAAGGCGCGATACGGCTCAATTCTCCGGTTGATGTGCTTAGCGTTACTCGTCCTGCTGGCAGCAAGTGCGTGCGCCGGTCCAACGCCCATACCAGAGGCCACCTCTGTTCCTGCCACCAGCACCGCGCCTCCACCGACCGCCGTTCCGACGGCGACGTCAACGGCCGTCCCGACGCCCGAACCGGCGGCAACGCAAACCCCCGTCCCAGCCGCCACCCCCACTGAGACGCCGCCCCCATCGGCCCGGTACCAGCTTACCTTCGAGGCGACCTGGAGCGCGGTGAGCCACCCGTTGGAATTCCCGCCTAATCCCCATTTCTCCGGCTTGATCGGCGCGACGCACAGCCCGGCGGTCGGCCTGTGGGCGGAGGGTGAGACGGCGACGCCGGGGATCAAGAATATGGCGGAGACCGGCGGCAAGAGCCCGCTGGACGGTGAGGTTGCTGATTTGATAGACGGTGGCGGGGCGTGTGAGTTGATCTCCGGTGGCGGGATAGGGACCTCGCCGGGTTCGGTGACCGTGGAGTTCGTGGCCACTCGGGAGTGCCCGCTGGTTTCGGTGGTGAGCATGATAGCGCCCAGCCCGGATTGGTTTGTCGGCGTGGCCGGCCTGAGCCTGCTCGACGAGGGTGGGTGGGTCGAGCAGAAGGTTGTGGATCTGCTGCCCTACGACGCCGGGACTGACAGCGGGGTCACGTACACGTCGCCGAATGCGCCGACGGATGGCCCCGAGGCCATATACCGCATCGAGGTCGAGCCGCTTCTGATCGGCGGCGTCGTGCCTCCGCTGGGCACGTTCACCTTCACCCGTTTGGCGGAGTGAAAGCCAAGAAACCAGGTTTTTCGCTGTCAAGTCGCGTGTTCTGGCACGTTGTGCAACGTCGGTGGTAACTGCTCAGGCATGACCTGTTTGAGGCATCAAGGTGACCGGCACTTCCACAACTGCCCTCAGAAACGCCCCTTTTGGTGGTAACCAGATGCCATTTCCATCAAGATTGGTACACAAGTGCCGGTCACCTGAGTAAATACCGCTGGTGAAGGATTCTTCTGCAGAACTGGACCAAAAAACCTGGTTTCTGCGACAGCTCGAGAAATGGCGCGGACTATGGAGACGTCGGGCATCAGAGTCTTGAGGTCTGGAGACGAAGCCGCGCTGGAGGCCTTCCTGCTGCCGCGCGTCGAGTCGTCGATGTTCCTGATCGGCAATATGCGGGCCGCCGGCCTGGAAGACCGTGCCCAGATCTACCAGGGTACCTATGCGGCCCGGCTCGAGGACGGAGAGATCGTTGGCGTCGTCGCCCACTACTGGAACCAGAACCTGGTGCTTCAGGCACCGGTTGACCTGGCGGCCCTGTGCGGGAAAGCAATCCGGGCATCGGGGCGTCCGGTGCACGGAATCGTCGGTCCGGCCTCTCAGGTCGGTGAGGCCAGGGCGGCGCTGCGCGTCGATGATTCCAACGTTCAGATAGACGAGACGGAGAAGCTGTACAGCCTGGAGTTGGCAGACCTGGTCGTGCCGCAGAGCCTGGCGTCGGGCCAGGTGAGGGCGCGGCGCGTTGAGCCCGGTGACGTCGACCTGTTGACGGAATGGCGGGCTGGCTACGCCGTGGAGGCCATGGGGGCGGTGGACGGTCCCCAGTTGCGCCGGCAGTCTCGATTGATGGTCGAGCGCTCGCTGCGAGAGAGGCGCACGTGGGTGCTGGAAGGTGGATGTAGACCGCTCGCGTGCAGTTCGTTCAACACGGCGATAGAGGAAGCGGTTCAGGTCGGCGGCGTGTGGACCCCGCCGCATCTGCGCAGTCGGGGCTATGCACGCGCCGTCGTCGCGGCGTCACTGCTGGACGCGCGCGCTGAAGGGGCCACGAAAGGCGTGTTGTTCACCGGTGAGGACAACATCCCGGCGCAGAAGGCCTACGAGGCCCTGGGATTCCGGCACGTCGGCGACTACCGCATCCTGCTGCTGAGATCGCCCATTTCCTGTTCGTAGTGAGGCACGCAACGCAGTGGAGTGCCGTGTCTATCTTACTGCCTCCTAACCCACGCCTGCGCGGCCATCTGCACCGGATCCCACGGGCTGCTCAGCGGCGGCGTGTAGCTCAGATCTACGTCGTTCAGCGTGTCAATCGCCATGTTGTGGAACAGCGCCGTCGCGAACACGTCCACCCGCTTGGAGATCTCCGCCTGGCGGTGCCCGATGAGCTGCGCGCCCAGCAGCCGCCCCGTCTCCCGATCCCCCGTGATGCGCACGCGCATCTTGTGCGCCCCCGGATAGTAGACCTTGTGATCCCACGTCTCGATCTCGACCGTGAGCGGGTCGAGACTTGCGTCCACGGCTTCCTTGTCGCGCAGCCCCGTGCGCGCGATCACCAGGTCGAACACCTTGACGGCCTGCGTGCCCAGCGTCCCGGCGTATGCCGCCTGGCCACCCAGGGCGTTCTCGCCCGCCACGCGCCCCTGCTTGTGAGCCGTCGAGCCCAGCGGCAGGTACACGTACTGCTCGAGCAGGTGGTGCCACGTCTCGACGCAGTCGCCGGCTGCGTGCACGTCCGGCACGTTGGTCTCCATCGCCTGGTTGACGCGGATCGCCCCCCACCGGCCCGTCTCCACCCCGGCCGAGGCTGCCAGCGTTGCCTCGGGCCGCACGCCCGTCGCGACCAACACCAGGTCCGCCTCGGTCCGAAAGCCACCGGATCCGGTGACCGCCAGCTTCTCCCCCTGCTGCGCGATCGCCTGCACCGCCACGCTCGTGGCGACTTCGAGACCGTGGCGCTTCAGTTCCTCCTCCACGAGCCCTCCCAACGACGCGTCCACCGTCGTCAGCACGGACGGGAAGTACTCCACCACGGTGACGTCCAGGCCCCGCCGCGCCAGTGCGTCCGCCATCTCCAGGCCGATGTAGCCCGCGCCCACGATCACCGCCGACTCCGGGCGGTCCGTCTCCAGGCGCGCGTGGATGGTCAGCCCATCCGTCATCGTGCGCATCAGGTACACGCCCGGCAGGTCCAGGCCCTCGATGGGCGGGCGGGCGGGCACGGCGCCCGTGCCGATCACCAGCTTGTCGTAGGGCACGTGCCGGGACTCGCCCCTGGCGTCGACCACCGTCACCGTCTTGCCCGCCGGATCGATCTCCTGGGCCGTGTGCTCCAGCAGCAGGTTGATGCCCTCGCGGGCGATGTCGGCCGCCTTGCGGTGCGCCAGGTCGTGCCAGTCCGCTATCTCGCCGCTCAGGAAGAACGGCAGCCCGCAGATGCTGTAGTTGGGGTAGCGGTCGGCCACGATGACGCTCACGTCGACGCTTGGGTCGACCTCGCGCGCGCGCAGCGCCGCGCTGATGCCCGCGTCACTGCCGCCGATGATCAACAGGTGCTTCATAGCCTGGGCCTCCTTTTCCGTGGAGAAGTTGCCCTATGCTATCACACCTCTGTTAACGGCAGGTTAACGGGCGGAGGGCTCACTATGCCGCGCGCCGGCCTTCAGACCCCTCAACCGGCCTGACCGACACCAGGGCGGCCCCCAGGTCGTGGAGCCAGTTCAGCAGGCCGTACAGTGCTGACTGGTCCCGGATTGGCCCCACGATGACCGTCTCGCCGCCGGGATGGTGCGTGACGCTCAGGTTCTCGAAGCCGCGAAAGCGACGCGGCGCCAGGTGGCCCTGGACGCGGATCTCGTAGCGCTGCGGTCTGTCTACCATGGCGCGTCCCCCTCGCCGCCCTCGTGCTACGTGAGCCGGGTCTCGAACGCCCGCCCGTCCTCGTGGCACACGACCTGGATCACCTCGCGGCCCGAGGTCACCGCCGGGGGCAGCCCGCCTCCTTCCACCCACTGCCCGATCATGTAGAGACTGTCCAGGCCGGGGAGGGTTCTGCTCATCTGCTCCCGGCTCGTCGTCTCGGTCGTGGGCGCCCAGGCCATGATGGAGCCCTGCCAGTTGCCGGTGTAGCGCTCGGTCGTGACCGGCGTCGCCATGTCCACGGCCTCCACCGCCCCGGCGAAACCCGGGAAGCGTCTCTCCATGCGGTCGATCACGGCCAGCGCCACCTGCTGCTTCTCGGCCTGGTAGCGCTCGCGTTCTTCGTAGGCGTCCTTCCAGTACCGGTGGTTGGAGCCCATCAGCACCTGGATCACCGACTTGCCTGGTGGGGCCATACTCGGGTCGCAGCAGTAGTGCCTCACGCCCAGGTGCCGGTGCGCCTCGCCCGCGACCACGATGGGCTCGTCCAGCAGGTAGGTGACCATGTGGGGCTCGTCCGAGAAGTCCCGCGCCACGCCCAGCGAGACCTGCACCACCGGTTTGTAGACGGGCCACGTCTCGTAGCGCTCGCGGATCCCCTCGTCTGTGTACCGGCCTCCCAGCATGTCGAAGATCGTCGTGCGCCCGTCGGCGGCGGAGATCACCAGGTCGGCTTGATGTTGCGCCTCGTCGCTCAAGCGCACGCCCACCGCCCGGTCTGCGCCAGCGCCGCGGGCACTCCGTCCGCGCGCCCCGCTGCTCTCGACCAGGATCTCGTCCACCCGCGACCCGTAGTGGATCTCGCCGCCCAGCTCCAGGTAGCGGCGCTCGATGGCCTGCGCCAGCGCCAGCGAGCCGCCGACCGGGTAACCCGCGTTGCGCTTGTGCATCTCCGCCAGCGTGAACAGGAGCGCGAACAGGGGATAGGGCTGGTCGAAGTACAGCGCGAACCGGAGCGCCCGGCGCAGGAAGGGGTCCCTGAAACGCGCCGCGAAGTCCTGCAGCGTGGTCTTGCCGTATTTCCCGAAGGCCCTCATGAAGGGCAGCAGCCTGACCATGATCTTGACCCCGTCGAGCGGCCCGCACAGCTCCCTCGGCTTGTCCGTCGGCGGTGTGAAACGGCTGAAGATCCGCACGCCCTCACACAGCTCCTCGATCAGGCCGGAGTCCTGGGGCGACAGCGCCTTCATGTGCTGTTCCAGCCGGTCTGGGTCGGTGTACAGGATCAGCGTCTGTCCGTTGCTGCCCTGGATGCGCAGAAAAGCGTCGTGGTGCACGAAATCGCGGCCCTGCACCGCGCCCAGCTCCTGCCACGTGCGGTGGAGGCTGTTGCCGGGGCTCGAACCGACCAGCCAGTGGATGCACCCGTCGAAGGTGTACCCCTTGCGTCGCCACGAGGTGCACAGCCCGCCCGGCTGGTCGTGCATCTCGAAAATCTGTGTCTTGTAGCCGTTCATTTGGCCGTAGCAGCCGGCGGATAGCCCCGCGATGCCGGCCCCGATGATGATGATCGATCGCTCCATGTCGCTGCTCTCCTTTATCCTGGTAACCCGTCTAGCGAAGCTACGCCTCAAACCGACAAGTAGCGCGCGCGACGCATAAAAC
>CAZYSK010000154.1:0-7934 GCA_964649415.1 uncultured Anaerolineales bacterium
TCGGGTTGTCGGGTATTGTAGGGCGCGTTTCCATACGCGCCGTCTGCGTGGCTTGAATTGTCGGCTATGGAAAGCCGACCTACATGTCACGCGCCGTCCCTCGGGTTGTCGGGTATTGTAGGGCGTGTTTCCATACGCGCCATCTGCGTGGCTTGAATCGTCGGCTATGGAAAGCCGACCTACATGTCACGCGCCGTCCCTCGGGTTGTCGGGTATTGTAGGGCGCGTTTCCATACGCGCCGTCCGCGTGGCCTGAGTCGCTCCAGCTCGGTCGAAAGCCGGTCGGCGCAGGCCAGCACGAAGCGGGCCGGGCCAGTTTCGGCCAACATCTCCCGAATGAGGCGCGCGTCATCGGGGTTGTCTTCGATCAGCAAGATGTTCAACTCCTTCGCGTTCATCCCCATTCTCCTTCGTGCTCTGTACTGCTACTTCCGCAGCGCGTCGGCCACCGCCTGGACCAGGCGCTCGATGCTGGGCGGCTTGGCCAACCAGGCGCTCAACCCCTGGGCGCGCAGTTTCTCGAGTTCCCTATCCATCGGGTGGCCGGTGAGCAGGATCACCGGCGTCCGCCAGCCCTTCTGCCGCAACGCGTGGAACAAGGCGATGCCGCTCATCCCCGGCATCACCACGTCGCTCAACACCAGGTCGATGTTCTCCCCCTGTTCCTCCATCACCGCCAGCGCTTGTTCCCCGTTCGCTGCTTCCAGCGTCTGGTAGTTCCATTGCTCCAGGCTCGCCACCAACGCGGCCCGCACCGCGTCCCCGTCTTCCACCACCAGCACGGCCTCGCCGTGTCCGCGGGGCACGGCGGAGATGTCCGGCGGGGAAGGCTCGGCCGGGCGCATCTCTAGCGCGGGCAGGTAGATGGTGAAGGTCGTCCCCTCGCCCGCCTGAGTCTCCACATCGATGTGCCCTCCGTGCTGGCCCACGATGCCGTGCACCTGCGCCAGCCCCAGGCCGCTGCCCTCGCCCGGCCCTTTGGTGGTGAAGAACGGCTCGAAGACGTGCGGTAACGCGTCTGGGGGGATGCCGGTGCCGGTGTCCGACACCGTCAGCCGGATCCATTCCCCGCCCGCAGATGCGCCCGTAGATGCGGCTGCGTCTGCGGCCGCATCCTGCGGCCCTATCTCCGGCAGGAGGGGCACCATGCCGCGTTCGACAGTGACCCGCTCCAGCTCAATGCGCAAGATACCCCCTTGCGGCATCGCATCGCGCGCGTTGACGGCCAGGTTGGTGAGCATCTGTTGCATGCGTGTGGGGTCGGCGTGGACCGTGTACTCCTCCGGCCCGTGGGCCAGGACGATCTCGATGTACTCGGGCAGCGTTCGCTTCAGCAGTTTGACCTGCTCTTTCAGCAGCGGCAGCAGGTCGAGGGGGCGGCGTTCGAGCAACGCTCGCCGGCTGAAGTCGAGGATCTGCTCAATCAGGCGGGCGGCGTGCCGGGCCTGTTGGATGATCACCGCCATCCTTTCCCGATCTCGCTGGGGGAGCGTTTCCGGCTGCGCCGCCATCTGGGCGTAGAGCACAATCACGGCCATGATGTTGTTGAAATCGTGGGCGATGCCGGAGGCCAGCTGGCCCACGGCGGCCAGCCGTTCCTGCTGCTGAAGCTGCGCCCGGATCTCCCGCACCTGCGTCACGTCGTTGATCACCAGCACCCAGTGCTCCGGCTCGGGGCCGCTCTCTACCGGCCGGGCGATGGCCTCGAAGGTGCGATTGCCAGCCTCGACTTCGTGCCACAGCCCCTTGGTGGGCGGCGAGGTGAGCAGTTCGGCCAGCGGGCGGTCGCCTAGACCGGTCAGAACCTCGCCTACGTTGACTCTCGCCAGGACGGCCAGGTCTCCTTCGGCCGTGGGATTGGCCTGCAGGATTCGCCCCTCGGCATCCAGCAGCAGCACGCCCGCCGGCACGGTGGCGAGGATCTGTTCCATCTGCCGTGCCTGCTCATGGACCTGATTGGTCAGGTGTGCGCGTTCCTCCTCTGTCTGCTTGTGTCTGAAGATGGCGGTGAACTGCTCGGCCACGACCGCGAGGCGCTCCAAATCCGATTCCGAAAACGGTTCCTGGCTGCTCATGTCCACGAGACCGATCACCTCGCTGTCTACAACCAGCGGCACACTCATCACGGAGCGGTAGCCTAGAATCCGGCTGACGGCAGGGACAAGCTTCCGCAGCGCCTTGTTTTCGGTGCACTCGGCCATCATCTGCCGGATCGCAGCCGGATCGTGGGTGATCCGGGGTTCGCCAGCCTGGAGTATCTCGGCATACACGCTTCCTGCACCGAGGCGGATTCTGACCTGCGGAATGTCCACCCCGATCAGGCTTTCGATGCGGCGCACCAGGTTGGCGGGCAGGCTCAGGTTCTGCAAGACCAGGTACTCCTCATCCTGGCTGAGGAGGTAGACGGTCGCGCTGTTGACCGAGAAGACATCTCTGGCCAGGCGGTCGAACAGCTCAATGATCTCATACAGGCTATCCCCCTGATTGGCGGCGTGGTTGAGAGCGTTGACCAGGGCTAGTGTCTCC
This sequence comes from uncultured Anaerolineales bacterium, assembly GCA_964649415.1. Lineage (GTDB taxonomy): Bacteria > Chloroflexota > Anaerolineae > B4-G1 > B4-G1 > CAZYSK01. The sequence goes on from CAZYSK010000154.1 coordinate 2,527, forward strand.
CTCTCCTGGCGGATTCCCTCCTCTGCCTGTTTGCGCTCGGTGATGTCCACGTTCGTTCCCACCACGCGCAGGGGATTGCCCTCTCCATCGCGCTCGACGATGCGGCCCTTGGAAAGGATCCATCGGTACGACCCGTCCTTGGCGTGCATGCGGATCTCGGCGCTGATTTCGTCCTCGTCCCCCGCCACGAACCGCTCCAGGTTCTCCCGTGAACGTTCGCGGTCGTCGGGGTGCAGGAGCGCGTTGTACGCTTCGAGGGATGGTTCGAACTCGTCAGGCTCATAACCCAGCATAGTGAAGTACGAGGGGCTGAAGACGGAAGTGTTTTCCCGGATGCTCCAATCGTACACCCCCTCGTTGAGCGCTTCCAGCGTGATCCGGTAGCGTGCCTCGCTCTCTCGCAACGCCTCTTCCGTCCGCTTGCGCTCGGATATGTCATCTGCCAGAGCGAGGATGTGTTTTTCCCCCCCGATCTCTATGGCAGACAAACTTATCTCCACCGGGAAAATGCTGCCGTCCTTGCGGCGATGGCGGGCTTCAAATCGCAGTTGCTTTTCCTGCTTCAGCTCCCGCCAGAACGCGCCCCTGTCCTCGCGCTCAACGTAGTCTGGGTCGATGTCGCTGGCCTTCATCTGCAGCAACTGCTTTCGGGTGTAGCCATAGCGTTCCACAGTGGCCTGGTTGACATCCACGATGCGGCCATCCATGTCGTGCAGGAACAAGGCCTCTGGGGCCTGATCGATCAAGGTCTTGAACTTGGCTTCGCTCTCCCGCAGTGTCTCCTCCGCCCGCTGCTTCTCCTCGACCAAGCGCTGTTTTTCCAGGGCTTCCCTCGCCATGGCCAGCAGTTCGTCCATGTTCACAGGCTTGGTGACGTAGCCCGAAGCCCCCTCATTCAGAGCCTGGATCGCTGTCTCCACCGAGGCATAGCCGGTGACCATGATCACCGCCATATGCGGATGCATCTCCCTCAAAGGCGCGACCAAATCCACGCCCGCCATGTCGGGCAGCCTGATGTCCACCAAGGCCAGGTTGAAGGCGCGTGAGCGTGCTTTCTCCAGAGCTTCTTGTCCCGTCACAGCCGTTTCTGTCTCGTACCCTTTCTTGCGCAGCGTGAGCGTCAGGGTCCTGCAGATGCCCTCGTCATCGTCCACGAGCAGCATGCTGGGGCTTGGCTCCTGTCCTGAGTGGCTCCACTGCGTTGAACGTGGTTGACGGGCTACTGGAACGCTAGAGTTATCGTTCATTGTACTACTCCTTGCTGACCGCGCGATGCTGGCCTCCGATCACCGTTACGCGTCAGCGTGCGGCTCAGGGTGCTTCCCCGCCCTGAGGCGCGGAAACCATGCTCCTACGACACGGCCGGGCTGCCGCCACGTTGGAGAGGCCCGTCCCGCGTCCCTAGATCGGCGCCTGTTCCCCTGCACCGCCTTTCTCCATCCGGAAGCTTGATTTCCGGCCGGGAAACCGATTTCCGGAAAGGCTGCGTTGGACAACCTCCACGATCAGAACGCTCGCTCCGCGCTGCCGGGCCATGCTGCGCTTCCTACGCTCCCGCGGCGGCCCTGGCTCCCAGGGGCAGCCTGACAGTGAACGTGCTTCCCTCTCCGACCTCGCTCGCCACGCCGATCGTGCCGCCGTGCCCTTCCACCAGCATCTTGACCACCGCCAGCCCCAACCCAATGCCCTTGGCCTTGGTAGTGAACAGTGGCTCAAAGATCTTGCCCAGATTCTCTTCGGGGATACCGACCCCGGTGTCGGTGACCGAGACAGTCACCCACTCCGGGCTTTCCACAGCCGTCCTGACGGTTAGGATGCCGCCGCTTCTCATGGCTTGGATGCCGTTGCGAATGACGTTGTCGAGGACCTGGCAGAGCTGGTCGGGGTCGGCCAGGACGACGGGCGGGTCTGCGTCGAGCTGGTACACGAACTCGACGTCTGGCGCGTCGGGTGGGGGGATGCGAGCCAGCGCCTCCCGGACGATCCTGTTGAGATCCACCTTCCGTCGGGTGGGCGGCTTGGTGCGCGCAAAGTCCAGCAAGCCGGAGATGATCTTTTCTGCGGCATCCACTTCTTTGTCCAGTATCTCCAGCATCTCTTGGGTCTCCACATCGGGGTCTTGGAGCACCATGTTGAGGAAGTAGACAGCGTTCTTGATGGCTCCCAGGGGGTTGCGCAGTTCGTGGCCCATGCCACCGGCCAGTTGGCCGAGGATGGCTAGCTTCTCTTGGCGGACCAATTGCTCTTGGGCCTCTCGAAGCTCCCTGGTGCGGTCCTCCACCATGTCTTCCAGCCGGTCGGAGTGCTCCTTCAGCGCCTGCTCCGCCCGCTTGCGCTCGGTGATGTCTGAGATGAAGCCCTCCAGGATAGCCGTGCCGCTGTTGTCTTGACCTATTGCCCGCCCTTGTTCCCACACCCAGCGTTCCTCGTCTTTCTTGTTGCGTAAGCGGTACTCGATGACAAACGGCTCCCCTGCTCGCACCGCCTCTTGGATCGTGTTCCACACCATGTGCCGATCTCCGGGATGGATCAGGTCGCCGTAGAAAACCCTGCCAGGCTTCGTCAGCTCGGCCACTGGATATCCGGTGAGCGCGAGACACCCCTCGCTCACGAAAGCCATTGGCCAACCGGGCCTGTTGGCGCAGCGGTAGGCCATGCCAGGCAAGTTGCTCATCAGGGTGGCGAGTTGCCGTTGGCTTTCCCGCAGCGCCTCGGACGCACGAGCAATGTCTGCCTCTGCCCGCTTGCGCTCGGTGATGTCTTGCAAGGTGCCGCGCATCGCCACGCATTTGTCATCCTCATACACTGGCTCGCCTTGGGCCCGGCACCAAATGAGCGTCTTCTTGGAAGTATAGGCCTGTAGCTCAAGATCGAAGGGTGTGCCGTTCTTCACGGCCTGGTTGTATGCTTGCTCGAAGGCCTGCCGGTACCGGGGGGGATAGTAGCTGAAATGCTCGTCGACGCCGGGTGGCTCCTGGTCGTAGGGTGTCTCGGTGATGTCGTAGAGGGCCTGCGTCCAGACTGCCTTTCCGGTCGCGAGGTCGTGCTCCCAGCCACCAATCTTGCCTATCTTGCCGGTGGCGTTCAGTATCCTTTCGCTCTTGCGCAGCGCCTCGGACGCTCTAGCAATGTCCGCCTCTGCCTGTGCCTTCTCGACGGCGTTCTGGCGGAAAACCTCCACCGCCCGTGCCATGCCCCCAATCTCGTCGCGGCGTTCGAGGCCGCCGACCTCGACGGACAGGTCACCGCCTGCCAGCCGGCCCATCAAGCCGGTCATAGAGCGTATCGGCTGGGCGATCAGATGATTGCTGACCAGTATCGTGGCAACCATACCGACCAGCGTGATCCCCAGAGCCAGGGCGAGAATGGCCGTGCTCACCATTGTGGCTCGCTGGACCGCTTCCGCCTCGGCGCGGGCGATCTTGGCCTGTTGGTAGTCCAGGAACTCTGTCAGGGTGCTGCGAAACTCGGCAAAGGGGACTGTGGCTGCGCGCACCAGGATCACGCCGAAGGAGGGGTTGTCGGAGACGACGGCCACGGCCTGCCGGGCTTGCTCCCGGAAGGCGTCCAGGGGCTCTTTCATCCGTTCGACGATGGCTCGCTCTTCCTCGTCCAGGGACCATTCGAGTAGGATTTGGCCGTAGATGACATTCAGGTCGTTCAGCCCCTGCTCCATGCGCTCCTGGATTGGCTTGATCTCTTCCTCCGGCAGGTCCATGAAGCGCAGTACAGAGATGCGAAAGACGTCGGATTGGACCTGTTCGCTCAGAGCGTTGAACCCATCCACCAGCTTGATTCTGTCCAGGGCAATGTGGTTGATCTCGTTCAGCATCTCGCACTGGAAATTCAGCCCATAGAGGGCCGCCAGGGACACGACCACGAGCGCCAGCACCAACACGGCGGGTGGAATCAGGATTTTGACAGCAATCGACAGATTCTGTAGGAACCTCATTCTCCACCCTCCTCGTTCTCTTCCCAAGCCAGGGCGCAAATCCTGTCTTCATCGTTGAGCATGCCGCACCACATTGACATAGGGCCGATCGCGTGGGTCGCTGGGTGTGGCCAGACGCCTTGGGAACGGACGTGGCCGCCGTTCTCGTCTTGGGCAGCTTCCAAGAGCAGTGGCAGCAGTGTGTCTCCCTCTAGATCAAGCATGCCGCTGATGTCCATACCCGGATTCACCTGGCCGGAATTATCAAGGAAGACAGTCCCTGGGCGCGTGAAGCCGATGACGTGCAGTCCAGACCCTTGCAGGTCGAGAAACCCCTGATTCGGGTCACGGAGGACCTCGCGAGCCTGGTACAGCCCGGCTTCCTGCAACAGCGCGATGGCCCGCACGCCGGCTTCCTTCACCTCCGTGACTGTGCCCTCCAGCGTCGGAATTGAAGCATACACCCTGTCCGGCGCTTCTGCCCAGTAGAGCTCATCCAGCGGTGAGTATAGCCCCCTGAACTGACCCCCAAAAGTTGGACACTTTTTATGCGGTTTTTAGTTCAAACTCGAGGGCCAGAATATGCTCCTCCCGCCACTGCTCCTCGAATTCGGCTGGGGTGAGATAGCCCAGCGAGGAATGGATCCGCTTGTGCATGTAAACATCGTCGAGGAAGCGACCGATCTGGCGGTAGGCATCACTATAGTCGAGGTACTCTGACAAGTCAACCTCCTCCTCTTTGATCGTGCGGATGAGACGCTCAGCGTAGCCGTTTTGCCAGGCTTCGCCAACGTCGGCCATACTGATCTGGACATTAACATCCTGCAGGGCTTTGGTGTAGGCTGTGGCGGCGTACTGGACGCCCTGATCCGAGTGATGGAGCTCTGGAGCTGGATGCTTGGCCAGCGCGCGCTGGAGAGCGGTGAGCGTCAAGGTGTGATCCAGGCTCCGCCCCAGGTGCCACCCACGGATACCCCGCGTGAAAACATCCATGATCACGGCCAGGTAGACGAAGCCGTAGCGGAGCCGGATGTAGGTGATGTCGGATACCCAGACTTGCTCAGGCCGCACGACGTCCAACTCCTGGACCAGGTTCGGATACCGGGGAAAATCGTGTTCGCTGTTGGTTGTGCGTCGTTTCTTGCGCTTGACTTTGGCCCGGATGTCCATCAACCGCATCAGACGCTGCACCCGTTTGTGGTTTACCAGCCATTTCCCGCGCCGCAACTGCTCGGTGATGCGTCGATACCCATAGGTCGGCCACTCGGCCGCCGTGGCCTTGATCTCCTTTCTGAGCTCTGGCTCATCCGTCGCCTCGCTAGGCTGGTAGTAGTAGCTGCTCCTGGGGCAGTCCAGAAGCTCGCAGGCCAGTGCGACAGGATAGTCTTGGGCAAGCACCTTGATCACCTCCCTTTTCCGCTCGATAGAGTGCGGTAAAAGTCAAACCCGAATTCAGGGTGGGAAACGAACCTTAGCA
>CAZYSK010000155.1:0-3708 GCA_964649415.1 uncultured Anaerolineales bacterium
CTTGACAGATATCCTACAACATGATACAATAGTGTCGATTCGATTCGCCACAGGGCGCAATGTCGACAAGGACCTCGCCCAACCTTCTTCACACGGCAGGAACCCCAGGCAGCAGAAAGGTAGGAAGCTAGAATGAAAGGATTGGAGCCACTTCAACGCCCCCCCCTGGTCAGCCAGTCTGTGCAGATGGCGATCAGGGAGTACATCGTTTCCAACGACCTGCAGTCTGACGCCCCACTTCCGCCCGAGACGCAATTGGCTGAGCAACTGGGGGTGAGCCGAAACTCCGTCCGCGAGGCGGTCAAGGCTCTGGAGTCACTCGGCATTGTGGAGACACGCCGCGGAAGCGGTATCTTCGTCAAGGCCTTTTCCCTCGAGCCATTGCTCGGCAACCTCCAGTATGACCTGCTGTTCAACATGAGGGATCTGCGCGAGCTATTGCAGGTGCGTCGTGTTCTGGAAACAGGCATGATTGGGGATGCTATGGGCGTGATGAGTCCCGAGCGCCTGGACCGACTGCGGGAAATTGTTGAACGTATGCGAGTTCGCGCAGAGAAAGGCGAGGCTTTTCCGGAGGAGGATCGGGAGTTCCATCAGTGCCTGTTTGAAGACCTGGGGAATGAGACACTCCTGGAGTTACTAGACATCTTCTGGCTAACCTTCCAGAAGGCGTCAGAGCATACCGACATCGCGGACTACGAACCAGAGTACACCTACCAGCTTCATCTTCCGATCATTGAAGCCCTCTCTACCGGAGACCTTCAGAAAGCCGCCGACGCCCTGAAGCAGCACTATTCTGGCCTTGAGGGTCGCCTGGAGCGCGTGCGCCGAGAATAGGAGCCAGCGTGTGTCGATAGACTCTCCGCTACACCTGTCAGGCGTCATCCCACCGATGCTCACGCCACTCACTCCGAGTGGTGAGATTGATCAGCAGCACCTTGAGGTGCTGGTATCGCACATGCTTGCCGGCGGAGTCTCCGGTCTGTTTGTCCTCGGCAGCAGTGGTGAGGGGCCGTGGCTCACTGCATCACAGCGCCGGGAAGTCATCGACCAGACAGTCCGCGTCGTGGACGGCCGAGTGCCTGTGCTAGCAGGAGTTATTGAGCCCAGCACGGGTCGGACGATGGAGTGGATGCGGATTATTGAAGACTCAGGTGTTGATGCCGCTGTGATCGGCTCACCATACTACTTCCCAGCGGACTCCGATTGTCAGCGGCGACACGTCGAAACGGTGGCCTCCCACTCCAAGATCCCGCTCGTGCTCTACAACATACCTCCGGCCACACACAATCCCATATCGCCCGGCACCGTGCGGAAGCTCTTGGAGGTCGAGAGTCTGGTTGGAATAAAGGACAGCAGCGGGGACTGGCAGGTCTTTCGAGAACTGCTGGAGCTGCCCAAGATAAGACCGGGGTTCTCCGTGCTCCAAGGTGCTGAGAAGCTGTCTGCCCGAGCCATGCTTGCAGGCGCAGATGGGATCGTGCCAGGCCTTGGCAATCTGGTGCCCGACTTGTTCGTTCGGCTGGTGACCAGCGCCCGAAGCGGCGACGAGAAGGAAGTCTGGCGACTTCAGGAACAGGCCAACAAGCTGTGGCATCTGCACACGCAAGGATTCTGGTTGGACTGCCTGAAGTATGCTGCGTCCGTCCTCGGCCTCAGTCGCGGTGCGCTGTGCGGACGGGACGGTGCTCTGTCCGAACCCGAGAAGGCTATGATCAGGCAACTGCTGCGCATGTACGGGCCAAATGCCGAGGCGACTAGAGACGCGCTGAAGGAGGTGGTGGAATAGCACAATAGCAAGAAGGCGTGTAGTGCCCACAGGCGGTGGTCCGTCCGAGCAATAGAAGAGCCCGGGCTCAAGTCGATTCAAGGAGGAACCGACAGATGAAAGCCAAGAAAGTCAGTAGGCGAGATTTCCTACGCATGAGCGCATGTGCCACGGTAGGTGCCGCTATAGCTGCCTGTCAGCCCCAAGTGATTGAGAAGACAGTTGAAGTTGACGTTGAGAAAGTGGTCACAGCCACCCCCTCGGCTCCCGAAAGAAAGCCGATGACTCTCGAGGTATGGATTGAGAGAGGGGATCCGCAGCGGACCGTGATTGGCTCCTTTGTCGATACGTACAACAAAGAACTCGCGGGAGCTGGCGTCCCGGTGACATGGGAGTACGATTTCCCGGGTGACAGTCTACCGGATCTGCTGATGGCTGCGGCAGCGGAGGGCCCGAGTGCATTCCCCGATCTGCTTATCGGCAGTAGCAACGAGGGCCTGTATCCGCCGTTAATCCTGGCAGGTGCAGTCCCAGAGCAGAACTCGTGGATGGATGCGGTTGGCCTTGACTGGAGCGATTACGCACCTAACGTGCGCAAGCAGATCGATGGCAAGGACTACTGGCTCCCCTACGGCGTCGCTGCCTTCATCCAATACGTCAATCTCGATCACGCAGAGGAAGCCGGTCTCGACATCGCGGCGAATCCGCCAGATGACCTGGAGACCATGATTGAAGTGGCTCGGGCGATGACGAAGCTTGGTGCGGATGACAAGGTGGAGCGATCAGGATTCCTTCTCACCGGATCGGGTGGTCACCCATCCCTCGTGTGGGGAACCGTGCTGGAGTGCCTCGGAGGCCAGATTGTGGCGGATGACGGCATGACTCCGAATTTCAACAATGCTGCTGGCAAAGAGGCGGCTCAGTTCGTTATCGACTGCTTCGACGACTACATCGTATCCACCCGCGACCTGGCCGACCGGTACAAGGCCTGGGCAGTTGGGAATGCATCCATCTTCTGGACAGGTACTTGGGTGATGGCCACATCCCTGACCGCGGAGCTCAATTTCGCCACCATGCCTCTGCCTGAGGTCGACGGAGTCAGGGTTTCAACCGACGCCGCGACTGAGGCCATGAGCCTGTTCGACACGGGAGATCCTGATAGTATGATGGAGGCAGCCAGGCTGCTGAAGTGGTTCACCGAGCACATGGGTGAGTACTGCACGATCGTCGGCGACATCTGTCCGACCTTGTCCGGGCGTGCGATGCCTTCCTACCAGAATCGGGCGGCCGCTCCCTATGAAGGGCCGGCTCTCCAAGCCTATGAAGAAGGATACGCCCAATCAGCCTTCTTCCACCCAGAGAAGAACATCAACTACTACTGGGGCGAGCCGGAAGTGGATAACCTGGACCGCATATGGCTGGGCGAATGGACCGTAGAGGAAGGGCTTGAGAAGATGGAAGCTGAAGTCCAGGCCATATTGGACAAGAATCCCGTCATACCGATTCAGCTCGTATAAGTGTACCACAGGAAACACTGAGTCAGCTTGCTGGCTGGACGGGTGTACGCCAGGGGTCTTCGATAGGTTTCCTGACCATCATCCTTACGTAGAGACGCAAGATTTTGCGTCTGAAGGCGCCGTTCCGACGGCGCACCATCGAGTGAGACCCATCGGGGGCCTCTGGTGTACGCCTTGGGCCAGGGCTTCGTTTGATCCAGGTGCAGCCCTGGCGCTGGCCGGCCTACCTGTACCGTTTCTGAGAATCCCGACCTACTCGCGTCAGGGGTACTCAACCAAGAGCGTATGCGATATGGTCCCCAAGACGGATGTCTCTGGGGGCAGGGGGTGTAAGGTGCAGAGTGCAAGGAGCCGTGGTAGACGCTTCATTGCCAGGAAGGATCTCGTCCCATATTCGTTTCTACTGCCCTTTCTGCTGGTGTT
>CAZYSK010000155.1:3808-7731 GCA_964649415.1 uncultured Anaerolineales bacterium
CACGTGCTCTCAGTCACGGTCACGTCGTTCATATGGGGATGGATTTTCGAGACGCGGTACGGCCTCCTGAACCTGGCCCTTCGTGCTCTTGGCGCGCGCGGCAACATACCCTGGCTCACGTCCAGCCAATGGGCAATGCCTGCAATAGCGATCACCAGCATATGGGGAGGCGCAGGCTTCGCCATGATTATCTTCCTCGCGGGTTTGCAGGATATCCCGTCAGAGCTCAAAGAAGCCGCCCAGGTTGATGGCGCGAATGCGTGGCAGACCTTCTTCTCTGTTGTACTGCCTATCCTCAGACCGGTTGTGCTGCTAGTAGTCACTCTCGGTCTCATCAGCGGTATGAAGGTTTTCGGACAAATGTACATCATGACACAAGGCGGTCCTGGCGGGACCACGAAGTCCGTCGTGTACGAGATACTCGATGAGTTCGGTTCGATGCGTACGGGTTATTCCGCGGCCATCGGCTACGCCTTGCTCGTCATCATCCTCGTGCTCACGGCGATTCGGCAACGCCTGGTGCGAGAGCAGTAGGTTCGCAGGGGGGAAATACTGATGGCACTCAAACGTCGGTCCCGCGGACGATACCCGGCCAAGGTGTGGAATCTCGCCATTTGGGCTACGGGGATGGCAGTCACTGTTCTATGGCTCATTCCCATCATCTGGCTGTTCTCATCTTCGCTGAAGCCTGAGGCACAGATCCTGACGCTGAAGCCTCAGTTGATACCGAGGACTATCACGCTGGAGCACTACCGCTCCCTGTTTGACTATCCGATACTGCTGTGGCTTCGCAACAGCCTGGTCGTCTCAGTGGCAACGACGGTGTTGACGTTGGCGACCGCCTGCCCCGCCGGCTACGCCTTCGCACGCTTCTCCTTCAAGGGGCACAAGGCGTTGTTCATGGTGGTGCTGGCCTCGCTGATGGTGCCATTTGAGTCCGGAATGGTTGCTCTCTACCTGCTCGTCGTGCGTATGGGTATTCGCTCCACCCTGCTGGGCATGATTCTCCCGGTGGTAGTCAGTCCCGTGTCGGTGTACGTCTTTCGGAATTTCTTCTTCTCACTCCCTAAGGATCTCGAAGACGCCGCGGCCATTGACGGGTGTGGGCCGTGGGAGACGTTCCTTCGCGTCGCACTGCCGCTGGCGAAACCTGCTCTCGTGGTTCTCACCATTGTGAATTTCGTGGATGTCTGGAATCAGTTCCTCTGGCCCTTGCTGGTGGGCACACGGGAGACGAAGACCCTGGCCGTGGGGATCACGATTCTGAATCCAAGCAGGGCCGACACAAGCGCGGCCTTTCGATTTGGGCCGGCCATGGCTGCGGCCGGGGTGCTCGCATTGCCCACACTGATCGTATACCTGCTTCTGCAGCGCCATTTCGTCGAGGGCGTATCGACCACGGGGCTCAAGGGATAGCGCTCCCAACACGGGCTTCAACCACGGGTGCTGGGAACGAACTAATTGATTTGCTGTTGAGCGCGGAGGAGGCGGATGCGGACAGAGTGCGTCCGTGTTCCAATCCGAAGGCAAACGCACTATGCCATATCGACACATCACGATCTTCCGAGACCGGCACCGATATGTAATGGGACCTTGCCTGGCCGTCTGCAAGAACGGCGATTGGCTGTGTTCCTTCGCCATGAGCGTAATGCGTGAAGTTGGGGCGATGTCTCCATTGCCGTTTCTGCATCCCCCGCTCGATCCAGAATACCGCAACTACGTGACTCGCTCAAGAGACCAGGGCCGCACGTGGAGTGCACCCAGGGTACTTCCCGGGTACGACTGGTTCGGAGGTGACGTCCCCGCGCTCTGCACCCTTGCGAATGGAGACATCTTGGCCAGTCACTATCGGCGCGAGTTCCACTCCCCTGAAGCCGCAGCGCTGATGCCCGACTTAAGGGGAGTTGTCCGTCTGCCACCCTACCCGTGGGTTGCATCCCACGGCGGAACCTATGTACATCGATCGGTTGACCAAGGCAAGACGTGGCGTGAGAGCGTGCAGGTCAATACCCATCCATACGTGAGTGGCTACGGACGGAGTCCGGCCGTGGAAATGCCGGATGGCGCGTTGCTGTTGCCGCTGGCTGCTGCCGACCCGTTCTTCGACATCTTCTACCGGGAAAGCGGCCTGGAGGGTGAACCGCTCGGGAATGAGTGGGACGAGCACGGGCGGATCGTGAAAGGCAAGAGCGCTGCGTTCGTAGCCATCTCTCGCGACGGGGGTCGCACCTGGAACGAGACGCGCGCCATCGCACGTATGCACGAGGTAAACTTCCACGAGCCGGCACTGGTCCGGCTGGCAAGCGGGCGTCTGATCTGCCAACTGCGAACGGAACACAGCGAGGGCGGGGGCTACCTGTTCCAGGTCGTTTCGGACGACGATGGCGAAACCTGGTCGGAACCCAAGAGAACGCCGTTGTGGGGCTATCCCGCACACATCGTGCAACTGCCAGATGGACGGATTCTGTCAGTATACGGACATCGGCGGAAACCCTATGGGATCAAAGCCTGTGTGAGCGATGATGATGGTGCATCTTGGGACATGGAACACGAGTTGACCATCCGCGATGATCTCTTGATCGATCGCGAACTCATGTTTCCCTACAACCTGGGTTACCCGACGGCGCTCATCCTAGACGACGGTGGAGTCTTCACGGCATACTGGGGTGAAGATGCCGACGGAACCACGACGATTCAGGGCACGTATTTCAGGCCGCCAGCGTAGGGCGACAGGCGCTCGGAGACACACTCGAAGAATGAAGGAGATAAGATGTCAACGAAAATTAGCAATGTTCGAAATGTTGTAGTCCATCATGACCCAACGCGCTACACGGGACAGGTCGGAGCCACGCAGTTGAAGAATGGAGACGTCGTGGTCGTCTTCAATGAAATGCGCGGGATGCAACACCTCGATTTCGACAGCCTGGTACTGAAGAGATCCAAAGACAACGGGGAGACGTGGGACGATGACAGCAAGGTCATGGTGTGGCCGTGCACGCATCATTTCGGCAGCGACACACCTTCCATTACTCAGCTCTCCGACGGGAGACTCCTGGCGAACTTCTTGATGACCGCATTCGTGGGACGCAAGGGGATTCTCGACGACCTGGGACCGCAGTCTGAGTACATGGAATTGACGAGAAGCCTCGACGGGGTATGGTTGACTCAATCGAAGGACGACGGCTACACTTGGGAACCAGCCTACAAGGCCAGTATAGCTCCCATGCGCTGGGGTCAGCCGAAGGACGAGGTGGTTGAGCTGCCGGACGGCACGCTTCTAATGGCTTGCCAGGGTGCACTGAGGGAGCGGGGGTATACATACATGTCGGAAGAGGCAGGCAGGATATTCCTGATCCGGTCCGACAACGGAGGGCTTGACTGGGAGCACTGCTCCACAGTCGCCTTCGACCCGGCGGGGATCATCACCTTCGAAGAGCCAGCCCTGGGATGGACCGCAGACGGCGTGCTGGTGAGCTTGATCAGGTCTGTCCACCAGCCCAGAGCCCGGCATCAACACCTCTGGATGGCGTATTCGACGAACGATGGTGAGTCATGGAGCCGCCCGGAGCCAACGAACATATGGGGCTATCCCGCGGACCTCACCCTGCTGCAGGACGGCCGGATGATGTGCACCTACAGCTATCGCCGTGATCCGTGGGGTGTGCGGGCATGCGTGTCGGACGACGGCTTACACTGGGACGTAGCGAACGAGTTTGTCGTATCGGAGGGTGGCATCGCACCGCCGGAAGAGGTGAGCTGGTACTGGCACATCGGATATCCCACGTCAGTCCAGTTGAACAACGGCACAATCTTCACCGTTTTCCATCAGTGGACGCAGGAACCACCGTACGTACAGTACGTTGCCGGAGTGCTCTACGAACTCGAATAGGGTCCGCCAGGAACTGTGCACCACCATGCTTACG
>CAZYSK010000156.1:0-7725 GCA_964649415.1 uncultured Anaerolineales bacterium
TCCGACTATCCGTGTTACTCGTGGATGGGGCCGAAAACTGCCCCCGTAAAAAAGGTGACACCTCTTGACTAACTCACCGCATTGCAGTTAAGGAGGAGTATTTTGATGAAAACGAAAACATCGTTATCCCACTGCCAGATTCTAACCTTAACAGTGTCTGTCTTGACGTTGGTTTCGCTTGCTTGCGGCTTGACTGCCAGCGAAACACCGATAGAAGAGCCTATCCAGGAGGTTTCTCCCACGGCAATTCCTGCTCAGTCGGAACCCGTGACTCCTGGTGAGGGAGATGATCTGATTGCGTTCATTCGCCGTGGTGACATTTGCGTAATGGAGGCAGATGGGAGTAATGTCCGCTGCTTGACGGATGACGGCAGAACGCATTTGGATAGCCTGACTTGGTCGCCGGATGGCAGTCAGATCGCTTTTGTGTCGGACCGCGATAGCGACGGCTGTGAAATCTACGTGATAGGGGTGGACGGAGGCGACGTTCGCCGTCTGACCCACGAGAACCATCGCAATTCGTCTCCGGCCTGGTCGCCGGACGGCAGCAGGATTGCCTTTGCATCGGATCGAGATGGTAATGACAATATCTACGTGATGGAAGTAGATGGGGGTAACGTTCAGCGTTTGAGCGGGGAGAGTTACTGGAACGGTTATCCTGCCTGGTCGCCAGACAGCAATCAGATCGCCTTTGTCTCACTTCGATCTCCCAACAAACACGAAATCTGCGTGATGAATGCGCTGGATGGATCTGATCTCTACTGTCTGACGGATAGCGACGTCATGCAGAAGAACCTCACCTGGTCGCCGAACGGCTGCCAAATTGCCTTTGTATCAGATCAGAACGGCAATGATGACATCTACGTGCTAGAAGTAGATGGGGGCAACATTCGTCGCTTGACGGAAGACAGCGCGGTTGAGCGCAGTCCCACCTGGTCGCCGGATAGTAGCCGGCTTGCGTTTGCCTCGCAGAGCGATGGCGATGAAAGTATCTACGTAATGGAAGCAGACGGGAGCCATGTGCGTCCCCTGACGGACAACAGCGATTGGGAGGGGTCCCCTGCCTGGCAGCCTGATAAGGACAAGGCGGGTACAGTTGCGGTCAATATCTCGACACCTGAACCTACACCAGAACCCAGCAAGGCTTTTGACTGTACCATCTACACCACCGCCGATGGACTGGTGGACAATCGTGTCAACTCCATCGCCACAGCTCCCGATGGGGCATTGTGGGTTGGAACCTACAGCGGTATCTCCCGTTTCGATGGGAAAGATTGGCATACCTACACCACCGCCGATGGACTGGCGGGCAATCATGTTAACTCCATCGCCGTTTCTCCAGATGGCGTATCGTGGGCGCAAACCTTGTATGGGGTCTCCCGTTTTGATGGAGGAACTTGGACAACCATTTTTGACGATGGGTCTGTCAATTCGGTTACTGTAGCCCCCGACGGAGCTGTGTGGGTTGGTTGGATTAGGGTTGATGACGAATTAAAAAACAATATCTCTCGCTTTGATGGTGGCGCTTGGACCCACTATTACCCCCCTGATGACCTTGAGAATATCATGTTCAAGACTATTGCGGTAGCCCTTGATGGCTCAGTGTGGGTTGCAGGCGCAGAGTTTGACGGCAGCGACCTCATTGAGCATGTTTACCGCTTCGATGGGGAAACCTGGACACCTTATACAACTGCTGATGGTCTGGCAGACGATAGCGTCGTTTCCATTGCCGCAACTCCCGACGGTGCAGTTTGGTTCGGAACCTCAAATGGGGTATCACGCTTTGACGGACAGACCTGGACCACCTACACTGAAGCTGATGGTCTGGCAGCCAATAGTATCGCATCCCTTGCCGTAGCCCCCGATGGCGCGCTGTGGGCCGGAACCTACCAGGGCGGCATATCCCGTTTTGATGGAGAGAGTTGGGCCACTTACACCACTGACGATGGCCTACTAGGCAATCGTATCGAGTCGATAGCTGTGGCCCCCGATGGAATGCTATGGGCGACTGGATGGATTATTAAAAATCATGTCGATGGTCTTTATCGCTGCGCATCGGCGATTGGCGCTGTACAGCCGGTCCCTATCCCTACCCCAGATTCATCACCCCCAACACCTGCACCCACTGCCGCCGCACCAATATTTGGCACAGTTCTCGACTGCGCGAACTACACCACCGCCGACGGCCTGGCAGACGACTATTCCACCGCCGTCGCCGTCGCACCCGATGGCACGTTGTGGGTTGGAACGGACAAAGGCGCCTCCTATTTCGATGAGGGGAACTGGAGGACCTACACCACTGCTGACGGTCTGGTAGACGACTGCGTTACATCCGTCGCCGTAGCTCCCAATGGCGATGTGTGGTTCGGAAGTACAAACGGCACCTCCCGTTTTGACGGTGAGACGTGGACTACCTATTCACCTATAGCCGAGGGCTTGATGACCGCCAGTAGCCAGTCCATCGCCGCAACTCCCGATGGTACGATGTGGGCTACAACTATGGATGGCATCGCCAGCTTCAACGGAGAAAGCTGGACTGCATATACCTCTGCTGATGGCCTGAAGAGTGCCGGGATCACACTCATCGCCGTGGCTCCCGATGGTGCGGTATGGGCCGTAGCCAATGGCCCTCGCAACTATGTTGACCACTTTGATGGGCAGGCATGGAACCCTTATCCCTTTGTCGAGGACCTGGATGATTTGTGGATCAATGCTATCGCTGCAACTCCCGATGGCGCACTGTGGTTGGCAACCCAGTTGGGTGCCCTCCATTTTGACGGAACGAATTGGGAAATCTATACAGCGAAAGAGGGTCTGGTAGATAGTGACGTTCGATCCATCACCGTGGCCCCTGATGGCGCGCTGTGGTTTGGCACCAGAGCAGGCAGTACCGGAGCGGGCATCACCCGCTTCGATGGAGAAAACTGGACCAGCTACATCACCGCCGATGGTTTGCCCGGTGGCGGCATTGACTTCATCACTGTAGCCCCAGACGGTACACTGTGGATAGCTTACCCCGGTGGGGTCTCTCGCTGTACGACACAATAGCCTGCACAACCGCTTTTTCTCACAATAGCTAACCAGGAGAGGTAGTTCTTACATATGGGGAAGCCACCCAACAACGGGTTGCAGCCGACCGCGCTACGCGCGCGCAAATCGGCGGCCAAACGCGCATCGTGGTTGGTCTGGTGGCAAAGGCACTCACCCCGAATCCGCGCGGCGGCTGAACGCAACCGTTGGGCCGCTTCCAAGAGTTCGCCCATATGGGAAGTCAGTCCTTGAGGAGCAATATCCACTATGGATGATCGATTCTTTAAGCGGCCTATCCTCAATTCTCCATACGAATGCCCCACACGACATTGGGAACTGGGCGATGATGGCCAGCCCACGCAACGAATCATGGAACGCCGCCACTGAGGTGTGATCCACAACATTTGACAATATCTCTGCCAGGTTGTAGATTCGTTGCTGGGAAGATAACAAATGCGTGCACACGAACGCGCCTTGCGGGTTAGTCGCCGGTGACGCTAACCGTTAGGCCGCAGAGAATAGGGGATTCTATTATGACAAGAAAACTCATTCCCTTCTTGGTGCTTACTTTTGGTTTGACTTGGGGTATAGCAACGCTCCTCATTCTGTTCCCTGATCAGATGATGGCCCTCTTTGGCGAGTTGTCAATGGGCAATCCTTTGTTCATCCTCGCCGTGTACGCGCCCGGCTTTGCTGGCGCGTTGTTGGTATGGCAAACGTATGGGCTAAAGGGCTTGGGCAGTTTCTTTCGACGACTGACCTTGTGGCGCGGTTCCTGGTGGGGATGGTTGTTCACGATTCTCGGCATTCCCGCCATTATGTACGTTGGGGCTGCGTTGGTGGGTACAATTGGTGAGCCGTTCCCCTTCTCCCCTTGGTATCAGGTGTTTCCGGCACTGGCGCTGGCCTTGTTTCTCGGCCCGATTGAAGAGTTTGGCTGGCGTGGATTCGCCCTACCATTGCTGCAACGTCGATTTGTGCCCTTCTGGGCGGGCTTGATCCTTGGTGTCATTTGGATGATTTGGCATATTCCCGCTTTCTTGATAGGCGGAACCCCCCAGAGCGCCTGGTCATTTGCTCCTTACTTTGTTGGCGGTGTCGCGGCGTCCCTTATTCTGACCGCTTTGTTTAACGATTTTCGCGGCAGTTTGCTCATTGCTGCTTTGTTCCATTTCCAGTTGAATAACCCTATCTGGCCTGATGCGCAGCCCTGGGACAATTTTCTCTTGGCTTGCGTTGCGGTTGCCATCGTCTGGTTTAACCGGCGCACGATGTTTCAACGCAATTCGGGCATTACAGACATTCTTATGCCGGGTCAAGAAGATATTTCTCCCTCATCAGAACCCTTTGAGGCAAGTGAGTAGCGGCTTAACAAGGGCGTCAACCCGACCGCGCTGGTGCGCGTGTGCTCGGTGGTGAACCACGTTTGGGGGCCGGATTTCTCGCCGGGGTGCGCGCCACGTAGCCGTGCGGCGGGTTACGCCCCGGGCGTTAGGCAGCCAGAAACCGAGTTTATTTGTGGGATGATCGAAATCACTTTAGCAAAGGGGGAAGTCATGACACTGCAATATAGGAAAGTTGAATACTACAACATAAGCGTTCAAGGTCATATTGCCGAAGGCTCGAGATTACTTACTACAATTGCAGATGCTGGTGTTGACTTTCTGGCTTTCAAAGCAATTCCTCTTGAACAAAATCGCACTCAGTTTACTCTCTTTCCCGTAGATGGCTCCCAGATGACTGCCGGGGCTGTAGAGGCGGGATTGGAATTGGATGGCCCTTACTCCGCGGTAATAGTCACAGGTGATGAAAAACCGGGAGCTTTGGCTGAAATCTATAGGAAGTTGTCTCAAGCAGGTATCCAAGTTGAAGAATCAAGCGGAATTGCCCACGTAAACGGAGGTTATGGAGTTGTCCTTTACCTCAAGCGAGAAGACTGCGACAAAGCTGTGGCAGCCTTAGGTAAGTAGAGCCGTTTTGTCTTTCAGCCTTTTGACCAGACAGGTCGGATGATAGACTACAATAACATCAATGAGCCTTAGGAGACCTCTGATCCCCCCGTTCTTTGGGGACTTGCGCTTTGACAACGCAATAGCCGATCAAGCTGACATCTGGCAGAAGCAAGAGCGGGATTCGCCGCCGCTGCAGGGGCCGTTCTGAGCCGGCCCTCGCTCGTTCCCAACTCCCTCGGAGGCTGAGCCCGATCTCTTGGCTGTATCGTCCTGGTGCCGACGCCATCTGGCAGGGGCTCAGGCTGGCCAGGACTATACCCAAGTCCACATTCTGAACTTGGGCGAGCTTGAACAACCGTTTCAATCAGGAGAGTATATCTTATGGAGCCATTAGCACACGCCTCAATCGGGTTGATGGCAAAGCCCATCGCCCCCAAGGCGCCACTCTGGGCCCTCTTAGCAGCTACTCAAGTACCCGATCTGTTGTACTTTGGGTTTAGCGCCGCTGGCATCGAAAACCCCGGTGTCTCCACCATGGATTTCAATCAGGGACTCGAGATTTCGAGCCCGCCATTTTACCCCTGGTCACATGGGTTATTTATGTGCATTGTCTGGTCGGTCGTGGTTGCAGCGATATCTTTCCTCCTCTGTCGAGACCGCCGAACGAGCCTCATCATCGGAGCCATGGTCTTTAGCCACTGGGTGCTAGATTTCATCGTGTATTCCACACTCCCTCTCTTTTTCGATAACTCGCAGCTGGTCGGACTCGGTCTCTTAAATTCGGGGCCTGGTGTTGTTGTCAGCATCATTCTAGAGATCAGCCTGATCGCCGGAGGAATCGCTATCTATTTCGTAACAAGAAAGCAAACGACCATATCGACGTGTGAATAGAAAGGGAGAAAGTCATCGTCATGAGAATCCTGGTTACTGGTAGCAGCGGGCATCTCGGCGAAGGTTTGGTTCGCACCTTGCGCAACAGAACACACGAAGTCATAGGTCTCGACCGAAAGGCGGGTTCCTTTACCGACAGCGTGGGAACCATTACCGACCGCAACTTCGTGCGTGATCGTGTACGCGGCGTGAACGCCATCATTCACACTGCGACGCGCCACAAGTAGTGGAACGGCGAGTTCCGCAGTACGCGGATGAGTACACTCGTCGCGGTTGGAAAATGCTTCCGGGCATCGAGCGCGTGTACGTAAACGAGCGCGCACGGAAAGAACTTGGTTGGCAGCCCAAATACGACTTCCGGCAAATCATCGATTTGCTCAAAGCGGGAAAGGACCCTTTCAGCCCTTTGGCGCGTGTGGTCGGGTCAAAGGGGTACCACGATCGTGAGTTTGCGGATGGCCCATATCCAGTGTCTTAGAGACCCAATCAGGCCCAACAAAGCGCAGCCGACGTGCGAAGACGCACGCGGCTGATGGCTGGCGTTGGGCGGCGCATCGTTGATCATGCGGTAGCCAGATGCATTGCAGATGTTCAAGACAATGATGGCTAGTGAACCCATCGGTGAGCCGACCGCAGCAGTGCAGTTGGCCGTAAGCGAGGGCCTGTTCAGTGTCTTGCTGGGGGATACCACACTGGGCGGGATGACGCAAGCGCTGACGGCGGACGCCGACACGGTTGAACACGGTTCACCTTCTTGCCTTCCTGTTCTTCAATCTCAAGCCTCGTCAAGAGGTTGAGCGGTTACGAACAAAGAAAGGAGCAAATAGATGGTCACCGATAAGCTGTTGCAGCAGATGATAGGCTCAGTACTTGCTGTCTTGTTGCTGACCGGATGTGGCGGGGCGCCAACCGAGCCAACGCTCGAGGCAACACCCATCCCGCCGGCAGCCATACCAACTCCAACGACGGCGACGGCGACCGCGACCGCTGTGCCAGCGGCAACGGCAGAAGATCCGAGTGGGCTTCAGCCGTTGAGTGCTGCTGAGTGCAGCGATTTAGCAGACGCTATGTCGCAGACACTGGGCATCCCTGGTGAGACAGCAGAGGCCCCATTCCAGGATCATGTCAGTCAGAGAATGGGCACCGGCTGCCAGACGACAATCACTGGCACTGGCCTGGATTTCGAGAGCGTGCAGGTTGTCCAGAATGCCTTGAGGAGGATGATTCAAGCCCAAGGGTGGTATGAGGATTTCCGCTACGGCGGCGGTGGCCCCACAGGTGAGCTCACCGGCTTCCGCCAAGCCAACAAGCTGTGTCGGTTGTCAGTGGGTTGGGAACCGTCGCAAGACGCCAATTGCCCCTCAGACCAGCCGATTCAGGCGTGCGAGTTGTCCCCTGAGCAAAAACTGTATACCGTTAGTCTCAACTGCGTTCAGGACACTAGCGCTGCGATTACCCAGTTGGAACTCGAGCCGCAGCGCATTCAGTTCGCACCGGGCGCCATATCGGCCCAGGTGCAAGGCAGTCTGACTGTCGGTGGGGTCGATCGTTACGTGCTAACCGCCGCGGCTGGACAGGAGATGACGCTGAATTTCTCAGTCACGTCGGCGGTCGATTCTGTGGAGATGAGCACAATCCTGAACATCTGGGGAGCAGATGGCACGCTTTTGAGATCGGGCTACGTTGACACGACCGGTCAGGTGGGTGAGCTTCCCTCGACGCAGGACTATTACATCGATGTGATATCGGTGGTGCAGGACACCGTCGATTACACCATGGAGGTGATCATCCCTTCGACTGCCCCCGAGCCCGAGCCCGAAGCGAAGCGCATTCAGTTTGCACCGGGCGCTAT
>CAZYSK010000157.1:0-7356 GCA_964649415.1 uncultured Anaerolineales bacterium
CTACCACACTTCAAATAGTACTCCAAAAGGCGACACCTTCCAGCTTAACACAGGGGGCCCGCCCGGCGATGAAGTCGCCGGGCTAGTAAGCAGCGCCGGATCAATCCGGCTTAGAAAGTTGCTTGCGACGTCAAATTCCCGCAAGCTAACAAACAGCACAGCCACGCCTGCAAGCCCCGTTCACGGGGCGCTGCTTCGTAGACCGGACACTTCATGTCCGGGCGGGTGTGGGAAAGTGTCAAGTCATTCCTGAACCATCTCCCGCATCTGATTGGAGAAACAGGGTGAAGTGCGGGAACTTGTTCTTTTACGAGCCCTTAGAGGAAAGCCAGCGCGTGACTAGGACTTGATCACATCGGTTTTGATGAACGTGAGGTGGATTCCTATGAAAGACATTCACATTCGCCCAATGAGAGCAGAGGAAAAGCGAGACGTGAGCGCTATTATGCGCCGCTCGTTTGAACCGACTCAGCAATTGTTCTTTTCATGGTCATCAGACGTACTGGTCGCCGAGCAGGATGCAAAACTACTGGGCGCGGTCGTGCTCAAGATGTTCCCACTGCCCGGTGACCGAAAAGGGGGGCTAATCGCGTGGGTATTTACTGCGCCACAAGCCCGTGGAACAGGTGCGGGCCAACGATTGATAGAAGCCGCTCTCAAGTTCCTTGAGGAACAGGACTGCGACGAGGTGATGGCCTGCGTCGAGGGCTACAACAGCAGTTCGAGCAAGCTCTTTGCCACGCGGGGTTTCTCGATCCTTTCACCGGGCGAGCAATTCCGGCGCTACGGGCTGGGGGCTCTGGCAATGTGGATTCGCGCCTTCCACTTCATTGACATTGGACACTTCCTGTGGGTGCGCCCTGCTGCCGGCCAACCCGACAACCCGGCAATGCAGTGGTGGGGCAACTGGCTGGCGAACGCCCTGATCTATCTGCTGGCGCTGTGGCGTCGAAGCGGTTTTCGCCAGTTGTCTCTATCGTCTGTAGTGGAAATACCGCTGCTTCTTGCAGTGTTCTTGGGAATACGGACCTTGTCCATGCAGTGGATGGCACGCCGGCACAAGATGACCGTGCGTTATCGCGCCTGGGAGTCGGGCTTTCCCTTGAGCCTGGTTATCGCGTTGGCGTTCGGCGGCCAGTATCCAGTACTGGGGAGTCTGTACCCCGTATCTGACCGATGGCGATACCGAGACTTGCTGCCCAAACTAGGCCCGGTGGCGCTATCCGGCGTGCTTCCGGCACTGGCATTGACCTGGGGCGCGTGGGCATTGTCACGGTTCGGGGGACTGGGGCCTGAGGCGTCTCGATGGATCAATTCTGCGATGACGATGGGCCGTGTTTTGATGCTCTTTGACATCGTTCTGACGTTCTTTCCATTCGTCAGCTTCAACGGACGGCGCATCTGGGATTGGAACAAGCTGCTTTGGGGATTTCTCGCCCTCGCAACCGTGACGCTGTTGTTTGTGTAATCGCTCAGAATGCAAGGAGGGAGAAAAGAATGGTCAAGGGGATCTTGCTTGGAATCCTGGTGCAGAGCATCTCTGCCGTGGGCTATCTGGTCATCGTGAACGTAACGTCCATCAAGAGCGAGTTGTTCCGAACCGGCCTGATGATATGCTTTGCTAGCGTGGTCGCCCTGATCGTCACGGGGTATACGGTGTTCTCTGGACAACAACAGTTGTCGGCGATCCAGACCAAGGAGTACGTCTACATCGCAGTTGGCTCAATCATGGTGATGTTTGTTGCGCAGGCCGTCTACTTTTTTGCCGTGCAAGCCTCCAACATGACGACGCTGGCCTACACGACATTGGCCTTTCCCATCATCAGCCTGGCTCTAGAGTTGGTTCTGGGACGGGTCAAGTTGTCATCGCTGGGTATGCACGACTTAGCCGGATTCGCCCTGTTGGTCGCGGGCTACGTGGTCATCATGTCCAAGCCGCAGCCGTAGCAGGTTGACGTTGGATCGGTCGCGCATTACCCATCGTCCGATCCGAGTTGCGCCACGCCCGCGCGTGATCGAACGACTGAACGCGGGCCTGCACCGCAAACTGACACTCATCTCCGTCCCAGCCAGCTTTGGCAAGACCACGCTGGTCAGCGAACGGGTTGCTGGCTGCGGGCGGCCTGTCGTCTGACGCTCCCGGATAGAAGCGACAACGCCCCGACCCACTTCCAGCGCTGCGCCATCGCTGCCCGGTTTTCTCCACTGGGCGACTATCTTCACGCATCCCTCTTTGTGGGTAAAGAGATGATACCACAGATGGCGTCGCTTCGCTCCGACTGGTGGACGACATGCCCGGAACTCGTGGACGATTCCGTCGGAATACGCAGGTTGTCAATAACGCTTTATGTGTTACAATCCACTGCCGGTGCGAATGCATCGGAAGAACGATATTAGCGAGGTCGAGCCCTGCCGATGGGTAGGGCTTTTTTGTCGCAAGGGAGTATCGAGTGAGCGTTACATTTCAGACATTTGGGTTGCGTCCAGAGTTGGTGCAGGCCGTAACCGAGTTGGGGTACGAGACCCCGACCCCGATCCAGACGGGGGCCATCCCCCTATTGTTGGCAGGAAGCGACGTACTGGGACAGGCGCAGACCGGGACGGGCAAGACGGCGGCGTTCGCGCTGCCAATGCTGCACGCGTTGGACCCCCAACGCGGCGATGTGCAAGGGCTGGTAGTCGCCCCCACCCGCGAGTTGGCAAACCAGGTCGCCACGGCAATCTACGGTTATGGGACTCACCAGGGCGTGCGCGTGCTGCCCGTTTACGGAGGGCAATCGTACAGCCGTCAGATTAGCCGTCTCAGGCGCGGCGTGGACATCGTCGTCGGCACGCCGGGGCGGATGTTGGACCTGATCCGCAGAAAATCGCTCGACTTGAGCGGCGTGCGTTTCCTGGTGCTGGATGAAGCCGACGAGATGTTGAGTATGGGCTTTATTGAGGACATCGAGGCCATCTTGAGCGAGACGCCAGAGACACGTCAGACGGCGCTGTTTTCGGCGACGCTGCACAAACCGATCCGCAATCTGGCCGACCGCTACATGCACGCGCCGGAATCGGTCATCATCAATCCCAAACAACTGACCGTCGCTAACGTCGAGCAACGTTATTACGTCGTTCGGGAAAGCGACAAACTGGCCGCGCTCACACGCCTGCTGGAAACGGAAACCATAAGCAGCGGATTGATCTTTGCGCGCACCCGGGTCGGCACTGCGGGGCTGGCCGAGGCGCTGTTTGCACGCGGCTTTCAGGCGGAGGCGCTGCACGGTGAACTAAGCCAGCAAGCGCGCGAGACCGTCCTGGGCCGTTTTCGCCGTGGCCGAGTCGCCCTGGTGGTGGCGACCGACGTTGCCGCCCGCGGGTTGGACATTGAGGACGTCTCGCACGTCATCAATTACGACCTGCCCCTAAACCCGGAGTATTACGTTCACCGCATCGGGCGGACTGGCCGGGCCGGGAAGAAAGGGGTTGCCATCACGCTGGTCACACCCCAAGAACGTTGGCGCGTGCGCAAGATCGAAAAGTACGCGCGTTGCTCTATTTCTTACAGCAAGTTGCCCAGCGTGGACCAAATCCTGACCCACCGCGACGAGCAGTTTATGGACCTGCTGGCCGATCAACTCGTCCAGGGACAGTTGGAGCGCGAGCGCGACCTGGTCGCAAAACTGGCCGCGGCCGGTTGCGACCCGCTGGACCTCGCGGCAGCGGCCATTCAATTGGCGCGCGCCGAGGAGCAACACCGACCCATCGAAGAGATTGCCGAAATCCGCACGCCTGACAAACGCCGCGTCCCCAGTCGCCGGGCGCAGGGCAAGCGCACGCCACGGGGCGAACAGTCCCGGCGCAAGGGCGGGCGCGAACCGGGTATGGTGCGGCTCTCGATGAACGCGGGCAGGTCGCACGGTCTGCATCCCAGCGAAATCGTCGGCGCGATTGCGGGCACGGCCAGCATCCCCGGCAAAGCCATTGGCGCGATTCGCATCAACCAGCGCCAAACCTACGTGGACGTAGCCCAGAAACACGTGGCCCTCGTGCTACGCAGCATGCGCGGGTGGAAGCTGCGCGGACAAGCCATAGTGCTTGAGCGAGCGTGATTGCTCAGCCTCAGCAAGGCTGAGCAATCACCGTCTGTCAAGATATCTCGGTCGCGAATCGCCGCCCATCCCGCTTGCACATGGCCTGGACGACCTTGCGCCCCATCGCGGCGACGTTGGGCAGGCCCAGGCCGCCGGCCCACTGGCCGACCATGTAGAAGTTGTCCAGGCCGGGCAGCGTCCGGCTCAAGCCCTTGCCCGACAGTGCGTCGGCGAAGCCCTGGTTGGGCACCCCCCAAGCCTGGAACCCGCGGTAGCTCCCCACGAAGCGCTCCACGGTCGACGGCGTACTCACGTCCACCACCTCGACCTGCTGCTTGAGGCCGGGGAAGCGCCGGTCCAGGCATTCGATCACCCGCTCGGCGATGCGCTGCTTTTCGACGGCATAGGCGTCGCCCTGGGCGCGCAGGTCGCTCCAGTAGTCGTAGCGGGCCGGGAAGTGGGCCCTGATCACTGTCTTGCCCGCCGGGGCCATCTCGGGTGCGAAGGCATACAGCTCCAGGTCGAGCCGGTCGTGCGTCTCGCCGGCGATCTCGATCGGCTCAGGCAGCCACAGGACCAGGGCGTGGGGCTCGTTGGTGAGGTCGCGCGCCACGCCCAGCCCGACGTGCAGGCTCATCACCTGGCTGTCGGGCGCGTGGGTCGTGTAATAGGCGCGGATCGCCTCGCTGGTGTACCTGCCGTCGAGCATGTCGAAGATAGTGGTGCGCCCGTCGGCGTTGGAAACCACGACGTCGGCCCGGCGTTCCTCGCCGTTTTCGAGCCGGACGCCCACGGCGCGATCTCCGTTGGGGCCTGGCTCCACCAGCACCCGGGCCACTCGCGCCCTGGTGTGAAGCTGGCCGCCCAGTTCGCCGTAGCGGCGGGCGATGCTCTGCGCGAACTCGAGCGCGCCCCCGGCCGGCCAGCCCAGGTAGCGCGTGTGGCAGCCGGCGATGAACATCAAGGCGACCAACACCGGCATGTCGGGGAAGTCGTACTGGATCATCGGGAAGGCGCGGCGCAAGAAGGGGTCGCTGAAGCGCCCGGCATACTGTTCGAGCGTGGGCTTGCCCCACTTGCCCAGCAGCGGGACGTTCGGGAGCAGCTTTAGCATGTCCCACGGCGTAGCCAGCAGCATCTCCATCAGGCTGAAGCGGGCGAAGCGCCGCGCGGCCTGGATAAACTCGCGGATCGCGGGCGCGTCGGCGGGCGACAGCTCCAGCATGTGCTGCTCCAGCCGGTCGATGTCGGTGTAGACGGTAAAGCGACGCCCGTCAAGGTTCTCGACACAGATTAAGTCCTCAAGATAGTAGACCTCACGCGGCATCGCGCCCAGTTCCTGCCACATGCGGTAGACTTTGCTCTCGGGCGTGCAGCCAGCCAGATGGTGCACGCAGCCGTCGAAAGTATAGCCCTTACGCTTCCAGGCGGTGCAGACGCCGCCGGGGGTGGCGTGCATCTCCAGGATCTGCGTGCGGTAGCCGTTCATCTGGGCGTAGCACCCCGTCGCCAGGCCACCGATGCCAGCGCCGATGATGATGATCGATTTGTGTGCCATCGTCGTACTACTCACGCTGCAACTGGATCTCGATCTCGTGCGGCGAGGGCTCGTTGCCAACCGGGACGTCGTCTCCTCCGAAGGGCAGGTAACCTTCTGCGACGACGATCATGCTGTAGGACTGCCCCCGCTCCAACGGCAGAGGCAATTCGAAGTAGCCGTCGACCCCGGTATCCGCGCCGGTATAGACCTGTGCATCGCTGAAGTCCCAGCTTTCGATGGTGACGCCAGGCTCGAGCACGATGAACATCGCCCCAGGGATCCCGGCCCCGGTATCGGCGTCGTAGACGTATCCCACTACGTACAGCCCCTCGGGCGAGGGTTCGGGCGTCGGCGGAGGCGTGCCGCTGCCGATCGTTGCGCTGGCGGACTGCACGAGCTGCCCCTCGACGTACAGCTCCAAGTTATACTGCCCATCGGAGAGCGGGTCGCCGCTCGTCCGGTAGATGGAGTTGTCATAGGTGCCGCTCTCGCCCCATTCCCACGTCAGGTCGAAGGTGACGATCTCCTGGCCGCCCAGCAGCCAGCGCTCGTCAAACGCCATCCCGTCCTGCATCCCTGCGTAGTCGCAGAAGAAGCGTAGCTCCTGCAGGCCAGAAGCGAAGCGGGTGCCGGGGTTCACCGGATTCCCCTGCGCATCCACGCCGGAGGCAAAGGTGATCGGCCCGATGGCCTCCTGAGCCTGTGTGCCCGCCACCGTGAAGCCAGAGGCGGCCACCAACGCCTGTTCCACGTACAGTTCCAGCCGATAGCTGCCGGGTTCCAGCGCGCCCTCATCGGCGCTAAGCGAGACCCACCAGCCGCCACTGGCACCGCCTTCCCAGGTGTCCGAGCCCTGGGCAATCGGTTCGCCCTCGTAGAACCACACGCGGCTCCACGGCGTGCCATCGCGCATATTGTCGTAGTCGAAATACGCGTAGACGGCGCTGATGCCTGAGGGCAACAGATAGCCCGCATTGGCCGGACGGCCCGTCTCGGCGCGGGAATCGGAAAAGGCCAGGTTGGTGATCGCGGAGGCATCGGTCGCCGTCCCGCCCACAGAGATCGTCCCCTCGGCCAGCGACGCACCATCCACGACCAACTCGACCCTGTACGTGCCCTCCGGCAGCCCATCGGAGTTGATCAGGCCGTTCCACCAGTTGCCACGCGTACCACCCGACCACGGGCCGGCCGGCCGGCTGGCCCCCTCCAGATACTCGCCTTCGTGGTACCAGCGCGCCTCCCAGATCATGCCATCGGCCATCCCCTCGTAGTCCCAGAAGACGCACACACTCGTAGCGCCCGAGGGCAATCGCGTGACGATCTGGGTTGGCTGATCGTTGGCGGTCGCGTCCGGCGCGAATACCAGGTTGTAGAATCGGGCCGCACCGGAGATCTGCGCCCCCCCACCCGGTCCAGGCGTGGGTACAGGCGCGATGCCGGCACGTGCCGCCTCGAGCAACGGCTTGGCCAAGTTGATCGGACGCAGAGCGTTGATAAAGCCACCGAGAGGGACGCAGTCATCGTTGTCGTTAATCACCCCATCCCCGTTGGTGTCGGCGATGGGACGGCAGTCGGCGATGTCCTCGGGCGTGGCGTCCCCCCGGCCTGCCTGTGTGGGCACGCCGATGATCCTGCCGCCTACGCCGGAAGCCAGGCCACCGCTGTTGCCACCAGCGATGGTGGCATCGGTCTTGATCCACGCCCGCCCATCCACGCCCCGTTCGCGCGTGAACCCACTCA
>CAZYSK010000158.1:0-6825 GCA_964649415.1 uncultured Anaerolineales bacterium
TGCACGAGTTCTACTTCCTGGCCGCCCACGGCTACGTGGTCTATTTCTGCAACCCGCGCGGCGGGCTGGGCTACGGCGAGGCGCACGCCAAGGCCATCTGGAACAACTGGGGCACGGCGGACTACGAGGACCTGATGGCCTGGGCGGATTTCGTCCAGCACAAGCCCTACGTCGACCCGGAGCGCATGGGCGTCACGGGCGGCAGCTACGGCGGCTACATGACCAACTGGATCATCGGGCACACGGACCGCTTCAAGGCCGCGGTCACGCAGCGCAGCGTCAGCAACCTGGTCAGCATGTATGGCTCCAGCGACTACAACTGGTCCTTCCAATACGAGTTCGGCGACGAGCCCCCGTGGGAGAACCTGGATAACTACTGGCGACAATCGCCGATGAAGTACATCGGAAACGCCAAGACGCCCACGCTGGTGATCCACAGCGAGCAGGACCTGCGCTGCGATATGGAACAGGACGAGCAGGTGTTCGTGGCCCTGAGGAAGCTGGGCGTGGACACGGAGATGGTGCGCTTCCCCGACGAGCCGCACGGCCTCTCGCGCGGCGGCCGCACCGACCGACGCATCGAGCGGCTCGAGCACATGGTGCGCTGGTTTGACCGGTATTTGAAGGATGGAGGTTAGAAACCAGGTTTTTTCATGCGATGTGCTATCGCCGCGATGGTACATCACCAAAACCTGGTTTCTGGCGAGTTCGGAGGATAGGTGCTGGAGAGCAAGGAACGGCTGCTCCTCATCGCACTGCTGACGCTCCCGCTGCTCGTCGCGTGCCGCTCACGCGACGCAGAGGACGCGTTCGGTTTCGTGCAGGGTGACTACGCCTACGTGCCGCACGGGCAGCAGGTCGTGGTCATGGATGTCCGCCGGCCCGAAGCGCCGAGGGAGGTAGCGAGGTGGGACGCGCCGGGGCGGGTGAGGAAGGTGGTCGTTCACGGGCGCTACGCCTATGTCGTCCACTACCCCTCGGCGGAGTCCTGGGACTCCGAGACGGGACCGCCCGATGGGGGCGTGCAGATCGTCGACGTCGGCGACCCACTCCAGCCCGAGGAGCTCGGCATCTACCACGCGCCGAACCTGGCCGCGGACGTGGCCGTGTTGGGGGACGTGGCTTACGTGGCGGATTGGGCCGGCTTGCGCGTGGTCGACGTGAGCTGCCCCGACGCACCGGCCCCGGTGGCCAACCTCATCGAGGGCACGCGCGCGGTGCACGTGTCCGGCGAGCACCTGTACGCCAGTTGGGGGTACTGCGCGTACCGGACCGGCGACTGTGGCGGCGGCCTGTGGCTGGCCGACGTGACGTCCCCCCAAGCACCGGTTGAACTGGGCCTCTACCAGAGCGATGACCTGCCCGCGTACGACGTAGCGGTGGCCGGGGACTACGCCTACGTGGCCGGGAAGGGCGTATGGTTGTTGGACGTCGCGGATCCGGCCCGCCCCGCGCTAGCGGCCTACTACGACGTGTGGGGCGGCTACTACCACGCGCAGGTAGAGCTGGCGGGATCGCACCTCTTCCTCGTCGCCGGAGGCTTGCACGTGTTCGACGTCGCCCAGGCCCCGGAGCTGCGCGAGATCGCCCACCTGCAACTGGGCCGTATGCACGTCATGGATATGGCCTTGCGCGATGGGTATCTCTACGTGGCCGCCGACAAGGGGCTGGACGTGATCGATGTGCGCGATCCCGGCAATCCGCTCCTCATTGGCTCCACACACGCCGCGCCCGTCCGCCCGCCCCAGCCCTCCCCCACGCCGCAGACGGCCGCCTGCGGGCGCTTCGGCCCGCTCGAAAGCCGCCTGAGCGCCGCCGTCCACCGGCCTGCCGTCCCCGACCCGCCGCTGCCAACGCCGCAACCCCACGGGACGTTCGCCCACGCCGTGCACACCCTGTTCCTGGACGAGACCGTCGCCCGGCTGGCCACCGGCGTGGGCTTCGACACCGTGGTGCAGGTCTTCCCCTGGCGCGATCTGAACCCGGCCCCCGGTCTCTACGCCTGGGAGGCCAGCGATCACATGGTGCGGGTGGCGCACGCCCACGGCCTCAACCTCGTCGTGCGCCTGGACATGCCCCCCGATTGGGCGCGCGCGACGGGCCGTGGGGAGGGCATGCCCTTCGACCTGGGCGCCTATGCCGATTTCGTGTCGGCCGTGGCCGAGCGCTACCGGGGACACGTCCTGGGCTACGTCGTCTGGAACGAGCCCAACCTGGCGGCCGAGTGGAGCCATTCCGGCGGTGACCTGGAGCGGCACTGGTCAACCTACAGCGGCTGGGTGGCCGACCCGGCCGACTACGTGGGCGTGCTGGGCGTGGCCTGCCGGCGCATTCGCGCCGCCGACCCCGCGGCGCTGGTCGTGGCCGCCGGGCTGGCGCCGACGAACGAGAACTCGCCCCGCGCCCGGGACGACCGCGATTTCCTGCGGGAGATGCTGGCAGCCGGGGCGGCCGATTGCTTCGACGTGCTGGCCGTGCACGCCTATGGCTACGGCCTCGATCCGGGCACGGACCGGGCGACCCACGACGGCCTGAACCTGGCCCGCGTCCTGGACGTGCGGGACGTCATGCAGGCGCAGGGCGTGGACAAGCCCGTCTGGATCACCGAGTTGGGCTACACGGTGGACGGCGGGCAGCACCCGTCGGTGACGGCGGCGCAACAGGGCGATTACCTGGCAAGCGCGCTAACCCGCGCGCGGCAGGAGTGGCCCTGGGTGGAGATGGTGACGGTGTGGAACCTGGCCTACGGCCGCGCCCCGGGGGATGAGATGGCCGGCTACAGCCTGGTCGCGCCCGACCTGACGCCGCGCCCCGCCTACCGGCGTCTCCAGGCTGTGCTAGAGAGCGCCCGGTGTCCGGCGGAAGAACGGGCGAGCGCGGCTGGCCGCGAGGGGAAATGAAGGATGGAGGATGGAGAATGGAGAATAGAGAATAGAGAATAGAGAATAGGGAATAGAGAATGGCGAGCGGCGAATAGCGAATTGCGAACGGCGATTGGAGAAAGCAGTGCTGTGGCAGGCGCGGGGGCGTTACATAGCCCTGGCGCCTTTTAGGTGGGACGCACTTTCTGAAGTGCGTCCCACCTGATATAACCAGCCCGCGCATTTGCACAGAAACGTACATGGGTGTATAGTCTATGCAGACCGCTACAAGCTCGGCTTGTGCCCCGGACACTGAGTCCGGGGAGTGTCGGCTTGAAGGCAACTGCTGAGGCTGGTACAGGTTCCTGGCCGCACCGCCGTGGAACAGGCGGCGCTGGGGCAGAAACCTCCCCCACACCGGCTCTTCCAGGCCGGTGTGGGTTGCCCAAGCCACCTGGCTGGCCCTAGTGACCATTTGCTTGCGCAGTTACGTTTGAACAACCTCTACATGCGAACCGGATAGGTCTTGAATAGAGCTGTACCGGAGGTGCCAGCGTGAAGATCGTCGAAGAGTACCTGCAAGAGCTTAGGGACATCCGCTACAGCGACGTGGGTACTGACGAACTGACCTATTACCACCCGCTGCTTAAACTGCTGAACGAAGTCGGACACGGCCTGAAGCCCAAGGTGCAGGCGCTCGGCAACCTGGCCGACGAAGGCGCGGGACATCCCGACGTCGGCCTCTTCACCGACAAGCAGTCGTCCGGCCAACTCCCAGAGCGAGGCGTGATCGAGGTCAAAGGCACCGCCGCCGATGTGGCCCAGGTGGCGCAGAGCGAGCAAGTGGCCCGCTACCTGGCGGTCTATCACCAGGTGCTGGTCACCAATTACTGGGACTTCGTCCTGGTGGGCTGGGAGCACGGCGGGCCGGTCGTGTTGGAGTCCTATCGCCTGGCCCAAGACGAGGCCGGTTTCTGGCGGGCGGCCGCCCACCCCCGCAAGCTGGCCCGGGATCAGGGCGAGCCGTTCGTCGAATACCTGAAGCGCGTCATGCTGCGCCCCACGGTGTTGAGCCGGCCCCGCGACGTGGCCTGGTTTCTGGCGTCCTATGCCCGCGACGCCCTGGCCCGCCTGCAGGAGCACCCTCCCACGGGCCTGGCTGCCATCCGCGCCGCGATGGAGGAGGCGCTGGGCCTGAGCTTCGAGGGTGACCGGGGCGAGCGCTTTTTCCGCTCCACCCTGATCCAGACGCTTTTCTACGGCATCTTCTCGGCCTGGGTGCTGTGGCATCGCGAGAAGCCGGGCCGCAGCGACCGTTTCAACTGGCACGACTCGGCCTTCTTGCTGCGCGTGCCGGTCATCCAGGTACTGTTCGAGCAACTCTCCGTCCCCAGCCAGTTGCAGGCCCTGAACCTGGTCGAGGTGCTGGATTGGGTGAGCGACGCGCTCAACCGGGTGGATCGGGCCGAGTTCTTCGAGCACTTCACCGAGGGCGAGGCGGTGCAGTATTTCTACGAGCCCTTCCTGGAGGCTTTCTCCCCGCAGTTGCGCAAGGAATTGGGCGTCTGGTACACGCCACCGGAAGTGGTGGCCTATATGGTCGAGCGGGTGGACGCCGTGCTGCGCCAGGAGTTGGGCATCGAGGACGGGCTGGCCGACGAGGACGTGGTCGTGCTGGACCCCTGCTGCGGCACCGGCGCCTACCTGGTGGCCGTGCTGGAGAAAATCGCGGCCCGTTGCGAGGCCGGGGGCATGGGCGCGTTGAGCGGCGCTTACGTCCGCCAGGCCGCGACAGAGCGGGTCTTTGGTTTCGAGATCCTGCCCGCGCCCTTCGTCATCGCTCACCTGCAACTGGGCCTGCTGTTGCAGCAACTCAACGCGCCGCTGGCGACAAAGCAGCGGGCCGGCGTCTACCTGACCAACGCGCTGACCGGCTGGCGGCCGCCCGAGGAGCCCAAGCAGATGGTCATGCTGCCCGAGTTGGCCGAGGAGCGGGACGCCGCCGAGCGGGTCAAGCGACGGACGCCGGTGCTGGTCGTGCTGGGCAACCCACCCTACAACGGCTTTGCCGGGGTAGCGATGGACGAGGAACGGGAGCTGAGTGACGCCTACCGCACCACCAGGCGCGCGCCCAGGCCCCAGGGCCAGGGCCTCAACGACCTCTACGTCCGTTTCTACCGCATGGCCGAGCGCTGCATCGTCGAGATGGAGCCGCGCAAGGGCGTCGTCTGCTTCATCTCCAACTACTCCTGGCTCGACGGCCTGTCGTTCACCGGCATGCGCGAGCGCTACCTGGAGGTGTTCGACCGGATTTGGATTGA
This sequence comes from uncultured Anaerolineales bacterium, assembly GCA_964649415.1. Lineage (GTDB taxonomy): Bacteria > Chloroflexota > Anaerolineae > B4-G1 > B4-G1 > CAZYSK01. The sequence continues at coordinate 5,183 of CAZYSK010000158.1, forward strand.
CAACCTGCACGGCGACCGCATCATCTCCGAGTACGCGCCCGATGGTCGCACCAGCGAGACAATCTTCGCCATACGCGGTACGTCGTCCGGCATCAAGGTAGGAACAGCCATTGCTCTGCTAACCAAGAGCAAGAAGAGCGAAAGCGGCACAGGAGAAGTCCTGTACCGCGACCGGCACGAGGCCCGCGCCGACGAGCGGCGGGCGGCGTTGCTCGCCAGCTTGGACGAATCTAATCTCGAGGCCAACTACACCGAGCTAGAGCCGGTCCTGGAGTTGGGCCTGCCTTTCAAGCCACGGGCTATGGGGGTGGATTATCTGGATTGGCCTTTGCTACCCGACCTTTTTCCCGTTTGCTTCCCCGGCGTCAAGACCAGCCGCGACGAGGTACTGGTGGACATAGACCGGGAGAGGCTGGTGGCGCGCATGGAGCAGTATTTCGACCCTGAGATCAGCCACGAGGAGATGCGCCGCATCGCGCCGCGCGTCATGGAGAGCACCAAGCGGTTCCAGGCTGAGCGGGTCCGCGAGCACCTGCTCAAGCGCGGCTTTCTGCCCGAAAACGTCGTCCCCTACTGCTACCGGCCCTTCGACGTGCGCTGGCTCTACTGGGAGCCGGAGACCAAGCTGCTGGACAGAGAGCGGGCCGAATACTTTCCCCACGTCTCTGAGAACAACGTCTGGCTGGCTTCCGCACAGAGAAATCGCAGGGATTATGATCCCCCCATCGTCACGACCCGTTTGAGCTCGCTTCATGTCATTGAATGGAGCGCCAGTCTCTTTCCGCTCTACCTGGCTCCCGCCGCCGCAACTCCGCTCTTTGCGCAATCAGGAGACGCACAGCCCGAGCCCAACCTGAGCCAGCGGGCCACCACCTACCTCGATCAACACGCCGCCCAGCCTCCCGACCTCCTCTTCCACGCCGTGGCCGTGCTGCACGCGCCCACCTATCGCCGCGAGAACGCCGGGGCGCTGCGCCAGGATTGGCCCCGGGTGCCGCTCCCGGCGACGCGGGAGGCACTGCTGGCCTCGGGCGCGTTGGGCCGCCGGGTGGCCGCCCTGCTCGACCCGGAGCGCAAGGTCCCCGGCGTCACCACCGGCGCCGTTCGCCCGGCGTTGGCCGCCGTCGGCGTCGTGGCCCGTGAAGGCGGCGGCAACCTGGACCCCTCGGCGGGCGACCTGGCGCTCACCGCCGGCTGGGGCTACGCCGGGGCGCGGGGCGTCACCATGCCAGGTCACGGTCACGCCGTTGAGCGGGACTACATCCTCAGCGAGCGCTCAGCGATTGAGGCGGGCGTAGCGGCATCTGGCCTCACGCTGGACGAAATCCTCGACCTGTTGGGGCACACCACCTACGACGTCTACCTGAACGACGGGGCCTATTGGCGCAACGTCCCGGCGAACGTCTGGGAGTACACTCTCGGCGGCTACCAGGTGATCAAGAAATGGCTGTCGTACCGCGAGAGGCGGCTGCTGGAGCGCGACCTGAAGCTGGACGAGGTCATGGAAGTGACCCACATCGCCCGGCGCATCGCCGCCATCATCCTGATGCAGCCGGAACTGGACGCCAACTATCGGGCGGTCAAGAGACCCTAAGGGTTCGTAAAAGAACAAGTTCCCGCACTTCACCCTGTTTCTCCAATCA
>CAZYSK010000159.1:0-6786 GCA_964649415.1 uncultured Anaerolineales bacterium
CGTCGCGCGCGCTACTTGTCGGTTTGAGGCGTAGCTTCGCTAGACGGTTACGACATCCGCGGTTACTATAAACTGACCATGGGATTTCTGTCTGCACTCGAACTGCAAAAGCTGCTCGAACTCGCCAACGTCGTGCTCGCATCGGGCATCGTCATCTTCTCCGCCGCGCTCCTGCTCTACCTCCTGATCTACAACTTCCGCAACACAGCAACCCGTTCGTTCAGCACCCTCCTGGCCTGCGTGCTCGTCGCCTACTTCGTGGACCTGGCGCTGTTCGGCGTCGAACGCACAGACACCGCGGTGCCCTGGCTGCGCTTCCAGTGGGTAGGTATCGCGTTCACGCCGGCGGCCTACCTGAGCTTCTCCAGCGCGCTGCTGGCGAACACCGGCGCTCGAAGCCGGCTGCGCGACGTCGCCGTGCGCCTGAGCTACATCCTGAGCGCCCTGCTGCTGCTGGGTGTAGCCTTCAGCGACGCCGTCGTGCGCGGCAGTACGTTGACATACAACGCGGCCCACCTGCTGCCCGGACCGCTCTTCCCCCTCTTCATCGTCCACTTCTTCGCCGCCGTGGGCTGGGGAGCGATCAACGTCCTGCGCGCCCGCGCTCGCTGCCTGACCTCCACCTCACGCCGCCGGATGAACTACCTGGCGGCCACCTTCGCGGCCCCGGCGGCAGGCGTTTTCCCCTATCTGCTCCTCACCCGCTGGCCCGACTCTGCCCCAGGCACAGCGCTGTGGGCGCTCCTGGTGCTGGGAAACGTGGGGGTCGGGTTGATGCTCGTGCTACTGGCCTACAGCGTGGCCTTCTTCGGCGCGCTCACGCCCGATCGGGTGGTGAAGCACCAGCTGGTACGCTTCCTGCTGCGCGGGCCGCTGGTCGCCACCATGCTGGTGATCATCATCACGACCACGTCACACGCCGAGGGGTGGCTCGGCCTCTCAAGCCGGAGACTGACGCTGTTCGGCGTCGTCGGCGTCGTCCTGCTCCTGCAACTGGCCATCGAGATAGCGAAACCGTTGATCGACCGGGCGCTCTACCGCCAGGATCAGCCGGAGATCGAGTGGATCCAGGACTTGAGCAGCCGGCTCCTCACCACGACCGACCTGCGCCAGTTCCTGGAAAACGTGCTCACCGCGCTATGCGACCTGTTGCGGGTCAAGACGGCCTTCGTCGCGATCGTCGAGAACGGCGGCCCCCACATGGAGGCCGTATGTGGACCGCTGGAGCCCGGCACAGCGGAGGGGCTGCCCCCGGAGGCCTGGCAGGCGACGCCCGAAGACGCACCATCGGGCAGGCAGCGCGTCGTGCGACACGGGGACCTGTTCGTGTGGAACGGCTACTGGCTGGCCCCGCTGCGCACCAAGACCCAGCGCAACGGACGCACGAGCACCCGCGTCATCGGCGTGGTCGGCATGGCGGCGCGCGCGCCGGTCCCGGACCTGAGCCCGGAGGAGATGGCAGGCTTCGAAGCGCTGCTTGCCCAGGCCGCAGCAGCACTGGAGGACCGCCAGCTCCAGCAGGGCATCTTCAGCGCCCTGGAGCGCATCATCCCGGAGATTGAGGACATTCAACGTCGCCGTGGCGTGGTGCACTACACCGGAGAACAGGCGCTCTCCGGGTTCGACCCCGCCAAGGCGCAGGAATTCCGGCAGTGGGTGCGGGACGCGCTCAGCCACTACTGGGGCGGCCCCAAGCTGACCACAAGCCCGCTGATGTCCTTGCACGTCGTGGAACGTGCGTCCCGGGCCCAAGACGGCAACGCGATGAAGGGCCTACGGGACGTACTCAGGCAAGCCATCGAGCGCCTGCGCCCCGACGGCCAACGCGAGATGACCAGGCCGGAATGGATTCTGTACAACATCCTCGAGCTCAAGTTTCTGCAGGGACGCCAAGTGCGCGAGATCGCCCGGCGGCTGGCAATGAGCGAGTCGGACCTGTACCGCAAGCAGCGCGTGGCGATTGAGGCCGTGGCCGAGGTGCTGAAGGAGATGGAGCAGGAGGCACTGGGCAACGGCCCACGGGAAGCGGGCGTTTGACAAGGCACCGGCGCTCGCATATAATCGATGCACATAGAGACTAGGCAAACAGGCAGACATGTTTGCTGACTCAAGGCCTGACAGGTTCTGGATGCTGGTTGTTGGCGCTGTGTGAGTGCGGAGTAGGAGGACAAGCGAGATGGAGCAGATGGGCACGTGGGTCCCTGCAAGCGCGCCGCCGGACGATATGTACTGGGAGGCCCTGCTGCAAGACGCAGAGGAGCAAGGAGAGGCCCCCAAGACCGACTGGGACCCGTGGATTGAAGGCGGCTTCGACGACCCCGAGCCACCGGCACCGGTGGAGATGGCAGAGCCGGTGGAGACGGTGGAGACGGTGGTCCACACAGACCCGTGGAAAGACGCCCGCGAGGCCATGGACCGAGGAGAGGTGCTTGAGCTGCCGGTCGTCGGATGCAATCGCGGCGGGGTATTGGTGCAATGGAATGGCCTGCACGGTTTCGTCCCCGCCTCCCACCTGGTGGGCCTTTCGCCCTCTACAGACGAGGTCGAACGACACGCTGAACTGGAACGACTGATCGGCAGCCGCCTTCCTCTCAAGATCATCGAGCTGGACTCAGAACAGGAGCGTTTCGTCCTTTCCGAACGGGCCTCACGCCGCGATGAACACGGCCGCCAGGAATTGATGGACTCGCTCTTTCCGGGCGACATACACCGGGGACGTGTCACCAACCTATGCCCGTTCGGTGCGTTCGTGGATCTGGGTGGCGTGGAAGGGTTGGTGCACGTATCGGAGATCTCGTGGGGGCGCGTCGATCACCCCGGTGACATCCTCGACCGCGGCCAAGAGGTGGAGGTGTACGTGCTCAACGTGGATCGCGAGCGGGGACGTGTGGGGCTGAGCATCAGGCGACTGAAACCCGATCCCTGGCAGCTTGTCGAGGAAAACTACCACGTGGGTCAGGTTGTGGAGGGCGTGATCACGCACGTGGTGGATTTCGGGGCTTTCGCGCGCGTTGAGGAGGGGCTGGAGGGCTTGATCCACGTCTCGGAACTGGACGAGGGGAACGTGCTGCACCCGCGCGACGTGGTGCAGGAAGGGGCCACCGTGAGCGTCCGCATCCTGAGCATTGAGGGCGAGCGGCGTCGTATGGGACTGAGCTTGCGCCGGGCGTGAGCGCGGTGACCGTCGGAGCGACGATTCCCGCCGGGCAGGTAATATGAGTAAACGAACCCAGAGCAATCGGCGTCAGAAGAAGACTGGCCGGCAGGTCACCTGGCGGGCCGGTCTCGCCGACCCACTGGTGCAGCAGATCCTGGCCCTGCTCGTGATCGCGCTGGGCGTGATCACGCTGCTGGCGCTGTTCCGCATCACACGTGGGAGCTGGGCCGACGCGTGGCTCGGCGTGCTGCGGCCCGTGTTCGGCTGGGGGGCGTACCCGGTCGCGCTGTCCATCCTGCTGACGGGCCTGCTGTGGCTGGCGCACCAGATTGACCGCCCCGTCGAGTGGCGCTGGCGGCCGTTCGTGGGCACGGAGCTGACGCTCTTCAGCCTGCTGGCCCTGAGCCACACCATTCTCAGCCGGGGCGATAGCGCGACGCTCTGGAACCTGGTGGAGCAGGACTGGGGCGGCGGACTGATCGGCTGGGCCGTGTCGCTCGTGCTCTCGAAGTACCTGGGGTGGCCCATCGCCATCGTGCTGCTTTCAGGTCTGACCGTGCTGGGGTTGGCGCTCACATTCGACGTCACCTCCGCCGACGTCAAGCGCCGCACGGGTGCAATGTTAGGGGCGCAGCAGGCTGCGAGTCCCCGCCCGGCCAGGCGCGCGCGGCGCAGCCAGGCCAGGCCCGCCACTCAGGGCCAACAAGCACGACCCGCGCCCGCCAAGGCCACACCACGCAAAGCCGCTCCCCAGGCCCGCCGGGGCGCGGTGCCGGCGCCCGTCGATTCGCCGGCACGTGCGCCAACTCCTGCCTCCGCAAAGAAGCGCCGTCCTGCAGCGCCTCCCCCGATTGAGATCGCGCCGCATCCCGGCGTGCAGTTCCCCCCTCCCACTGCGCTCCCTTCCCGCCCTCGCGATTTCAAGCTGCCCCCGCTCGACCTGCTGAACGAGCCGGAAGGGCCGGTGTTGAGCGACGACGAGATACGCGAGAAATCGACCGTCATCGAGGAGACGTTGGCCCAGTTCGGCCTGCCGGTGGAGGTCACCGAAGTCCGCGTGGGGCCCACCGTCACCCAGTTCGGCGTCACCCCCGGCGTCGTGGAGACTGCCCGCACCGGCGGGCGCAAGGTGCGCGTGAGCCAGATCAGCGCGCTGTCGGACGATCTGGCGCTGTCGCTGGCGGCCCCTCGCATCCGCGTCGAGGCCCCCGTGCCCGGACGCCCCGTCGTCGGCATCGAGGTACCCAATAGCACGATCCAATTGGTCGGCGCCCGGGAGGTGATGGAATCGGAGGATTATCGCGAGATCCGCTCGCCACTGGCCTTCGCACTGGGACGTGACGTGGCCGGCGAGGCGGTCGTGGCCGACCTGGCCCGCATGCCACACCTGCTGATCGCGGGCACCACCGGATCGGGGAAATCGGTCTGCATCAAGACGCTGACCACCTGCCTGATTGCGAACAACACGCCCGACGAACTGCGGCTGGTCATGATCGACCCCAAGATGGTGGAGCTGGTACGCTTCAACGGGCTACCGCACCTCTACGGGCGGGTTGAGGTGGACCTGGAACGGGTGGTCAGGGTACTGCGTTGGGTGGCGATGGAGATGGACGCGCGCTACAAGCGCTTCGCCGACGCCACCGCCCGCAACCTCGACGACTACAACGCCGGCCTGAGAGAAAAGGGGCAGGCTCCTATCCCGCGCATCGTCGTGCTGGTCGACGAATTGGCCGACCTGATGATGCTGGCCCCCGACGAGGTCGAGCGCACGATCTGCCGCATCGCCCAAATGGCCCGCGCGACCGGTATCCACCTGGTGGTCGCGACGCAGCGCCCCAGCACCGACGTAGTGACAGGCCTGATCAAGGCCAACTTCCCGGCCCGCATCTCCTTCGCCACGGTGAGCCAGATAGACTCGCGCGTGATCCTGGACATGCAGGGCGCGGAGACGCTCATGGGGCGGGGCGACATGCTATACCTGGCGGCCGACGCGGGCTACCCGGTGCGCGTGCAGGGTTGCTTTGTCGCGGAGGACGAGATCGCACGCCTGGTGCAGTTCTGGCGCGAGCAGGTAGGCCCACTCGAGGCCGAGGCCCCCTGGGAGCGCCTCATGGGCGGAAGAGCCCAGGGCCAGGCCGTGATGGACGTGGAAGACGAGAGAGACGACCTGCTGGAGGAAGCAGTCGAGCTGGTGAGGAGAACCGGCAGCGCCTCGGCCTCGCTGTTGCAGCGGCGACTGCACATCGGCCACCCCCGCGCCGCCCGGCTGATGCGGGAGATGGAGGAGCTGGGCGTCATCGGCCCGCCCGAGGCCGCCGGACGCACCCGGCGTGTGATCATCGGGGGAGAAGAGTAGCACGTGCCGGTTATGCGACTAGAGAAGCGCACATGAGCACGCTCTTTCCCGACACCCACCCCGAGGCCGAAGCGGTACTGATCAATCTGCTGCGCCAGGCACCGCCGTGGCGCAAGCTCCACATGGTCGGCCAACTGAACCAGACCGTGCGCACGCTGGCCCTCAGTGGGCTGCGCCAGCGCCACCCCGAGGCCACACTCCAGGAGCTGCACCGCCGCCTGGCCGACCTCCTGCTTGGCCCCGATCTGGCCGCCCGGGCATACGGACCGCTGGAAGACCTGGAGGACAGCGATGCTCTCTGAACCGGTGGCCGTGACGTCTCAAGGCCCGGAGCGGAGCGCGTTGTGGGAAGCGGGGCAGCAGGAGCGGCTGTTGTGATAGACCGGTGACGAGAGCTACGACGCCTCGTCGGCCAACCTCAACACATCTTGATAGAGCTCCGGAGCCAGGTGAAAGCCTTGCGCCACAACAGCGTCCAGCAAAGAGCGCACAGCGGGAATCAGACCAGCCCGCTTGGCTCGTAGCAGGACGCCTAGTGTACCTACGACACGTAACCCCAGCGACTCGGCCAGACGCCGTGCCCGCAGGTCATCGAGGCCGACCAGGCAGTTGCGGCAGGTGTGTGCATAGGCGATAGCCGCCTGTTCGCCCACTCCCAAGCGGTTCGGTGGCAGACCATCGAACATAGCTTGAGACACCGATACCGGGCTGATCCAGGCAAAACCCTGTGGATCAATCGTATCCGGGCGAACAACTCGCCCCATGTCTAGCTCCAGCAGCACCGGCGTCGGGACGCAGACCCTGGGAAACAATGCTGACAGTAACTCAATCTGATCGATACGGCCCAGGTACAAGAGCACCGTCGTATCACACACCAGGGAGCATTCAGCCACCAGCTAGCTCCCGGCGCAGGTCGTTGCCCGTGATCTGCGATACTGGGATGTCGTATTCGGCGCACATGTCAAGGAAGGTCACACGAGGTACGCCAGCCATCTCTGCTGCCGCGCCGGACGATAGCTTCCCAAGGCGAAACAGCATCAGCGCCGCATATAGCCGCACATCGCGAGACAACTCCTCCGGTGTGCGATTGAGCATCTGCCGGATCTCGCCGGGGACCTGGATGGTCAACACTTCTTCCATATCATCACCCATTCTTCCGATCATGTCGCTCTAGCACACCCAGGATTATAGCACACTCCACTTGACAGGCAAAGAAACCGAATTGACTCACTAAGAATGATACTGAAAGGGTATCGTTGACTCACGAGTAAAT
>CAZYSK010000160.1:0-6689 GCA_964649415.1 uncultured Anaerolineales bacterium
AAGGCGTTCCAGGCCGAGATCGACAAGCTGGGCACGCCCGCCGCCAAGGCCGACACCATCGCCCACCACGTCCTGCGCACGGTGACCGAGTACATGGAGAAGGACCCGGCTTTCTATGAGAAATTCTCCCGCCTGATCGAAGAGACCATCGAGGCCTACCGCCAGGGGCGTATCAGCGAGGCGGAGTATCTCAAGCGTGCCACTTACGCTCAGCACGCCGTCCAGACGGGGCGGGACGCAGACACACCCGGCAAGCTCTTCCGGTACCGTGACGCCCCCGCCTTCTACCGCGCCATGCGCGACCCGCTGGCCCGATACGAGGTGGATGCCCCCGGTACGACGAAGGACGATCTGCTGGCCGACGTGGCCATCCGCCTGGAGCAGATCATCGAGGAACGCAAGATCCGCGACTGGACGACGAACCCGGACGTGCACAAGGAGATGCAGGCGGCGATGGACGAGTATCTGTACAGCGTCAAGGGGCGCTACGACATCCCTCTCGCCGATGGGGACATCGACGTGATCCTGGACCGGGTGCTCGAGCTGGCCAGGCAGCGGGATAGGTTGTAGGTAATCGCAGGACGCTTCACGTAGCATAACATGCGCGATTGGGAAATCGCGGCTACGAATTCGAGGCCAGTATGCCTATGAGAGACATACGTCCACCGGCGGTCGAGGAGTGGCAGGAGCGGGGCAGGCCGCTACTCAAGGGCCTCAATCGACTGCTGGAGAGCGTCTATGGTCGCGATGTCCGTCTGAGTCAAATGCTTCGCGAGTCAGGCGTTGATCCGGACCAAATCGAGGAATGGCAGCAGGATAGGATTTGGCTCATGGAGTTCTGTGAGAGCACCAGCCGGGGTCTACTGTACGCATTTCTGTTCCCTGGCTTCTCACCAACAACCTCGTAGCCCCGCTGCCCGGTTTCTGCGATGAGTACTCAATCTGTGCAATACGGCACGGCCGAGATCGAATACGAGCTGAGCTACGCGCAGCGCAAGACGCTGGGCATCAGCGTGCGGCCTGACCTGCAGGTTGTTGTCAAGGCGCCCGTCGGCACGCCGCTGGAGGAGATCGAGGCCAGGGTGCTGAGGCGCGCGCCGTGGATACTGAAGCAACAGAAGGATTTCGAGCGCTACCTGCCGCACCTGCCGCCGCGCCAGTACGTCAGCGGCGAGACGCATCGCTACCTGGGTCGCCAGTACCGGCTCAAGGTGGTGGAGAGTGAGAACGGCACGGAGCGCGTCAAGCGCGACCGGAGCTTCATCACCGTGCACGTGCAGGACAGGGCGGATACCGGCCGCGTCAGGGACTTGCTCGACGCGTGGTATCACGACCACGCCAGGCGCGTTTTCAAGGAGCGGCTGGAGGCATGCTATCCCAAGATGGAGCACGTCGGCGTGCCCTATCCAGAGATCGCCATCCGCGCGATGAGTTCTCGCTGGGGCAGTTGCAGCGCCAGGGGCCGGATCACGCTCAACGTCAAGCTGATCAAGGTGCCCACGGCATACATCGACTACGTCATCTTCCACGAGCTGTGTCACCTGGCGGAGCCGTATCACAGCCCGCGGTATTACGAACTGCTCGACCGCGTCCTGCCGGATTGGCGCGAGCGACGAGACAGGCTGAACGCGTTCGAGTTTGGATGATCTGCGAGGGAACCGGCGCTTGACGCCCGCCGTTTCATGCCTACAATAGCACCACCCGTGCACTGCACGACGATAGGAGGCCCAAATGAAAGATAAACCTGGATGCTTATCCGGCTTGCTCAAGCTCGCCTTCCTCAATTGGATCTTCGACTGGCTGCAGGAGCGCTTTGGCTTCGGGCGCGGGCTGTCCTGCACCGGGTGCGGCTGCGGCGTGATCCTCCTGATCATTTTCGTGCTGCTCACCCTGTCCGTGATCACCGGCACCGACTGGTTCGAGCTCGGATTCTGAGATTGGACACAGATTCGCACTGATTCCCGCGGATAGACACGGCGGAGATCGGCGTCTATCCGTGTTCGTCCGCGTCCACCCCAAGAAGGAGGCCCACCGTGGCAGATCAGCAAGACAGACTCAAGTGGACCACCAAGCTCATCTACGGCGTGGGCGACGTCGGCAACGCGGTCGTCAACTCCGCCATCCAGTTCTTCCTCATGGTCTTCTACACCGATGGGGCGCTCATCGCACCGGCGCTGGCCGGGAGCGCCCTGCTGGTGGGCAAGATTTGGGACGCGGTCAACGATCCCCTGTTCGGCTGGATCTCGGACCGCACCACCTCCCGCTTCGGCAAGCGCCGCGTCTACATGATCTTCGGCGCGCTGCCGTTGGCGATCGCCGTCGCGCTGCTGTGGCGCGTGCCGCGCGGGCTGCCCGACACCTGGGTCTTCATCTGGATCGCGCTCACCTTCATGCTGTTTGACACCGCGTGGACGCTGACCAACGTGCCCTACTACGCGCTGACCGCCGAGCTGACGGGCGACTACGCCGAGCGGAGCAGCCTGACCGCCTACCGCATGGTGCTCGGCGTGCCGGCCTACATCGTCGGCGCGGCGCTCACGCCGGCCCTCGTCGGCCTGTTCGCCTCCAAGCGCGCGGGCTACGGTTGGATCGGCGTGATCTACGGCATCCTCGCCGCCGTCGTGCTCTGGGTCGCCGCCGCCGGGCTGCGGGAGCGCCGAAACACCAGCCAGAGCAAGGCCGAGACGCCGCCGTTCCGGTGCCTGGCCGCCACGCTCAAGAACCGGCCCTTCGTGCGCCTGATCCTGGCCTACCTCATCGCCAACACGGCCTTCGCGCTGATCAAGACGCTGCTGGCCTATTTCCTGACTTACCAATTGGGGATGGAGGATCAGGTGCCCGCTGTCATGTTTCTGTTGCTGCTGTTCGTCGGGCTGTTCCTCTTCCCCTGGAAGCTGCTCTCGGACCGGTGGAGCAAGGGGCCGGCCTACGCGGCCGGGCTGGCTATCGGCGGGGTGGCCGTGGCCTGCACGTTCCTGCTGCCGCATGAGCCCAGCGCGTGGGTGTACGTGATCGCGGTTGTGGCGGGCATCGGCTTCAGCGCCAACTGGGTCTTCCCCTGGGCCATGGTGCCGGACGTGGTGGACTACGACCGGCTGGAGACGGGCGAGCAACGCGGGGGGATGTACTACGGCGTGTGGGGGCTGGTGGTGAAGGTCTCGGAGGCGCTGGGCATCACGGCCACAGGCTGGGTGCTGCAGCTCTTCGGCTACGTCCCCAACGTCGAGCAGACCCGGCAGGCGCTCCTGGGCATCCGGCTGTTCTTCGGCCCGGTGCCCTTGATCTTCTTCGCCCTGGCGCTGCCGCTCCTGATCGGGTATCCAATCACGCGCGCCAGCCACGCGGAGATGCAGCGGAAGCTGAAAACGCTCGGGTAGTGGCTTCCTATGAGCCACCGGTCAGAGCGAACGATCCCCGTCTCCTGTAACAAGGACTGCGGCGCTGGGTGCCCGCTGCTGGCCACGGTCGAGGATGGCGCGGATGCGGACATCCGGGTCACCCGGATCAGGGACAACCCGCTGGGCGGCCCCTACATGCACGGCTGCCTGCGGGGATACCAGATGCCGCGTGTGCTGTACGCCCCGGACCGGCTGCGCGCCCCGCTGCTCAGGACCGGCCCCCGGGGCTCGGGGCAGTTCGAGGAGGTGTCCTGGGACCGTGCGCTGGATGTCGTCGCCCATCGGCTCGCCGACGTCAAGGCCCGGTATGGCAACACCGCGATCCTGCACCTGGGCGGCTCGGGCTCGTGCCGGGGCGCGCTGCACAACACCCACAGCCTGACCACGCGCTTTCTGAGCCTCTTTGGTGGCTACACCGAGACCTACTGGAACTACAGCACGGCCGCCGCGCACTTCGCCACCCCCTACGTCCTCGGCACGCGCCGGGCGGGCATAGACACGGCCACGCTGCAGTTCTCGAACTTGATCATCCTGTGGGGGGCGGACGTCGTCGTCACCCGCCTCGGATGCGAGACGGCGGCCCGGGTGCGCGAGGCCCGCGAGCGCGGGATCGAGGTCATCGTGGTGGATCCCCGGCGAACGGCGACGGCCTCCCGCCTGGGCACCCGCTGGATCCCCGTCCGGCCCGGCACCGACACGGCGCTCATGATGGCCGTCCTGTACGTGCTGATTGAGGAGGACCTGGTCGACACAGCCTTCGTGGAGAAGTACAGCGTTGGCTTCGATGAACTGAAGCAGCGCGTCCTGGGCTATCCTGACAGCGCCTCTTCGGGCCAGGGCTCCCCCCAGGATTCACCAACGACGCCCCGCTGGGCGGAGGCGATCTGCGGCACACCGGCGGAGACCATCCGCGAGTTCGCGCGCCTATACGGCAGGACGCACCCGGCGGCTCTCTTCCCGGGGCCGTCCATCCAGAGGACCGTTGGCGGAGAAGAGGCCATCCGCATGGCCATCGCCCTCCAGGTGGCGACCGGCAACCTGGGCGTCCTGGGCGGCTCCTCGGGCGCGCTGGCCTGGGGCAGGCTGCCGTACCCCCGGGTGGGAGCGCTCCGCGCGCCGCCGAATCCGTGCCCGGCCTCCGTGCCGGTGTATCGCTGGCCGGACGCCGTTCTGGAAGGGGTGCAGGGCGGCTATCCCAGCGACGTCAAGGCGATCTACAACGTCGGGGGCAACTACCTGGTGCAGGGCGCGGACGTGCGCAAGAACATCCGGGCGTTCGAGCAGGTGGAGTTCGCCGTGTGCCACGATTACTTCCTGACGCCGACGGCCCGCTATTGCGACGTCGTCCTGCCCACCACGACGTTCCTCGAACGCAACGACATCGTGTTCCCGGACGGCGGCAACTACCTGCTGTTCTCCAACCAGGCCGTCGCCCCGCTATACCAGTCCCGGAACGACTACGACATCTTCTGTGAGCTGGCGGATCGCCTGGGCTTTGGTTCCGATTTCTCTGAGGATAGGAATGAGATGGAGTGGCTGGAGCGCTTCGTCGCCGACTCGGAGATTCCCGATTACGAGGCGTTCAAGCGCACGGGCATCCACATGGGGGCGGATCAGTTGCGGGTGGGGCTGTCCGATTTCGTCGCCGACCCGCAGGCCCATCCGCTGAACACGCCCTCGGGGCGGGTGCAGATATCCTCACCCGCCTACGCTCAGACACGGCACTCCGGCGGACCTACGTGCCTCACTACGAACAGGCTCTCCGGCCAACCTGGGCGCCTCACTACGAATCGGCACCCCGGCGGACCTGGGCGACTCACTACGAACGGGCTCTCCGGCGGGCCTGGGCGCGGAGACCGCGCCCCTACGACGAACGAATGGGAGAGGTACTCCGCCATCCCGGAGTGCCGCGTGCTGCCACCGGACGAGGCGTACCCGCTGCGCCTGGTCACGCCCCATCCCAAGTATCGCATCCACTCCCAGTACGACAACATCCCCTGGTTCAGGGAGCGCCAACGGCAGGCGCTGTGGATCCACCCCCGCGACGCAGGCGAGCGCGGGATCGAGGATGGGCAGCGGGTCTGGGTCAGCAGTCGCCAGGGGCGGACATGCACGGTTGCGCGCGTGACGGAGGACATCTTCCCCGGCGTCGTCTGCCTGCCACAGGGCGCGTGGCCCGCGTTCGCGGCGGACGAGTCCGACACGGCCAGCTCGGCCAACGTCCTGACCTCGACGGTCCCGACGATGCCGAGCCAGGGCTCGCGCACCCACTCGGTGCTGGTGGAAGTCACTGGGGCGAATAGCGAATAGCGAACGGCGAATGGCGATGGGAATGGCGGGCAGGGATGCCCGCGGTCCGACGTAACACGCAACACGCATCACGTTCTTTCGGAGGTATACTATGATACTCACAGGCGGACAAATCGTCGTCGAGACCCTCGTCCGCGAGGGCATCCCCTACATCGTCGGCATCCCCGGCCATGGCACGCTGGGCCTCTCGGATGCCCTGGTCGGACAGGACGCGCTCAAGGTGCTGCAGGTGCGGCACGAGCAGGCCGCCGTCCACCTGGCCGATGGCTACTACCGCGTCGCCGGCGTGCCCCTGGCCGTCTTCACGTCCATCGGCCCCGGCGCGATGAACACCGTCATCGGCGTGGCCTCGTGCTACGTGGACTCGATTCCCGTCCTGGTGCTCACGGGCAACAGCCACACGCACATGGCCGGCCGGGGTGTGTTGCAGGAGATCGAGCGCAAACACGACGCCAACAGCCTGGCCGTGTTCGAGCCCATCACCAAGCGCATCTGGCGGCCTCCCGGCGTCGAGCGGCTGCCGCGCATCCTCCAGCGCGCCTTCGCCGAGATGCTCACCGGCCGCCGTGGTCCCGTCGTCGTGGATCTGCCCATGGACGTGCAGTGCGACAGCACCGACGTGGACGAGAGCCTCAGGCTTGGTCCCGCCTCCTACCGTCCCACCGGCCCGGTGCTGCCTGACCCCGACCTGGTCGTGCAGGCGGGCGGGTTGCTCGACGGGGCTGAACGGCCGGTGATCGTCACCGGGGGCGGAGTGATCGCCGCCGGTGCGTGGGACGAACTGCGCGCGCTGGCCGAGTTCCTGGGCACACCCGTCGTCACCACGATGATGGGCAAGGGCGCGTTCCCGGAGGACCACCCCCTGTCCGTGTTCCACGGCGGCTCGAAGGGCACCACGTGCGGCAACGCGCTCACCGCCGGGGCCGACGTGCTCCTGGCGGTTGGCACGCGCTTCGCCGACGAGACCACCTCGTCCTACCG
>CAZYSK010000161.1:0-6662 GCA_964649415.1 uncultured Anaerolineales bacterium
CTCCAGTGGCCCAGCTTGGCTTTTCAGGAGCTTGTCCCCAATGTGTGACGGTCGCGGGATATGGCTTGCGCAGACGGACGAGCCGGGGTAGAATCGGGGGGTGCCCGCATGCCGATCCCGCAGTCCGTCCTATTGCCATGAACTACACTCAACAGATTGCTGCCCAACTGAACCTGCGCTCCAAGCAAATCGCGGCCGCGATCGAACTGCTCGATGAAGGCAACACGCTGCCCTTCATCGCCCGCTACCGCAAGGAGATGACCGGCGGGCTGGACGAGGAACAACTCCGCCAACTGAGCGCGCTGCTGAGCAGGCTGCGCAAGCTGGAGGAACGACGACAGACGATCGTCGCCAGTATCGAAGCACAGGGCAAGCTTACCCCTGAACTCCATGAGCAGTTGCTCGCTGCCGACACGCGCGCCGCGCTGGAGGACCTGTACCGGCCATACAAGCCCAAGCGTCGCACACGCGCGAGCGTTGCGCGCGAGAAAGGCCTGCAGGGCCTGGCTGACCTCATCCTGCGGCAGGAGCACAACACGCAGACCATGGCTGAGATCGCGGCGCCCTTTCTCAGTTCCGACGTGCCGTCTGTAGAAGATGCACTGGCCGGCGCGCGTGACATCGTAGCGGAGACGATCAGCGACCATCCTGAGGTCCGGCGTCTGGCCCGCGAGAAAGCGCTCCGGTGGGGGGTACTGCGGTCTAGTAAGTCAGCCAAGGCAGAGGATCCGCGGGGCACGTACGAGGTATACTACGACTTCGATTTCCGCGTCAACCGGCTGCGCCCGCACCAGGTTCTGGCGATCAACCGGGGACAGTACGAAAACGTGCTACACGTACGTGTCGAGATCGCCGAGCGCGACTGGCAGGCCGCGATCGCTTCGACGTTTCAGCCTGATCGGCGCTCGCCGCTGGCCGAGCAGCTCAGGTTCGCCGCGGACGACGCCGCCCACCGGCTCCTTCTGCCGGCCATTGAGCGCGACGTGCGCCACACACTCACCGAACAGGCCGAAGCCCACGCCACCAGCGTCTTCGAGGGTAACCTGCGCGCGCTCCTCTGCCAACCGCCCCTGCGCGGGCACACCGTGATGGGGATTGACCCGGGGTTCCGCACTGGCTGCAAGGTCGCGGTCGTCGACGCCACCGGCAGAGTGCTGGATACGGCCACAGTTTATCCACACGCTCCCCAGGGACAGTGGGAGACAGCACTGGAAACGCTGAAAGCCCTCGTTGCCCAGCACGACGTCACGTTGATCGCCATCGGCAACGGCACCGCATCGCGGGAGAGCGAGCGCCTGGCGTCGGAACTCATACGTGGTCAAGAAACCAAATCCCAAAGCCCAAAACCAAAAGCCCAAAGACACGCCACGCTGCAGTACCTCATCGTCAGCGAGGCTGGCGCCAGCGTATACAGTGCCAGCCGGCTGGCCCGCGCCGAACTGCCCGAACTCGACGTCAGCATGCGAGGCGCGGTCTCCATCGCCCGCCGTGTGCAGGATCCGCTGGCGGAACTAGTGAAAATCGACCCCAGGTCCATCGGCGTAGGCATGTACCAGCACGACGTGAACCAGGCGCACCTCACCGAGGCCCTGGACGGCGTGGTGGAGAGCGTGGTGAACCAGGTGGGCGTGGACGTGAACACAGCATCACCGGCACTCCTGGCGCACGTCGCCGGTATCGGGCCGAAACTTGCGGAGCGCATCGTGGAGTGCCGCGACGCAAGCGGCCCGTTCACAAACCGCGGTGCGCTCCAGAGCGTGCCCGGCCTGGGGCCGAAAACGTTCCAGCAAGCGGCCGGTTTCCTGCGCATCCGTGACGGCGACAACCCGCTGGATACCAGCGCCATCCACCCTGAAAGCTACGCCATCGCCGAGGCCGTATTGAGGCGCGCGGGATTGACTGCCCGAACGCCAACCACCGAACGAGAGGCCGCCCTGGCTTCCCTGCAGTCGCAGCAGCCCTTGGACACACTCGCCACAGAACTGGGCACGGGCGTTCCTACTCTAGCCGATATCCTCGAACAGTTAGTCCGTCCAGGCCGCGACCCACGCGACGACATGCCCGCGCCGATTCTGCGCAGCGACGTGCTGACGATGGGCGATCTGCAGCCAGGCATGCGGATGAAGGGCACCGTCCGGAACGTGGTGGACTTCGGCGCGTTCGTGGACATCGGGGTCAAGCGCGATGGCCTGTTGCATCACAGCCAGATACCCGGCGGCACGCGGCTGCAGGTCGGAGACGTGATCGAGGTAGAGATCCTGCGGGTAGAGCCGGAGCGCGGCAGGATTGGGTTGGGATGGCCAGGTCTAGAATAACAGCGGGATCGCTGATTGGATTTGCTGACCGTCTGTACACCGTGGAGGCCCCCCGCTAAGGCTCTCGCTTGGCAACCTGACCACCTGAAGTAGAATACGTCGCAAGCGTCCAGGACGTAGATCACAAAACGGGTTTTGGGCATGCTATGAACACAGCGCCGCCGGTTGCGAGGACTTTTCGTCGGCAGATCTCTCTGGTGGAAGAACCGGGGTCTTGCCCTTCAGGTGAACGCCTACGAGTATCTTCACAGAAGGTAGACAACAGTAAGGAGGACACTTGCCATGTTTATCGTCCACGTACACGTCCACGTCAAGCCCGAGTCGGTCGAGGTCTTCAAGGAAGCGACGCTGGAGAACGCGCGCAACAGCGTGCAGGAGCCCGGCATCGCGCGCTTCGACGTGATCCAGCAGCTAGACGACCCCACCCGCTTCGTGCTGGTCGAGGTCTACCGAACGAACGACGATCCCGCCCGGCACAAGGAAACGGCCCACTACCAGACCTGGCGCGAGACGGTGGCGGAGATGATGGCTGAACCACGCTCCAGCGTCAAGTACGACAACGTGTTCCCCGACGATGAGGGGTGGGGTTAGGCCCAAGCTCTCTCACTTGACAGCGGATCGTGGACGTGGTAAACTACGTAAAGTACGTAAACCCGGCACAGGTTTGACTTCGGAGGAATCTGATGGTTTACACGTCAACGATCAGCAAGACCGATCTCGCCCGGCGCACCCGCCATGTTGTCGACCGTGCTCGCCGGGGCGACACGATCATCGTGGAAAGCTACGGCGAGGAACAAGTGGTGGTGATAGATGTCGTGGACTACCGCATCCTGCGCGCTGTTGCGGCCTACCAGACGCTCCCGCCCCATCCCGCCCCGGTCAACGATCCCACCCTGGAGCCCACGGGGCTGAGCGCGAGCGAGGTAGATCAAGCCCGTCGGGAAGCTGGCGGATCTCCGCAGGCCCGCTGGAACAAGGTGATGGCCGCTTACCTGGACGGGCATATCAGCTTAGGACGAGCAGCGACGCTCTTGGCTATCTCGTCATACGAACTGGATGAGCGATTCCGCCGGCTTGAGGTGCCACGCCGAATCGGACAAGCAACGAAGGAAGAGGCACGGAGGGAAGTGGATGCGGCCTCTGCCCTGGTCTCAGA
Organism: uncultured Anaerolineales bacterium; assembly: GCA_964649415.1. Lineage (GTDB taxonomy): Bacteria > Chloroflexota > Anaerolineae > B4-G1 > B4-G1 > CAZYSK01. The sequence goes on from CAZYSK010000161.1 coordinate 3,472, forward strand.
CTAAGGAAAACTCACATCGTGGTGCTGCTCGATACAACCGTGCTCAGCAACTTTGCCCACATCGAGCGACTGGATCTGCTACGCCTGGCACTACCCGATGCCATGACGACCCCACACGTGGTGGCAGAATTCAGAAGGGGACTCGCTTCCGGCCATCTGCCAACTTGCGACTGCGGATGGCTTGAGGTAGTGGAACTGACTCTTTCGGAAGAAGCTAATCTGGCCCACGTGCGCCTGGTTCTCGGTGATGGCGAAGCTTCCTGCATCGCCGTCGCTCTTGAAAGAGCAGCTAGCCTTTTCACAGACGATCTTGACGCCCGACGGTATGCCCAGCGTCACGGGATCTGCGTTTCCGGCACTCTCGGGGTGCTTTCGCTCCTCGTGAAGAGAGGACATCTCACTATCTCAGGGGCTGATGACTGCCTGGAACGAATGATCGCTCACGGCTATCGGTCGCCGCTAAGGTCCCTGGCTGATCTGAGGGTCACGGCGGGAGAGTAAATGCTTCCCCGGCACAAGGAAACGGCCCACTACCAGACCTGGCGCGAAACGGTGGCGGAGATGATGGCTGAACCACGCTCCAGCGTCAAGTACGACAACGTGTTCCCCGACGACGAGGGGTGGAATTGACCCCAGCTCCATTCTATCACGGCAAACCTCTAGCCCAGGCAGACCGCACCTATGGATTGTGTAAATGTAGATGTAGGTGTATAATGCCATCTGGAGGTCAAGACTATGGGACAGAAGCACAGAACCCAGATCCTTCTAGAACCCGAGCAACACGAGAGGCTGATCGAGGTTGCACACCAGGAGGAACGCAGCATCTCTGACCTGGTACGCGGAATAGTCAGCCAGTATCTGAACGAACGGGCACAGGACACCAAGAGACACCGCGCGATTCAATCTCTCGACAAACTGACCGCTCTGCGTAGGAAGATTGAGCAGCGATCCGGCATCTACCAGGGTGACTTGATTGCGGAGACTCGGGCCGAGCGTGACAAACAGATAGGGCGAGTGTGGAGCGGGCTAGAAGTATGAGGATTGTACTCGACGCCAACGTCGTCGTCGCGCTCATCATCCCCTTGCCGTATTCGGACCAGGCAACGCACAGGGTGATGGATTGGCAGGAAACTGAGACCGAACTAATCGCTCCTACGTTGCTGGAGTACGAGATGGTGACTGTGCTGCGCAAGGCAATCGTCGCAAGAATTATCACTGCGGATGAGGCCGCCGTTGCGATTGAGAGCCTCGTGGACCTAAACATCGAAACAGTACCACCGACCCAATCTTTGCACGACAATGCGCTTCGATGGGCGGAGCAGTTGAATCAGAGCGTGGCTTACGATGCCCAGTATCTGGCACTAGCAGAGCACCTCGGAGTAGGTTTGTGGACTGCAGACCGGAGGCTGGTGAATGGAGCACGCCAGGTAGGAGCATTCTGGGTGCACTGGATTGGCGAGAAGTCAAGTACGTGAGCACAGTGTGCCCTTGACGAGGCTGGCTGGCTCAGGGTCGGGACCGATCGCGCAAGAGACGAAGGACGGACAGGATGGCTTCAGGGAGTATGGATGGTTCAGCCTGGAAGGGGTAATCGAATGCGCTTTGAGTTCGCCACAGCTACACGCATCATCTTCGGCCCCGGCACGCTGAATGAGGTCGGGCCGATCGCAGCGGAGATGGGCAGCCGCGCGCTGGTCGTCACCGGCCGCACGGCTGCGCGGGCCACGCCACTGCTCGACGTGCTGGACGCTCATGGGGTTGACGCCGTACTCTACTCTGTCGACAGCGAGCCGACGGTAGAGACAGCTCGCCTGGGTGTCCAACGCGCCAGGGAAACCGCGTGCGAACTGGCGATCGGGTTCGGCGGAGGGAGCGCGCTGGACGCCGCGAAGGCCATCGCCGCCCTGCTGACCAACGGGGGCGATCCCCTCGACTATCTGGAGGTCATCGGCGGGGGGCAGCCGATCACCAAGCCCCCGGCCCCCTGCATCGCGATCCCTACGACAGCGGGGACAGGTGCCGAGGTGACGCGAAACGCGGTGCTGGCGTCCCCCGAACACCGGGTGAAGGTCAGCATGCGCAGCCCATTGATGCTGCCCCGCCTGGCACTGGTGGACCCCCAACTCACTCATTCGCTTCCACCGACGGTCACGGCCAGCACGGGCCTGGACGCGCTGACGCAGGTGGTCGAACCATACGTCTCGAACCAGGCCAACCCACTGACGGACAGCCTGTGCCGGGAGGGCATGCGCCGCGCCGCCCGCTCTCTGCGCCGCGCATACGAACACGGGGACGACGCCGAAGCACGGCAGGACATGGCAATCACCAGCCTGTTCGGTGGCCTGGCGCTGGCCAACGCCAAGCTGGGGGCAGTACACGGATTCGCCGGACCGATGGGAGGGATGTTCGCCGCACCTCACGGCGCGATATGCGGCCAGCTCCTGCCGCACGTGGTGGCGGTCAACGTGCGTGCCCTGCAGGAGCGCATGCCGGGCAGCGAAGCCCTGCGACGATACGACGAGGTGGCCCAGATCCTGACCAGGAACGCCGATGCCACTGCAGACGCTGGCGTCAAATGGGTGCGGGACTTGTGTGACGTGCTCCGGGTGCCCTCGTTGGCCGAAAACGGGGTGACGGCAGACGATTTCACGCCCCTGATCCAGAAAGCGTCCGTCGCCAGCAGCATGAAGGGCAACCCGATCAAGCTCACGCCCGATGAACTGGAGGAAATCCTGAGACGGGCACTGTAGCAGTGCCCTGCATTCGCGATTTGACACATTGGCGAAATGAGGTAAAATATAGCCCTAGGCTCAATAGCAAGCCTATACTTGCAGCCTGCCACTGGCCCACGTAGCTCAGCCGGTAGAGCACACCCTTGGTAAGGGTGTGGCCATGGGTTCAAGTCCCATCGTGGGCTCTTTGTGACAATGCTTGCAGACACGGTGACACAATACTATGGCAAAGAAAGCAATTCGAACGATAATCACCCTTGCTTGTACGGAATGCAAGGAGCACAACTACACAACCGAAAAGAATCGGCGCAACGATCCCAGCCGCATAGAACTCAGCAAGTTCTGTCCTCGTTGCCGCAGGCATACGGTGCATCGAGAGACGAAGTAAGAAGTTAAGCTGCTCGCACAGGCCAGTAGCTCAATTTGGCAGAGCAACGGTCTCCAAAACCGTAGGTTGCG
>CAZYSK010000162.1:0-6574 GCA_964649415.1 uncultured Anaerolineales bacterium
CCTCGTCGCGGGTGTAGAGGTGGGTGGGCACCTCGTCGGGGCACTCGAATTCGAGAAAGGTGTTGCGATTGATGAAGGCGGCGGGCGTGGCCGTCAGGCCGATCATGCGCCCGTCGAAGTGCTCCAGCACGTCGTTCCACTTGTTGAAGATGGAGCGGTGCACCTCGTCGAAGATGATCAGGTCGAAGGCGGCGGGCGTGAACCGGGGGAACACGTTGCTCAGCGTCTGCAGCGTGACGGCAAAGAGCCGATTGCCCGCGACGTCGTCGATGGTGTGAGAACGGATGCGCGCGCACGGCTCTGTGGGGATGTGGGCCTCGAAGCCCTCGTTAAGGGCTTGCTCCACCAGGGCGTCCCGGTCGGCCACGAACAGGATCTTGCGGGCCTGGTTGCTGCACAGAAAGACGTCGGCCAGGGCCATCGCCACGCGCGTCTTGCCGGTGCCGGTGGCCATGATCAGGAGCGCGCGGCGTTTCTTCTCGTGCTCGAAGGCCTCGCTGATGCGGCGCACGGCCTCGATCTGGTAGGCGCGGTCGATGATCGCCTGCCTGGGCTGGACCGTGGTCAGGGGCACCTGATCCTGCCGGATATCGAGCAGGCGGCGCAGGTCGGCTGGCGAGAAGAATCCCTGCACCTCGCGCTTGGGCGCGCGGCCCACGTCCCAGAAGTGGATCTGGCGGCCGTTGGTCATGAAGGCAAAGGGCCGGAAGCTCTGCCGCTTCTCGATCTCGGTGACGTAGAACTCGGTCTGGGGCTCGGCCAGCCGGGGATCGACGCTGGTGCGCTTGGCCTCCACCACGGCGACGATCTCGCCGTTGGGCAGGTAGAGCACGTAGTCACACACCCCCTTGGGCAGCTCGACGTCGGGGATGTCCTGCTGCTTGCCCAGTTGGGCCGCAAGCTGGTGCCATGCGTTGGGGTCGTATTGATCGGCGGGGACCTCGACGCCGACCTGGGTCTGGTCGCCCAGATCCCAGCCCGCCTTCTCCAGGGCAGGGTCGATGAGTTCCTTCCGCGTTTGAGCTTCGGTTGGGCCGGGCAACCTTACAATCCTCGTCCTTGCAGTAGGATTTCGAGACCACACGCCGTCCGCCAGGTCGAATCAACGCCCTACGTGCCAGGCCGCAAGGCACGTACGTAGTATATGCCTTTCTCCATTTTGTGCAAATCGTACTGGACGTGCGCACAATAAAAGTTGGAGGCCGTACCCCCGCTTGACATTCGAGCGGAAGTGCAATAGAATGTGTACGTGTAACCACATTGGCCCAGGCAGTAGGAACGTCTTGGAGGTAGATACTGCACGAACATAGAGCCCGCCCTCACGATCACGGTGTCGGCGGGCGTCGTGTGTTGGCCTCAGACTTCCGAGGTCTAGGGCATAGCTCCAAGTCACAGAGATCGCAGCTTCTGCAAGGTGTTAGGCGGACTGAGTGAACCGCTGAAGACCTCGGAAGTCTTGTGTGGACACGCAGAGTTGTCTCATCATAGGCGCATTGGGCGCACATAATATTGGTAATGAGGACAAGTACCGTGAAAATAGAACAACCCAAAAGAGTTGTGAGCTGGTCTGTTATAGTCCTGGCAATTGTGATTCTTTGGCCTATTATTGTCCTGGTTCTTGCAGTATACTTTGGGAACCTGCTCAAGGGCTTCTTGAGGGATATTCACGAACTATCCTGCAGAATAGGCATTGTAAACTTCGCAGCCAGGAAAGCGCAAGCCGAAGAGGTTTCCACCTTAAGAGCTTCAAGAGCCAAAGAGGGGAGTACTTCAAGTGGACAGCAGAGCGACATGAAGCACAAACTTCGTGCTGTGGAAGGCTCTCGCATCCTGTGGGTTGACGATAGGCCTTCGAACAACATTGGTGAGCGAAGCACCTTAGAGCAAATGGGAATCCAATTCACTGTTAGTACTTCCACCGAAGATGCTCTGGAAAAGGTGCATCAAGATGATTACGATGCTATCATATCTGACATGGGGCGGCCGCCCGACAATCGCGCCGGGTATACACTCTTGAGGGAGCTTCAAAGAAGGGAAATGGACGTACCTTTTGTCATTTATTCTGGCTCCAACCTGCCAGAGCACAAAGCTGAGGCCCTAAGTAGGGGAGCTGTCGGAGCCACGAATAGCCTTCCAGAGCTCGTTGAGCTTGTCAAAAAGGCTCTTCTGGATGCTTGAGAAATGCACAAGTGGTTCAGCCTGCAAGCGCGCTAACTACGGGTTGCAGCCGACTGCCCAATGTGCGACCGGTATGTGATGCTGTCCCTGACTGGATGGCGTAGAAGATCCTGAGCGCCAGCGAGCATGTCGGGAACGATCAAGGCGCGGTCTACAAGCCGAGCGGGCCAGTCAAGCAGCAGTCCAGGAATCGGCCCCAGGGAGAGAACCTCAATGAAGATCTGTTCGCACTGTGGAACCGAATTGCCCGATGAGGCGCGCTTCTGTATGGCGTGTGGGGGAGAACAGCCAATCCAACAGGTGGACGTGCGGACCACGATCGGCGGCGACGTGACCGGGCCGGCCCTCACGGGACAGTTTTCTGGCCCCGTGACCGTCTACCCCCCACCTTCCGAACCCTGCGATCCTGACGAACTGCGGCGCTGCTACCTCCACCATCTCTACGAGCGGGTGCATCGCATCGCCCTCTCCGGCATCGACCCGGAGGCGGCCAGCAAGGCCGAGGCGCGGCTCAACCTGGGCGCGGTCTATACCGCGCTCTGTACCCTCACCCGCGAGGAGTGCGACCGCTTGGCCAACGACGGATCGTACCTGCTGGCCCAGGGCCAGGCCCGGCGCGGGCTGCCCGGCGGCGGCGAACGCGAACCCCGACGGCTCTCCGCCGTGGCGCAACTGGATCGGCACGAGCGGCTGGTGCTGCTGGGCGAGCCGGGCAGCGGCAAGTCCACCTTCGTCAACTTCGTGGCCCTCTGCCTGGCGGGGGAACTCCTGGGGCAGGAACCCAACCTGGCCCGTCTGCGAGAGCCGCTGCCGCTGGAGGACGAGGACGAGAATGAGGCCAGGGAAAACGGGGAAGACCGGGATCCGCAGCCGTGGCGCTACGGCGCGCTGCTGCCGGTGCGCATCGTGTTGCGCGACTTCGCCGCGCGGGGCTTGCCGCCGCTGGGGGAGCGGGCCACGGCCAGGCACCTGTGGGACTTCGTCTCCGCCGAGCTGGAGGCCGCCGCCCTGGGCGCTTACGAGCCGCACCTCAGGCAGCACCTGCAACGGCAGGGCGGCCTGATCCTCCTGGATGGCCTGGACGAGGTGCCGGAAGCTGACCGTCGCCGGGAGCAGATCCAGCAGGCGGTGGAGGACTTCGCCGCCACCTTCCGCAAATGCCGCTTCCTGGTCACCAGCCGCACCTACGCCTACCAGCAGCAGGCCTGGCGCTTGGAGACCTTCGAGGAGACGGTGCTGGCGCCCTTTGACGCGGGGCAGATCCGGCGTTTCGTGTCGCGCTGGTACGAGCACATCGCCCTCCTGCGGGATTTCGGCAGCGACGAGGCGCAGGGCGGCGCCGCGCTGCTCCAGCAGGCCATCTTCACCAGCGACCGGCTGCGCGCCCTGGCCGGACGGCCGCTGCTGCTGACGTTGATGGCGTCTTTGCACGCCTGGCGGGGCGGCAGCCTGCCGGAGAAACGGGAGGCGCTCTACGCCGACACGGTGGACCTGCTGCTGGACTGGTGGGAGCGGCCCAAGGCGGTGCGCGACGCCGGGGGCAACTACGTGGTCCGGCAGCCCAGCCTGGCCGAGTGGTTGCGCGTGGACCGGGACAAGGTGCGCGACCTGCTGGAGGGCCTGGCCTACGAGGTGCACGCCGCCCAACCTGACCTGCTGGGCACGGCCGACGTGCCGGAGGGGAAGCTGCTCAGCGGCCTGCTGCATCTGAGCCAGAATCCCGAGGCCAACCCGGCGAATCTGGTCCACTACCTCAGCCAGCGGGCGGGCCTGCTGGTGCCGCGTGGGGTGGGCGTGTATACCTTTCCCCACCGCACGTTTCAGGAGTACCTGGCGGCCTGCCACCTGACCGACTTCGACTACCCGGAGCGGGTGGCGGAGCTGGCCCGCGGCGATCCCGACCGCTGGCGGGAGGTGGCCCTGCTGGCCGGGGCCAAGGCCGCGCGGGGGACCGCCTCGGCGGTCTGGTCGCTGGTGGACGCGCTGTGCTATCGAGCGCTGTCCGAGGGAGAGGCCCAGAGCGGCCCCGATGCCTGGGGGGCGCTGCTGGCCGGGCAGGCGTTGGTGGAGGCGGACGTCAGCCTGGCCTCCGGCGCCGATCGGGACACGGTGAGCGCGCGCAACCGGACCAAGGTCCAGCGGGTGCAGGCGCATCTGGTGCGCGTGATGGAGGCGGGCAGGCTCCCGGCCGTCGAGCGCGCCGCCGCCGGCCGCGCCCTGGCCCGGCTGGGCGACCCGCGCCCCGGCGTGGGCGTGGACCCGACCACTGGCCTGCCGGACATCGTTTGGTGCGAGGTTCCCGCGGGGGCGTTCTTGATGGGGACGCGGGCAGAGGACATCCCCGCGCTCGTGGAGCAATTGGGCGGGTGGCGCGATTTGTACGAGGGGGGGATTCCACAGCACGACGTGGTCCTCCCAACTTACTACATCGCCCGTTACCCGGTCACCAACGCCCAGTTCGCCGCGTTTGTGCGGGCAGGGGGCTACCGGGAACGCCGATACTGGACGGAGGCAGGGTGGGGGTGGAGAGAGCGCGAGGGATGGACCGGGCCACGCGAATACGGCGAGCCGCACGAACTGCCCAATCATCCGGTGGTGGGAGTGAGCTGGTACGAGGCGGTCGCGTTCTGCCGCTGGTTGACCAGGGAGTTGCGCCAGGCCGGGGAGCTTGGGGCCGGTGAGGAGATCGCGCTGCCGACAGAGACGCAGTGGGAGAAGGCCGCCCGGGGGACCGACGGCCGCGACTATCCCTGGGAGGGCGAGTGTGATCCCAACCGGGCCAACTACAATGAGACGGGGATAGGTACGACGAGCGCGGTGGGCTGTTTCCCCGGTGGGGTGAGTCCGTACGGGGTGGAGGACCTGAGCGGGAATGTGTGGCAGTGGTGCGGCAGTCTCTACAGGCCGTACCCCTACGATCCAGGTGATGGGCGCGAAAGTCTGGAGGCAGTAGGGGACCGGATGCTGCGGGGCGGCTCGTGGGGCGGCCATCGGAACGGCGCCCGCTGCGCGTACCGCAACGGGGCCCATCCCGTCTTTAGGAGCCGCTTCAGGGGGTTCCGGGGCGCCAGGGGCTCTGGATAGGCCGTCTCTCATCTGTCGTTTGTCATCTGTCATTTGCCGAGGCCGCGCGAAGCGCGGTCGCGGGTGGCGAAAAACGGCGTTTTCGCATAGCAGTAGCCAAGAATTCGGAAGTCTCTCGTCAGATACCCGGCGACCAGGCCGACACGTCCTGGCATCAACCTCGCTACGCAGGAGACTTCTGAGACTTCCGAATTCTGCGTGGTCTCCCCATAGCGTGTGGGCGACGCGAGCGCGCCTCAGGTGACCGGCACTTGAACGCAGTCTGGGTGATGATGGTTGTTGATGTTCCACCGCTGAGAGATCACATCGGGACGAAGTTCTTCAAGTGCCGGTCACCTCACGTGCTGCTATCTCCCCACCTGCCGCCCAGCCGCCTTGCTGATTTGCCGATTTGCTGATTTGCTGATTTGCTGATCTGCTGTGCCGTTAGTGCCGTTTGCCCCATTAGGGCCATTTTCGGGGAGAATCCCAACCGATTTGCTGACTTGCCGATCTTCTGATTTGCTCATTTGTCCTTTTCTTTTTGGGCTTTGGTCCTTGGGATTTGGCATTTGGCATTTGCCCATTTGCCCCTTTGTGCTAGACTCTCTTCCAACACAGGGTAGCCAGACGACGTCCCCATCAGCCTCGTAGGTGAACTAGAGATGCCAACAAGCAATCAAGCCTTTGACTCACACCTGGAGACCTGGAAGCACCACCAGACAATGCCTTGGTCGCGGGTTCGCATGAAAGTTGAGGTCTCAAATCTGCTTCGCCATGTCGGCCAATCTGGTTTGAAGATCCTGGATGCGGGCGGTGGTAATGGCTATGTGTCCATTCCGTTCGCGCAAAACGGGTGCCAGGTGGTGGTTGCCGACTATTCGCAAGCAATGCTCACCGATGGCCAGAGGCTGATGTCCGAGCTTGGCCTGGACAGCAGCGTCTCTTTCGTTCTGACCAGGCTCGAAGACCTGTCGAGTGTCATCCACGACCAAGAGTTCGACGTCGTCATGTGCCATAACGTGCTTCAATATGTGGAGAGCGTTCCGGCCGTGCTCCGGTCAATTCTGCGGCCGCTGAAGTCGCGGGGCGTGGTCTCGATCATATGTATGAACCGCTACTCAATCGCGTATCACCAGGCATTTCTACGCGACGATCTCCAGGCTGCCAAAGCGGCGATTGGCGCAACGGAGACGAACACGATATTCGGATCCACGGCACGGGCACTTGCCGTTGACGAGATCGTGAACATGCTGGAAAGCCAGGGTTGCGTCATCCAGGCTGACTATGGCGTGAGGTGCATGATCGACTACTGGGGAGACAACGAGCGCAA
>CAZYSK010000163.1:0-6546 GCA_964649415.1 uncultured Anaerolineales bacterium
TGCAATATGAGGGTATTATACCATAATACGAAGTTGTTTTTGAACCATTACTTAGCTCATTCTGCAGGCTCCATAACTTCGAGAGCGCCGTTCTCCGGCAGATCCCACGGATAGCAGCGTGCCACCTGCCTGGTGCCCAGCCACCCGGCCACTCCCCACAGCGCCACGACGCCCTCGACGGCCCAGAGCCAGGGCATGCCCGTCCAGCCCAGCAGTTGGGCACCGGCAGCAACGGCATCAATGCCCGACTTGTAGAGAAAGGCCAGCCAGAACCACCCGGGCTTGCGCGTGGCGACCGCGTAGAAGATCAGCGCGTTGGACAGCACGTGGACCAGCACGGCGAAGAAGCGCTCCGCGATGGGCGCCAACTGGTACCACACGTCGTTCATCTGCGCGAGCTCGGCAGGCCCCAACGGAAGCTGCGCGGGCGAGATCAAAGCGGCCAGGGCGGCGCCAAGCCCGCCAAATCCCAGGAGAAGCGCCTCGACCGACCCGAAGCCGATCCCGAAGGCCAACGCCTGCTCCCAGGTCACCCGGCCCAGGCGCGTGTAGCGCATCACGAGCCACACGACACCCACCTCGAACACGCCGGTGAGCAAGCCCACATAGACGTAGAACGATATGCCGGCCAGGGTCTCCGGGAGCACCTGGTAGAGCCACTGGTACACCGGCGTGTTCACCGGGATCGCCCAGGCAAACTTGAGCGCGACGGTCACCACCCAGGCCAAGGCCCCCAGGCCCAGGTAGCGCCATCCCAGTCCGCGCCGGCAGGCGTAGATCGCATATCCCACCGCAACGGCGATCATGCCCAGACCGCCTAACAGCGCCACCGGGGAAACATCCGGCGACTGAATCGCAGCATGCTGCCACTGAAGCGAGTGCGACGCCCAGACAAGAGGTATGGTCGAAGCAGCAGAAACCAGGTTTGTCTGACCCTGTTCTGCGGAAGAGTTCATCACAAGGGCTACAAGACGTGCTAAGACCAGTGATCCGACAGCGAAAAACCTGGTTTCTCGGCCCAAGGCATAACCTCCTTACACAGCGGCGCGGATGGCCCGGTCCATGGCGTCGAGGGGATCGTCGAGCACGGGACCGTGACCGGTCGCCAGGCGGGCCGGATTCAAAGCGCGCATGCGCCGGGCGCTCTGCAGCGCGGTCGGCTTGTGCCACGTGGCCGTGGCAGGGAAGGGGAACAAGGGCCGCGGCGTGCCCGCGACGGCCACCCCGCCCGCCGTCTGCATCGAGTCACCCACGATGAGCGTGCGCTCGCGCAGGTCGAAGAACGCCAGGTGCCCCGGGGTATGGCCCGGCACGGCGATCACCTGCAACGAAGCGAGCGTTTCCCCGTCCTCCAAGAGGCGTGTGGGCTGAGTGCGACACCCACCCTGCATCGCGCGCGGCGCGACCTGCGGCTCGTCGGGATCCAGGCTGAGGTCGCCCGCGAGGAAGCGAGCCTCCCGCGCGCCGACGGCGATCTCCGCCTCCGGAAGCGCCGCGTGGAGCGCGTCGAGGGAGCCGAAGTGGTCCATGTGGGCGTGCGTGATCACGATGCGCACGATGGGCGCGCCGTGTTTCCGGGCCGCGGCCAGGATGCCGCCCGCGCAGCCGGGCAGCCCCGTGTCGATCAGCGTGAACCCGTCATCCTCGCGCACGAGGTAGCAGTTGAACACGCCAAGACGGGTGAGCTGAACGAGCCACTCGCCGTGCGCCTTCGATCTCATAACTCACCTCCGTCGGGCCTGCCCTTCCACCGGTGTACATCCGTGCGATCCGTGTTGATCCGCGTCCCATTCGCCCAACAGTGCAGCAAAGGTATCTATTCCTCCGGCGACGTGGCGGATACACAGCGGAAGCCATAGTCCCAGGTGGCGTCCGCCGCATATCGCGCGACGCAGCGGCTCTTCTCCGGGCCGCCGCCCCCGTTCGCTGCCGGAGCGCGGTGGACGCGCTGCTCTCCACCTGCCGGACCGGTGGGGTTCTTGGCCGGAGAGTGCGCGTAGTACTCGGGGTCGAACCAGTCGGACACCCACTCAGCCGCGTTTCCAGCCGCGTCCAGCAGGCCGTAGGGGCTGACATCACCGGGGAAGCTGCCCACCGGCGCGGTACCCCCGTAGCCGTCCTCATTGCCGCTGAGGTTGGCGCGAGACTCGAATTCATTCCCCCACGGCCACGTACGCCCGTCTGTGCCCCGGACCGACTTCTCCCACTCCGCCTCGGTCGGCAGTCTGGCTCCCACCCACTCGCAGTAGGTATTCGCCGACTCCCAGGGCACGAGGACCGGCTGATCATCCCCGTTGAGCTCCTCGTTCCACCACAGCCCCGGTTCCGGGCACACGCCGGCCTCCACGCAGGCGCGGAACTGGGCATTGGTGACCTCGGTGCGGTCTACCCAGTACTCGTCCAGGTAGACGACGTGGCCGGGTTTTTCGGGCGCAAAGGCACTCGCGTCATCGCCCATCAGGAACTCGCCGGCCGGGATGCGAACCATCTCCATCCCGTCCGCGGCACGGACGGCCGTGTCCTCTGGGCCGGGCGGCTCAGGCTCGGGCGGCGTGGTGTCCTCCGGTGGAGCGGTCGCCTCGGCGGGGGGCTCAGCAGGTGGCTGCGTGGCCTCCGAGCTTTCCCCGCCGATGAGGCCGCATGCCAGGCCGACCACCGAGACGAGTGCCACGATCGCTAGCGAGACTCTGCGTTTCATGTTGGACCTCCTCCTTTGACAAGCCTGTGTGAACCTCTTTCCCTGCGTTTGTGCTGCTATTGTAGTATCCCTCGCATCGCTGTCAAGCACGGCAGGTGGGACGCACTTCGGAAAGTGCGTCCCACCTGACCTCCCACCTGACCTGAGTTTGCGGGCCGGGCAGCCCTACAAACACGCTTCCGCTTACTGCGTATAGTAATGGTATATCATCGGGAAGTACTTGACATAGTTGCAGATATTGATTCTCGTGGCAATGGCTTGCCCGAAATTGCCGTCGGCGTCCACTAGATTCACATTGTAATACTTCGTAGTTGGAGGGCTATCCCAGCTATTCAGATACTCGATCTGTTCAAGGATCTGTTGTACTACGGTATGGGGCACGACATTGGAGGAGACGAGCTTGACCTCATCAACGTACAAGGTAGCCCCAACACCCCGGCCGCCCGTGTCGTCGTAGGTTCCGTGCAAGAAGCGGAAGTAGAGATTGTCGCCGGTAGTGGTGAGGGGAACCGTGGTCTGTGTCCAACCCCCGGTGGTGTCGCCGGTGTCGTAGAAGAGCACTTGTGTCTCATCGGTGTCGGCGTTGTACACAAACCCATATACGTCATAGTCGTCACTTCCCGCCTGCGCGTACCAATTCACGGAAACGCTATCGCCCGGCGCAGCCTCAAATGGAACAGTGCTGGTTATTTCCGGCCCGTGTGCTGTCCCGTAGCCCTCACTAACCCCACCATTGATGCGAAGCCGTAGCGCGTAGTCCCCTTTGTACACAGTGGTGCTCTGCACCTCTGCAGACTGCGATATCCAGCCGTGATCGTCCGTGGCAGGGTCAGAATCGCCGGTTGTCCGTTGAACCCAGGATTCGCCGGCCACCCCCGGATACGAATCGTTGACAGTCCAGCCCGTCAGATCGCCGGTCTCGAAACCGGAATTCGCGAGCGGGGAGAAGAAATTGATGCGCAAGGGATTCCCGTTCTGACCATCCCGACTCGTATCAATGGAGCCAATGGCCGTGCCATTCCAATACACCGAGGTCCCGCTCACTGTCACAGCCGCCCCACTCACCAGGCGCAAATTGTCCGCACTGGTGGTGTTAGTGACGATATCTATCTCCACATAACCTCCTGTGAAGTTGTCCACCCCCGTCGCTGGCGTCACCGTGACGTCGGTGTCCAGTGGGACCCAGAGATTCTGCTCCATGTAATCCAGGTCTTCAAGACCTTGCACCCAAGGTGGGCCAGAGTCGGCCAAGGCGATTGCATAGCTCAAAATCAGCAATGGCACGACGATGGTGAGCACTATCAAAGCGCGTCTGAAGAAAGCACTAGTTGGTCTCATCGGTAATTCTCCTTTTCAGTGTTTCATCTTATGCGTGTTGCTCGATCGGTATCTCGCTTCACTTCCTCAACCACAATCTAGAAACCTCTCATCGTCCCCCCTTCAACCAATCATTCCAGGCACCCCACGACGTCGTCGAGTGTCTGCGCCAGGTAGACCCGCCCGGTAAGCACCGTCACCGCGCCGCCGGGCGCGTTCACGCCCACGATCTTGAGGTCAGGACGGGCGCGGAGAATCGCCAGCACGTCGCCGGCGGACACGTCGTCGAAGTCCACGATGACGGCGTCGAGGTCGTCCAGGTTGAGTGGCCCTGTGTGGGCGGATTGTTGGCGCACGTCCAGGTCGGCGCGGGCCTGCAATTGTGCCGCCAGACCAGCCAAGAAGACGGAATCGCCGTAGAGCAAGATGTGTTCGATCATAATGGTCGCTTGGTGGGGTGTCCTACATCAGCGGATGCCTTGCACCCGCATTCTCTTTGGCAGGCCAGAACTGTCTACACTGTAGCACAAGCGGGGGCGCGTGTCACTGGACTTTAGACTAAGAAAGGTCTAGTCTGAGGGACTAGACCTTTCTGTGACGAGAACGAGCAAACGTGGAGTGTGGACCGCCAGCATCTTGCTGGCATCTATCGCCAACCTATGCCGCCAAGATGGCGGCGGTCCCACTCACCAGCGGGGCGCTTCACGCGGCAGAATACACGCGATTTGGAAATCGCGGCTACAAGACTGGCTCAAGGATGAGATTGAGAACGTGGATAGCTAGTAGCCGCCGCGAATTGTCCCAATCCGACGCAATCACGCGGGGCGCTTCACGCGGCAGAATACACGCGATTTGGAAATCGCGGCTACAAGACTGGCTCAAGGATGAGATTGAGAACGTGGATAGCTAGTAGCCGCCGCGAATTGTCCCAATCCGACGCAATCACGCGGGGCGCTTCACGCGGCAGAATACACGCGATTTGGAAATCGCGGCTACAAGACTGGCTCAAGGATGAGATTGGGATGAGATTGGAGAGAAGAACAACGAGTCAATTTAGCCTCTCGTAAGGCTGAACCGTCTGCAACCCAGGAATGAAGCGGTAATGCTTCTGATTGAACGTGTACAGCGGCACTTCTAGCGCCACGGCCGTTTGACCGATCAGGACATCCAACAACCCGGCTCCGTGGCTGAGATGGTATTCAACGAAAACCTCCAACGCCTCATCACAACCCACAGGTGATAGCCAAACTGTCCCGCAAGCAGCTAGCTCGCGCTGGACCCTTGCCTGCTCTGCCTTGCTCCTGCACCCTTGAATCAGCTCCATCACCACATACCCAGACAACACAATCTCTTCTTTGTCATCGAGGGTGTCAAACCACTTCATCGCGGGCGGATATTGGCGCAACAGATCAATCATCACATCACTGTCCAGCAAGACCATCGTCAGTGATCTCCTCGCTGTTGGGCTTGTTCCCGTAGCTGACGGGCATAGGCGACGCTGTCTCCAATGTCATCACGGTCTTTCCACAAACCGATCAGTCTCGACTGTCGCAGTTGGCGTACCGTCAGGCGAGAACGCAAGACGGTCTTCGAGGGTTGGGGCAACAGAATGATTTCCACAAATTGTCCTTTCTTGTAAGGTAAGCCCGTGATTAACACCTTGCCGTCCTCTGCGACGACTTGTTGAACTCGAATCGCCTCCATCTCCCTCTCCTATAGATGTCCTAACCAATTCCCCTCTGCACACTCAATGATCGCTACGAGTTTCATTGTATCACATTCCAATTCAGACACAACCCGCCAAAACGCCACATCGAATCCGACGGGCGAACATAGAGCGTGGACCGCCAGCATCCTGCTGGCACATTTTCATCGCCTTGCTCCTGCCATTACACCCAGTATACCGTGATCAAGGTGACCGGCACTTACCACATCAATTCGCCAAGGATGAGCATTCTGGTAGTTATAGAGCAAGCTCTCACCGGAATTGCGTTGGAAGTGCCGGTCACCTGAGCGCTTACCTCGCCAAGACGTGATCAAGGTGACCGGCACTTACCACATCAATTCGCCAAGGATGAGCATTCTGGTAGTTATGGAGCAAGCTCTCACCGGAATTGCGTTGGAAGTGCCGGTCACCTGAACTGCCGCCAACCCATGCCGCCAAGATGGCGGCGGTCCCACACTCACCGGGGCTATTCTTGTGTCTGTCGAACGTAGTAGGCGATGGCCTGGGCGCGGTTTTCGACGTGCAGCTTCTCCAGAATCTGGCCCATGTGGTATTTGATGGTCTTCTCGCTGAGGTGCAGGCGCTGAGCGACCTCTTTGTAGATCAACCCCTGCGCCACGAGGCCCAGAACCTCCTCCTGGCGTGGGGTTAATGCGGCCAAGTCGGAACGACCCTCGCGGTCGCCCCGGCGGGAGAATTCGGCCATGATACACGCAGCCATTCCCGGCGCCAGGGCTGCCCCGCCGCGCAGCACGCCGGTCAAGAGCGCGCAGAACTCGTTGGCGTCCAGGCTCTTGAGCAAGTA
>CAZYSK010000164.1:0-5096 GCA_964649415.1 uncultured Anaerolineales bacterium
ACCGAGGTCGAGGCGCTGCGCAGCCTGGTCTACCGCGTGGCCTGGATGGTCGATACCGGCCAACCTTTCACCCAACTGGCGGCGATGTGCAAGATGTACGGCTCCGAAGTAGCCTCGCGGGCCGTTGCCCTGGCGTTGCAGATCCACGGAGGGCTGGGCTACACACGCGACTTCCCGATTGACCGGGCGTTCCGCGATGCGCGTATCGCCGAGATCTTCGAGGGCACGAACGAGATCCAGCGTATCGTCATTGCCAGCAACATCTTCCGCCAGCACGGCGTGCGGATTCGACCGTAGGAGGTGCGGCTATGCGAATTGTCGTGATTCTTGGACGGGTTCTCGATCCGAGTGGCATCGTCGTCAACCGGCGGCGGGGCCGCATCTTCGTCAACCGGGAGGAGTACGTGCTCCAGCCAGCCGACCGCTGTGCGCTGGAGGCAGCGCTCTCCATCAAGGATGCCAACGGCGCTGAGGTGGTCGCCCTTCAGCGGGGGCCGCTGCCCGACGATGACGTGCTCCGTCAGGCGCTGGCGACCGGCGCGGACCGGGCGATCTACCTGGCGGGCGAGGGGTTCGCGGAGGCCGACGATGCGGCCATGGCCGGGGTCTTGGCGGCGGCGGTGGAGCGGCTGGGTGGGGCGGATCTGGTCCTCATCGGCGCGAGTACGCTGGACACGGGCCAGGGGCAGTTGGGCCCACGGCTGGCCGAGGCGCTGGGACGGCCCCAGATACTCGGTGCCTGGGCGGTGGAGGCTGCCGACGGGCGCGTGCAGGCCGTGCTCCAGGCGTCGGAGGGGCAGGGAACCGGGTCTTCTGGGAAAAAAAACCTGGTTTCGGTTGAGGCGGATCTACCTGCGCTGGTCACGGTGCTTGCAGGGTCGCTCAAGCCCCGCTACCCCGACGGCGTGCGCCTGATCAACGTCTATCGGGGCGTGGGCGAGTTGGCGGAGGCGCTGGAAGCGTGGGACGTTGCCGACCTGGTGGCGGCGGACGCCGTCAAGCCGCTGCTGGAGCGGCGTGGGCAGGACTTCCCACCGGAGCGGGAGCGCGGGACCCGCGCGAGTGGCGCGCCGGGCGACATGGCCCAGGTGGTGGCTGACGCGCTTCGCCAGCGCGTGGGAGGCTGAGGAGGGCGCTATGGACGCATCATATCTCGATCTGCTGATGGCGCAACAGGAGGAGGTCACCGAGGCCGAGGGCGGGGGCGGCGGCGTGTGGGTCGTCGCCGACGTCGTGGACGGCGCGGTCGCGGCGGTGACGCTGGAAGCGCTGGGCGCGGCGCGCAATCTGGCCGATGCACTGGGGGCCTACGTCTATGGGGTCCTGCTGGGCGAGGGTGTGGCCGGCCTGGCGCAGGCCCTGTACCAGGCCGGCGCCGACGGGGTGCGTGTGGCTGACGATCCCTCGCTGGCGAGCTTTGTTTCAGCGCCCTACTTGAGGGTGCTGTCTGATCTCTTCGAGGAGGAGCAGCCGGAGGTGGTCCTGTTCGGTGCCACCGAACAGGGGCAGGCGTTGGCCCCCCGGCTGGCCCAGCGCATGGGCGGTGGGTTGATCGAGCACGTGACGGCGGTCAGCCTGGATGAGTCTACCCGGACGGTGCAGGCCGCCTTCCCCATCTACGGCGGCGAGTATTTCGAGACGGCCGCCTGCCCGGAGGCCCGGCCGCAGTTTCTCACCGTCGAGCCCGGTGCTTTCCCTGCGCCGTTTGTCGACGCCTACCGCAAGGGGGAGCCCACGGCGCTCGATGCTGAGCCGATAGAGCCGGACGTGCGTGTGCTGGGGCCGGCGGAGGGGTTCGAGCCGCCCGTGGTGCCCCTGGCCCAGGCCCCGGTGCTCGTGGCCGCCGGGCGGCAGGCGGGCGACTTCGAGCTGGTGAAGCAATTGGCGGTGGCGCTGGGCGCTCAGTTGGCCGGTGACCGGGGCGCGCGGGACGCGGGCTGGATCGAGCCCGAGCGGATCGTGGACGTGCGCGGCGTGACGGTCGCGCCCCAGGTGTACGTGGCGGTGGGCATTCGGGGCGACACGTTCCACAACGCGGCCATCGAGGATGCGAAGTACATCGTCGCCATCCATCCAGACCCCGAGTCGCCCATCTTCGAGGTGGCGGACCTGTGCCTGGAGGCGGAGCCGCAAGAGGTTCTGCCGGCGCTGCTGGAGGCGCTGGGATAGACGCCCTGGATTCCGACTTTGCATAGGCCCTGGGGGAGTGGAAAGCCCTCAGGGCCTTTTGGTTTCGGGTCTGGGGTGCGCCCTCCGCCGTAGGGCGCGTTTCCATACGCGCCGGTGTCGGTTATGGAAAACCGACCCACACTCCCCGCGTCCCTTGTAGGGCGCGTTTCCATACGCGCCGATGTCGGTTAAGGAAAACCGACCCACACTCCCCGCGTCCCCTGTAGGGCGCGTTTCCATACGCGCCGACGTCGGTTGTGGAAAACCGACCTACAATCCCCGTGTCCGTTGTAGGGCGCGTTTCGATACGCGCCGGTGTCGGTTGTGGAAAACCGACCTACACTCCCCGCGTCCGTTGTAGGGCGCGTTTCCATACGCGCCGGTGTCGGTTAAGGAAAACCGACCTACCTCTCGTGGTTCCGGCTCCCCTTGCGGATTTTGGCCGAACTCGATACCATGGGAGATATGACGACAATCCTGCTGGTTGAAGATGCGTCCGATCTCGCGCGCGTGATCGTGCACGAGCTGGAGGCCGTGGGCTACGAGGTGCTGCACGCCGCGGACGGGCTGACCGCGTTGGAGGCGTACGAGCGCCACGGGCCTGACCTGGTGATCCTGGATTGGATGCTGCCCAAGCTGGGCGGGCTGGAGGTGCTGCGCCGGATACGCCAGTCGTCCGCCGTCCCGATCCTGATGCTCACCGCACGGGATGAGGAGGCCGACCGCGTCATTGGGCTGGAGGTGGGGGCGGACGACTACCTGAGCAAACCCTTCGGCATGCGCGAGCTGATCGCGCGGGTGCGTGCCTTGCTGCGTCGCATTGAGCGGGTGCAGCAGATCTTGGAGGCCGACCGCGCCCGGGGCGAGGCCGCGATCAGCTATGGCCCGCTGGTGCTGGACCCCGATGCCTACCGGGCCACCCTGGACGGGGAGCCGCTCGACCTGACCCGCACCGAGTTCGAGCTGTTACACCTGCTGTTGCGCAACCCGGGGCGCGCCTTCAGCCGCTCGTACCTCTTGGACACGGTCTGGGGGGAGACGTACGTGGCGGGTGACCGTTCGGTGGACAACGCTATCCTGCGGCTGCGGCGGAAGCTGGGCGAGTGGGGCGAGGCCATCGAGACGGTGTGGGGCGTGGGCTACCGCCTCGCGCCGGAGAGGCGGGCCGGATGAAGGCCACTCCGGCGCTCAAGCGTTTCCGGTTTCTGTGGGGCGCTCATCCGCTGTGGGCGCTGGTCGAGACCTGGTTGCTCGGGCTGCTGATCCTCTTCCCCCTGTCGCGCGTGATCGGTCATCTGCCGCCCGCCGTGTTCGACAACGGCACGTTGATGCTGTGCGGGGCGTGCGGCCTCTGGATGGTCCTGCGCACGCGCGTGCCCGAGATGCGCTGGCCCCTGCAGGTTGCGTGGGAACTGGCGGTGGGCATCGCGTTGAGCCTGCTAATGGCGGCGGGTCTGCGTCTTTGCACCGATGTGCTGGGGTGGTCGGAGGTGTGGGATCAGGGCGGCATGGGTGACTTCGCCACGGTGCTGCTGCTGATGACCGGCCCGGGCTACCTGGTGGCCCGGATCGGCGTGCGGGGCTGGCTGCTGTGGAACCGCGTGCGGCAGCGGCGCATGCTCCTCTCGCTGACCCACGCCCACCTCACGCTGGTCATCCTGGTGATGGCCGCGCTGCTCGTCGTCGCTGCCATACCCATCGTGGCGTCTGAGGATTCGGGGCTGCACGACCCGGAGAGCGGCGGCGCGATGGCGCGCTTCGCCGACCGCGTGTTCCGTACCGCCATGCCCCTCGTCGGCATCTGGAGCGTGATGATGGTCGTCGCCGTGGCCGTGATGCTGCCGCCCTCGGCGCTCATCTCTTACGTCATCGCCCGCCGCACGACGCGGCGGCTGGAGCGGCTGGCCGAGACGGCGCGCGCGATGCGGGAGGGAGACTACAGCGCGCGGGTGGACGTGGCCGGTGAGGACGAGGTCGCGCAGTTGCAGGCCGACTTCAACGCCATGGCGGGGGAGTTGGAGCGCACCCTCCAGGACCTCGAAGCCCAGCGGGACACGGTGGCCCGTCTGCTGGATTCCCGGCGCGCGTTGCTGGCCGGCGTCTCCCACGAGCTGCGTACGCCCGTGGCCACGGTGCGCGCGATGCTGGAATCGGCGTTGAAGCGAGAGGAGACGCCACCTGCCGCGCTGCGGCACGACCTGGAGGTGATGGAGGGGGAGGTGCTGCGGCTCCAGCGGCTGATCGCCGACCTATTCACGCTCTCGCGGCTCGAGGTGGAGCAGTTGACGACGGAGTGTCAACCCACGGATGTCGCGCCGCTGGTGCAGCGCATCGTGGACGCGATAGCGCCGCTGGCGTGGGAGGGCGGACGGGTGGCGGTCGTGGCCGATCTGTCCGGCGAGCTGCCCCGGGCCTACGTGGACGAATCGCGGCTGGAGCAGGTCCTGGCCAACCTGCTGCGCAACGGCGTGCGCCACACGCCGCCGGGCGGCATCGTCGCCGTGATGGCCGCCTCCGAGACGGACGTGGTCCGGATCGAGGTGCGCGACACCGGGGAGGGCATCCCACCGGAGGATCTGCCCCACGTCTGGGAGCGTTTCTACCGGGGCGCGGGTGCCCGGGCTCAGGATGCGCGCGGCGTTGGGCTAGGCCTGGCGCTGGTCAAGGAACTGACCGAGGCGATGGGGGGCAGCGTCGAGGTGGAGAGCGTGGTGGGGGAGGGGAGTCGTTTCGTGGTGAGGTTGCCGAGAAGCGATGCGTGATGCGTGATTCGTGTTGCGTGTGGGGGGAACCTCCCGGAGACCTTGGGTTTCCGGGAGGTTTTTTTGTCTATGCGGCCAAGGATGGCCGCGGTCCGATGTTGGCCTGCCGGGGGGTGCTGGGGTCTGTGGGGGGGTCTGTGTTGTGCATGCGGCCAAGGATGGCCG
>CAZYSK010000164.1:5196-6522 GCA_964649415.1 uncultured Anaerolineales bacterium
GTGTTGTGCATGCGGCCAAGGATGGCCGGGGTCCGGTGTTGGCCTGCCGGGGGGGCTGGGGACTGCGGGAGGTTCTGGGTTGTCCATGCGGCCAAGGATGGCCGCGGTCCGATGCTGGCCTGCCGAGGGGGCTGCGGCCAAGGATGGCCGCGGTCCGGTGTTGGCCTGCCAGGGGTGCTGCGGCCAGGGATGGCCGCGGTCCGATGCTGGCCTGCCGGGGGTGCTGGGGCCTGCGGGAGGTGTCTTTTGCGACGAAGTTGCGACAGGTGCGCGATCGGGGCGCGACATGTCTGCGCTATGCTGGGTCCGAGTTCTCGTGGAAGGAGTGTGCAGTGGACGGACTGAGCAGTTTCATCGAGCGTTGGAAGTGGTTCCTGGTCGGGGGACTCGTCGCGGCATGCGTCTCGGGGTACCTGGTCGCCAGCCAGACGACGTGGCTGCCGGCTTATCTCCGGCTGGCCGCGCCGCCGGCTCCCCAGGCGGCGACCCGCGACGAGCGGTGGCACCAGGACGTGCGGTACCTGGCATCTCAACTCCCACGGCTGCACGTGGACGCGTTCCACACGGTCGGTCGTGAGGAATTCGAGCGGGACGTGACCGCGCTGGACGCGGCGGTGCCGGAGCTGAGCGACATCGAGATCGTGCTGGAGATTCTGCGCATCGTCGCGACGGTCGGTGACGCGCACACACAGGCCGTGCCGCCGGCGACGATGGCGCTGCGGCTGGTTCCGCTGCGGCTGTATTGGCTGGCGGACGGTTTCTACGTCGTCGGCGCGACGCCGGAATATCAGGACCTCGTCGGGAGCCGGGTGGTGCAGATCGGCGACGTGCCCATCCGGGACGTGTGCGACAGGGTCAAGCCCTTCGTGGCGCACGAGACCGAGAGCGGGTTCTGGATTCGCTCGTGGCTGTATCTGCTGTCCCCCAACATCCTGCGCCAGTTGAGCGTACTCGGGGACGCACGGGCAGGGGCTTACACCTTTGAGCGACCCGATGGGACACGCACGACGCGTGAGCTGGATACTATTGGCAGTGACACGTATTTCTCTGTCGTGCCCGATACTCTGCCCGCAAATGAGCCGCTCTACCGCCGGCACGCGGACGCGTTCTACTGGTTCGAGTACCTGGAGGCAGAGGGGACGGTCTATCTGCATTACCGCAAGTGCCAGGATATGGAATCGCTGGCGTTTCGCGACCTGGTCGCCGACCTGTTTGGCTTCATCGACGCACACGCGGTCTCGCGCCTGGTGATTGACGTGCGCCACAACGGCGGCGGCGATTCTGAGCACGTCGAGCCGCTGTTCGAGGAACTGGCCCGGCGCCCGT
>CAZYSK010000165.1:0-6372 GCA_964649415.1 uncultured Anaerolineales bacterium
TTTGGTAGCATAGAGATGAACGTTCGTGCTCACAGTTTCAGAGATGCACCCATATGGGATCTCCAATCGAGAAAACGATACTGAACGTGATTGCTCTGACTGCCTTTCTCGTACCTATGCATTTCTTGACCGCTGGGATTATTGTCTCAAATACGGGTATAGGAAGGATTTTGCTGATCGTTGTGTTGGGGCTATTCGACGTGGTGTTATTGGCTCATATTCGGGCATTGATAATCTTTGGTTGGCAACGACTTCGTTTTGGGAAAACACGAGTACGATTTGGACGATTTCCGTTCTTGACAGGTCAAACGCTGACAGTGACTTTCGAAGGGGGCAATCAACTGGCAAACCGGACAATCGTTGCAACATTGCGATGTATTGAGGAGAAAATCAGGTATAGCGGTAAGCATGATACTGACGGGCAAATAGTATGCTACGAAGCATACGCAGTTGAACATGAGTTTAATACGGATGGAGTAGGACAAGTCAATATCTCGTTCTCTTTGCCCAAAGATGTTCCTGGTACGAACTTCAAAGATGACCTTCCCACATACTGGGAACTGATTGTCAAATCCATCTCGCGGAGCCCCAAATACGAGAGGGTTTTTCTAATGCCAGTTTACAGCACCAAGGCAGATCAGCATGCTATGGCTTCCTACGTATCTGATCGCTCATAACCAACATAGAATCAGCAATTCCCGTTATGGGGGAAAAGTCAGGTCGTAGTGGCGATTTCGCAATCGCGCAGGGTGCTTTACGCGGCAAAATACACGCGATTTGGAAATCGCGGCTACAAAACGGGAATTGCTGCATAGAATGGAAGTGCTATGGGCAGACAGTCAGCTATCCCCTTGCGCCAGGGCCGTATAGAGTGGCGAGCCGACGTAGATCGCCCGGCACTTCCAGAAGAAGTCGATCAGGGAATCGGGGAGAGCGGGGACGTTCAGCAGCTCGGATGCCCAGCGCGGCAGGTCGGCCTGGCGGTGGAAGCTCAGCCGGCGGAAGGGTATGAAGGCCAGTTCCAGGCGGCTCTTCGGCAGGCGCGAGAAGTAGTGCACGCACATCAGCCCGGTCGCCAGGGCCTCGGAGGCGGCGGGCAGTTCTGGTGGCAGGGACGCGTCGCTGGCGTCCATCGTCGCGGGGTCCAACGCCAGCCAGGGCAGCGCCTCCAGGCCGGGGTGCGCCGCCGGTCGCTGCGGTCCGGCGCCCACCAGGTTCGGCTCGTCGGTCTCCAGCGTCTGCGAGGCGAAGCTCAGGATGCTGGCCAACGTGCCGGACGTGCCGTAGACGTACACGCCCTCCCGCACGATTGCCTCGCCCAAGACGTGCTGCGGCGAACCGGCCAGCAGCAGGATGGCATCCTTCCACGGCCGCCAGAGCAGGTACGAGATCACGCGAACGGGCTCGTCGCCCAGGCCCAGCCCGCCCTTGAAAGCGAACAGGCCGTTGTACCATTCGGCGGTGTCGGTGTAGTAGAGGTTGCCTTCCAGCTCCTGGGCGTCTGCCAACGGCCTGAGTAGCTGGCGCGCCTTCATCCGCTTGAGCAGTTCCAGCAAGCTGCGCACCAGGTTCTTGTCGGAGCCGGCCAGCTTGAGATCGACGCCCACGCCGATGCCGGGCAGCTCAATCCTGGGGCTGATCTCGGGCAGATTGATCGTGGGGCCAAGCTGCGGCCTGAGCTGCTCGATCTTGGCCTGGGAGATATAGTAGAAGGTCTTGGGTCGCATGGCGTACCTCTTGGACGTGTCTAGTCCGGCGATGGGGTGGGGCCGGCGGCGTCGTGCAGCAGTTTCAGGCACATCTTCAGGTAGTTGCCGGCTTGCTCGTATTCGCCGGGCCGCCCCTGGGCCTTCAGCACCGGGAGCGCCTGGCGCAGCAGCGTCTCCGCCGGCCGCAGGTACTGCTCCTGGTCGGGAAAGCCGATCTTGACCAGCATCTGGCCCCTGTGATAGTCGACGCTGGCCAGGCTGGAGGCGCGCCACTCCTGGCCCAGCCGCCGGGTGGCGCTGGCGAAGCACAAGCCTGTCCATAGCTCATCGTCGTCGGTAGAGGTGACGAAGAGCGCGGCCAGGCGATGCAGGATTTCGGCGCGTGTTCTGGGCGGAGCGTCGCGTCCCAGCAGTTTCATCGCCTCCAGATAGTGGTCGGCAGCGCTTCCTAGCTGTGCCTGCTGGTCTGGCCCGCCCTTGATCGAGGCGAAGTACATGTCGTCGCCCGCGTGCACCAGCTCTTCTACCTGGTCCAGCACGCCGCGTTCGGCGGTGGGCTGAGATAGGGCCGCGCCACTCTGCAGCTCCTTCAGGGTACGCTCGGCCTGGGCCTTGTTGCCCTGGGTTCGCAGGCGCAGACGCGGGTCAGAGCGGTAGGGCAGCGCCTGGTCGTAGTGCGCGATGGCCTTTTCAAGCAGGCCGGCATCGCGGGTGCGCGCCCCCAGATCGCGGTAGCTGTTGCCCAGGTTGTTCAGCACGCTGGCGTAGCGCGCCGGGTCCGTCTCGCGCCGGACCAAGGTGAGCGCGTTCTCGTTGCATGCTACCGAGCGGCGCAGATCGTCGGTGCTCTCGGCCAGGTCGTTGTATAGCACCCCGGCCGCCATGTACAGGTGGCTGAGCCATGCCTCATCCAGGAAGCTCTCCATCTCCAGCGCTTGCTCGATCGTCTGGACGGCTTTTCGCATCCGGCCAGGATCGCCGCGGGCAGTCACGTAGCGCGCGTCCGCGAGATTGGCCAGCATGACCGCCCGGCTGACGCCCTGGATGTGGTCCCAGGTCAGCACTTCGGGGACGCAGTACTCGAGCAGCGCCAGCCGCCGGTCGGCGGCGGATGGATCGCCGACCAGAAACTGCGCCAGCGTCGCGGCGCACTGCGCCACGAGACGCTGGTCGACGCTGCGTTTGGCCAGGATCCAGTTCATCTCCGCCAGGCGGCGTGCCCCGGCGTGCTCGCCCCGGTTGGAAAGCTCGGTCGCCGTCCTGTCGAAGGTGCGCAGGCTGTCCTGGCGATTCTGGATCACGAGATGCGCTCTGGGTGACTGCAGCTCTTCCTTGGGGAACCAGTACTTGCCCAGTTGGACGGCGGCCTCTTCGGGCGTCTTGTTGCCCTGCACCACCGCGGAGATGATCTCGGTGACCTCAGGGCTTTCGGCTTGGGGCGGGGATTTGCGTTTCCTGAACATGGCGTTCTCCTGGTGGCTACAGCCGCTGGGATTTCTTCAGCTCGTTCAGTGCCTGGCGGGCCAGGTCGTAGCCTGGTTCGATGTCCAGGGCGGTCTCGAAGGCCTGACGGGCCAGATCGTATTTGCCCAGGCCCTCGTAGAGCTTGCCCTTGTTGAACCACGGGCGGGCATAGTGGGGCTCAGACTCGATCGCGCGCTCGAGAGCCGACATGGCCTCTTGAACCGCGCCGATCTCCATGTACATCGATGCGAGCGAATTGAGTGCCCGGGCAAAGCGTGGGGCGACGTCCACCGCTTTCTGGAAGCTCTCCACTGCGCTAGCGGCGTGCCCGAGCCGGTGATAGGCCGTCCCCAGGTTGTACCAGGCGGTCTCGTCCTTGGGATCCAGCGACACGGCCTGGCTGAAGGCCTCGACTGCTGCCTCAAGTTCGCCCGACTGGAACAGGCAATGGCCGAGCAACACGTGGGTCTTCGCCTGGCTGGGGGCAGCCGCGACCGCCTCGCGCGCGGAGCGGACGGCCTGGCGCAGATCGCCCGCCGCCTCGCAGACTTCGGCGCGTTCCAGCCACAGGTCTAAGTCCGCCGGATTGAGGGCCAACGCCTGATCCAGATGGCCCAGGGCTGCGGAAAGCCCGCCCTGCTTGCGCAGCACGTAGGCTGCGCGTTGGTGGGGCAGGGAGTTGTCCGGCTGGCGCGCGGTCCACTCCTGGCACAGTTGCAGGGCGCGAGCGTGGTTGCCCGTCTCGGCGTGCATCAGGATCACGTGATCCAGGCTTTCTGGATACTCGGGGGACTGGAGTGCCTCTGCTTCCATCTCCTGCACCGCTCCGGTCGGGTAGATCGCCTTCCAGCCGTGTTCTTTGTAGTCCATCAGGACCGCCAGTTTGTCCACGGACGATTCCTCTGTCTCGAAAGCGACCTGGCCAAGTTGTCTTTGGACGGACATCGCTTCGTCGATGCGTCCGAGCATGAACAGGGCATAGGCACGCTGCCCGAGATCTGCCGGGCTGTCGGGCTCGCGACGTGGGGCGCGCTCGATGGGCACGCCGGCCAGCTCGGCGAAGGCGGCGCTCAACACGGCCTCGAGTGCCTCGGTCGAGGCCGGCCGCTGCCCGGCGCGCGGTTCCAGGCAGGCGTTCAGCGCCTCGAACAGGTCCGCGCCGTTGACGGGCAGAAGCGCCGCCAGCGATTGGTCCAGTTGGGGGGCCAGGGGGCCGGCGGGCGGTTGCTGGCCGCTGAGCATCTCGACGAGGATCACGCCCAGGCTGAACAGGTCGGCCTGGGGGCTGGGGACGGCGTCCGGCTGGTACAGCTCCGGCGCGGCGTAGGGGGGTGTGCCAAGCCTTGCGCCACCTGGGGCCGTTTCTAGATCGGCGGGGCGGAAAGGCGTGTCTCCAACGACGTCTATGCCTGATGCGGGCTGGCCAACCGGGCGCGACAGCCCCCAGTCGGTGACCTTGACGACGCCGCTGGGCGTGACCATCACGTTCTCGGGTTTCAGGTCCTGGTGAACGGGCACGCCGCGGGAATGGGCGTAGACCAGGGCGCGGCAGAGCTGCACGCCGAAGCGCAGGGCCGTCTCGGCCTCGATGATCTGGGCATCCATCCAGCCGCGGAGGCTGTTGGGCAGCAACTCGGCGGGGACGTACTCTCCCAGGGCATAGGGTGTTGATTGGAAGCGGTCCACGGTGTACAGGCGCACGATGTGCTTGTAGCGGCCCAGCGACAGCCAGGCGTAGCACTCCCGCTCGAACTGCTCCAGGTGACGCGGGTCGCCGGCCCACTCGGGGCGCAGCGTCTTGGCGATGACCACCGCTGGCCGGGGGAGGTCTTCGTCGTGGTCCATCTCCTGCAGCTTGTACACCACGCCCCAGCTTCCCAGGAAGCGCCCCAGTACCAGCCAGCGCTCCAGGCGCTCACCGGGTTCCAATAGCTTGGCCATTCACTTGCTCCTCTGGTATCGACGTGCGCTCCGAGCGACCAGGCGAAACGCCCGCCGCGCGCTGAGGTGGGCGGGCTGTGTGTTCTTGCGGTGTGCGCCTCCAAGGCGCTCTCGCCACCTCGGCCGGTCTGGCCGCGTGCACGCGATTATAGGTTGGCTGTGTGTGGATGTCAAACGCGCGCCACCTCCAAGAACCAGGTTTTTGGGGTTCTCTCTTGACATCCGTGCTGAGCCGCAATAGAATACGAGCGCCTGACCACGTTGGCCCAGGCAGCAGGAACACAGGGGGTATAGGGAGGGAATCACATTGAACCTGATGGATATCATTCGCAGGCAGGGTATCCCCAAACCGTGGGCTGAGGGGGAGAAGATCCCGTGGAATGACCCGGACTTCAGCAGGCGTATGTTGGACGAGCACCTGTCTCAAGCGCACGACGCGGCCAGCCGGCGCTTCGAGATCATCGACAGGCACGTCGGATGGATTCACAACCAGGTGCTGAAGGGGAAGCCGGCCCACATTCTCGACCTCGGCTGTGGACCCGGACTGTACGCGAACCGGCTGGCCAGGCTTGGGCACCGCTGTGTGGGGATCGATTTCTCTCCGGCATCCATCGCCTACGCCCGAGAGCAGGCTGAGGAGGCGGATCTGGCGTGCACGTATATACAGCAGGACATCCGGGCGGCGGACTATGGCGACGGCTACGAGCTCGTGATGCTGGTCTTCGGGGAGTTCAACGTCTTCCGCCCCGGGGAGGCGAGGGGCATTCTCGAGAAAGCCTGGCGCGCCCTGGTACCTGATGGGCTTCTGCTCCTCGAGCCGCACACGTTCGAGGTGGTCGTCCAGATCGGGCAGCGGCCCGCTTCGTGGTATGCGGCGGAGAAAGGGCTGTTCTCCGAGCAGCCGCACATCTTCCTCCAGGAGAGCTTCTGGGATGAGGGGGACCACGTGGCGGTGGAGCGCTTCTACGTCATCGATGCCGGCACAGGCGAGGTAACGCGCCATTCGGCGAGTACCCAGGCGTACACGGACGAGGAATACCGGTCACTGTTGGCTGAATGCGGATTCTCTGGGGTGGTGTTCTACTCATCGTTGGATGGGTGTGTGGACGGTCCACGGGGTGATCTGGTGGCTGTCCTGGCGCAAAGGGATGTGGGGAATCGCCGGTAGTCCTTCGCAGGCCGGCAGGATGCCGGCGGTCCGCTAAGGGTTTGTAAATCTATGACTTCCCGCATTTGAGATGGTTCATTTCACAAAGAA
>CAZYSK010000166.1:0-6224 GCA_964649415.1 uncultured Anaerolineales bacterium
CCCCCGTCCCACAACAACACGCATCCGCGCCCCCTCCTAGCGCCGTCTGTTCCACGGCGGCGCAGCCCCCAAAAGTGAAATCTGTTTTTCCTCCGAGGGTTTTTCTTCCAGCTTTTCGAGTTGCATGGTATAATAGCAGCATGGCCAAGTCTGCTATCCCTCCAATGCTCAAGCAATATCGTGAGCTAAAGGCCCGCTACCCCGATGCGCTGCTCTTTTTCCGCCTGGGCGACTTTTACGAGTTGTTCGACGAGGACGCGAGGATCGCGGCTCGCGAGTTAGAGATTGTGTTGACGAGCCGCCGCTTCTCGAAAAAGATCCGCCTGCCAATGTGCGGCGTGCCCTACCGCCGCGTCACGGTTTATGTGGGCCGCCTGATCGAGGCGGGCTACAAGGTGGCCATCGCAGAGCAGGTGGAAGACGCGCGCAAGGCAAAAGGGCTGGTCCGGCGCGAGGTGGTGCGCGTCGTCACGCCCGGCACGGTGGTCGAAGAGGCACTGCTGCCGGACAAGGCAGAGAACTATATGGTCGCTCTGGCCGTGGCCGGGGAGAAAAAGTGTTACGGCCTGGCGATCGTCGACCTCTCTACCGGTGAGTTTGCTGCCACGCAGACGGACGACTGGCCGGCGCTGATGGAAGAGCTCTACCGCCTTCAGCCTCGCGAGTACGTGCTGCTGGCCGATCTGGCGGCTGACGAGGCGTTCACCGCACCGTTAAAGGCCGTGCGGCCGGCGCGGATCTCTCCGCTGGAAAAGGTTCATTTCGCCCCGGCAGCGGCCCGCGAACGGCTGCTGGCGCATTTCGGGGTCGCTTCCCTCGAGGCCTACGGCTGCCAGGATAAACCGCTGGCAACGAGCGCGGCGGGGGCGGCGCTGGCGTACCTGCGGGAGAGCCAGCTCTCGGACCTGAGCCACCTGCGGCGGCTGACGACCTATTCATTGGCCAGTTTCCTCAGCCTGGACAGCGTCACCCGCCGCAACCTGGAGCTGACGCGCACGCTGCGCGAGGGCCGGACGCCGGGCAGCCTCTTTTGGGCCCTGGACGCCACCGTCACAGCAATGGGTGCCCGGCTGCTGCGCCGCTGGATCCACCAGCCGCTGCTGGATCTGGACCCGATCCAGACCCGCCTGGACGCCGTCGAAAACCTGGTGGGGGATCATTTCTTGCGGGGAGACCTGCGGGACCTGCTGGATGGGCTGTACGACGTGGAGCGGCTGGTGGGGCGGATTGGCTTTGGCAACGCCAACGCTCGCGATCTGATCGCGCTCCGCAGCGCGCTCGACCGGCTGCCCGACGTCAAGGGCCTGCTGGAAAAGGCGACCGCCGCTCGCCTGCGGGCGTTGGACCGGGCGCTCGACACCCTGCAAGATGTGACCGGCCTCATCCGGCAGGCAGTGGTCGACAGCCCGCCGATCGTGGTGCGGGAGGGCGGGCTCATCCGCGCGGGCTATAACGCCAGGCTGGACGCCCTGCGGGCTGCTGCCGCCGAGGGGCGCGAGTGGCTGGCCGATTTCGAGGCGCGCGAGCGCGAGCGGACGGGCATTCCCAATCTCCGGGTGCGGTACAATCAGGTGTTTGGCTTTTTTATCGAGGTGACCAAGAGCCACCTGTCCAAGGTTCCGCCCGAATACGAGCGGCGGGCGACTGTCCGTCACGCCGAGCGCTTTGTGACGGCCGAGCTCAAGCTTTGGGAGTCGGATATTCTGTCTGCGGAAGACCAGGCCGATGAGTTGGAGTATGATCTGTTTGTCGCGCTCCGCCAGCAGGTGGCTGCAGAGAGCGAGCGCTTGCAGACGGCCGCGCGGGTGCTGGCCGAGCTGGATGCTACCGCTGCGCTGGCAGAGGTGGCGGCGCGGCAGGGCTATGTCCGTCCGGTGGTTGATGCGTCGGATGTCATTGAGGTCTGCGAGGGCCGCCATCCGGTGGTGGAACGGTCGCTGCCCGGGGGGGAGCGCTTTGTGCCCAACGACGTCTGCCTGGATGGGGAAGACGGCCGGCTGGTGATCGTGACGGGGCCGAATATGGCGGGAAAGAGCGTGTTCATCCGGCAGGTGGCGTTGATCGCGCTCATGGCCCAGATGGGGAGTTTTGTGCCGGCGGTGTCGGCGCGGGTGGGCCTGGCCGACCGGATTTTCGTCCGCGCGGGGGCGATGGACGACATTGCCCAGGGGCGCAGCACTTTTCTGGTAGAGATGAGTGAGACGGCTCACATTTTGCGCCACGCGACGCCGCGCAGCCTGGTGGTGCTCGACGAGGTGGGGCGGGGCACGAGCACCTACGACGGCGTCGGTCTGGCCTGGGCAGTCGGAGAGTTTCTGCACGACCGGTCCCGCTGCCGGACGCTGTTTGCGACCCATTTTCACGAACTGACGTCGCTGACCGAGACGTGCGCCGGCGCGCGCAGCGTGGCGCTGGCGGTGACCGAGCAGGGGGACGAGATCGTCTTTCTGCGGCGGGTGGTGCCCGGCGGCGCGGATCGGAGCTACGGGGTGCAGGTCGCCCGGCTGGCCGGTCTGCCGGACCGGGTGATCGCCCGGGCGACCGAGGTGATGAACCGCCTGGAAAAGCGGGATCAGAATAAAGAGCAAGAGCAAGATGGAGCGGAGAAACCCATAAGGGTGGTGGAAGAAGCGAGCGAACCATTCGCAGAGCCATCGAGAGAAGAACCAGCGTGGGACGTGCTGCGCGAGTTATATGGGCTGGACATCGCAAATCTAACACCCGTACAGGCACTGGTCGTACTGAACGAACTACAAGGGCGTCTAAAGTAGAGACGCCCCACCGGGGCGTCTCTATCCGGTGGGGCGTCTCTATCCGGTGGGGCGTCTCTATCCGGTGGGGCGTCTCTACGGGATAGGAATAAGAAGAAGAAAAAGGGGTGTTGATGGCACAACATGAACCGATACGAATCCTGCCGCCGGAACTTGCGGCCCAGATCGCGGCCGGAGAAGTGGTCGAGCGGCCGGCTTCGCTGGTCAAAGAACTGATCGAAAACAGCCTGGACGCTGGCGCCCGGAAAATCAGCATCGAAATCCAGGAGGGAGGACTCATGCTGGTCCGCGTCTCGGACGACGGCCATGGTATTCCGCAGGCCGATGTCCCGCTGGCGCTGGAGCGCTTTGCCACGAGCAAGGTGCGCGCGCCGGAGGACCTGGAGGCGATCCGCACGCTGGGTTTCCGGGGCGAAGCCCTCTCGAGCATGGCCGCCGTCGCCTGGCTAGAGATCCTCACCCGCACAGAGGACCAAGTAGAAGGCTGCCGTGTGGTGGCCCGAGAGGGGCAGGTGGATGTGTCGCCGGCCGCCAGTCCCGTGGGCACCAGCGTGACAGTACGAAACCTGTTTTACAACACGCCGGCCCGGCGCAAATTTCTAAAGAGCCCCGTGCGCGAGGGCGAGCTCACGCGCAAAGCTGTACAGCGCTATGCGCTGGCCTGGCCGGAGGTTGCCTTCCGGCTGGTGGTGAATGGGCGAGAGACATTTGTCGCGCCGGTGGCGACGCAGAGAGAGCGGCTGGGCATCGTGCTGGGACGAGAGGTCGCCGCCGAGATGGTCGAGATCGGGTGGGAAGCGGGCGACCTGCGGGTGAGGGGATACGTCAGCGACCCGGCGGTTGGGCGGAGCAATCGTGTGGGACAGCATTTTATCCTCAACCGGCGGCCGATCCGGGGGGGACTGCTGGCGGTGATGCTGGAGCGGCCCTACGCCGGGCGCCTGCCGCCCGGCCGCTATCCGCTGGCGGTGGTGCAGATCGAGATGGATCCGCACCTGGTCGACGTGAACGTCCATCCGCGCAAAACAGAGGTGCGCCTGGCGCAGGAGCGGGTGGCCTACCAGGCGCTTCTCTGGGCGGTGGAGGCAGCGCTGTCGTCCTTTCCCCGAGAGGAAACCTATCCCAACCTGGACTGGCCTTTCGGCGACGTGCCGGACCGGGCCCTCGGCGAGCCCGATGTAGAATATGTCACCGCCGGGCGGCTGTGTGTGATGGGACAGTTGCGCAACACCTATATCGTCGCCCGGGGGGACGAGGGGTTGGTGGTCGTCGATCAGCACGCCGCGCACGAGCAGGTGCTTTTCGAGATGCTGCTGCACGGCGGTCAGCAGGCGACGATAAAGCCCCCCATCCGCCTGGAGCTGACCCCCCACGAGGCGGAGCAGTTGAGCGGCTGCCTGACGCTGCTGGCCGATCTGGGCATAGAGATCGAGCCCTTTGGGAAGCGGAGCTTTTTGCTGCGCACCCTGCCGCCGTCAATGATCCACGTGCCGCCGACAGAGATTGTGACGGCGCTGCTGGAAGAGGCGGAGCGAGACTGGCACCTGGACGAGGAGCGTCTCCGCGAACGTCTGGCCGCCGCCGCAGCTTGCACCGCAGCCGTCAAGGCCGGGGATCAGCTTTCTATGGAGACGATGCAAGATCTGGTGGATGACTTGCTGGCCGTCTGGTCGCCGGCGACCTGCCCGCACGGCCGGCCGGCATTCGTGACACTCAGTCTCCAAGAACTCGAACGCCGCTTCCTCCGCCGGAGAGAAGCAGAAAGCTAAGTTCGTAGTTCCCGCTTCAGCGGGACAGAGCGGAAAAAAAAGACCACGAATAGCACGAATCAAACAAACCATTCATCCCATTCATCCCATTCATCCCATTCATCCCATTCGTATTATTCGTGTTATTCGTGTTACTCGTGCCATTCGTGCTACTCGTGCTACCCATGTTCACAACACTTCCCCTACCTCTTCATACTTTTTTCACAAGTTTGCGGCATACTGGAGTCAAAGAGCCAAACAAGCAACCCCTGGTTGCTCAAGTGAAAAAGTAGGAGGTAAAAATGTCCAACAAACGACTTCTTATCCTCAGCCTGGCAGCACTGATCGTCGTGGGATTATTGTTCATGGCCGGCTCGACCGTCTATCGCAGCGGGTGGTCGCAGGGCTACATGATGGGCCGGCTGGCAGCCGGCGGCGATGATGGCGCAGGCGTGCCCTACATGCCCTACAGCCCTGCCTATTCTGGCCGGGGTTTGGGCGTCTCTTTGTGTAGCGCAGGGCCACTCTTGATCGCCGGGCTGTTTTTCCTGCTGCTCTTCGGAATCCGATTCTCCGGTTTCCGAGCGTGGAAGACGGCCGGCGGACCGGAGAGTGAGCATTGGGCCGAGCACTGGCGGCGGCATCATCGCCACCACGTTCCCTTTGGGTGGTGGGCCAGACCCCCGTCCGAAAAAGAGGGCGGAGAAGAAGAGCCAACGGTAGACACTCAAGAGCCCAAGGCAGAATGACCCGCAAGCCCAAAAAGCAGAGACGCGCGGCCAGCCTCAAAGCCCCGCGCGTTCTCTGTGTCTCGCCTGTATTGGCACAGACAGCCTCAGCACCCTTACGGTTTCCAGCACCTCTCAGTGTCCTCAGTGCCCTCAGTATTCAAAGTTGTACATTTGGCGCATTTGTGGTAAAAAGGGGGGGGAGGGCAGAAAATGAACGAGACGATCCTTGTTATAGATGA
This sequence comes from uncultured Anaerolineales bacterium, assembly GCA_964649415.1. Classification (GTDB taxonomy): domain Bacteria; phylum Chloroflexota; class Anaerolineae; order B4-G1; family B4-G1; genus CAZYSK01. The sequence goes on from CAZYSK010000166.1 coordinate 5,490, forward strand.
CGAACCCAAAATTGTCAAGCTGGCACGGGACTATTTAGAACGGGGCGGCTTTCACGTCCTCACAGCCGCCGACGGCCCGACAGCCCTGGCGGTAGCGCGCAGCGAACGCCCCGACCTGATCGTCCTCGACCTGAACCTGCCCGGCATGGATGGCCTGGACGTTTGCCGGGCGCTGCGGCGCGAATCGAGCGTGCCGATCATCATGCTCACCGCCCGCGTCGAAGAGGCCGACCGGCTCATTGGCCTGGAGCTGGGAGCCGACGACTATGTGACCAAGCCCTTTTCCCCCCGCGAGTTGGTAGCGCGCGTCCGGGCGGTGCTGCGCCGCGTGCAGGGCGGCGTGCACCAGCCAGGGCTCGTCCGCGCGGGCGATCTGGAGATCGATCTGAACGGCCATCGCGTCACCCGTGTGGGAGAGTCGGTCCGCCTGACCCGCACCGAGTTCAATCTGCTGGCGGTGCTGGCCCAGCATCCGGGACAGACGTTTACCCGCGCACAGTTGCTCGACCGGTTGCACGGTGTGGCTTACGAGGGCTTTGATCGCAGCGTGGACGCCCACGTAAAAAACTTGCGCCGCAAACTCGAAGCCGACCCCGTCGAACCGCGTTACGTGCTCACGGTTTATGGCATCGGTTATAAATTCACGGATGAGGTGTGACCTTGAAGAAAAGTTTTTGGAAGCATGGCCGTCACCATCACCCGCATCCGCCGTGGCGAGAGTGGGAGCACGATCAC
>CAZYSK010000167.1:0-6082 GCA_964649415.1 uncultured Anaerolineales bacterium
ACCCACGGCACTCCGGCGGACCTACGTGCCTCACTACGAACCGCGGACGGCACTCTGGCGAACCTGCGGGCGGATGTCGCCGACCGCTGCGGTCGCCATCCGCCCTTACTCCGAACCCAGGGCGCTCTGGATCTGATCGGCGATCTGGTCGAGTTCGGCCCGGGCGGGGCGGCGCCCATAGTGGGGGCCGAACTGGAAGCGAAATCCGTCGCCCCTGTAGCGCGGGATCACGTGCAGGTGGACGTGCATAACCTCCTGCCCCGCGGCGCGTCCGTCGGCCAGGTAGAGGTTGACCCCCTCACATTTGACGCCGCTGTGCCTCAGCGCGGCCGCGATGCGCTGGGCCGTCTTGAACACGTGAGCCCCCGCCTCCGGGTCCAGCTCCGCCAGGCTCCCGGCGTGCTCGGTGGGGATCACCAGCACGTGCCCCGGATTCACGGGGTAGAGGTCCAGAAACGCCCAACAGACGTCGTCTCGATACACGACGCTGGCGGGGCCTTTCCCGGCCAGGATGTCGCAGAATATGCAGGTGCTCATTCGCGCTTCACCAGCTTGAGCGATACGGAGTTGATGCAGAAGCGCTTGTGGGTCGGAGGCGGCCCGTCGGGAAACATGTGCCCGAGGTGGGCGTCACACACCGCGCACAACACCTCCGTCCTGGGCGCGAAGAGCTTGTAGTCCGGCCTGTAGATCACGTTCTCCTCCGCGACGGGCGCCCAGAAACTGGGCCAGCCCGTGCCAGAGTCGAACTTCGTCTCGGAGCTGAACAGGTCGTTGCCGCAGCACACGCACTGGTAGACGCCGTCCTCTTTAGATTCGTAGTACTCGCCCGTGAACGGGCTCTCGGTGTCGGCCTGCCTGGTGACCCGGTACTGCTCGGGCGTGAGTTGGGCTCTCCATTCCTCGTCGGACTTGACGACTCGTTTCATCTGGCGGCCCTCCTGGTCACGGCTATGATCGATGGGGCAGTATTGCGACGAACTGGGACACTCCACCCTATTATAGCCCAACGCCACCGCTTGCACAACAGAAGAAGACCCTTATCGGAGAAGACCCTAAAGGTTTTCCAACGGATTGGAACAATCCGCGCCTTTAGGGTCTCAAGAGTCTCAAGGGGCTCAGTCTTGGTCGAACAGACTCAGTTGCTGCGGGCCCAGCGGGTCGCCGGGGTCGTAGCGCACCGGCACACCGGTTGTGTGATCGAGTCCCTTCAGGCGATTGATGGTGGCCTCCACCTTTGAGACGCAGTACTCTACGGGCTGCTCGTGGATCTGCCTTGTGTTGAAGCGAATGACGTGCCAGCCCTTTGCTTCCAGAGCGTTGTTCCGCTGGTTGTCCAGGGGGATGCGCTCGGGATCGCTGTGCCAGGTATCGCCGTCTGTCTCCACGTCGATCTTGCCCTCGGTGCAGAAGATGGCGAAGTCGAGAAAGTAGGTCTGCTATCGGAGCAGACCCTAAAGGTTTTCCGAAACCTTTAGGGTCTCGAACAGCTCAGCAGCGATGCGCACGGTCTGCAGGTGGATGGCGACGGTGTCGCGGATGCGGCGACCGTAGCCGCCGGCCATCACCACCGCCACCGGCAGCCCCGCCTCGCGGCATAGCGTGAGCACCAGCCGGTCGCGGGCCGCCAGCCCGGCCTTGCTGAGCGCCAGGTGGCCTAGCAGATCGTCCTCGTATGGGTCGGCGCCGGCCACGTAGATGGCCAGATCGGCGTCCGCCAGGTCCAGCGACTGCCGCACGCCGCCCTCGAGCGCCTCCAGGTATGGCGCGTCCCCCGTGTCGTCGTCCAGCCCGATGTCCAGGTCGCTGTGCTCCTTGTGCAGGGGGAAGTTCTGCTCGCTGTGGATGGAGAAGGTGAAAATGCTCGGATCGTCCGCGGCGATGGCGGCGGTGCCGTTTCCCTGGTGCACGTCGCAGTCGACGACCACCGCCCGCCGCGCGCGGCCCTCCGCCTGCATCGTGCGCGCGGCGATGACGATGTCGTTGAAGATGCAGTATCCCTGGCCGTGGTCGCTGAAGGCGTGATGCGTGCCCCCGGACAGGTTGACGGCGATCCCGTCCGATAGCGCGGCGCGGCAGGCGCTGACGGTCCCGCCGGTCGAGCGCCGGGCGCGCACGACCAGTTCAGGCGACCACGGCAGGCCGATGCGGCGGACCTCCTGGGGCGTGAGTTGGCCGGTCTTGACCCGGTGCAGGTAATCGGCTGTGTGGGCGCGCAGGGCCTGCTCGTCGGTGACCGGTTCGGGCACGATCAGCTCATCCGGCGGGACGAGCGCGGCGGCCTCGACCGCTTCGCGCAGCAGGCTGAACTTGCGCAAGGGGAAGCGGTGCCTGGGCGGCAGCGGAAACAGGAACTCGTCGGAGTGGAAGATCTTCATGCCGTCAGGCCGCCGGCGGTCGAGAGATGGGGAACGGTTTTTCGCGTAGTCATCATAGGCCGTTTCTCGTCGTTCTCGCCGGGGGCAGGTACAAGACCTGCCCCTACGATGGCGGCGGGTACAAGGCCCGACCCCACAGGGCGGCGTTACTGGCCGTACACGTTGGTGTAGCGCTCGTGGAGCTTGGCCACGTATTCGGGCGGGATCTCCTCCGGCTGGCCTATCTGTAGCGCGAGCCACACGGTGCGCGCCGTGTCCTCGACCATCACGGCGGTCTTGACCGCCGCCTCGGCGGTGGGACCGATGGTGAAGACGCCGTGTTGCTTGAGCAGCACGGCCGGCGATTCGCCGATGTGTTCGACCACCTGGCGGCCGATCGCCTCGCCGCCGATGAGGGCGAAACCGGCACAGGGGATCGGGCATCCGAACTCGTCGCCCATAGCCGTGAGGTAGACGGGGATGGGGCGGCCCAGCGCGGCGAAGGCAGTGGCGTAGGGCGAATGGGTGTGCACCACGCCGTTGACGTCCGGCCTGTGGCGGTAGACGTACAGGTGGCTGGCCGTGTCGGAGGATGGCTTGAGCGTGCCCTCGACCACGTCTCCGTCGAGGTTCACGACGACGTGATGCTCGGGGCGCAGGGCCTCGTAGCGCACGCCGCTGGGTTTGATCACGACTAGGCCGGTCTCCGGGTCCCGGGCGCTGACGTTGCCGCCGGTCCAGGTGACCAGGTTGTTCTTCGGGAGTTCCAGGTGTAGCTGATAGACTTCTTGTTTCAGGTTCTCAAGCATAGGATCCTCTTGAACAGCGAATTGGGAAAGCAACGAACGGAACAGCGAATTGGGAAAGCAACGAATAATGGCGCTGAAGCGCCTACTACGAACGGGAGACACTTCGCATAGTCATTATGGCGGGCCTGCTGCCTGTGTTTCGCACTTTGTCAGCCCGGACCGTTCATCAGGCTACGCGAAACACGTCTTCCGGACCTCTTCTGGACCGCGGCCATCCTGGCCGCATGCCAGCTTCCGCAACATAGTCGCGACGGATACCTCTCCGCCATCGAGCTGCCGGGTGGGGCGGCCTATGTGGCCCGCCAGGCCGCCCCATCCGTCGAGCAAGCGCTAGGCCCTGGACAAGACTTGCTGCCGCAGGGCCTTGAGGTGCTTCATCACGTCGTTCCGTCCCCGGCCGAAATAGTCGTGCAGCTTCAGGTACTCGGCGAAGAGCTGGTCGTAGACCGCCTTGTGGGCCGGATCGGGCCGATAGACGACGTCCTTCAGCCGCCCCATGTGCTGGGCGGCCTCGACGATGGTGTCGTAGCCGCCAGCCTGTTTGCCGGCCGCCACGGCGGCGAACATCGCCGAGCCCACCGCCCCCGCCTGGCTTGTGCCCGCCACGCGTATCTCACGCCCGGTGACGTCGGAGTAGATCTGCATCAGCAGCTTGTTGCGCTCCGGCAACCCGCCGCAGGCGACGATCTCGTCCACGGCGACGCCGTTGCTGTCAAAGGCTTCGACGATCACGCGCGTGCCGTACGCCGTGGCCTCGATCAGCGCGCGGTAGACGTCCTCGGGCCGCGTGGCCAGCGTCGCGCCCACGAGCAACCCGGTCAGATCCACGTCCACCAGGACGGAGCGGTTGCCGTTCCACCAGTCCAGCGCGACGAGCCCGTGCTCGCCTGGCTGCTGCTGCGCGGCCTTGTGCTCCAGCAACTCGTGCAGGCTGAGCCCCTGCTTCTCCGCCTCGTCGCCGTACGCGGCGGGCACGCAGTTGTCCACGAACCAGGCGAAGTGATCGCCCACGCACGACTGCCCTGCCTCGAAGCCGAAGGTGCCGGCGATGATGCCGTCCTCGACGACGCCGCACATGCCCTCGACGATTTTCTCCTCGGCGCCGAGCACCATGTGGCAGTTGGACGTGCCCATGATGATCACCATGCGCCCTGGCTCGACGACCGTCGCCACCGGGACGGAGACGTGGGCGTCCACGTTGCCCACGGGCACGGCGATCCCCGGCCTGAGCCCCGTCATCTGGGCCATCTCCGGCGTGAGGCCGCCGGCCCGATGCCCGAGGGGGTAGATATCGCGCGAGAGCTTGTCGTCCACAACGTGCGCCAGGCGGGGGTCGAGCGCGCCGAAGAAACCATCATCGGGGTAGCCTTCCCGCTTGTTCCAGATGGCCTTGTAGCCCGCCGTGCAGGAGTTGCGTCGTTCCTCGCCGGTCAGTTGGAGGACGATCCAGTCCGCGGCCTCGATGTAGCGCGCCGCTGCCTCGTACACCGCTGGCGCACGGTTCACCGTCTCCCAGATCTTGGGGAACAGCCACTCCGAGGAGATCTTGCCCCCGTAGCGGGCCAGCCAGGGCTCGCCCCGGTCGCGGGCGACCTCGTTCAAGCGGTTGGCCTCGGGCTGCGCGGCGTGGTGCTTCCAGATCTTGACCCAGGCGTAGGGGTTGTCGCGCCATTCCGGCAGCATGCACAGCGGCGTGCCCGCCTCGTCGATGGGCAGCATCGTGCAGGCGGTGAAGTCCGTGCCCACGCCGATGACGTCGCCGGGGTCCACCCGCCCCTCCCGCAGCACGGCGGGGATGGTCACGCGCAGTACCTCGATGTAGTCCGCCGGGTTCTGCAGCGCGAAGTCCGGGGGCAGGGCCGCGTCGGTGCTGGGGAGCACCTCGTCGATCACGCCATCGCCGTAGGGGTGGACGGCGGTGGCGATCTCCTGGCCGTCGCTCACGTCCACGAGCACGGCGCGCCCAGACTCGGTGCCGAAGTCCACTCCAATCGCGTACTTTGTGTTGCCCACGTGAGCCTCCTCGTCCTACTCGCCTGTGTGGTGGGTGACGTCCCAACCCAGGTACTTGCCCAGGGCCTCCTTCAGCGCGGCCGCCGTCTGCGAGAGGTTGACGGCCACGTGGTGCTCGTAGCCATGCTCGCAGATGTGGTACAGCAGGCCCTGCAGGTTGGGGATATGGATGACGCCGTAGCCGCCGAAGGTCTCCAACGTGTCGTCGGTCAGCTCGCCCTGGCCCAGGTAGGCCGACATCTTGCCGCTCAGGTCGTCGGTGGAGACCCGGCAGAAGGTGAAGGGCGCGGCCTTCAGCCGGCCGACCATCGTGCCGTAGGTGTTCTCCTGTCCCACCGTCCCGGCGATGATCGCCTGGTAGTCCATGGTGGGGCTGTCGGCGAAGAAGTGCTTGGGCAGGTTGCTGCAGTGGAAGATGACGGCCTTGTCCGGGTCGTCGCCGTAGTTGTTGTTCCAGTCCACGATCGCGCTGGGCGTGCCGGAGGCGAGTTGCAGCGCGAGCATGCCGACCGCGCCGGTAACGTCCACCTCGCAGGCGCTCGGCTTCAGCGTGTTGCTCAGCATGCTCATCACCGTGCAGGGCACCACGCCGAAGAACTCCTCCATGGAGGTCCAGCACTGGATGGCGGTCGCCGCCAGTTGGTTCTCCTCTATCCACTGATCGACCACGGCGGCGAAGCGGGCCATCTTGTCCAGGGATGCGGCGGGCACGCCCTGCGTGGGCGCGTAGGCCACGATGGCCTCGCGCTTGGCACGCACCGCTTCGTCGTCGGCGTCCAGTCGCTCCGCGCGCCCGAAGGCCTCGGACAGGTCCAGCGTCTCGACGCTGATGCCCGCGCGCTCCAGCAGCTTCTCGCTGTAGCGCACGGTGTTGAAGGCGGCCGGCCGGGCGCCGAGCGCGCC
>CAZYSK010000168.1:0-6008 GCA_964649415.1 uncultured Anaerolineales bacterium
CCTCTGATTTTGGTCACGAATGATCCGGACGAGAGCTTTCTCGCAGTCTGGCTGAGCGGGAGCGGTGTCCCCAGAGCCATCGACATTCTGTGCGTTGATCACGATGGAAGTGCTTGGAATCCAGACTACGCCGATGATTGGCCGTGTTTCCAGGAGACCATAGACGAGCTGTGGCTGGACTACGACTACCACGAGATCCTTGATTCCTCCGATGATGGGCCAAGCCTGGAGGTCATGTGGGACTATGACTTGGTCATATGGTTCACCGGCGAGGCCAGGGGAGCTCGCTACGATGAGACCGTGACAGAAGCTGATGAAACAAGTCTCGCCGCATATCTGGATGCCGGCGGAAGGCTCCTCCTCTCGTCCCAGGACTTCCTGAGGGACAGATACTCCGGCTATGGCCAGTTCAGTGCGGGCCAGTTTCCCTTCGACTACCTTGGCCTCGACAAAGCGGACCAGGACTGCTGTCAGATTCTGCATCCCGCTGTAGCGAGTGCTGCAGGGGTGGCCGGATCGTTGGCCGACGGTCTTGAGTGCGATCTGGAAGATGTCTACGGGTCCCCTGTGGGGTTGTGCCCGGACCTCTTGTATGCAAGGGAAGGAGCACAATGTTGCCTTGAAATCGTGGCTCCGAGCACCTGTCCGTGTGCGGTTCAGTACACGAACCCTCTGAGAGATCGTGACTTCCGTTCTCTCTTCACAACGGCAAGTCTCGCTGCAATACCATCGCTCGATGATCGGGTTCGGATACTTGCAGGTGCTCTGGACTGGTTGGGCCCGAGCCATATACTGGATGCATCGGGATTCGATGTGGTAGGAGACAACAGAGCCTTTGGCCTTATGCAGAATGTGCCGAACCCGTTTAACCCGACAACTGAGATCTGCTTTGCGCTCCAGAAACGCGGCTGGGTGTCTTTAGAGATATATGACGCTCGGGGAATGCTGGTTGTGACACTTCTGGAAGGCCAGCGGGCTGCCGGGCCGCACTCAGTATCCTGGGATGGACGGGATCATGCAGGAGCTGAAGTTGCCAGTGGACTCTACTTCTGTCGGCTGGTCACTGAGAACGCAACGGATACGGTGAAGATGGTGTTGTTAAAATAGACGGTCAATTGTGACGCGTAGATCCTGGAGACAGAGTCCTGCTTGGTATTCCGGGGCACGAACGGACGAAATGAGTATCCTGTCCCCGGAATACCGCTTTCTTAGCTTTTCGAGGGCCTCATTCTGAAATGAACTCTCAAGTCCTCCCGGCGCGGCAGACATGAGAGAGACTCATATCAAAGGAGCAGCGCCCCGTCAAGGGACCAGGTCACTGCAGGGAATATCCACGCCTGCCAACCGAGCTGAATCGAAGCCGATGTCAATCAGGCGTGGATCGGCTGTGTGAGGGACGGGTGACAAGATGACATAGCTAACTACGTCCCCGAGAAGTCCTCCCACATCCCAGAATCTGTCTCTACCCGTTGGGGGTTTCATGCTGGTCAGTCTACTCACTGTTGGACGTGTCAGATGAAGGTGGAGTAGATCATGCCTAAAGGCCTCTCTCAGACTGTCAAGGACAACGTGGAGAAGTGCAGGGCTGCAGCCATCGCCGCTGTCGAGGCATACAATCGGCCGGGCCGTCGTTTCAGGACCGCCCAGTTCATTGTCCTGATAACGATCGCTTGGACGGGCTGCCTCCACGCCATCTTCTACAAGCGGAAACGCCGCCCTTGGTACCGGAAGAGAACCTCCGGCACAGGCCGAGGCATCCGGTACGTGAAGGTTGATGGTGAGCCAAAGCACTGGGAACTCTCGGAGTGTCTCGCACAGTACTTTGGGGCAAACCATCCTGCCGAAAGGAAGAACCTCGAGTTTCTAATCGGTCTCCGAAACAAGATTGAGCATCGCCACATGCCAGCCTTTGACGCATCTCTGTATGGAGAATGTCAAGCTGCATTGCTGAATCTCGAAGCCCTGCTTGCTCGGGAGTTCGGTCAACGATACGCCCTCGCCGAGGACCTAGCCGTCTCACTTCAGTTCTCTCGCACTGTACCCTCAGAGAAGAGGGCGGCGGCGAAGACGTTGGCATCTACTGCCGCTAGGAGCGTCAAGGAGTATGTGGAGAGATTCAGAGGAAGCTTGCCTGCTACGGTCCTGAACAGTATGAAGTACTCTTTCAACGTCTTCCTTGTTCCGAAGGTGGCAAACCGGGGGAGCGCTGCTGATGTGGCGGTTCAGTTTGTCCGTGTTGATGAGGCAAGTGAAGAGGAATTGAAACGCCTCGAACGCTTGAATGTCCTGATCAGAGAGAAGCACATCCCCATCGCCAATCTCGACCTGCACAAACCGGGTCAGGTTGTCGAGGCAGTTCGGCAACGGTTACCTTTCCGTTTCACCATGGGTACGCACACGGCTGCGTGGCGTCATTTCGAAGTAAGGCTGGCCTCCCGTGCTTCCAATCCCGAACGCACCAAGTCGCAGTACTGTGTCTATGATCCGGCACATGGCGATTACCTCTACACCAAAGCGTGGATTGAGAAACTCGTTGAAGACCTATCTGATGCGGATGTATATCGACGTGTTACCGGTTCCGATCCAATCCGAGTGTGAAGACCCATGAAAGAATCCGTCCAAGAACCGGGTCGAGGCGGCGTGGAAGACAACGTGCCTCACCCTTAACGTTAGCGCTCTGGTTAGCCAAACCGGACGACTGCGGGCTCAAACGTCCAGGAGCCGTTATTCGACATGCGGCAGCAGCGAGACAGTTGTATTACAGGCAACACGTTCGGGGGAACCGATGGAACCCTTCTTTGATCCCCACGAAGTTGCGGAGAATGATCATGCACGCTCCGAGTACATCCGTCACCTAGTGCACAGGACCGCGCCCTTCAGGACTTCAGAACCCGTCAAAGACATCCCCCGAGTGCTCGTGCAGTTCTGGCACGATCTAGAAGATATGCCAGGAGATGTGGAGGAGTGTCTCAACACATGGCTAGCGCTTGAGCAGTATGGGTTTGAGAGATTGCTGTTTGACGACAAGAAAGCAAAGACCTTCATTTCCAGAAACTTTGGTCACCGGCATGTCATGGCTTTTGAATTGTGCCGCCATCCGGCAATGAGGTGTGATTATTTCCGCCTCTGTTATCTGCTATCACGAGGTGGGTGGTACGTAGACGCGGATGAGGTCTACCAGGGCACTAATTGCGAACGGCTGTTCCAGGATAATCGGCTAAAGATGCAACCTCTTTGTTATGATACTTCCGCTGATCAGATGGTGTCACCTGCTGACTTCGTAAGGAACCGGGAGTATTCCAACCATTGGATATTTTATGTTAACAATAATCCGATAATCTCCCCGCCTGATCACTCGATCCTTCACTTGGCGTTGGATCGTGCGACTCGGGTACTTCTGAGCGCTGAAACGTCGGAACGTGATATACAGTCGATAACTGGTCCGGGAAACCTGACGGCCAGCCTAGTCAGACATTCTATTTCCTGTGAATGTGGAGACAAAGGACAGGATTTTGTCCTCATACCGGACTGGGAAACCATCTCTATTAGTCGGTGGCCGCTGAGTTATCGTGATGATGAAAGGAATTGGAGGATCTGGAGTAAGGGATGAACCGCTTCACCCTATCAGGACGCGTGGCCCGATGGCTGTACGGGATGAGGGTGCGCATGACGCGAGTAGGTGCCCAACGACAGTGCAATACCTTCGCTGGCCCAGGTGATGACCGGCATGATGCCATCCAGAGCGTATACGTCATCAACCTGGACAGGCATACTCGACGATGGGGCCGTATGGAAAGGGAGCTTGCCAGAATTCACACCGCTGCAAGCACGCCTTTGACGAGCATTACAAGGAGATTCTCAGCTGTCGACGCGAAAAGCTACACAGGTTCCCCTGACAGGGGGGTCCTTCACGCGGAGTATTCGCTGGGCGACCAGTTGTTCGTTGAGCCAGAGCCGCTATTAAAAGGTGATCAGGCTGCAAGCAATCGACGTGTTGTGATGACACCTCAGGAGATTGCGGTGGCGTTGTCACATATCACCTTGTGGCGACTAATCGCATTGGGCGATCAGGAGTACGCCCTTATTCTCGAGGACGATGTGTATTTTTGCCGAGAGTTCGCGTCCGCATTGAACACGGGGTGGCCCGATGTGATGCATTCGGCCGAAATCGCGCAAGGGTTTGACGTGCTATATCTGTCCTACGAAGAGGCCAAGGGTGGGGCTGTGAAGGATTGTGCCGATGTATCGGAGGCCCTATTCAGGCCTCGTTGTGGTTTATGGCATTTGTCGGGCTATGTGCTCTCGAGAGCTGGAGCGCGGAAGCTCGTGGACCTGTTGCCAGTCTGTGGACCTGTGGACTTGTGGATCAATCATCAGTTCCACCAGCTTAGGGTGCTTGCAACGAATAGGTCCATCATAGAGCAGCGGCGAGACCTTCTATCCGCAAATTCGTATTCCATTCTGCCAGTTCTCTCCCGGGTGGGCGTTATGTGGCGAGAGAAGCCGTTGCTGTTCAAGGTGTCGAAGTTGCGCACTCCGGTGTTCGCCTTTGGCAAACAGGGAACCGGAGTCACCTCTCTCGCGATGGCGCTGTCGATGTTGGGCTATCGATGCCTCAGCAATCTCGATAGGCTGCCGACGAGGGAAGACGAGAGTCTATTCAGGAAGAGAAAGCGGATCTTTGATGCGTACGTCAATGTCGGCTCCCTCGCCAGCCGGTACTCGGATTTGGCTAAGCTATACCCGAAAGCCAAGTTCATTTTCACATTACCGGACGAACCAGACCTGGCCTATGCGGAAGAGACGGGCGGTCGTGAGGAAGCGGTTCTGGATTGCACCGACCGCGCGTTAGCGGAACTGTACTACACGCTGCGCAAGCTCCGGGAGATATCTGCTGACGTGCATGTCTTGCCAAGCGACGCGACGAACAGGTGGGAGGTGTTGTGCCGGTTTCTTGAATGCGAACAACCCGTTAGTCCATATCCTGAGTGCCGCGATCAGTTGCCACGCCGCTTAGGTGACCACGGGGATCAGGTCTCCTGGCACCGGTCACCGGGGGTCACCAAACTGAAGTGGGACGCCTCGCCGTGGGTAGTTGATTTACGGAATGGGTGGAGTGGTATCCGTTCATGGGAAGGCGACGATCAGGAGAACGCGTCACGCGACTACACGGTCCGAATGGAAGGAAATGGCGGGGACCTCGACGCGTCATCCTGGAGATTGCTCGATGATACGTTTCCCAGTAACCTCGCACTGTTCAATCCGGAAAACTTCTCCGTTGCCGCCAAAAGATGTGCTCGGTTGACCCTGCGCAAGGAGCGAGCACGGGTGCGGGAGTATACCTCCGCTGCACTATGCAGCCGTGAGCGGTGCACGCAAGGGCGGTTTGCAGCAGTTGTGCGGCCGGCTAGCGCACCTGGATTGGTGACGGGGATATTCCTTCACCGGAATGCTCCAAGGCAAGAGATCGACATCGAAATACTTGGGAAGGATACGACTAAGATGCTCGTGAACGTGTATTACAACCCTGGATCCGACGGGGCGAAGATGGAGTATGGATACCGAGGAACACCAATGTTGATTGATCTGGGGTTCGATGCGGTCGAGGGTTTTCACGAATATGCGATTGAGTGGAGTAGTACGTCGATTCGCTGGCTGGTGGATGGCGAGGTTGTATACGAGAGGGGGAACTGGGATCCCACGCCAATTCCACGCCTGCCCATGGATTTCAATGTTAATCTGTGGTACTCGAGATCGGAACAGCTTGCAGGGCAGCTAGATGATAGCGATCTGCCCGCACACACCGACATCGAAGAGCTTGCGATCGATGGGGCATCTGTGTCAGCGGCCGCACTCAGCGCCGAGATGAATGCTCCGGGAACATAATACGCGTTTGATACTTTCGTGATAGTTCGCGCCTTCTAGGGCTGGGCAAGCGGCCGGTGGGAGAGAGGCAGGGCCTGCACAATCCGCACGGGTATTCCGGGGACAGGGGGGCTGTTGAAAAA
>CAZYSK010000169.1:0-5894 GCA_964649415.1 uncultured Anaerolineales bacterium
TCGAGCTCGTGTGTCCCTCTTACCTGCTGCCCATCGGGCGGGTGCAGCAGGGCATGTCGCTGGAACAGCCGCCGCGCCGGGTCGTGGGAACGGATTACTATCCGGTGCCCTGGACCTCGATATGGGACATCGTGATCGATCCCACCGATTCGCAGACCCTCTACGCCGCCGACCACCACAGCGGGGTCTATCTATCTACCGACGGCGGGGGCACCTGGGTGCCCATCAACGAGGGGCTATCCACCCGGGCGGTCACCGCCATGGCGATCTCCTCGGATGGGACGGTGCTCTATGCGGCGACCGAGGGAGAGGGGGTCTTTCGGTTGGGGGAGATAGAGCTGGGCTTGATTTACCTGCCGCTCGTCTTGAGATAGAGCGGGACACAATAAGAGCGAACGAGCCCAAGGAGGGAGAAATGCCTAACAGGAGAATACTGTTCATTGGTTGGGTTACCAGCATGATGTTGTTGACCGTCGTTATCGGCTTCTGCCTGGATGGAGGCAGTATCCAGGCGGCCCAGGCCCTGACCTCAGCGGGCGAGTCACAGACCAGGAGTGAGGACAAGGCAAGGGAGACGGCTCTATCTCACTCGCATCTCACGCCGGCCGTCGTGTATGTTACCGACGATGGGCACATCCACGAAGTAGCGCTCAAGGGCACGTGGCAGGACCGGGATCTAACCGCAGCCGCCGGAGCTCCGGTCACTTGTTCGGGCTTCCCTCAACCTATGGCGTATCGGAGAAGTGATGGGGTGTCCATGGTCGTCTACCGGGGGATAGATGATCACATTCACTCACTCTACCTCGATCTCCTTCGGCAAGGGAATAACTGGCAAGAGGTTTGGCACTGGGCCGATCTGAGCGCCATCACCGGGTCGCCGGTCGCCGCGTCTGATCCAACCGGTTATGTTCGCAGCGATGGCATATCCGCGGTCGTGTATACCGGCTCTGACGGTCACATCCATGACTTGAGACTTGAAACCGGCTGGATTTGGGCCGACCTGACGGCCATCGCCGGCGCTCCCGCAGCGTCCGGCAGCCTCCCCATCGCCTACGTTCGAGGTGATGGGATCAACACAATTGTCTACGAGGCTGCCTCAGGCGGCCACATCTGCGAATTGCGACTCGACGACGGCTGGAAATGGGCCGATCTGACCTCCCTTTCCGGCGCGCCACTCCCCATGTCGGATCTTTCAGCTTACGTTCGCAGCGACGGCATCTCGACCATCAACTATGCAGGCTATGACGGCCATGTCCATGACATAAGGCTTGAAACCGACTGGATCTGGGCCGACCTGACGGCGATTTCCGGCGCGCCGGGGACTGGATACAGGCCTTACGGATACGTGCGGAGCGACGGCATCAATGCCATCGTGTATGCAACGAGTGGCATGGATGCCGGTCATATTTACGAGCTTCGTCTCGACAGTGGGTGGCAATACTACGAACTCACCTCGGTCCCCAATGCCATCCAGGGGTACAGGCCGGTTGGCTACGTTCGCGCTGATGGAATCTCTGCGGTCGTATACCTGGGTGGTTCCGTTTGGCACATTCAGGACATTCGGCTGGAGAAGGATGGGTGGCACTGGGTGGACTTGTCCTACCTGGCGGGAGCGCCAGCCGCGGGTAGCTATCCCTGGCCATACAATCGCAGTGTCGTTACACGAGTCTACTTGCCGCTGATTGTGCGTTAGCCCCGACTAGGATGTATTCGATGGTGCATGCTCGCCGCCCCGGTACTTTGCTGTCGCTAGGGGTCTCCGAGGCAGGCAGGCACGTCCGTCTTGTAACGTGTAGTGTCTACCACGTTCGAGACGGCAAGGTCGTGGAGCAGTGGGAATACGGCGATATGCTGGGCATGCTGCAGCAGCTCGCCGTGATTCCCCCCTTGGGATAATGGATATGGCCACCGATTGTCGCATCCGGCGTGATACGGGGTTTTCTGGAGCATGCCGGTTTCGCCGAGGTAGTCGAGGCGGTTGCAGGATATGTCGACCACAAGCCTGATCCGCGCGCTCGAGACTAATATCAACGCGCAGATCCCGCTGATGTACGCCGATATGCCCCGCGTGGAGACCTTTGCGGAGCCTGGCCTGTTGGGGATGATGACGGACCTGCCTGACCCGATGCTGAACGCGGTCTACCAGGCCATCTTTCTGCCGGAGCAGGCCGAGGTGAGGAGCGGCGTCGAGCGGGTACTCCACCGATATCGCTCGCGTGGCTGCCTCCCGATAACGTGGTTCGTCACACCCTCGACACAGCCGAGGGATCTGGGCAGATACTTGGAGATGTACCAGTTCGTCCACATCGGCCGAACGCCCCCCTAGATGACTTACCATCACACAATATGCCGGTTGGCTCCTTATCCTATGTCTAGCAACCTACTGGAGAGAACACTGCGTTTCTACGAAAAGCCCCACTCAAGCACGATTTTGGGCCTAAATCCTGGTCTCATGCTCCACTTATACCGCAAAAAGACACGGATTTAGGGATGGCGTTCTGTCCTGGCAGACCACTAAGAGAAAACCATTGGTTCCCCCCGACAAGCTGCCAGATGCACTCGATGTGATACTAAGTCACCCAGGGCGAACGCCCGGTATGGCCGCCGACCTGTGGGCCGTGGAGGAGTGGCCTCCTCCTCCTCCTCCTCCTGGTCTGGTGATCGAGCAGGTCGGCCATAGGGAGCAGTTGAAACAGTGGCTCCACCCAGTGACGGTCAGTTTTGAGCTGAGTCAGGCGGTCGCGTCTGCTTTCTTCGAGCTGTTCGCCGGGCGCGGTCTTGGCCCTGACGTGCCGTGGCAGTTGTTCGTTGGTCTCGTGGAGGGCCGGCCGGTGGCCGCCTCGCGCCTGTTCTGCGCGGCCGGGGTGGCCGGCGTTTACCACGTCGCTACCATCCCCGCAGCGCGGAGAAGGGGGCTGGGGAGCGCCTTGACCCTGGCGGCCGTCCGGTCGGCGCGCGAACTCGATTACCGCGTCGGGGTGCTGGTTTCGTCGTCCGAGGGGTTCGGCGTCTATCGCCGGCTCGGCTTTCGGGAATGCTGTCACGCCGATGCGTACCGGTGGCCACGATAAATCGGGGGAAACGTGCTTCCCGAACCCGCCGCGTTCAGCGTGGACCACCGCCGCGCATCTCTACCACAGTAGACTACGGAGGTGTTTGATGACTAACGGATTGGAACAATCCGCGCTATCGATCCTGTGCAGCCTGATGCTGGTCCTGTTGGGGACACCCTGCCGCACGCCGGACGTCGGGCCCACCGCGCAAGCGGATGCCCCGCTGGGGATGATCTACTACGTCGCCCCGACCGGCAACGACGGTAACCCGGGAACCATCGCCCATCCCTGGCGCACGATCCAGAAGGCGGCCAACACGATGGTCGCTGGCGACACCGTCTACATCCGGGCGGGGACTTATGCAGAGCAGGTCATCCCCCAGAATTCGGGCAGCGCCGGGCAGCCCATCACCTACGCCGCCTACCCCGGCGAGACGGCCATCATTGACGGAACGGGCGTGGCCGTGCCGGAATATAGCGGGTTGTTCAACCTTGCGGGGCGGGATTACATCCGCGTGTCTGGCTTGCGGGTGATCCACTCGGATTATTACGGCATCGTCGCCGAAAACTCCAGCCACGTCACGATCGAGTACAACTACACCTATGACACCTACTCGTCCGGCATCTCTTCGTGGAACGGTAATAACGTCATCGTGGCCGGCAACGAGGTAGTCGGGGCCTGCACCGGCCCCTGGCAAGAGCATATTTCCATCAGCAACACCGACACCTTCGAGGTGCGCTACAACCACATCCACGATGTTATGCCCGGGACGGACGGCAAAGAGGGGCTTTCCGTCAAAGACGCTTCGTCCCACGGGAAGGTGTACGGTAATCATGTGTACAACCTGAACCGCGTGGGCATCTACGTGGATGCTGAGGCCGAGCATTTGTTCGACGTCGAGGTGTATCAGAACCTCGTCCACGACATCGAGGCGATGGGCTTTTCACTGGCTTCGGAGCAGGGCGGGCTGTTGGAGAATATCCGCCTGTACAACAACATCGCCTACAATAACCTGGTGGGCCTGTGGCTGTCGGCCTGCTGCATTGCGACACACCCATTCAAAGACATCACCATCATCAACAACACCTTTGCCTACAATGGGCGGAATGGCTGGGGCGGGGGGATCGGCATCGAGAACACGCAGGTGCAGAACGTGGTCATCCGAAACAACATCTGCAGCCAGAATATCTATTCGCAGATGGCCGCCCCCCCCAGCGTTTTGGCGGAGTTGACGGTGGATCACAACCTGACTGACGGGGATCGTGACCCTGAGTTCGAGTTCTACGGCGTGGGCGACCTGGTTGATGTGTCGCCCTCGTTCGTGAACCCATTGATGGGAAACTATCACCTGCAGGCGGATTCACCGGCCATTGATGCCGGTTCAGCCATAGATGCGCCCGCCCAGGATTTCGACGGCCGCGCGCGGCCGCTGGACGGGGATGATGACGGCACGGCTGCCTACGACATTGGGGCCTACGAAGCGCCGTTCTTCTCCGTGCACATCTATTTGCCGGTAGTTCTGAGAGACCATCGGGGGTGACCGTCACGGTGCGGGTGTGAGGGGCGCGGTTTCCGCGCCCCTGCTGGTCTACCTGGATGGGCCGTTGAAGATAAGCGATCAGGCTTTCCCGCGACGGCCCTGCACCCGCTTCTGGATGCAGATGGCGACCACGGCCAGCGCCATGAGGACGGCCACGGCCTTTGTCACCATGGACTGCAGGCTCGAGCCAATCAGGATGGCGTGGGCAGTGGCCAGCCAGAACGCCACGTAGTTCAGCGTGTGGATCACGCGCCAGGGGCGGCGGATCTTCCTGCGCAGCAGCGCAGCCAGGGAGGCAAGCCCGAGCAGGTACCACGCGGGACGCCCGCCAAGCTGCAGGAAGACCCTCCAGGAGTCGAACCGGGGGACGAACACGCCGAGGCTCAGGCTGTCCCAGGCGATGAGCAGGGGGTGGAGCGTGACCAGGGATAGTCCCGCTATGGACAGGGCGTGGTGCACCTTGATGAACGGCCTGCCGAAGCGCTGGCGCATCTGGCGCATGTAGTTGGACGAGACGATGGCCAGGAAGATGGCCTGGTAGCCTGACAGGGCCGCCACCCGGATGGCCCAGTTGAGCGGGGTGCCGTAGGGTTGCAGCGCCACCAGGCCGACGGAGATGGCCAGCACGACGATGCCGACGAGCGCCAGGTAGAGTGAATTGGCAGGTTTCTGGGTTGGTGTCATCTGTTCCCCCTCTCTTTCGAGACCGGGCAGGTACAAGACCTGCCCCTACTGCTCCTGATGATCGGCGTCTCTAGTCCTGAAGGACCACCTCGGCCCAAGCAACGAGTCGCTGGGCTAGCTCCAGAGCGCGGTGATATTCCGCTTTGGGGTCATGTCTCTCTTTCACATATGACCTGCCCGTTTTGATATGGTGCTGCAACTGTGTCAGACTTCGACATACCCGTGCTCCTTACCACGCACTCTGAGGGTCCGACGACTATGACCGGCGGAACTCCGCCGACCCAAATACCTGACAACTGGGAGTGTAGCTCAAAACGCTGTCTTGTCAAATCTAGTTCTTGCCAGAGTACCGCCCGTGGGTCGACGTCCAGGGCGTCGCACGTGCCGACTCGGCGGGTGGTGCCAGACCTGACGGGCGCAGAAACCGCACCCCTGCTGGCGTGAGGTGCTCGTCTACTTGCTATCTGCTGAAGGCCAAGGGGCGAATACAATTGCCCTACCTGACGCGCCCCGGCTGTTGGCAGGACGCCCAGGGGATGATACAATCTGGGCCAGACCTTTGCTTAGGGTTCGTAAGAGAACAAGTTCCCGCACTTCACCCTGTTTCTCCAATCAGA
>CAZYSK010000170.1:0-2117 GCA_964649415.1 uncultured Anaerolineales bacterium
CCACCTACACCGACCCGGCCCAGAACGGGCGCGCGGGCGTGATCGTGCCCCACGGGGTGCTCTTTCGCGGTGGGGCGGAGGGCAAGATCCGCCGCAAGCTGATCGAGGAGAACCTGCTGGACGCGGTGATCGGGCTGCCGCCCAATCTGTTCTACGGCACAGGTATCCCGGCGGCGATTCTGGTGTTCAGGCGGCACAAGGACGACGACACGGTGGTCTTCATCGACGCCAGTGGTGAGGATGGATTCGAGGCGGGCACGCCGCAGAACCGGCTGCGGATGCAGGACGTGGAGCGGATCGTCGCCGCCTATCGGGCGCGCGAATTTGTGGACAAGTACGCCCACGTGGCCACTTTTGCCGAGATCGAGGAGAACGACTTCAACCTCAATATCCCGCGCTACGTGGACACCTTCGAGCCGGAGCCGGATGTGGATATGGTTGTGGTGGCGCAGGAAATCTCACAACTAGAAGCGGAACTGACCAAGATAAAAGCCCAGATGACCGAGTATCTGCGGAAGTTGGGAATATGAAAACCAAGGAGTGGTTTTCTACTATGCTTGGCAAGATCGCTCAGATCTATGACGGACCTCATGCCACGCCTGAAAAGACTGGAGATGGCCCTTGGTATCTAAGCATCAGTAGTTTGGTGGATGGACGACTTGACCTTTCGCAATCAGCCCATGTCTCAGAGGAAGATTTCAGGATTTGGACAAAAAGAGTAAAGCCGGAAGCTGGGGACGTAGTTTTCTCGTATGAGACCAGGTTAGGAGAAGCAGCGCTTGTACCAGATGGACTTCGGTGTGCATTAGGACGAAGAATGGGCTTGCTTCGACCTGATACGAGCCGGGTTGATTCCCAATTCCTGGTGTACGCATATCTTGGCCCTGAATTTCAGAATACAATTCACACTCGCATATCTCATGGGAGCACAGTAAATCGTATCTTGCTGACAGAACTGAGAGACTACCCAATAAGGCTCCCTCCTCTCCCCGAACAGCGCAAAATCGCCGAAATCCTCGGTACGTGGGACGAAGCCATTGCCCTCACCGAGCGGCGCATCAAGGCGGCGCGGCAGCGCAAAAAGGGCATGATGCAGCGCCTGCTCACCGGTCGTGTGCGGTTTCCGGAGTTCGAGGGTGAAGAGTGGCAGACGGTCAAGCTAGGCGAGGTTTTCGATGAGCGCAAAGAGCGTGGTTATGGAGACCTACCACTGCTCTCCGTGACCGCTGAGGCGGGCATTGTCTATCGGGATGAGCTGGACCGCCGCGATACGTCGAGCTCTGACAAGTCGAATTATCTGCGTGTGTGTGAGGGAGACGTGGCCTACAACACGATGCGGATGTGGCAAGGGCGATCCGGGGTTTCGGAGTATGAGGGCATCGTCAGTCCGGCTTATACTGTGTGTGAGCCTGCCCCCGAGATTGATGTAGATTTCGTGGGGTATCTCTTCCAATTGCCCTCAATCATTTACAGATTCAGACGCTATTCACAGGGGATGGTTTCGGATACGTGGACACTCCGATACGATAGCTTCGCTGCCATCGCGGTTCAGATACCGAGCCTTGATGAGCAGAAGAGAATTGCCGATGTCCTGCAAACCTGTGACCGGGAGATCGAGCTGCTTGAGCAAAAACGCGACGCCCTGCAGCGCCAGAAGAAGGGCTTGATGCAGCGGCTGCTCACCGGGCGGGTTCGGGTGTAACCGCGATTGGAAATCGCGCCTACGATGCGGCGAGGGCGGGAATTGCGCCCGCGATGTGGCGAGGGCGGGAAACGCGCCGCCGGATGTAGCCGCGATTTCCTAATCGCGTTGTGTCGCGTGAGGGTTTCCGCGATTGGGAATCGTGCCCGCGATGTGGCGAGGTCGGGAATCGCGCCGCCCGATGTAGCCGCGATTTCCTAATCGCGTTGTGTCGCGTGGGGAGTTCCGCGATTGGAGATCGGCCCACGGCGTCGTGTCGCGTGGGGGAGTTCCGCGATTGGAAATCGTGCCCGCGGCGTTGTGTCGCATGGGGGAGTTCCGCGATTGGAGATCGGCCCACGGCGTCGTGTCGCATGGGGGAGTTCCGCGATTGGAGATCGGCCCACGGCGTCGTGTCGCGTGGGGGAGTTCCGCG
>CAZYSK010000170.1:2217-5851 GCA_964649415.1 uncultured Anaerolineales bacterium
GGGGAGTTCCGCGATTGGAAATCGCGCCTACGGCGTCGTGTCGCGTGAGGAGTTCCGCGATTGGAAAGATGCCTGCGGCGTCGTGTCGCATGGGGAAGTTCCGCGATTGGAGATCGGCCCACGGCGTCGTGTCGCGTGGGGGAGTTCCGCGATTGGAGATCGCGCGACGGTGTTGTGGCCGGGTATCGCGCCCATCTATAGAGAGGCAACCAATGCTGACCGCACAGAAGCAGATTCGGGCAAAAATCCGCCGCTGGTACGTGCCCAACGCCATCTATTTCATCACGGCTGTGACACTGGACCGGCGCCCGGTTTTTCTCGACGATCCCAACGTGGAATTGCTCCGTGCCACTATGCGCTGCGCCAAGGAGTATCATCCATTCACCATGCACGCGTACGTGTTCTTGCCCGACCACTTTCATCTATTGATCTTCGTACCCGAGACCACCAACATCAGCAAGCTCATGCAATCAATACAGCGCAACTTTACGCGAAACCACAAAACGGCGCACAACATCAATCGGCCTACCCACATATGGCAGCGGGGTTTCTGGGATCACGTCATCCGAGATGAAGACGATTTCGCCAATCACCTTGACTACATCCACTACAACCCGGTCAAGCATGGGTACGTGGACACACCAGAGGCGTACGAACACACCAGCTTCCACGAATACGTGAAACGCGGATGGTATGAGGCAGGTTGGGGTCACACAGAACCGGAGTCCATATCCAGATTTGATTTTGAGTGACCAGGATTGGGCGGTCATTTGGTGTTGGGCAAGGTTTGAGCTATGCGCGAGGGACACGCGATTGGAAATCGCGGCTACGGGTGGGGAAGGCTGTGCGTGGCAGATGCGCGATTGGAAATCGCGGCTACAAGGGAGGTAAGCGCTGATGCGTGAGATGCCATCATTCAAAGAAGAACTCATCTCCCAGATCCCCGCCGTGCGCCTGCTGATGGCAATGGGCTACCAGTACCTCACGCCGGAGGAGGCGCTGTCCCTGCGCGGCGGCAAGAAGAACCGCGTCGTTCTTGAGGGCGTGCTGGAGCCGTGGCTCAGGGAGCACAACGGCATCACGTTCAAGGGGCAGGCGTACTCCTTCTCTGAGGATAACATCGGTCGGGCGGTGGAGACGCTGGTGGATGAAGCGCGATTCGGAAATCGCGGCTACGATGGCCTTATACCCACCAACCAGCGCGTCTACGAGCTGCTCACGCTGGGCACCAGCCTGCAACAGACCCTTGACGGCGACAAGAAGAGCTTCAGCCTGCACTATATCGACTGGAAACAACCGGAGCGCAACGTCTACCACGTCACGGAGGAGTTCGCCGTCGAGCGGCGCGGCAGCCACGAGACGCGGCGTCCCGACGTCGTCTGCTTCGTCAACGGCATCCCGCTGGTCGTCATCGAGTGCAAGCGGCCCGACCTGGAGACCGAGAGCGGCAAGGCCTTCGAGGAGGCGGTCAGCCAGATGCTGCGCAACCAGCGGGACGACGAGGTGCCGCACCTGTTCGTCTATTCCCAACTGCTGATGGCCGTCAGCGTCAACGACGCCTACTATGCCACCACCGGCACGCCCAAGCGGTTCTGGTCGCTGTGGAAGGAGGACCTGTGCGATCGCGGATTGTCCCAATCCGACGAACTCGCGGCGGCGGCGAACCATCCGATCACCGAGGCGGAAAAGGGGCGGCTGTACAACTGGCGCAAGTACGCGCGCTGGGTGCGCAAATACTTCGATGAGCAGGACGCCGCCGGTCAGGCCGGGGGGCGGCTTCCCACGCCGCAGGATCGCTCGCTCTACGCCCTGATGCGCCCGCAGCGCCTGCTGCACCTGCTCTACCAGTACATCGTGTACGATGGCGGGGTGAAGAAGATCGCCCGTTACCAGCAGTATTTCGCCGTGGAGGAGACCATCGGCCGCGTAGCCCACCTCAACACCCAGGGCCGGCGCACCGGCGGCGTCATCTGGCACACCACCGGAACCGGCAAGAGCCTGGTGATGGTCATGCTGGCCAAGGCGCTGGCGCTCCATCCCAACGTCAAGGACCCCAAGGTCGTCATCGTCACCGACCGCATCAACCTCGACGCCCAGATCTGGGGCACCTTCAAGGCCTGCGGCAAGGCGGTCGTACGCGCCACGTCGGGTAGGGACCTGGCCCGGCACATTCGCAGCCGCAAGGCGGATATCATCACCACCGTGATCGACAAGTTCGACTCGGTGGCAACCAAGGCCAAGGTGCGCGAGCCCGACGCGGACGTATTCGTGCTGGTGGACGAGAGCCACCGCAGCCAGTACGGCACGGTCCACGCCCGCATGCGCCAGGTCTTTCCCCAGGCGTGCTACATCGGCTTCACCGGCACGCCGTTGCTCAAGAAGGAGAAGTCCACGGCGGCCCGGTTCGGCGGGTTCATCCACAAGTACACCATGCGCCGGGCGGTCGAGGACGGCGCGGTGGTCCCCCTGCTCTACGAGGGACGGATGGCGGAGCTGGCGGTGGACCAGGACGCCATCGACACCTGGTTCGAGCGGGTCACCGCCGGGCTCACCGACGAGCAGAAGCTGGACCTCAAGCGCAAGTTCAGCCAGGCCGAGGCCATCAGCCGGGCCGACCAGCGCGTGCAGATGATCGCCTACGACATCGGCACGCACTACCGGGACAACCTCCAGGGCAGCGGCTTCAAGGCGCAACTCGCCACCGCCAGCAAGGCCATGGCGCTCAAGTACCATCGCTACCTGGACGACTTCGGCCTCGTCACGTCGGCGGTCGTCATCTCCGCGCCGGACACCCGCGAGGGGCACGAGGCGGTGAACGGCCCCACGCCGGAGACGGAGACGTTCTGGAAGCGGATGATGGCCCGCTACGGCAGCGAGAAGGCCTACAACCGCGAGATATTGGAGGATTTCGCCCGCGAGGAGGGCGTCGAGATCCTGATCGTGGTCGATAAGCTGCTGGTGGGCTTCGACGAGCCACGCAACACGGTGCTCTACGTGGACAAGCCACTCAGGGAGCATGGCCTCCTGCAGGCTATCGCCCGCGTCAACCGGCTGTTCGAGGGCAAGGACTTCGGCTACGTGATCGACTACCGCGGTGTGCTGGGCGAGCTCAACGAGGCCATGGAAACATACAACGCGCTGGAGGGCTACGACGCCGAGGACGTGGCGGGCACGATCACCGACGTCGCGGCCGAGATCGCCCAACTCCCGCAGCGCCACTCGGAGCTGTGGGACGTGTTCAAAACGGTGGACAACAAGCAGGACGTCGAGGCGTTGCAGCAGTTCCTGGCCCCGGAGGACGTGCGCCAGGGGTTCTACGACGCGCTGACGGCCTACGCCCGCACGCTGAAG
Source organism: uncultured Anaerolineales bacterium (assembly GCA_964649415.1). Classification (GTDB taxonomy): domain Bacteria; phylum Chloroflexota; class Anaerolineae; order B4-G1; family B4-G1; genus CAZYSK01. Next base: position 5,569 of record CAZYSK010000170.1, read on the forward strand.
GTGGCCCTGGGCGCGGTCTGCTTCCACGAGGAGACGCCGCTAGCGCAGGTGGAGACCTACAAGCGGGACCTGCGCTTCTTCCACAATCTGCGCGTGGCGGTCAGGCAGCGCTACGCTGAGGCCATCGACTACAAGGATTACGAGCAGCGGGTGCGCAAGCTGCTGGATAGCCACATCAAGTCGTCGGACGTGGCGACCGTGGTGGAGCCGGTGAACATCTTCGACGTGAAGGCGTTCCAGGCCGAGATCGACAAGCTGGGCACGCCCGCCGCCAAGGCCGACA
>CAZYSK010000171.1:0-5625 GCA_964649415.1 uncultured Anaerolineales bacterium
TCTTCTACATCGCCAACTCGTGGGGCGCGGTAGCCGGCGTCCGCTGGGCCGACCGTGTGGGTAAAGGCATCCGCACGGCCCCACGCGACGCCTTGGTCGCCGACAGCATCGACGAACAACACCGGGGATTGGCCTTTGGTTTCCATCGCGCCGCCGATACTGGCGGGGCCGTGCTGGGGCTCATCATCGCGCTAGGTGTAGTCTGGCTGACACAGCAGCGCGATACAGCACTGGGAGAAGCGACTTTCCGGACCGTCGTGCTCGTCAGCCTGGTGCCGGCCTTCCTGGCCGTTCTCTCCCTGGCGCTGGGGGCCAGGGACGTGCCAGTGAGCACCCAGAGGAGAATGCCGAAACTCGCCTTTCGCAGCCTGGGTAGACGCTTCTGCCTGTTCATGCTCATCGTCGGCATCTTCGACCTGGGCAATTCATCCGACGCTTTCCTGGTGCTACGCGCCCAGGAGCGAGGTCTGACTGTCATCGGCGTGTTGGGTATGCTGATCACCTTCAACCTGGTCTATGCCCTGGTCAGCACACCGGCGGGCTCCCTATCCGACCGCGTCGGGCGACGGCGTGTCATCGTCGGCGGATGGGCGATCTATGGAGCCATCTACCTGGGATTCGCACTGGCCAGCAAGGGCTGGCACGTCTGGATCCTGTACGCCATCTACGGCGTCTACTACGGCCTGGCCTACGGCACCACCAAGGCGATGGTGGCCGACATCGTGCCGGAGGAACTGCGCGGCACAGCCTACGGCACCTACAACGCGCTACTGGGCATCCTGGACTTTCCCGCGTCACTGATCGCCGGCTTTCTGTGGAACGGCGTGGGGCGATGGGCTGGCCTTGGTCCCTCCGCACCCTTCTTCTTCGGCGGAGCGATGGCGCTGCTCGCAGCGCTGCTGATGGCGCTGTTGATGCCGGCCAAGACAGGCGAGGTGGGATGAGGCACGGAAACTAGGGGCTTTCCGAAAGACCTGGTTTCTCCCCCGCCCACGCTCGCACCATCCTTCCGGGAGGTGCACAACCTGCACCCCGCGGTCAGCAACTGGGCCGCGTGGCAGATCGCCAAGGCCCTGGGCACCTCGGCGCGCGGGGGCCTGGCCCGCTTTGAGTGCATTCAGCCGACGTACAGCCTGGTCAAACGCCAGGCCGAGGTGGAGATCCTGCCACTGGCACAAGCGGAGCAGATGGGCGTGATCTCATACAGCCCTCTGGGCAGCGGACTACTAGCCCTAGCGCCTGCGATCAGCGCTTGCGCTTGCGGGCCAGCCGGAGCGCAGTGAACAATCCCTTTTCGCGAACGGTCTTCATGGCGATGCCCCTCGAGGTGATCTGGAAATACCTCTCGCCAAAGTGGGCCAGTTTGTCCTCGTCCAGTTCGATGCCCAGCCCAGGCGCATTGGGCACGGCGACGGTGCCGTCGGGTGCTACCCTGATGGGCTCAGCCAAGATACCATCGCGAGCCTCGGGCACCCAGCCCGGCGGCTCGTAAGGATACTCGATCGGATGGTCACGCCGCCCGGCCGCATGGACGTGCACGTTGATCAGGAACCCCAGGCCATTGGTCCACGTATGGGGGGTGTATCCCAAGCCACGCTCACGGCAGGCATCGACCACCTGCCTGGCATCACCAATGCCACCGCCCATCGTCGCGTCAGGCTGATAGATGTCATAGCTGCCCTTCTCCAACATCACCTTGAACTCTTGCCAGCCGCCGTTCAGTTCGCCGCCGGCGATGGGCACCTCCGATCGGCGACACAGCTCGGCCTGCTCGTCGTAGGCGTACATGTCGAGCGGCTCCTCGATCCAGGCCACGCCGAGTTCAGCACAGGCATGCGCGAAGTCTGTCGCTCGCTCCAACGTCCACAGGGGCGCGTCGTCGATCAGGGACACACGCCACCCCTGGTTGGCATCCACGCCAATCCCCATATCGTCTCCGACAACACGGCGCACCACTTCGACCTGGGCCACGTCCTCGGCCGGATCAAAACTATGGACCCGCAGCTTGACCGTCCGAAAGCCCATTTCGAACAACCCCAGCACCTCCTCGGCCCGCCGCTCAGGCGGGTGAACCTCCCCGTTGGAGGCGTACACCTCCACACGATCTACTTCCTGGCCCCCTAGCAAAGCCCACACCGGTTTCCCCTCGACCTTGCCCAGAATATCCCAGAAAGCGGCCTCCATCCAGTAGTTGCGCCAGCCCAGGTAGCTGACCTCGCGCAGACGTTGGCGGGCGGTGGGGATATCCGTCGGATCAAGGCCGATCAGGTATGGCCCGATAAGCCCTCCCAAACCCTCGCGCTCACGCTCAAACGCCATGCCGGCCGCCAGTCCCTGCACGCCCTCGTCGGTGCTCACCCGCAACAGCGTGAAGCGGTTCACGGTCTGCGGATATCCGGGAATCCACGCCGGATAGAATGGCTTCGGCAATGGGATCGCGACGTGAAAAAGCTCAATTCGGTCAATCTTCATGGGTCCTGCTCCTTTCCACGTGTCAATGTGTGTCGAAACCCAGATTCACGGGAAGACGTGTTCCCACGACAAGTCACCCCGCAATCGCCAATGGCCGCTCTCGACGCCGTTCACGCGGTATACCTCGCCCGGGAAACCAACAGTCGTGTCAATGCGGATTGACCCCAGGCGAGTACCGTCGGAAAGCCGCACCACGTCGAGACGGCAGTCGGTCGTGCAACCCGGCGGGGTCAATTCCAGGCCCTCCCCGGCTCCGAGCAAGCCGATCTCGCGCAATCGGGCATCGAGCCAGTAGATGTCCTGATGCGGCACACCCGGATCGCAGGACGATTGGCCCTCACCAAGCAACCCGACGTAGTGCCAGTCAGGGCCGCAGTTGGTGAGCAACTGCAACATGTAGTAGGCAGGCAACGATACCTCAGGCTGGGGGCCGGCGGCGACGTACAGCGTGCTCAGATTGATCACTTGCATCACCTCGGCCCAGAATACCAAGCGATCCGGGAAACCATACAATTGGTTGAACTCTGCCCAGGCCCGATCCGCCTGGCCTGTGTAGAGATAGTCCAGCATCAGCGGCAATACACCACACTTGTTTGTGTGGTCCCATTCACCCATTTCGCCGGGCACGGATTGCACGGCCATCTGTGCGTGCGTGGAGATCGTCTGGGCATACAGGTGAGCAAAGCGCGGGCTAGCCGGGACGTAGCCACGATCCGGCTCATACTGCAGAATGACCTGCACCAACGGAGACCCCGCATAGGGACAGTAGGCGTAGGAGAACAGATCGTCGCAGGTCACGAACTCCAAGACCGAATCGCCGTCCAGATCTTCGAACCCGCCACTGCAGTTCGACTCGGGAGTGTGGAGCACCTCGGTCAGTGTGGGGCCAAGATCGTAGACAATGGTGGAGAAGCAGCAATGCGCGCCGCCCGTGTAGCTCTCGATAACCACGTCAGGATGCCCTTCGCCCGTGATATCGGTCCCGGTGAGTTCTCCCAGTTGTGAGACCATCTCGACCTGCACAAGTATCTCACCGTCCACGGAGATGGTCGCGATGTTGTCGTAGCCCCAACTGTCATCACCGGTGTTTCGCCACAACCGGACCTCATAGGGACCGAGCAGATACTCATCCTCAATCACATAGTTGGGCGGAGGCGGCATAGGAGTAGGGGTGACCGTGGGAAGCGGGACAGGCGTCGGAGTGGCCGTGGGGAGCGGAACAGAGGTCGACGTGGGCGGGGACACTTCGGGCGTGCCGGTCGGTGACGGCGGGACAGGCGAGTCAGTGGGCATAGGCTGCGTAGCTGTGGGCATCGCAGCCACAGTGGCAGCCACATCCTGGGCCACTCGCGTCTGGACGCTGCTTTCGTCAGAGGTGACAGTCGGCGACACATCAAGCAACCCGCAACACACAGAGGATATGGGGACGAGAACCAGTACCCACCGCAACACCCTGCCACACACTTCCCTACGCATCCTTACCTCCCAGTGAAACGACTGCGCCAGGATTGCCCGCCCCCCCACTGGCTCGACATGTGACATAGAGATAAACTGATTAGCGCACCCTGAGACCGGTTTCCTAATCGGGTGTCGCCGACAGATCGCCCCGTTCTTTGACCAGCCCGGCCCTTTGTGCTATACTGCCTTCCGTCGAGGCACAACGCTGGGTGGGCTAGGGCCGCGGAGGCAACAGAATGATACGCCCCTCTCGGCAGCACAAGGTGCCCCGGCCAACGCCGATTATAGCATAGTCTCAGACCAGAGACAAAGACCGGTGAGGCCGGGGCCAGACGTGAGCGGTTTCGGCAACGAGATGTAGGGCATCAGGATTGACCGGCCAGTCTCCGTGCCAGGGCCGGTGTCACCCGAAAGACTATGGGAAAACTCGAAGAGGTTCTTCAACGATACGGGGTAGAGCAAACGCTCTCCTCTGGTGAGGTGCTGTTCCATCAGGGATCGGTGAGCAACGGCGTGTATTACGTCAAGAAGGGGTGGCTGGGGGTCTACCGGGACGAGGAGGACGACTCCTACCTTCTGGCGGTTGCCTCGCCAGGAGAGATGGTGGGCGAGCTTGGAGCAACCACCGGGCGGCCGCGCACCGCCACGGTGATGGCAGGGAAGGAAGCGCGCGTCGTTCATATCTCCGAGGCCAACTTCCGCCGAGCGCTCACGGAGGCTCCTGCGCTGGTGGCGCAGGTCTTGGACGTAATGGCCGATCGGCTCAGCGCGGCCGACGTGGTACGAGTCACGCTTGGCCGATCGCATCATCAGGCAGCGGAGCGAATCCAGGCATTGCGCTCTCAGAAAGCACAGATGGAGGAACTGCTGCGCCTGCGCGAAGAACTGGCCAATATGATCGTCCACGATCTACACAATCCCCTGGGAGTTTTCTCTTCCGGCCTGAGCCTCTTGGAGCAGGCCCCGTTTGCCGAGCCAAAGCCGGAATACGTGAGCACGGTGATCGAGACGATGCAACGGTCGGTGCTACGGATGCGGCGACTGGTGGACACGTTGCTGGACATCGCTCGCCTGGAAGCAGGAGAGATGACGCTCCAACTCCAGCCCTTGGACCTTCGCAGGCTGATCGAGGAAGTGATCCAGGAGGAGCTTCCGCTGGCCGAGAGCAGAGAACTGGCACTGACAAGCCAGGTCCCCCAGCACCTGCCTCAGATCACGGCTGACTCCGAGGTGATTCAGCGTGTACTGATCAATCTCCTGGACAACGCGCTCAGGTACGCCCCTCGTGGCGGGCGGGTATGGGTGCAGGCCCAATCTGGGGAGGGGAAAGTCAGGGTAGAAGTGGTGGACACCGGACCGGGTATCCCGCCAGGCGAACGAACGCGCATTTTCGAGAAGTTCACGCAGGTGCAGGGCCAAGAGGCGACAGGCAGAGGCACGGGCCTGGGTTTGGCATTCTGTCGCATGGCGGTGGAAGCGCACGGCGGGCACATCTGGGTGGAAGACGGTCTGGGCGGAACCGGAAGCCGGTTCATCTTCACCCTTCCTCGGGCTCAGGAGCCGGGCACGCAGCCGCGCAGCTAGACACGCGCGAGCGCGACGACCGCGTTCGCCATTCTTTCTCACACGGCCCTATCTAGCTGGACTTTGTCCATTTGTAGATTATGAAAGAGCAGGGTAAGCTATGGCATCTCT
>CAZYSK010000172.1:0-5487 GCA_964649415.1 uncultured Anaerolineales bacterium
ACAACTTGAATTCTGTCTCATTTGTAAAGAATTTCGGCCCTCAAGGAGTTCAGGTATAAGGAAAAAACAGCACGTGAGGTGACCGGCACTTGAAGAACTCTGTCCCAATGTGATTTCTCAGCGGTGGACCATTGACCATCATCACCCAAACTGCGTTCAAGTGCCGGTCACCTGAGCGGTTACGACTGCTTTTCTCTCTATCTCTCTGTGAACCTCTGTGAGATACTCTGTGAAGCTCTGCGTAATACCTGTGTAATGATGACTGGTCACTCAGGCCGTTCGGGGTAGAAATCCACGACGGCCTGTTCCCCCACGTAGGAGAGGGCCGCGGCCCGGCCCTTGACCGCCTCAGGCACGATCGTCACGCCGGAGGTCTCCGCCACGTGCTGCGTCAGCGTCTCCAGCGACAGGGCCAGCCCGATGAGCGTGCGCGACTCGTCCGTGTAGAGGCTCACGACGTCGGGCTTCTCCGTCCACTCCCCGGCCGCCGCGTCCCACACCCACAGGTAGGGCTCGAACTTCCCGACGGCGGGGTTGTACGAGACGCCGACGGCGGCCTCAGTCCCCAACTCGGGGTTGATGCGGGCGGCCCCCGCCGGGCGGCCGGTGGCCGCGTCCCCGTCCAGATCCAGGGCGAAAAGCCAGTCGGAGAACACCTGCAGCGGCGCAGGGATCGGCTGGTAGAGCGACATCCACAGCAGCACCTGGCCCTCACCGGCCCAGCCCTCCAGCTCCGGCGGTATCCCCTCGACCGGCTGGAGCGTCACCTGCAGGTCGGAGGCCACGCTGACGGCGCGGATGTCGACGCCGGCGGGCACGCCCTCGACCGGCGCGCCGGTCTGGTAGGCGCCCACGTCGCCCTGTGGATCGGCGGCCGGGATCGGGGTGGGCTCAGGCGTCGGCGAGGCAGTCGGCGGGACGGTGGGCGTCGGCGTGGGCAGCGGGGTGGCGGTGGGCGTCGGCGTGCAGACGAGCACGTGCACCATGGCCTGGACGCGCCGAGAATCGGACCGGGCCGTGACCACGTAGTCGCCCGGTACGTCGCCAGCGGTGAAGAGGCCGTCCGAGCTAACCACGCCGCCGGTGGCCTCCCACGCGACCTCGGCCTCATCCCCCACGGTGAAGCGGTAGCTCTCGCCGGGGCACAGGCTGGCCTCGGCGGCGTTGATCTCCAGCGGGGTGACGGCGACGATGGGCCCTCCGCACGAGCGCAGGATAGTGATGACGGCCACCACGGCGACGAGCGCGATCATGCCCACGGTGAACCAGAACAGAATCTCGCGCGATCTGTCGTTCAGCATACAGCCTCCTTCCGTCCACGCGGGCCGAGTATACCACAGGCATGGCACCCGGTCAAAGGCCGGGCGGAAGAGGCGATATCGGAAATGGACCGCCGGCATCCTGCCGGCATCAATGAAACAGAGACAGACAGGTAAGCCCGGGGTTGGCGTGCATAGCCGCGGTCAGGCGCTCCTCGTCCGGATGGCGCGGACCGCGTGCGGCGCAGGCGTGGGCGGCAGCCCCCCGGCGGGCAGGCGACCGCCTGCTACCCGCGCAGCGCGTCGGCCACCGCCCGGGCCAGGCGCTCGATGCTGGGCGGTTTGGTCAACCAGGCCGCCAATCCCTGCGCTCGCAGCTCGTCGAGCTCCTTGCCCATCGGGTGACCGGTGAGCAGGATCACCGGCATCTGCCAGCCCTTCTGCCGCAGCGTGTGGAACAGGGCGATGCCACCCATAACCGGCATCACCACGTCGCTCACGACCAGGGCGATCCGCTCCCCCTCCTCTTCGAAGACGGCCAACGCCGCTTCGCCGTTCACCGCCTCCAGCGTCTGGTAGTTCAGTTGCCCCAGGCTGGCCACCAGCGCGGCCCGCACCGCGTCCCCGTCCTCCACCACCAGCACCACCTCGCCGTGTCCCTGGGTCACGGCGGAGACATCCGGCGGGGAAGGCGCGGCCGGGCGCACGTCCAGCGCGGGCAGGTGGATGGTGAACGTCGTCCCCTCACCCAGGCGACTGTCCACGTCAATGCGCCCCCCGTGCTGGCCCACGATACCGTGCACCTGCGCCAGCCCCAGGCCGCTGCCCTCGCCCGGCCCCTTGGTGGTGAAGAAGGGCTCGAAGATGTGCGGCAGCGCGTCCGCGGGGATGCCAGCGCCGGTGTCGGACACCGTCAGCCGGATCCACTCCCCGCCTGCGGATGCAGCCGCAGATACGGCCGCATCCTGCGGCGCTGTCGCCGGCAGGCGCGGCGACCTGCCGTGCTCGACGGGGCCAGCGTGGCCGTCGCGGACGTCGCGGACGTTGACCGGGCGTCCGTCCGAGCGTCCGTCCGTGCGTCCGTCGGTGCGTCCGGCGATGCGCTCCAGCCCGATGCGCAGGGTGCCCCCTTGCGGCATCGCATCGCGCGCGTTGACGGCCAGGTTGGTAAGCATCTGTTGCATGCGCGTCGGGTCGGCGTCCACCGCGTACTCGTCCGGCCCGTAGGCCAGGTCTATCTCGATATGCTCCGGCAGCGTCCGCTTCAGCAGTTTGATCTGCGCTTCCACCAGCGGCAGCAGATCGAGGGGGCGGCGTTCGAGGACCGCCCGCCGGCCAAAGTCGAGGATCTGCTCGATCAGGCGGGTGGCGTGCCGGGCCTGTTCGTTGATCACCACCATCCTCTCGCGTTCGCGCTCCGACAGCTCCCGTGACCGCGCCGCCATCTGGGCGTAAAGAATGATGGCGGCCATGATATTGTTGAAGTCGTGGGCGATGCCGGCGGCCAGTTGGCCCACGGCGGCCAGCCGCTCCTGCTGCTGAAGCTGCGCCCGGGTCTCCCGCTCCTGTGTCACGTCGCTGATCACCAGCACCCAGTGCTCCGGCTCGGGGCCGCCCTCCACCGGCCGGGCGATGACCTCGAAGGTGCGCCTGCCGGCCTGGACCTCGTGCCACAAGCCCCGGGGTGGCGGGGTGAGCAGTTCGACCAACGGGCAGCCGCCCAGTTGGGAGAGGGCGTCGCCCACCTGGGCATCGGCCAGCACGGCCAGGTCACCCTCGGCCATGGGGTTGGCCTGGAGGACCCGCCCCCCGGCATCCAGCAGCAGGACACCCGCCGGCACGGTAGCGAGGATCCGTTCCACCCGCCGCGCCTGCTCGTGCACCTGGGCAGCCAGGCGTGCACGTTCTTCCTCGGCCCGCTTGCGGCGGCCGATGTCCTCGACCATCGTCAGCCTGTAGAGGGGCTTTCCCCCATCGTCACGGATCACCGAGGTAGTCAGGTTGACCCACAGCGCCTGACCCTCTCGAGTGACATATCGCTTCTCGGTCTGGAGAAATGGCAGCTCGCCGCTCAACAACTGCCGGGCCCGTTGCCTGCCGGGATCAACGTCTTCGGGCTCGGTGATGTCAAGATAGGTCAAGCCGACCAGCTCTTCCTCCGCATACCCGGTCATGCGGCACAGGGCAGCGTTGGCCCGGATGAAGCGGTCGTCGGGGCTGAGGATGGCCATCCCCAGCGGACCCTCCTCGAAGATCTTACGGAAACGCTCCTCGCTCTCTCGCAGCGCCTCTTCCGCCCACACCCGCTCGGTGATGTCCTCCAGGCTGCCCTCGAAGGACAGCAGTTCGCCATGGGCATCGTGGACGGCCCGCACGCTGTCGCGCACCCAGATGACGCTGCCGTCGTAGCGCCGAAGCCGCATCTCGAACCCATGCACGATCCCATTGTACTCCAGCAAGACCTGTTCGCGCTCGCGATCCGCAGGATCGACGTACAGATCGTGCACGTAGACCTGCATCAGCGTCTGCCGATCCGGATAGCCCAGCATCTCCACCAGCGCGTGGTTGGCGTGAAGGACGCGCCCCGCCAGGGAGGTGCGATACAGTCCCACAGGCATGCGTTCGAACAGCGTCCGGTAGCGCGCCTCGCTCTCCCGCAGCGCCTCCTCGGCGCGGACGCGCTCGGCGACCTCACGCCCCAATTCGGCGGTCCGCTCCTGTAGCGGATTGAAAAGCTGCCGCCTGATGACCCCCCAGCCAAGAATAGCGACGCTGAGAGTGGTCGTCAGAGACAGGAGCGGAAAAGCGATCTCCAGAACGCCGCCCACGACGAAGCCGACGAACAGGACGAACACGCTCAACGCCAGATATGGCTCCCCAAGGCGGCGGCGTGCCCGCCAGAAGAGAAGCACCGCCCAGACCACATACAGAATCGGCAGCGCGGCTGCCACCAGCCCCCAGTCGCTGAGTTGCATGACGGTCGAGCCGTTGGCATCCAGGCGCGGGTTAGAGACGAGTTGGTGGCGGAAGAGCGGGAGGGAAAGGGCCGCCACCAGCACCAGTCCCAGAACTACGAGCGGGTCGGCCAGACGACGACGATGGCCGACGTAGCGGACGGTGAACAGGAGGAGCAAAGGCCCCATCAGGGCAAAGGACAGGGTGGCCAGCTCACTCAGCAGAAGCGAGCTGCCACTCTCGAGCCACAAGGCCAGGCGCAAGAGGAGCGAGCAGACCGCCCAGGCTGCCTGGATCACCGTGTAAAGGATGAACGAGCGAACACGCGTCTGCTTGAGCCCGGATCCCACCACCATCAGGGCCAGCGAGAACGAGACCGTTGCAGACACACTCAATGCAGCGACGTCCAACCAGAATAGCAAGGGCATGGATCACCTCGTTCGCTCACGCGTCCTCCCGACAAAGCGATCGGGCTGCCTGGGCCAGCGTGGCTACGAGGATGTAGTGTATGGCAACTTGGCGTGGGTGTCAAGCAGGGGGAGAGGCGGGGGGCAAGGGGCGGGGGGCCTACGTCAGGCGTCAAACGTCAAACGTCTTGCGTCAAACGTCAAACGTCAGGCGTCAGCGGGGTGTTGAGTGCCTGGCGGGGGAGGGAGCACCGCGGATGGATCTCGAAACCAGGTTTTTTCCTGAAAACCTGGTTTCTTTCCGCTCGGCCCGAATGGGCACTGGACTCTTCTACCGAACGGCTGCGAAGACCCTAAAGGTTTCGGAAAACCTTTAGGGTCTCCGTTCCAACGCCCGAATGGGCTCTGGGGACTTGCCTACGTCCCTCTGGTTGCGGTGATGGCGATCATCCCCCCAGTTTCAGCGCGCGAATGGACTCTGGACTCCTCTACCGAACGGCTGCGAAGACCCTAAAGGTTTCGGAAAACCTTTAGGGTCTCCGTTCCAGCGCCCGAATGGGCTCTGGGGACTTTTCTACGCCCCTCTGGTTGCGCTGATGGCGATCATCCCCCCAGTTTCAGCGCGCGAATGGGCTCTGGACTCCTCTACCGAACGGCTGCGAAGACCCTAAAGGTTTCGGAAAACCTTTAGGGTCTCCGTTCCAGCGCCCGAATGGGCTCTGGGGACTTGTCTACGCCCCTCTGGTTGCGGTGATGGCGATCATCCCCCCAGTTTCAGCGCGCGAATGGGCTCTGGACTCTTCTACCGAATGGCTGCGAAGACCCTAAAGGTTTCGGAAAACCTTTAGGGTCTCCGTTCCAACGCC
>CAZYSK010000173.1:0-5083 GCA_964649415.1 uncultured Anaerolineales bacterium
CCCTGGGTTGCGGCTTCGGTCTAGCTGGGTTGCGCTATTCGCTGCGAAAGCCCGACAGGAGAAGCAGGGTAATCGCATGCATATCCAACCGACAGGCTCAACACGATTCACAGACCGATCTATCAACCAAGACTTGCCAATCCACCCGCTTTCTGGTACGATTCCCCTATCTCACGCGGGGGAGCCTTGGATTTTGGAACCAGTTGAAGTCGTTCGACACGTCGCCCTGCAGCGCCGCCAGCGCCGGCGCGTCGCAGAACGCACGGGCGCGCGCCAGATCGTGCGCGTCGCCGGCATCGTCCTGCTCGTCGTCGTGCTCGTCGTCGTGGGCGTGTTCGCCAGCGGGGTAAGCGCCGCGGCGAGCGCCTACGCCTATTTCACCCGTGACCTGCCCGAACCCGAGCAGATCGAGGCGGCCGAGGAGAACTTCGAGACCACCAAGATCTACAACCGCACCGGGGAGACCCTGCTCTACGAGGTGATCGATCCCTTCGGCGGCGATCGCACCTGGGTCGCGCTGGACCAGATTCCAGAAGACCTTATCTGCGCGACCGTGGCTATCGAGGACCGCAACTATTGGGAGAACCCGGGAATCAACCTGCGTGGTATGGCCCGCGCCCTCTGGGCCGACGTCCAGGGCCAGCAGATCCAGGGCGGCTCCTCGATCACCCAACAGTTGATCAAGAACATCGTTATCGAGGATGAACTGCGGTACGTCAGCGCGGAAGGACCTGAGTGGAGGGACTACGAGCGCAAGATAACCGAGATATTGCTCGCCTATCGTATCACGCAGAAGTACAGCAAAGAACAGCTATTGGAATGGTACTTGAACACCAACTTCTACGGCAGCCTGGCCCACGGTATCGAGGCAGCAACTCGGATGTACTTCGGCAAGAGCGTGGGTGACCTGACATTGGCCGAGTCCGCCACATTGGCTGCTATCCCGCAGTTCCCGGGCATGAATCCCTTCGATAACCCGGAGGCCGCGCGTAAGCGCCAGAATCTAGTGCTCGACGCGATGGTGAGCCAGGGCTGCATTACGTCCGAAGAGGCCGTCGCCGCCAAGTACGAGCCGTGGGAGCTGGCCAAGTTTACCGAGCGCTTCGACATCCTGGCCCCCCACTTCTCCATCTACGTGCGCAAGCAACTAGAGGACATGTTCGGGCCCGAGATCGTGTACCGGGGTGGACTGAGGGTCTACACCACGCTGGATCTGGACCTCCAGGAACAGGCCCAGTGCGTGGCCCGCGCCCAGATCCGCCGCCTCTCGGGCGAGGACGAGGCGACGGTGATCCAGCAGGCCATCGACAAGGGATGCTCGGCGGCACAGTTCCTGCCACCGCTCACCGCATCCCATGTGGGGCGCGACCACGACGCCAGCAACGCGTCCGTCATCGTCATCCGCCCCCCCACCGGCGAGATACTGGCCATGGTGGGCAGCCTGGACTACTGGGACGAGTCCATCGACGGCCAGTTCAACGTCGCGGTGGACGGTCCCGGCCGCCAGCCGGGTTCCTCGTTCAAGCCCTTCACCTACGTCACGCTGCTGGCGCAGGGCGACAACGCAGCCCACATGTTCCTCGACGTGCGCACCGCCTTCCAACAGACCACGGGCTACCCGTACGTGCCGGAGAACTACGACCGAAAATACCACGGCCCGCAGCTCATGCGGCGGGCGCTGGCCCGGTCCTACAACATCCCGGCCGTCGCAGCCCTCGAGCAGGCCGGGGTGGACAACGTCATCCGCACCGCCCATCGTATGGGCATCAACACGCTCAACCGGGGGCTGGACTACTACGGCCTCAGCCTGACGCTCGGCGGCGGCGAGGTACACCTGCTTGACATGGTCTACGCCTTCAGCGTCTTCGCGAACGGCGGCACGATGCAAGGCGCGCCTGTGTCCGAAGGCCAGTTGCGCGCCGGCTACCGCGAGCTTGACCCGGTCGCCATCCTGCGCGTCGAGGACCGGGACGGCACAGTGCTCTACGAATACGAGCAGCCGGAGAGCCGCGACGTCCTCCCGCCCCAATTGGCCTACATCATGAACAGCATCCTCTCGGACAAGCAGGCCCGCTGGGCAGCGATGGGCGTCAACAACGCGCTGGAGCTATTGAACGACCGGCCCGCAGCCGCCAAGACCGGCACGACGAACGACTTTCGCGACGCCTGGACGGTCGGGTACACGCCCCAGTTGGCCGCCGGCGTGTGGGTGGGCAACTTCGACAACAGCGAGATGCGCAACCTGCCGGGCCTCCACGGCGCTGCGCCGATCTGGCACGCGGTGATGGAGTACGCGCTGCAGGACGAGGAGGGCGTCCCCTTTGCCCGGCCCGAGGGGCTGGTCGAGCGGGCGGTCTGCGCCCTATCTGGCCAGCTGCCCACCGGAAACTGCCCCACCGTCAACGAGATCTTCATCCCCGGCACCGAACCGACCGAGCACTGCGACGTCCATCAGACCTTCCGGGTCAACCGCGAGACCAACCGGCTGTGCACGGTCTACACGCCGCCGGAGCTGTGCGAGGAGCGCGTGTACGAGGTCTACCCGCCGGAGGCAGCCGACTGGATCGCCAGCCTGGACGAGGACAAGCGGCCGGCCACGCCCCCCACGGAGTACGATACCATCTACGGGCCGTCGCGCATCGACGCCGACGTGGCCATCGCCAGCCCCGCGCCCTACGCCTACATCCGGGGCACGGTTCCCATCACGGGCAACGCCCGGGGCGGCGATTTCAACTTCTACCGCGTGGTGTTCGGCGACGGCTTGAACCCCACGGAGTGGGTTCAGATCGGGGGCGACCACGGCGACCAGATCGACCACAGCGTGCTCGAGTTCTGGAACACCGCCGACCTGGACGGCCTGTACAGCCTGCGCCTCAGCGTCGTCGACCACTCGATGGCGCTGCGCGAGACGACCATCCAGGTGACGGTGGACAACATCTCGCCCACGCTCGACCTCACCTACCCGGTGAACGGCTCGGTGTACGAGCTGGGCTACGACGAATGGGTCAACGTCAACGCCGAGGTGAACGACTACTCCGTCGCGAGGGTCGAGTTCTACGCGGACGACGGACCCGAGCCCTTTGCCGTGCGCGACATCGCCCCCTTCAACGTCAACTGGACCATCCAATCGTTGGGCACACACACGTTCCGCGTCAAGGCGGTGGATGCAGCGGGCAACGTCACGGAGAGCGAGCCGACGACCGTCAAGGTCGTGCCCCGCGAGGAAGAGTAACCGCCCCACCCCCGACGCCCGACGACTAAACCTGTGACACAGAGCTCCGCAGAGAATACACGGAGAGACACAGAGGAACGACAAGTCCGTGATGAAACGAGTGCCGTCATATCTCGTCCTCTGCTCTGTGTTTCTTGTGTGACTCTATGTAAGCGGATTGTGCTCGATGTTCGATATTCATAATGTCCAGACCTGACAGGGTTCTACCTGTCACTAGTACGACAATGTCACACTAGACTTCCGAAGTCTTCAGTAGTTCATTTGACCCGTCTAGCACCTTGCGGAAGCCGCGACCTATGCTACTTGGACCTATGTCCTAGACTTCGGAAGTCTGGGGCCAGCTAACGTGACATTGTCAAGCTAGTCTCGTGCACACCTGTCAGGTCTTGATGCCAAGAGAGGAGACACCATGCCAACCCGAGAGAAACACTCCATTTCCGCCGAAGACCTGTACCGTTTCCATCTCATCACCGACGGCCGCATCTCCCCAGACGGCCAGCACGTCGTGTTCTGCCTGCAGCGGGTGGACCGCAAGAAGCAGAAGACGTACTCCAACCTGTGGGTCGTCCCCACCGAGCGCGGGCGCGCCCGGCAGTTCACGTACGGCGACCAGGTGGACACCCAGCCCCGCTGGTCGCCCGACGGCGACGAGATCGCTTTCCTCTCCAATCGCCGCGACGAGAAACAGCCGCAGATCTACGTCATCCCCTTCCACGGCGGCGAGGCGCGCCCGCTCACCGACCTGAAGGGCGAGTTCGGACCAGTCGAGTGGTCGCCCGATGGCCGGAGCCTGGTGTGCCAGTTCCGCAAGAAGGACCAAGACGCCATCGAGCGCGAGGAGGACGAGGATAAGAAGAAGCTGGGCGTGGTGGCCCGCCACATCACGCGCGTCTTCTACAAGCTGGACGGGAGCGGATTCCTGCCCCAGGAGCGCTGGCACATCTGGACGGTCGACCACCGCACAGGCCGGGCCAATCAACTGACCGAGGGCGACGTGTACGACGAGCTGGAGCCATGCTGGTCGCCGGACGGCACGGAGATCGCCTTCCACTCCAACCGCAGCGCGGACCCCGATCTCGACCCGGACGCGGTGGACCTGTTCGTCATCCCGGCGGAGGGCGGCGCGTTGCGCAAGATCGAGACGCCCGTGGGCGACAAGCAGAAGCCGGCCTTCTCCCCGGATGGGCAGTGGATCGTCTACCTGGGGCAGGAGGGGCGCGGGCAGTGGTGGAAGAACACCGGCCTGTGGGTCGTCCCCGCCGACGGCAGCGGCGAGGCGCGGAACCTGACGCAGGCCTTCGATTTCAGCGTGTCGGCGTGGACGATCAACGACCTGCCAGGCCACCTTCCCCTGATGCCGCCCACCTGGTCGCAGGATGGCCGCCGGCTCTATTTCCAGGTGGCGCACCACGGCGACACCGTCCTGAGATCTTTCGCCCTCGACGGCGACGGCAACAGCCTGCGCACCGTCGTCGGCGACCCGGGGGTCGTGGGGCCATTCAGCTTCGACCGGGAGCACGTGAAGCTGGCCTACTTCCACGCCGATATGGCCGACCTCGGGCAGGTGTGGGTGCAGGACCTGGCGACCGGAGACCAACGCAAACTCACGCGCGTGAACGAGAACCTGCTGCGGGCGCGGGACCTGGGGGAGATGGAGGAGGTGTGGTTCAAGGGCGCCGCGGGCAACGACCTGCAGGGCTGGATCCTCAAGCCGCCCGGCTTCGACCCGTCGCGGCAGTACCCCTCGATCCTGGAGATCCACGGCGGCCCCCAGGTGCAGTACGGCAACTTCTTCATGCACGAGTTCTACTTCCTGGCCGCCCACGGCTACGTGGTCTATTTCTGCAACCC
>CAZYSK010000174.1:0-5056 GCA_964649415.1 uncultured Anaerolineales bacterium
CCAGGACGGCCAGCATCAGCGGGGCAACGAGCATAGCACCGATGATCACGGCCGGACTATTGAGCAGCAAGCCCATCGCAGCGATGGCCGCTGCCAGACCGCTCATGACGTAGAAATCCGCGTGGGGTCGCACCCCGCGCTGCAAGATCCGGTACACATCGGCCTGCTCGGTGACGGTGAGGGTAGGCAACGCGTGAAACAGCATCCACCCGGCGCGGCGCAGGAGCGTGCCTGCCCGGGTCGCGCGGCGCTTGACGACGATCGCCGGTATCGGAGCGCCGGCAGCTACAGCCTGCGGCACGTTTCCAAAAAGCACCCGGTCGAGGAAGCTCTCGCCGGTAGCACCAACCAACACTATGTCGTAACCACCGGTGCCGGCTTCGGTCAGAATGCCCTCAACGACATCATGGGCCCTCACCACCTTGGGCTGCACGCGCTCCCCGTCCGCCCATGGCGTCAGCGCTGTGTTCAGCCGCTCGTGCCCCAGCGCAACCTTGGCCTCACCGATGGCGTCGCGCACGACGTACAGCGCCGTAACCTGGACGCCGGGCGAAAGCTGCAGCGCCAGTTCTAGTGCCAGCGAGGCGTTGGCGCCACCAGCCACAGGCACCAGCACCCGCCGTACGTGGCCCAAAACGTCGGGATGCTCCCGACCCGAAGCGTCTCGGGAGCTGTCATGGGCGCGCACCACCGCCACGTCGCAGGGGGCATAGCGGATTACCGGATCGAGCGTGCTGCCCAGCAGGTAACGCCCCCGGCTGGGTAAGCCCCGCCACCCCAGCAAGAGCAAGTCGGGCATTCTTGCACGTGCCGTAGCCAAGATCGTTGCTCCAGCATCGCGCCCAGGGTGGACGAGTACGTGCGGATAAACGACATCCGTTGGCGACACATCTTCGCACGGCTCCATTGCACTCGCCGTAGACGGCTCGGGCACGACCAGCCAATCTGGCTTCGCCCCGTCAGGTGTGATACACAGCAACGTCACTGCGCCATTGTGCGCCCTGGCCAGCGCGCAACCCACTGCCAGCAGCGGGCGGAGTTGTTCCCGGTCACCCACGGTGACCAGGACATGGTACGTTGGTCCGGCTTGTGGTTGCGACATTCTGCTTCCACGCCTCCGACAGAAGCAAGCGCGTGAACGGACTTACGGTAAGAGATAGACCCAGAAGACCTTCAGCGTAAAAGCGGCCAGGATCAGAAGACCCTCTAGCATGTGATCGTAAACACTCATCAGGACATCGCTATCCTGATAGTCACGGCATCTCCAGAAACCCCAGGCCACAAGCCCCAGCACGACCAGTACTGGAACGCTTACGAGTAGCGGTACAGCACCTATAGATAGCATAGCCAGGCGCTCCAATGCTATTGTCTCGGGCATCTGACTCCAGTGGTTCTTTGCTGCGCGAGACCTGACGCCGGTCAACGCCCAGGTCACTGAACTGTGCTCAGGCCAGAAGAGCACTGTGCGACCTGTTGAACATAGGATAGCATGACTTGCCTCGTTTCGTCCTTGCGGGAATCTTAAGACGACCTTAAGGCAACTTTAAGGAGAAGGGGGCGCGGTCAGAACCGCCCTTTGCAGGGAAAAGGGGTACGGGCAGAAAGTCAGTTTTTGCAGTGGTTGGAGAGAGAAACCAGGTTTTTCGGAAAAAACCTGGTTTCTGCGGCGGCTCCGATGGTGTGTGTTATGCAGGTTGATCGGGTGTGAAGGGAAGCCAGATTGTGAAACGACTGCCCTGGCCGGGCGAACTGCTCATCTTCAATCGTCCTCCGTGCGCCATCACCAGATCGCGGGCGATGCTTAACCCCAGTCCCATTCCTTGGGCAAAGCGGCGGCCTGATTGGCCCCGATAGAAAGGCGTAAAGATATGCGGCTGCTCGTTCGGCGAGATGCCGGGCCCTGTGTCGCCAATCCTGATCCAAACCTCGCTATCCTTGATGCCAGCTTCAACGGAGACGGTCCCTCCTGATGGGGTGAATTTGACGGCGTTGCCGACCAGATTGCCCAGCGCTTGGGACATCCGGTTCGGATCTATTTCCAGTACAGGTAAATCATCAGGGAGGGCCATTTGCCAGTTCAGCCCCTTGGCGTTGGCTGCCTCTCGCCAGGAGCCCAATACGACGGGCAGCCAATCGGTCAGCACCACAGGTTGATGCTCAAGATCCAACGTGCCTGACACCCGATCATGAAGCCGGGAGAGGTCGTCCAACAGCCGCCTAAGCAAGCCGATTTCCTCCACCATACCCGAAAAAAGCTCCTGGCGTAGTGCTTCGTCTTGATCCGCTCCACCCTGCAATGCCTGCGTCGCTGCGAGCAACGCTCCCAAAGGACGCCCTAATTCATGCACCAGGTTGGTCAGTAACTGACGGCGGTTCTCTTCCAAAGCTTGTAGACGTTCTTCCATCGTGTTGACGGCGTGTAGCAGCCGACGGATCTCGTCAGGGCCCTGTTCGACCAGGGGTTCATGTTGTTGTCCACTGCTCAGCTTTTGGACGGCCTGGGTCACCTGGCGGATGGCGCCTCCCAGGTTAATGGCCAATACCCAGGCCAGCCCCGTTCCCAGCAGCAATCCCACAACCAGCACGCTAAGAATGAGGTGCCTTACGGTGAGGATCTGCTCAAGGGTATTGGCCTCTTGATTCGTCAAGCGAACGGCGCCAACGACTTGGTGATTGTGCCCCCATACCGGCACCCATACATCCACTACATCCGCCGGGGTGTACCAGCTATGTTCGGTGTATACTTCGACTTCACCGGCGCGCACTCTGTCGAGACGTCGAGTTTCCCCCAGGACTCCTCCCAGACGTTCAGCATCGGCGGGTTCCGTGGAGGCCATCAGGTGCCCTTCCGAATCCACTAACATCGCTGTCGCAACCAGGTTTGGTGCCAGGGGATCCAGAAAAGCCTGAGCTTGCCCTGGGTCATTCCAGATCTGCGGATTGTCACTTGCCAGTGTGGCCACGAGCATAGCTTCACCGGCGAGTTCGCCAGCGATGTTAGTCAGCAGTATGCGTGTTTCCAGCACGTAGTCGAGGACAACCCCGATGAGCAAAACGACGATGAGCAGGGGAAGGATATGGCTCAGAATGAGCCGAGCACGGAGGGTGCGCATATCAACTCTCCTGAGGCTCTAGCTTGTATCCTACAGCGCGCACGGTGATGATACGGCGGGGCTGATTGGGGGTCTCCTCGATTTTCTCGCGCAGCCAACGGATGTGGACATACACGACCTGAGGTTGGCCCACATACTCAGCTCCCCACACGCGGGCCAGAAGGTCGTCTACGGAGATGACATGCCCGGCGTCCAGAGCCAGGGTATGCAACAACGCAAACTCCCGCGGGGAAAGGTCCACCAACCGACCACCTACGGTTACTGTATGGGCAGCCGGATCAATCACCAAATCGCCTGCCGTTAGCGTTTTCTGCCTGTCCTGGAAACGCGCGGGGGGGTGTTGGGACCGTCTCAAGGCGGCCTTGATCCGGGCCAAGAGGACGCTGGTGTCGAACGGCTTGGTGATGTAGTCGTCGGCACCCAGCTCTAGCCCCAGGGCTTCGTCCAGATTGCGCCGGCGCGCGGTGACAAAGATAACAGGCGCACCGACGAGAGCCTGGAAGTGATGCAGTGCCTCCAGGCCATCCATACCGGGCAGCCCAATATCCAGCAGAACCAGATCAGGCAGGTCACGGCGAGATAAGGCCAACGCATCCTCCGCATTGGCACAGGACGTCACACGGTACCCCGCCTGCTCCAGGCTAAAGGCAACACTACGCCTGGAAAGCGCGTCGTCCTCTACGAGCAAGACGTGTTTGGACATATTGGCGTATTCTAGCACGACTCGCTCACCCGGTCCAATCACATTGTTGGTTGTGAGGATTCCGGGCGGTGGGATGGGGGGGACTACCTCGGATGGGAGAAATTGGGACAAATGACCCCTAGGTGATATACTTGCGCCGTTACCGCCAAGTTGATATCTATTGGGAGGTCAAACGTGAAATCTCAGGAGAGCGGTGATCGCCTGACTACAAAGACGACGCTGCATACCATCCAGGTCGAGCTACAGACCGGGTACGCTCTGTCGCCCGTCGAGGCCCAAGTTCTCGCCCGGCGCGTTCAGCAATTGGTGGACTCGCAGAGTGGCTTCTCCCGTCAACCGGGCCAGATCACTTACCAGGCCATCGCCATAGACGAGCCGCCCGGCAAACCACTGAAGGAATGCCGCAAAGTTCCAGTGCATCTGACCATCATCGCCGATGGAGACGGCCAGGTGTGGGCCACCAAAGGGCCGGAGGCCCTGCGTCGCTTGCGTGCTCACCGTATAATCTACGAGGCGCCGATGCAAGGTGGTGCGCTGAGCCAGGAAGACGTGGCCTGCATCTTGGGCGTGAGCCGGAAGACCGTTCAACGTATTTTCGCTTACTATCGTCGAAGAGACCAGCCACTCCCTTCGCGCGGTGAGGTCCGGGATATAGGGCGGGGTGTGTCGCACAAGATTCCCGTCATCCGCAAGTACGTCCAAGACCTAAGTTTCTCGCGCATCTCTCGTGAATTGGGCAACCATGGCATCTCTAGTATGGCGCGTTATCTAAACCACTTCGCGCTGGTTATGATTCTAGAAGACCGCAGGCTCACCCCGGCGCAGATGCAAAGCGTCGTCGGTATTTCTGAGAACTTGATCGAGGAATATCGAGCTCTCTACGCCGAGTTGAACGTTCCTGAGCACGCCCGCACCCTGGAACGGCTTAAGCGAACGATAATCTGTACGTCGGCGGAGACAGAAGTGGCTTCAGATCAGCCAGGCGTTCCTCTGACGGCTGGCAAAAAGGGGGAGCTGCAATGAACGAACGTACCCGGCGTCAGAGGAACTTTTCCCCCCTGCGTGAAAAAACCTTGGCCAGCATCTTGCGGCAACTATTCGTCACTGAGTTTGGCTATGAAAGCAAAGTTGTCTTTGCCGAAGCGATGATCAAGCGGATACTAGAGGTCGTTGACATCTTCACGAAACCGGCCTCGTTGCTTGAGCCGGGGCAAATGCTCTGGATGGCAGTAGCCAATGA
>CAZYSK010000175.1:0-4687 GCA_964649415.1 uncultured Anaerolineales bacterium
TTGATCACCGCGCAGCGCTCGCACCACACGCCAGAGAGCGCCGCCAGCGCGATGGGGACCGCGCGCAGGAGCGTACTGGAAAGCAGGCCCGTCAGGTTGAGCGAAGCGCCACGGGCGGCCCAGGTGAGGAAGGCCAACACGAACACCGCCGCCACGCCACCCAGCGCCAGGTTGACGTTCCGAAACCCGCGCGCCAGTTGCCACGCTCCTACGAATACGCACACCAGCGCGAAGACGTACAGCGTCGTCGCACTGGGAAGCGACAGGTCCGGTATCGGTATTGCGTTGGACCGGGTCGGATTGAATACGAAGGTGGACGCCTGATCCCCGGTGGCCGCTCGGGCAAAGAGCAGGAAGATCAACAGACCCGCCGCTATGAAAACGATTCCGAAGGTGCGCGCCCGCCGGCTGGAAGCACCAACCCGGGCCGCGCCAGCCTGCCATACTGTTGTGCTCACATCCAACCTCCCATATATGGTACCAGTCTTCAAGTCTGAAGTTCCAGGTTTCAAGTTGCGGATGTGTGTCTGACAACCCGAGACCTTAAACCTGCAACCTGTAACCTCTCTATACGCTGCCCCAGCCCCGGGTGAAGACGGCCTGGCCCGCCTCCTTCGGCGCGCGCAGGCGATAGATGTAGCGGATGACCTCGGGAGCGGCGATGAAGATGATGATCAACCCCTGGAGCACGGAGATGATGTCAATGGGCACGAAGGCCGGCGGTGCCTGCATGCGCTGCGCGCCCGCGCGGAGGAAACCGAACAGGAGCGCTGAAAGAAGCACGCCCACAGGGTGGCTCTTGCCCAACAAGGCCAGCGCGAGGGAGTCGAAGCCGTAGCCAGCGTTGAACGCGTTGGGCATATAGTGAATCACGCCCAGGATGTCGTGGGAGCCAGCCAGGCCGGCCAGCGCACCGCTCATAGCCATCGCCAGGACGAAGCTGCGCGACACACTGATCCCGGCCGTGCGGGCAGCACGGGGGTTCGCACCCACCGAGCGGATCTCGAAACCCAGCGTGGTCTTGAACAGCAGCCAGTAGACGACCGCGACCGCCGCCAGCGCCAGGAAGATGCCCACGTTGAGCGAGGCCGCGGGGTTGTCCGGGAAGAACTGGGGCAGGTAAGCAGAAGGCTCGATCTCGGGGCTGATGGGCCGGAAGTCGTCAGGCCGCGCCATGGGGCCGCCCACCTGCAGCAGGTAGTCGGCCAGGCGATAGGAGATATAGTTGAGCATGATGGTGTTGATCACCTCGTGGGCGCCCACCTTGGCCTTGAGGAAGCCAGCGATGGCCGCCCAGAAGGCCCCGCCCGCCATTCCCGCCACCAGGGCCAGCGGGAGGTGGATGAACCAGGGGAGACCCTTGAGGCTGTAGCCAACGAACACGGTGGCCAAGCCACCGATGAAGTACTGCCCCTCCGCGCCGATGTTGAACAGCCCGCAGCGGAAGCCCAGCGCCACGGCCAGACCGGCGAAGATGTAGGGCGTGGAAATGCGCAACCCTTCGGTGAGCGGCCGGATCGCGTTCACCAGCTTGACGGTATCCCCCGTCTCGCGGTAGATGCGGAAGCCCTCAGCGATGCGCGACGGATTGCCGAAGGCCCCCTCGAAGAGCGAGGCGTAGGCCTGGCCAACGGACCCCCAGGCCGCCGCCAACCCGGCCCCCAGCCCCTCGCCAAAGGCCGCCCATACCTCGGGGTCGAAGGCGGCGATGAAGAAACCGCCGACGACCAACGCGGTGAAGATGGCCAGGATCGGCATCAGCACCGACTGCCAGTCCCAGGCCATCAGGCGCGGCAGGAGACCCTCGACCAACTCCTCGCCCTGCGGTCCCACCTGGGTGCGGACGCGCCCTTTGCGCAGCCCGTCCGTCACCTCCAGAATCTTGCCCCGGACCTCCGATGGGACGGCAATGTCGGCCTCGTGATAGGGAGCCAGGCCCACACCCTCGTTCCTCAGGTCGAAACGGACCACGCCAGCCTTAAGCTTGCCCTGCAGCGCCTGGGTGAGCGCGGTGTAGACCGCCCGGTCCACGCGCTTGACGGCACTGGTGAGCAACTGCTCCGCGCCGGGGGCATCGCCGTCCCGGAACGTGGTCACCCATTCGTCCTGATCCACGCCGATGACCCACACGCCCTTCTGGGCAGCGGCGCGAAGCGCGGCGCTGCCACTCTCGCCCCCGGCGGCGAAGATCACGTCCGCCCCCTGCTCAATCAATCCCCCCGCCGCCTCCTCGCCCAGATCCTCGTCGGTGAAGGAGTCGGTGTAGGTCTCGAGCGCGGTAGCGCGGCGGTTCGTATGCGCCAGGCCGTGCTCAAAACCCCGATGGAACTTGCGCACCGGGGCGACGCTCACCCCGCCGACGAAGCCCACTGTGCCCCCCTCCGTCACCAGCCCGGCCAGGGCCCCGGCCAGGAACCCGGCTTCGTCCTCGGCGAAAACTAACCCGGTGACGTTGGTGCTGTCCGGCAAGGGCTCGTAGTCCACGATGATGAACTGGATGTCCTCGTGGCGCATAGCCAGGCGTTCGACCGCGACACCTGAGGCAGACCCCACGGTGACGATGAAATCGCACCCCTGATCGATCAACTGGCGGATGTTGGCATCGAAATCCGTCCGTGACTCCGTCTCAATGACCTGGAACGCGACGTCCTGCCCCTCGAGGGCGCGTTTCGCCCCCTCGTAGGCGGACTGGTTGAACGTGCCATCGTCGACGGAGCCGGCGTCGGTGAGCAGACCGACCTGGAGTCTTCCCGCGGCCCGGGCCGAAGCGGCAGCGTGTTGCGTATCAGGCGATGCTTGCACCGGCAGCCTCCTTTCTGTCCTTCCTGTCTCCCGCTACTGCGCCCTCTCCCCCTGCGGCAGGGAGCTGCAAACCTGCCATCAGCAGGCCGATCTCCTCTTTGGTCACCTGATCGGCGGGCAGGATATCCACGATACGGCCCTCATACATGACGGCGATGCGGTCCGAAAGCCCCATCACCTCGTCCAACTCGGGCGAGACGAGAAGAACCGCCGTGCCCTCGTCGCGCTTCTCGATGATGCGCTGGTGGATGTACTCGATCGAGCCCACGTCCAGCCCGCGCGTGGGCTGGGAGGCAATGAGCAGGCGGATGGGACGGGAGAACTCGCGGGCCACGATCACCTTCTGCTGATTGCCGCCAGAGAGGCTGGAGACCGGCGTCATCGTGCTGGGCGTGCGCACGTCGAACTCCCGCGTCCGCTGCTCCGCCGCCGCCAGGATGGCCTCCTGATCCATCGTGCCGAGCCGGGCGAAGGGCGGCAGGTAGTAGGTGTTGAGGATCATGTTGTCGGCGACGGGGAAGCTGAGCACCAGGCCGTCCTTCTGGCGATCCTCCGGCACGTGCGCCACGCCCTGCTCCAATACCTCCCGGGGCGAGGCGTTGGTCACGTCGGCATCAAGGATGCGCACGTGGCCCGCGGTTGGTGCTCGCAGGCCGGTCAGCGCCTGCACCAGCTGCGTCTGGCCGTTGCCCTGCACGCCGGCCACGCCCAACACCTCACCGGCGCGCACGTCGAAGGACACCCCGCGCACGGCGACACCGCCCCGCTCGTCCAGTACCTCCAGATCGTCCACGTCCAGCACCGTCTCGCCCGGCTGGGCAGGCGCTTTCTCGACGCGCAGGAGCACCTGACGTCCAACCATCATGGCGGCCAGCTCCTGCTCGCTGGTCTGGGCCGGGGCGGTCGTGCCCACCACCCGCCCGTTGCGGAGGACGGTGATCCGGTCGGCGATAGCCATGACCTCCTTCAGCTTGTGGGTGATGAAGATCATGGACTTGCCCTGCGCCACCAGGGAGCGGACGACTTTGAAGAGCTCCTCCACCTCCTGCGGGGTCAGGACCGCCGTCGGCTCATCCAGGATGAGGATATCGGCCTCCCGGTACAGCAGCTTGATGATCTCGACCCGCTGCTGAGCGCCCACCGAGAGCGTCTTGACGTAGGCGTCGGGGTCTACATCCAGCCCGTACTGATCGGAGATCTCGCGGATGCGTTGGGCGGCGACGGCACGATCGAGGAACAGGCCATTCTTGATGGACTCCACGCCCAGCATGACGTTCTCGGTCACGGTGAGCACCGGCACCAGCATGAAGTGCTGGTGGACCATGCCGATGCCCTGCGCAATGGCGTCGTTGGGCCCTTCGATGTCCACCCGCTGGCCTCGCACGGCAATCTCGCCCTCGTCCGGATCATAGAGGCCATACAGGATGTTCATCAAGGTGGTCTTGCCCGCCCCATTCTCGCCCAGGAGAGCGTGAATCTCGCCTTCCTCCAGCGTCAGGTCAATGTGGTCGTTCGCCAACACGCCGGGGAAAGCCTTGGTGATGCCGTGCAGTTCCAGTACAAGGGTCATGGTTGCCTCCTCACGGGATACAGCAAGGCTACGATAGCAGCGGCCGGAAGCCGAAGCGGTCGCTCAAGAGGCCGCCCCTCTGTGAAACTGGGTACACGCCAGGAGTCACGGCATTATTATAGTCAAAGCAGGAATAAGCACAAGCGCCCGCCCCACTGGACCGCCACCATCTTGGTGGCTCTTCTATGCGGGCAGGGATGCCCGCGGTCCGACCGGGTCGCTTTCTGATGCGGGCAGGGATGCCCGCGGTCCGAACCGGCGCGGGCTTTCGCAGCGAATAGCGCAACCCAGCTAGACCGAAGCCGCAACCCAGGG
>CAZYSK010000176.1:0-4580 GCA_964649415.1 uncultured Anaerolineales bacterium
TGCATCCTGCTCAACAACCTGGCGCTGGTGAAAATCACGCGCCTGCTGCTGCCCGAGCTCAAGCGCCACCCCCGGGCCTTCGTCCTGAACGTGGCCAGCCTGGCCGCCTTCTTCCCCATCCCCTTCATGCCCGTATACGCCCCATCCAAGGCCTTCATCGTCAACTTCAGCCTTGCCTTGCGGGAGGAAATGAGGGATACTCCCGTCAGCGTGAGCGTGCTGTGCCCCAACGGCATCCGCACCAACGGGGAATGCCAGCAGAAGATCGCGGCCCACGGATTCATCGGCAACGCGGTGAGCCTCAACCCAGACCAGGTGGCCAGGCAGGCCATGCAGGGGATGCGGGCGGGGAAACCCATCATCGTCCCCGGCTTGATCAACCGCGTCATCCTGGCCGTGGGAAGGCACGCCCCCAGTTCGCTGGTGTGCCCCATCACGTCGGCGTTCTATCGCAAGACCGCGACGACCAGACCCTGAAGATCAGACCCTAAAGGTTTTCTGAAACCTTTAGGGTCTCAGGGCAGAGAGAGGGAGAGCAACATGACTGGATCGAGCAAATCGAAACCATCCACCGTGGCCGTGCTACGGTGCACGTCGTATGACCCGGAGGTCGTCTACAGCGCCTTGAGGCGGGGCGTGGAGCTCCTCGGCGGCCTGGATCGCTTCGCCCGACCGGGCGAGCGGCTGCTGCTCAAGCCCAACATCCTGGCCGCCGAGCGCCCCGAGACGGCGGTGACCACCCACCCGGCCGTGCTGGCGGGATGCACGCGCCTGCTGCAGGAGGCCGGGGCACGGGTCTGCTTCGGCGACTCGCCCGGGCTGGACAGCCCGAAACGCGCTGCCAGCCGGTCGGGCCTGGCCGAGGCCGGGGCGCGGAGCGGCGCGGAGTTCGTCGAGTTCTCCGACGCCACCCCGATGGCCAACCCGGACGGCGGGCTCGTGGCCAGCTTCCCCGTGGACAGGGCGCTCCACGAATGCGACGGCTTGATCAACCTGCCCAAGATGAAGACCCACCAACTGACGCGCATCACCGGCGCGGTGAAGAACCTCTTCGGCTGCATCCCCGGCAAGCGCAAGGCGCTGTACCACGTTCAGTTCCAGGACGTGATGGATTTCAGCCGCCTGCTGGTCGAGCTGAACCTGCGGCTGCGCCCGCGCCTGCACGTGATGGACGGGGTCCTGGCCATGGAGGGCAACGGCCCGCGCAGCGGGGACCCACGGCCGATGAACGTCCTGGTCATGTCCGATGACCCGGTGGCCGTCGATGCCACGTTCTGTCGCCTGGTGGCCATGGAGCCGGAGTGTGTGCCCACGAGCACCATCGGCGCTGACCTGGGGCTGGGCCGCTTCCAGGATGGCGAGATCGAGTACCTGGGGGACCCCCTGGACGCGTTCCGCCAGCCGGACTTCAAGGTGATCCGCAAGCCCGTGTATCGCAACGCCTCGTACGCCCACTACAACCTGATCAAGAACGCCGTCCTGCCCAGGCCCGTCATCGACGCAGACACCTGCGTCAGGTGCGGGCGCTGCGTCGAGGCCTGCCCCGTGCCGGACAAGGCGCTGCGCTTCGAGAACGGCCGCCGCGATCGCCCGCCCGTGTACCACTACGATCTCTGCATCCGCTGCTACTGCTGCCACGAGATGTGCCCGCAGCGGGCCATCGAGAAGAAGACGCCGCTCCTGGGGAGGATCCTGCAGCTCGGATAGGCCAGAGATCTGCCGTATGCGAGAGGGGCCTCGGCGCAAGGAGCCGGTCACCTGACCGGTTACCAATCCACCACGTAAGGTGACCGGCACTTGAAGATCTTCGTCCCAATGCGATTTCCCAGCGGTGGAACATCAACCATCATCACCCAAACTGCGTGCAAGTGCCGGTCACCTGAACGGTCAATCCGCCACGTGAGGTGACCGGCACTTGAAGATCTTCGTCCCAATGCGATTTCCCAGCGGTGGAACATCAACCATCATCACCCAAACTGCGTGCAAGTGCCGGTCACCTGTACGGTTACCACGCGAACAGAGACACACACAAGCACAGGTACTCGCACTTGACAATATCGGCGTGATGCGTCATCATTGGACTATGGTCAGGAGTCTCCGCGACAAATGGATGAAACCCCCAGCCATCGCGGCGATTGCCTCAAGATCTGCATCGCGTAGCCTGGCGGAAGCTCGCAATACTCGACGCGGCAGAGCAACTGGCGGACCTACGTGTTCCCCCTGGCAATCGGCTTGAGAGACTCTCAGGCAATCGCAAAGGCGAGTACAGCATTCGTATCAACGATCAATGGCGGATATGCTTTCGGTGGCATAATGGAGACGCGTACGAAGTTGAGATTACGGATTATCACTAGGGAGTGAAAGCAATGGCTGAGAAGAGATTTGAGCCGGTACACCCCGGTGAGATATTGTTGGAAGAGTTCCTGAAGCCAATGGAAATCAGCCAATATCGACTGGCGAAGGACATCAGTGTACATCCCCGTCGGATCAACGAGATCGTTCATGGGAAACGGTCAATCACAGCGGATACAGCACTGAGGTTGTCACGGTACTTCGGTCAGTCAGAGCGGTTTTGGTTGAACCTTCAGGCACGGTACGATCTTGAGGTGGGGAAAGACCGTCTTGCGGGACGGCTGGAGCAAGAGGTCAAAGTGCTGGAAACCGTGAGAGCTATGTGATAAGCGCTTGCGGCAGCAGTTCCCAGCGGTTGACCGATCACCCTGGCTGCGACCTGATGCCCGTCTGGCGGCCACAGTGGGCCACTGGCGCGCACGACTCGCAACCCGCCGCTAGCTAGCGGCGGGCTGTTGCTCTGGGCTGTAGACTTGAAGGAACGTCAAGATGCAGACTTTCACCTGTCCAAACTGCGGACACGAGTGCACCTACGATCCGTGGATCGAATCGGCGCATTGCGACCAATGTGGCTACGAGCCCAGCGGAAGGAGGCACGCCGCTGACCGTCGCCATTCAAGAAGAGAGATTGCCACCTACCAACTGCTACTGGACGAGTTGATCGCCCACTGGAACGACACCCACACGCCCGACCGCGACTTCGCCCTCCAAACGGCCGACCAGGCCCTGGCATTCTTCAAAGACTATCAACGGATGCTGGGAGAGTCGCCGTACGCCCTGAGTGGCTATGTGAAGTTCATGCGCAACTACCAACCGCATCAGAGTGAGATACTGGCATTCGTGGGGGCGTATCTGCTGCTCAAGCAAGGAAACCGGGCCGGGGCGGCCCGACATCTACGCACGCTCACGATGGAGTCCAAGTTCCCCGACGCCTGGATCTGGCTGACCGCCACGACCGATGATCCCGCCGAGCGCAAGGAGTATCTGGAAAGGGCCTTGTTGCTGAACCCGGCGCATCCGCTGGCGAACGACGCGATGGCCATCTTGCAGGGGCGAGTCTCTCTCACCGAACAGGGCCAACAGCCAACGGATTGCTCCAATCCGCCGGATTGGAACAATCCGCGGCAGCAGGTCACGACCATCAAGTGTCCCCAGTGTGGTGGGGAGATGCACTATGAACCGGGCACAGCGGAGGTAGCCTGCCCGTACTGCGCCCACCAGGTCCCCCTCCCGCAAGCCAATGTGCTTGACGGAGCGGCCAGGCTCGTGGGCGACTTGCGTCTCAAGCGTCGCTATCGGGATCAGACTTGGGTGGGCGTAGAGCGTATTGCACATTGCCAATCCTGCGGCGCGGAATTGACGACGCACCACCGCTTGAGCCAGCAATGCGTCTTCTGTGGCTCTACAAACGTGCTCGTCGAGAATCGCGAATGGGCACTTCAACAGCCCGATGGGTTCCTGCCTTTCGCGGTCGGCGAGGAGCAGGCTGCCGAGGCCATCCGCGAGGCGCAACAGGCTGGCCTGCGACGATTCACGACCTGGATTACTGGACAGGACAAGGCACAAGAAGTGTGGAACTTGCAGGGAGTGTATATCCCCTTTTGGGTGTTCGACGGGTTCGTGGATGTACACACCTGGAGCGAAGAGAAGTCTGCTTTTGCTCCCAAGAGCGTCCTGACGGAAGAACTGGGCGAAGACAAGATGATGTTCGACAACCTGATGTTCATCGCCGTGGACATACCCGCGCTCTCACACCTGGAGCGCATCTTTCCCTATACCTTGGCCAAGATGACGCCCTACGAGCCGCGTTTCCTGGCGGATTGGCCTGTCTTTCTCTACAATCGGGATGTGGACGCAGCGGCGATGGAGGCCGACCGGGCGATGCCCGCGATGGCCCGCCAACAGGCAGGGGCGCTGCCTGTCCCTGCCTCGCAATCGTCGTCCCGTCCGGTCATGGTCCGGCGCTCGTTCCAGACGAGCGGTTTGACCTATCAACTGGTGCTGCTGCCGGTGTGGGTAGCTTTGCTGCGGGCAGACGACGAACTCCGCCTGGCACTGGTCAACGGCCAGACCGGCAAAGTGGCGTTGGGTCCCGCACTGCTTACCGACTGAGATCTGTGCAAGTAGTGTAGGAGGTGGGTGAGGCCGCCGATGATTCAGTGCCAAATTACTCTGTAACCGTCTAGCGAAGCTACGCCTCAAACCGACAAGTAGCGCGCGCGACGCAT
>CAZYSK010000177.1:0-4558 GCA_964649415.1 uncultured Anaerolineales bacterium
CATTTTACCACTGTATTAGCCGACTGAACAGAGTTTCACTCCGACAAACTGCTAGGAAACAAACTAGGTCAGGATTACAGCCCGGAGCACGATCTTGGCCACTTGACCGATCCGGCAGGCCAGGTCTACGCGTTCGACTATGATCTCCAAGGCAACGTGATTGGGGCTGAGAACCCGCTTGGGCACCAGGTGAAACTGAGCTATGAGGCCACCTTTGGTCAAATCACCCTGCTGGAGGATGCTCGGGGCAATCGGAGTACGTTTGACTATGATGATTCGGGCAACCTGACTGTCCTGACCTATCCGGATGGCGGTCAAGAGACCATCACTTACAGCGCGGCTGGCATCCCCACAAGCCACACCAGCCGTAGCAGCGACACGATCATCTACACTCACAACGACCGGGGACAATTGCTGCGCAAGGACTATCCCGATGGTTCCTGGGTCGCCTACAGCTATGACACGGCCGGCAATATGACGTCGGCCTCTGATGTCAATGGGGCCATCACGATGGAGTATGATCCCGACACAGATCTCTTGACCAGGATCACTTATCCGTCCGGGCACTACTTCGAATTCAGCTACAACGACGCTTGGCAACGCACTCAGCGTTTAGATCAAGACAGCCACGAACTCAACTATGAATATGACGCTGCCGGACGGCCGTCCCGTTTGTGCGACGAGAACGGAGCCGTCATTGTCTCCTACGAGTACGATGAAGTTGGGCGGTTGAGCAGGGAGTCGAAAGGCAACGGGACATACACGACGTATGAATATGACGCGGCGGGGCAAGTAATCAGCATGGTCAACTTTGCCCCTGATGACAGCGTGCAATCCCGTTTCGATTATGCCTACGATGCGAACGGCAACCGCACCTCTATGACAACTCTGGCGGGTACGACGACCTACAATTACGACCTCATCGGCCAATTGGTGGGGGTTACCTATCCCGGCGGTCGTCACGTGGTCTATGACTACGACGCTGCGGGCAACCGGATCACCGTCACCGACGACGGCGTGCCAACTGACTATACCACAAACGAACTGAACCAGTATACCCAAGTGGGCGATGCCACCTATACCTATGACCTCAATGGCAATATGACATCGAGGACCGACGCCAGTGGGACGACGACCTATGAGTACAACTACGACAATCGTCTGATTCGCGTGACCACACCGATGAGTGGTACCTGGGAGTATGCCTACGATCCCCTTGGCAATCGGATTGGCGTCAGCCAGGATGGGACCTCGACTCGCTACGTCTATGACCCTATCGGTCTAGTGGACGTGGCCGCCGAATACGACGGCAGCGGCGCGTTAGTGGCCCGGTATGTGCACGGTTTGGGCCTGGTGGCTCGCATTGACGCTACAGGCACCGCCGCTTATTATGCTTACGATGCGACCGGTCACACGCGCCAGTTGAGCAACGACACCGGCGCGGTCGCTAATATCTACGACTATGCGCCCTTCGGTGTTTCACTGCAAGCTGACGAGATCATCCCTAACCCGTTTCGATATGTGGGGCGGTTTGGTGTGATGGATGAGAACAACGGATTGAAATATATGTATGCAAGATACTACGATGAAGGATTAGGCCGATTTAGTTCGGAAGACCCACTGAGGCGCCCAGGGACGAATACTTACGCGTATGTACTCAACTCGCCCCTGTCGCTAGTTGACCCGCGTGGTCAAGAAGGCTTCTTGAGCGAACTTGGCAAGTCTATTAGTAACTTAGGGTTTGGCCGCTGTTTTGGAATATCACGCGATTGCTCCGGACTTAGTCCACAGGAGGTCCGAACTTTGGACCCGATTCAAAAAGCGGCTTGGAGACACGATGTAGCTTTGCATAAATCGGGGCATAGGCTCTGGGAACTCCAGAGGCCAAGCGTGCTCTCTGCCCATTGGCATTTGCTGAATGACCTGAGGCCTGCGAGTCTCGTGGCTAGCCTAATTGGTCAGGCTGTCTCTAGTGAAAACATAACGCCCGATGACCCTAACGAAAAAACGGGGCCAACCGGGATTGGAAAGCAGCATCTTGTGGGCACAGACGACGAGCTTCACTATGTCATCTACTTTGAGAACAAGGAAGAGGCTGGCGCACCTGCTCAGGAGGTATTCGTCACCGATAACCTCGACTCCGACCTAGATTGGAGTACCTTCCACCTGACAGAAATTGCCTGGGGTGATTACATCATCGCTGTCCCGGAAAACACGGCTGGCTTTTACACCAGGCAGACGGTCGAGGATTATCGCACAGCGGCGGGGAAATCCTGGTGGGTGGACGTTGAGGTGGAACTGAACTATGTATCCGGTCAAGTGCAATGGACATTCCGCACCCTGGATCCGCAGACTGAGGGGCTACCGCTCGACCCTCTGGCCGGATTCCTGCCGCCTAATGACGAGACCGGCAGGGGGGAGGGCCATGTGGCTTTCACAATCCAGCCGCGCGCCGAAGCCGCCGAGAGAACCGTGCTGACCAACCAGGCCAGCATTGTTTTTGATACCAACGAGCCGATTGTAACCAATGAGGTGAGAAATGTCATCGGAGAACCCAAGGTCTACTTGCCGCTGGTTCTTCGCCAAGGATAGTCGGAATGTAGCTATTCCGAGACCGCTGAGTTCCACAAAGCCATACCGGTTGTGCATTGACAGAAGTTCATTGTGGGGTCGTCCCCCGATCATGTTGATGTATTGCTCTACCCATCTGATCGGATCTGAAGCTGCTCGACTCAAGGCTCAAGCACCCTAGCAATTGGCGAGGATCCAGAACGCCAGCGAGCGCATCGGGGATGATAGACCAGTCCTGTGGACGAGTGAGGACTGCCAGTCGAGAGACGGAGGCAAGGCAAGTGAATGACAAGCTCTTGGCAGCCATCATAGGTCTTGTCGGCGCGCTGTGTGGTGGCACATTGACTGTCGCAGGCGGACTTCTGGGCGTCTTGGTTGCCCACTACCTCGAAACGCGGCGAGAGAAACGCCAAAGGGACGAAAGGCTTCTGACGGGCGCTCGCCAACGGATGTTTAACGACCGCGCGTTGCCAGCTGAGATCGCGGCATGGATGGAAGATGCCCGGCGCAGGCGCGTCCCAGTAGATATGAACGAGGCCAATCTCGAAGGCGCTGAGTTGCAGGGTCTGCCGCTGAGCGGGGCCAACCTGAGAATGGCTAAGCTCAATGAGGCAAATCTTCACGGGGCAACTCTGAGCAAGGCGAACCTGTGTGGTGCCAAGCTGCGAGGAGCTGACTTAACTGAAGCCGACCTGCGAGATGCCGATCTGAGCGGTGCAGCTTTGGACAGGGCAGATGCGCGCGGTGCCAACTTCAGCGGCGCCAACTTGACAGATGCTATCCTGGATAGGGCCAACCTGGAAGGCGCTCAAGTATCCGATGAACAACTCTCAATGGCTGCCTTGCTGCAGGGCACAATCCTCCCCGACGGCACAAAGCACGATTGATCCATCGAATGCAGCCTCGTTGATCTCTGACACCGCATTAACGTGGGACAGCGAATCGACCGCCTCGACCACATGGTTGGGGCGTTTCTCTGTTGGCGGGTGGGTTGGGTAGCGCGGCGCTTTGACTTCTGCGGAGAGCGGTACTATACTACAGCCACGATGCAACGAAAATCGCCTTGGGCTGGACAGAGTCACGAGGCGGTCACCAGGACGGTGGGATGCCTTGGCACGGGTCTTCTAGTGCATAGCCCGCCGTCAAACCGCGTCGTCTGGCAGGTCTATCCCAAAACGGGTCTATGAACCCAGCTCGACACAGAGGCCGGACATGACCATCCTCACTCCCGAGCAGAAGGCCCGTAGGACAATTGACGATCTCCTGGACGCCGCCGGCTGGTCCGTGCAGTCGCGCGACCGGGCCAACCTGAGCGCGTCCCGCGGTGTGGCCGTGGCGGAATTCCCCCTCCAGACCGGCTTCGCCGATTACGTGCTCTTCGTCGACAAGCGCCCCATCGGCGTGATCGAGGCCAAGCCCGTGGGTTCGACGCTCAGCGGTGTCGAGACTCAGACGGCCAAGTACAGCGACGGCCTACCACCTCCCCTACGGACCAACGCCTGGTGTGATCCGCTGCCCTTCCTCTACCAGTCGACGGGCGTGGAGACCTTCTTCACCAGCGAGCGAGATCCCAACCCCCGCAGCCGCCGCGTCTTCGCCTTTCATCAGCCGGAGACGTTGGCCCAGTGGGCGCAGCCGGGGGACGCGGTGCAGACCTCGGCCGCCTTGCGCGTCGGCGAGGAGAGCCCGCCTTACGGGGAACGGGCGCCGACGCTCCGCGCCCGCCTGCGGCATATGCCGCCCTTGAACACCCAGGGGCTCTGGAAAGCCCAGATCGAGGCGGTGCGCAACCTGGAGCGCTCCCTGGCCCAGGATCGCCCCCGCTCCCTGGTGCAGATGGCCACCGGCAGCGGCAAGACCTACATGGCGGTCACCACCGTCTATCGCCTGGTCAAGCACGCCAGGGCCCGCCGCGTGCTCTTCATGGTCGACCGCACCAACCTGGGCCGGCAGGCCTACAACGAGTTCAAGCAGTACGTGACGCCCG
>CAZYSK010000178.1:0-4419 GCA_964649415.1 uncultured Anaerolineales bacterium
CTGACCCGCTCGCAACAGGGCCGGGCGCTGCGGCAGGTCGGCGAGCTTCTCCGCCAGCTCCACACGCTGACGGCGAGCGACTGCCTGGGACACAATGCCCACGGTTACCTGGGCGAACACCGCCCGATGGCGCCTCAAACGACCTGGGCGGCCGCTTTCCACGTGATGTGGAACATGCTGCTGGACGATGTGGTCGCTTGCGGGAGTTATGACGCCGGGGAGGCGCAGGCGATGCGCGATCTGCTCGATGCGCACCTGGATCATTTTGACCGGCCCGTTACTCCCCGCCTCCTGCACATGGACGTGTGGGCGCAGAACATTTTGCTCGACAAAGACGGCAATGTCACAGGGCTCATCGATTTTGACCGCGCGTTGTGGGGCGACGTCGAGATTGAATTTGCAGTGCTCGACTATTGCGGCATCAGCGAGCCCCCTTTCTGGGAAGGCTATGGCGCCCAACGCGACGAGTCGCCATCGGCGAAGATCCGCCGCCAGTTTTACTTGCTTTACGAAATACAGAAATATATGCCCATCCGCGTCTGGCGGCGAAACGATCCGGCAGGGGCACTGCGCTACAAGCAGCATAGCATGGCCCTGGCTGCCCCGCTCTTTCCCCGAGATTGAGCGCCTGCGACGGTGCGGGTTACAATGGAAAATATCTTGTTATGACGCAAAAGATCCTTGTCATTGACGACGAGCCCGAAGTGAGGTTCATCCTCAAATTGCTCCTCGAGCAGGCAGGGTACCAGGTTGTGATCGCAGCCGACGGCAAAGAGGGACTGGCAAGGGTGCGCCGCGACTGCCCCGACCTCGTTCTGCTGGATATTACGATGCCGGTCATGGATGGCTGGAAGGTCTGCCGCTTGCTGCGCGAGGCGACGGACGTGCCGATCATCATGCTCACAGTTTTGGGGGAGAAGGAGCAAATTGCTGAGGGGTTGTATCTCGGTGCCGATGATTATGTCGTGAAACCGTGGTCGAATCAGGAGCTGCTAGCCCGCATCCGGGCTGTGCTGCGGCGTTCAAAGGGTTCTTTGCCGCGAAGGGGGCTGTATCTGCGCCCCTGCGAAGGCCTGGTCATCGATTCTCTGGAAAAGGTGGTGATTGTGGAGGGGAGAAAGGTTTCCCTGACGCCTATTGAGTTCAGGCTGCTGACTTGCCTGGCCAGGCGTCCAGGGGAGCTGGTATCCCATTCCGAGATGATCGAGTATGCGTGGGGCAAGGGAGGCAAGGGACGCGCGCTTGGACTGCGGGTACATATGCTCAAGCTGCGGAAAAAGATCGAGGAGGATCCCCGGCAGCCAAGGTATTTGCTCAACCGATATGGCGAAGGGTATTGTCTGAGCGGGTAAGAGGGTAGTGGGTAGTGGTGAGTGAGGGAAGATGAGAACGGGCGCTTTGAGGGTGGGGTCTGCGCTCGTTTTTTATTCCGGGGCAAACGCATTTATCCTGTTGCCCGGTGAATTTGTCATTTCTGGCTGGCAATTTGTACTCACAGAGCGAAATTTTTTCTTTGGCTGCGCTCAGCACAGGCGTTGCTCTATCTCTCAGACTGAAAGGTGAATGTATATGCGTGTGCCTGTTTTATTCTGTTGCGCTTGTGTCAGCAAGTTTTTGATGGGGGCCGTTACGAATTGGGGTTTTTTACGACCTTATTTTATAGTGCGAGTTGACCGGGAGAAGGATGCGACGGCATGCGTACGATGATCTTTTCCGGGAGGGATCCCCTGAATGTATAGTCACCAGAGTATGCCAATGGAACAGGCCGGGCCGGGAGGTCCGGCTGCTGGAGATGATAAAGTGCTGGCCCGGCAGGCCTGTGACGATCCCCAGGCTTTTGCCGAGCTCTATCACCGCTACGCAAGGCGTATCTACCAGTTTCACCTGATCCGCACCGGTAACGCGAACGATGCGCAGGATTTGACGTCGCAGACTTTTCTGGCGGCGCTGGAGGGCATTGAGAACTATGGCGGTCACGGGAGTCTCTGCGGATGGTTGTTCGGGATCGCCCGCCACAAGGTGGCCGATCACTACCGGCGACGACGGAATGATGTGCCGCTGGAAAGCGCAGAGGGGCTGCGCCATCCCGATCCTTCTCCAGAAGAGTCTGTCGATACGCATCTCAAGCTGGCGCAGGTCTCCAGGGCGCTAAAGGCTCTGTCCTCGGAACAGGCCGAAGCGCTGACGCTGCGCGTCTTTGGCGAGTTGAGCGCTGCTGAAGTAGGACAAATCATGGGCAAGAGCAAAGTCGCTGTCCGAATGCTGGTTTATCGGGGCCTGCGCAGGTTGCGAGGCCAATTAACGCTTTCTCCGGAGGTGTCACAGTGAACAGAGGCGAACGAATGCAGGCTGAGGCGATGGATCGTTACCTGGCAAGTCTGCAATCCGGCGAGCGGATCCCCCGCCCACCCTCGGTGTCCGCAGACAAAGCCGCGCTCCTGGAAGAGCTGGTGGCCGTGGCCAGGGCGAATCCGCCTGTTCCAGACTTTGTCGCCAATCTGGAAAATCGCTTGCGCGCTGCCGGGCAGGCCCAACGCCGGCGGCCGGCGTTGGCAGGTAGGGTGCTGCCGTTGAAAAAGTGGTTCGGCTTTGCTGCGGCCGGCGCTGCGGTGCTGCTCGTGGCCGTGCTCCTGGTGCTGGATCATGGAAAACTGCCGGCGGGCCGGAGCGAGGTGGCCCAGCGGGCGACGGCGACGGCGACGGCGGCACCGGAGCAAACACCTCTCCCGCTGACAGAAACGCCGGCCGCCGCGCCACAAGGGACGCCAGTGCTGCCGTCACCAACGCCGGGCGTCACGCCGCAAGAGACACCCGTGTTGCCGTCACCAACGCCGGGCGTCACGCCGAAGGAGACGCCGTCGCCAACTGCCAGCCCGACGATGCTGCCAATACTGCCACGCTTGTCTGCATTGATGGGAGGCGGTGTGGGAGGCTATGGAGGGGTCGTGCCTCCAAACCTCAAATTCGTTCTCGACACCACGCTCCCCGAGGCGACGGAGCAGATGACGGTGTACCGGCAAGACGAGCCGGAGACGCTCACTGTGCCGTACGTCAAAGAGGTAGCGGGACGGCTAGGGCTGGACGGTGAGGTCTATATGCCCGCCTGGATGGCTGCTGCGCCGGAGGGGGACGAGGCCACCAGAAAAAATTACGTGGCCATCGACGAGCCGAGAGAGATCGTCTTCGAGGGGACCGAGCAATTCAATTACCTGGACAAGCAGAGGACGCCAGCCCGTAACGGTCGCTGGTATCCTCCGGAGAGCCTGCCGCCCGTGGAACAGGCGATCGAGGCGGCGACGGAATTCCTAAAAGCCGCCGGCCTGCTGGACGATCCCTACCTGATCACCCATTCGGGGGACACGATACGATTTTTCCGCACGCTGGGCACCGACGCCCACTGGATGCTGGTCGGGCCCTTTGCCACAGTGTCGATCTGGACGGATGGAGAGGTAGGGAGCATGACCTACCGTCCTCTGGAGATGGTCGAGGCGGGCGAGTACGCCATCCTTTCGTCCCACGAGGCCTGGGAGGGGTTGATCTCGGGAGAATACGACGGGTGCGTGCATTACACCAGGCTGGCCGAGCCGACATTGTGGGCAGAGTGGAGCCACGCCAACCCCAAGTATTGGGCGAGAGAATATCGCGCCGGCGAGGACGTGGACTTGTTCGGCGCGCTTAGAGTGTGGTTCCCGCTCGCGCCGGGCGATCGCCTGCACGTGACGATGAACGGGCTCGTCCTGATGGGCGATCTACAACCGCTGGCGCAGGCCCAGCAGGCCCTGAGAGAGTCTGTAGGCAACGTCGAGGCGCCGATGCACGTCTGGGGAAAAGTGCAGGACGCCGGCGAGTACCTGACGCTCCAGGTCGAGGGGTGGGAGGTCGCGTCGAAGGAATGGTGGGATGGCACGATCCGGAGAGAGAGCGACCGGGTACTGCTGGTGACCGGGGATGGCAGGACGGTCGAGATGCCCGAGCTGCCTCCCGATCTCGCCGACGGCACAGCCGTTTACGTAGAGGGGGGGCTATGGCGCAACAGGCTAGAGTGGGTGATTATCCAGGAACATCCAGCAGACGAGGGGCGCGAGCCGCCGGGCGGCCCGGGCACGGGGCAAGTCGCCGAAGTAGAGGCGCGGGTGGAGGAGGTGGCGTTGATCTATTTTGTTCCTCCGCTGGACTCTATTCCCCCGGAGCTGGCGTCTGAGCCGGGGTACCGCTTTGTGCAGCCGCTGTGGCGCTTTAGCGGTCACACGGGGAAGGCTGCTGCATTCGAGGTTTACGTGCAAGCGGTGCGAGATGTGGGCGGCGGGGTAAGTGGAGAGTGATGCGTATTGGCCCAAGATCTATTTTGTGGTACAATATTGCCATTCCCTGGAAGGGGAGGGTGAGATGGCATATGAGGGACAAAAAAAGGCGCTGTTT
>CAZYSK010000179.1:0-4316 GCA_964649415.1 uncultured Anaerolineales bacterium
GTAGTAAGGCACGTAGGTCCGCCGGAGTGCCGTGGGACGCTACTCCGCTGGCGCTCCGTAGCTCACTACGAACGGGACAGGGAGAATGAACATCAATCAGGCCAAAGCACGCCCCGGTCCCCCCAAATGGTGGCTGATCGTCGGCATCACGCTGATCGCCGCCTGCTTCCGTCTCTACCAGATCGCCAGCCTTCCACCGGGCGATGGATACGACCCCGCCTTCTACGGCATCGACGCGCTGGAGATCCTCGAGGGCGCGCGGCCGGTCTTCTTCACGACCAATTTCGGGCGCGAGGCCCTGTTCAGTTACCTGGTAGCCATCTGCTTCGCCGCGCTGGGGCCAGGGACACTGGCCATCCACATCGCCGCGGCCATCGCCGGGATTCTCACCGTCCCGGCCGTGTACGTGATGGCCGACGAGATGTTCTCCACCGAGGAGGGCATCCTGGCCCGGTTCGGAGGACCTCTGGCGGCGCTCACGGTAGCCATCTCCTACTGGCACCTGAACTGGAGCCGCTGCGGCGTGCGCGCGGTGCTCGTGCCGCTGTTCGTGGCGCTGACGCTGTACTTCCTGTGGCACACCATCATCCTTACAAAGGCGCCATGCCGATGGCGCACCATCATCCTTACAAAGGCGCCATGCCGATGGCGCACGCTGCGCACCTCCCCAGAGGTCACAAGCCGCCTGACGGCCATAGCGTGCGGGCTCTTCCTGGGCCTCAGCCTGTACACCTATCAGGCAGCCCGGTTCCTGCCGCTGCTCGTGCCCCCGGCCTTCCTCTACGCCGCCCGCGCCCGCGAGAGGCCCCCGGGGCAGACGTTCATCCAGGCGTTCATCAAACAAGATCTGGGCAACCTGGCTCTCATCGTCGGTGTCGCGCTGCTCGTCTTTGCGCCCCTGGGGCAGCACTTCCTCACGCACCCGGGCAGCTTCAGCGCCCGGGTCGAACAGGCCTCGGTCCTGGACCCCTCCCAGGGGTTGGGCAGCAACCTGCGGACCTTGATGGAGCGGCTGGTCGATACCCTGCTGCTGTTCAGCATCCGTGGGGACAACGAGCCCTTCAGCAACATACCCGGGCGACCGCTCCTGAACCCGTTCCTCTCGCTGGCCCTGTGCGCCGGGATCGGGATCAGCCTGCTGCGGATCAAGATCAAGCGGCCGCTCTACCCATTCCTGCTGACCTGGCTGGGCGTGATGATGACCCCGGCCAACCTGTCGCAGTTCGGCGCGGCCGCCAAACGGGCCATCGGGGCGCTGCCGGCCGTGGCCATGCTCATCGCCACCGGCGCGCTCGAGGCGTACCGGGCTCTGCACCGCTGGATCGTCCGGCGTTCGCCGTCGCCGGTGTTGAGGATCATCCCGGTGGCCATCCTCGTGGCCGGCTTCACGTACACCGGGATCGTGACGTATCGCGACTACTTCGTCACCTGGGGCCAGGACCCCAACCTATTCAAGCACTTCGAGGTGGGCGTGTCCGCCATCGGGGAGTATATCGGCGGGCTCCCGTCCGAGGAAGCCGTCTATCTCTCCCCCGTGCTCCCCGACCACGCCAGCCTGCGCCTCCACTCCGGGTTGCGCGAGGATGTCAAGGGCTACAACGGGCGGGTCTGCCTGATCGCGCCCACGCAGACCACGCAGGAGACCACCTACGTGATCGTGCCCAGCGAGGACAAGAACAGCCTGGACCTGCTGCACACGATTTTCCCTCAGGGCGGGGTTACGGACGAAGGGCCATCCTACTACGGCAGCCCCTATTTCGTGGCCTACCGCGTCCCCGCCGGCGCCGAGGCCCGGCTTGCCCCCTCGTCCCAGAAGCAGATCAACTGGGACGACCGGATAGAGCTCCTGGGCTACGATTTGGACGCTACCACCCACGCCGCGGGGGAGCCGCTCCATCTCACACTGTACTCCAGGGGACTGAGCGCCATGGACGCTAACTACACGGTCTTCGTCCATCTCTTGGGGCCGCAGGATCCAGACACCGGCGGTTCTCTCTGGGGCCAGGACGACAGCGAACCGTGCCGGCGCTTCTACCCCACCTCGTCCTGGGACGTGGGCGAGATCGTGATCGACCAGTTCACGGTGCCCATCCCCGTCGATGCCCCCACGGGAGACTACGAACTCGCCATGGGCTTCTACCAATGGCCCACGCTGGAGCGGCTGCCTCTTCAGGACGCAGACGGCCCAGGCTCCAGCGACGGCGTCGCGACGCTGGGCCGGGTACACATCACGGGGCCTGAGTAGGCTCACAGCCCAGTATGTTGCGCCATTCCGCCGCACAGGAAGAGATGAGAGCCATGTCCCGCAGGACAGAGCACATCCTGCTGCTGCTCGTGCTGTTGATCGCCTTCGGCCTCGGCGTCTACCGCCTGGAAGGGCACGACATCTGGGGAGACGAGGCGTACAGCATCACTGTCGCCAGTTGGCCCCTCGCCGACATGGTGACGGGACGGGCGGACACGCATCCCCCCCTGCACTACGCGCTTCTCTCGCTGACGATGTCCCTGGCCGGCAGGAGCCCGTTCGCCCTCCGTTTCCTCTCGGTGATCAGCGGCGTGCTGGTCGTGCCCTTCCTGTACCGGCTGGGCAAGGCCGCGGAGGGTAGGGGCAAACCCCTGTGGTCGCCCTCCTGGCAGGTGGGATTCTGGGCCGCTGCTGCGGGCGCGGTTTCCCCCTTCCTGATCTACTACGCCCAAGAGGCCCGCATGTACGAGCTGTCGCTGGCCGGTGCCGCCGGGTCGCTGGCGGCCTTTGCGCTCCTGCTTCAGCAACAGCACGATGGCCGCGAGCCCGGCTGGACCCTGTGGGCGCTCTACGCGCTGAGCTCACTGATCGCCGTCTACAGCCATTACTACGCCTTCGCCGTGCTGCTGGCCGAGGCGGCGTTCGCGGTGGGAACGGCCATGGCGGCCAAGGAAAGACGGATTCGGCGGCTGATCCCCTGGCTGCTCACCTGGGGGGCCATGGCGCTGATCTTCGCGCCGTGGCTACTGGCGCACCGGCGCTTCCTCGCGGGCAAGGCCAGCGCGCGCTTCGAGGAATGGACGCCGGCGAAGCTGGCCGAGATCGGCCGGCGCACGCTGCTGGCCTACGCGGTCGGGACGACCGTGCCGGCGGCGGAGCAGTGGTGGGGCTGGGGCGTCGTCGCGCTGGCGCTGTGGGGACTGGCCAGCCTGTCCACGCGAGCCGAGAGCCGGAGATACGCGCTCCTGCTGACCACGGTGCTGGCGACGGGCCTGCTGTTCGCCTGGGCGGCCAACCCCGTGATGCCCTTCTTCTGGGAGCGCTACCTGATCGCTTGCGCGCCCCCGTTCCTGGTGCTGGTGGGGGCCGGGATCGCGGCCCTCGGGCGCATCTGGCGTCCGGCGTCTATCCTGGGGCTCGCCTTCGTCCTGGCAGCCAGCGGCATCTCGCTGCGGCACTACTACGCCGACCCGGCCTACGCCAAGGGCGGGTACGGCCACATGATGGCCGACCTGGCGGCCGAGGCCCGGGCGGGAGACCTGATCCTGTTGAACAACCCCCTCCAATCCTCCCTGTTCGACTATTACCGCCCCGAGGGCCTGCCCGCCGAGTTTCTGCCCCGGGACGACCTGGTGACGGACGAGGGGACGGACCGGCTGCTGCAGCGGCTCACGCGGGGATACCGCCGGGTCTGGCTGGTGGAGTTCGGCAACCCGCAGGAGTACGATCCCGAGCACCGCGCCCGGGCCTGGCTGGGGCAGCACGGAAGCTGGGGGCTGTTCCAGAGCTACACCGGGGTCAGCCTCTCCCGCTTCACGCTCGTCGCCGCCACCGAGGCCCAACACCCGTTGGCGATCAACCTGGGCGGGGAGATCATGCTGGTGGGCTACTCGCTTGGTACGGCGACGGCCCGCCCCGGGGAGCCTCTCCTGCTGACGCTCTACTGGCAGGCGATGGAACCCGTCAGCCACTCGTAC
This sequence comes from uncultured Anaerolineales bacterium, assembly GCA_964649415.1. GTDB lineage: Bacteria > Chloroflexota > Anaerolineae > B4-G1 > B4-G1 > CAZYSK01. Next base: position 3,943 of record CAZYSK010000179.1, read on the forward strand.
ACGGTCTTCACCCACCTCCTGGACGCCCAGGCCCAGGTGCAGACGCAGATGGACGGCCAGCCCGTGGGAGGGACGCGCCCCACGGACACCTGGGAGCCGGGTGAGGTGATCGCGGACAACTACGCGCTCACGCTGCCGCAGGGCCTGGCTCCGGGGGACTACGAACTGGAGGTCGGGATGTACCTCTGGCCCGAGATGGAGCGGCTTCTCGTGCTAGGAGACGACGGGCAGGTGGTGGGAGACCGAGTCTTGCTGGGGGCCGTGGAAGTGGCGGGCAGCGGAGAGTAGGGGCGAACCCTTGTGGTCGCCCTCTTGGCAGGGAGTAGAGGCAAACCCCTGTGGTCGCCCTCTTGGCAGGGGGTAGAGGCAAACCC
>CAZYSK010000180.1:0-4189 GCA_964649415.1 uncultured Anaerolineales bacterium
CTCCTCCGGTCATGAATTGGACGAAATCAGCCACAATCCGTGTGGTTGTCCTTTTCTCCCTCTGTATTATTTCCTCTCATTAGACGAGGCCACCCCCAGCAAGGTTCCCTGTTTCCATTACAGTTCTGCACCCGTTATTCAAAAAGAGGCCCGGCGTGATCTTTCACGCCGGGCCTCTCGGTGGCAGAGTGCTACGGCACGTGGAAGCAAAAGACCCACGGTCCGGCCAGCCGCGTCTGTTCACCAGGCGGGGACAGGTCAAATCCCACCAACTCGGTCACCGTCAGTGTCCACGTGCCAGGGCTGCCGGCGATCTCGCCGGGGTAGATGACGCGGTGACATTCCTCGCTGCTCCCACCAGGCTGGATGACGGCCCCGCCAGCAAGATCCTGACCATCACCCGCGGCGATCAGAAGCCATTCTTTGCTGTCCCCGTCAGGCGGGTCGAAGCATAGGGTAGCCTGCGTCTCTGATGGGGTGACCACCACCCGTTGCAGGGTGACGGCGACCCCGGCTGCTTCTGCCGTTTGTTGCACCTCGACGGTGCGGCCAGGGATAAAGGGCACGCTAAAGTCAAAGGTAAAGGGACCAACGATGGCCACTTCGGGCATCGGCAGTAGTTCCACCATCATCGGCTCCGATGGTTCGGCCGGCGAACCGGTGGGGGCAGGAGACGGACCCGGCGCGTCGGATGGCAGCACCAACTCTTTTACTTCCATCACCAGCCGCAGATTCAGTTCCTCAGGTACGCCCTCCACAGCGGAGGCATCGAAAGAGGTGACATAGCTGCCCATCCCCGGCGGCAGTTCGACCTGAAGCCTCTCAGATTTGCCGGTCACTCCCATCCCCATTGTTTCAGAGAAGACGGTGCCCGCCGCGTCGGTCAGCGTGACGGAGCGTGGGTCGTACCTTTGGCCGTCGGAGCTATTGACGGTGTAGCCCACGACGATCCGATTGGCGTCGGCGTAGGCCCGTTCCAGGGTGACGGTGACGCCGTCCACCGTCTGGCTCAGGTCGAGTTCTTGGCTCAGGCCTGCCTGTCCCACGTGGTTCAGGCCCGGAGCCACCTGGAAAAGCCGATCCACAGCCGAGCCCACAGCCCAGGCACCAGTTCCGATGAGCAAGCACAGGGCCAGGGCCAGAAAGGCCCAGCCCAGGCGGGTGGTGGGCATCAGCCGCGCCCAACGCGACCGGCGCCGTGGGGGCTGCAGCCGTACCCGGATCGCGGGCCACAGGTCCACGCCCTCTGGCACCTCCTGCCCGGCGATCTCGTCCAAGATTTGCGTGAATCGCTGTTCTTTCATCGCTTTTGCCTCCTGCTGACTCGCGGAGAAAGGCAAATGGAGAATTTATTATCACGAATTTCGCTGAAATTGACGGAAAGACTGTCGTACAATTCGTGATGAGGCTATGGCGCTTTGTTATCAGGACTCTGGCCTGGACCGCAAGTGACGCAGCAATCGTCGCAGGCGTTTCCGCGCCGCGTGCAAGCGCCATTTGACCGTGCCCGGCGGACAGGCCAACTCACCGGCCATCTCAGTCTCGCTCAGGCCCAGGTAGTAGCGCAGGACGATCGCCGCCCGCTGCGCTGGCGGGAGCTCTCCCAGCGCGTCCCACACTGCCTGGCGGGTCTCGGCTGCTTCGGCCAGGTGGACCGGGCCAGGGTTCGGATCGGGCAGGAGGTCGGCCAAGGAGGTTCCTTCTCCCCTGGCACCATCCTGCAGGGAGACCTGGCGCTCGCGGCGGGTGGAAGCCTTGATCGCGTCGTTGACCACGCTCCGCAGGAACCAGGGGCCGAAAGGCCGCCTCGCGTCGAACTGGCCAATCCGTTCGTAGGCTCGCAGGAATGCGGCCTGCACGATGTCCTCGGCCAGCGCGCGATCGTGGATGATGAGATAAGCGGCGCGCACCGCTTGCACCTGATACCGGCGGACCAACGTCTCCAGTCCGCCAACGTCACCCCGTTTGAGTCGGGCGATGGCTTTGCCTTCTTCCATTCGCTTCCTCTCTATGGATGATGATGAGGGCCCTCTACTGATACTATCCGCGAGCGAGGGAAAAGGTTTGGACGAATTCATAGATAGCCAGTCTTTCAAGCCAGGGTTTGGAGGCTATGATTCTATCACAAAACGGGGTTATTGGGCAGATTTGGAATGGCTGGCCGCCGGCTCTGCGGACGAGGTGGCGCAGGCCATCGGGCAGGAGATCTCGAGCGACGACAGGGTGGTAGACGTCCTCGATGAGCCCTCTCCCCCGACCCCTCTCCCAAAATCTGGGAGAGGGGGGTGTGGGTCCCATAAGGTGTGGGAGACAAGTCACTGCGCCCGGTTCTTAAGTTGACGCATATGGGGGAAGGGAGATGGGGAGGAGGGGCGGGAGAACAGCGAATTGGGGGATTGACCTCGTTGGTGCGGGTGGCATTCTGCATTATTCGACAAGTATGGTACAATAGATGAAAAATGGATGAACAGGCAGGTTCGCGATGAGTATTCCCATGATAACCTTTGTTGGCCGGTCGGGCGCGGGCAAAACCACGCTGCTGGTCAAGCTGATCGCCGAATTGAGGCAGCGCGGCTATCACCTGGCTACGGTCAAGCACCATTCGCACGGCGGCTTGGAGATCGACCGGCCGGGTAAGGACAGCTGGCGCCATGCCCGGGCCGGCAGCGAGCAGGTGATCATCGCTGCACCGGACAAGGTGGCGTCCTACCGGCGACTGGATCGGGAGCTGGCGTTGGGAGAGATTGTGGCCGGCGTGAGCGGTGTGGACATTATTCTGATCGAGGGCTACAAGCAAGAGAGATTGCCCACGTTTGAGGTGGTTCGCGCCGCGAACAGCCTGAAGTTGGTTGGCTGCCCAGAGTTTCGCTTTGCCGTGGCGGCGGATGTGCCGCTGGATGTCGACATCCCGCAATTCGATTTGGACGATGTCGAGGGCATCGCGGATTTGATCGAGACACGTTTTCTGACCGGAACGGGCCACTGTGGGGCGACGAGCGACGAAAAGGAGCGGAAAATGCTCTCGTATGAGGACGCATGGCAGCGAACGATGCAGCATATTGTGCCGCTTGGGGTCGAGACGGTGGATCTGGCCTGCGCCATCGGGCGGGTTGCCGCCCGGAACCTCTGTGCCCGGGTGGATTCGCCGTCGGTGGACGTTTCTATGAAGGATGGATACGCGGTCCGGTCGGCAGACATTGCCCCGGCGAGTCTTCAGAACCCGGCCGCGCTGCGTCTGCTGGGCCTGGCGGCGGCAGGCGGGAGCTGGCAGGGGGAGGTGCAGCAGGGAACGGCGGTGCGAATCCTCACCGGCGCGCCGATCCCCAGCGGGGCGCAGGCCGTGGTGTCTGCCGAGTTTGCCACCGACGATGGCTCGATTGTTACGGTTGTCAACAATGCGGCGCCGGGTCGCAACATCTTGTTTCGGGGAAGCGATGTCACGTTGGGGCAGCAACTGCTGGCTGCGGGCACTGTGCTGGGTCCGACCATGGTGGGGCTTTTGGCCGCGGCCGGGTACGACTGCGTATCGGTGGTCAAGCGTCCCAGGGTGGCCATCATTGCCACGGGGGATGAAGTGATTGCTCCGGGCCGGCCGCTGCAGGCCGGCAAGCTCTATGCCAGCAACCTGGTCACGCTGGTGGCCTGGTGTACCCACTATGGCATGGAGACGACCGCTTGTTTGGTGCAGGACCGGGCGGAGGAGATCCGGGAAGAGCTGGCGACCCGCATTGCCGATCACGATGCCATCATTACGAGCGGCGGTGCCTGGAAAGGCGAGCGGGATCTGGTGGTGCGGATTCTCGACGAGTTGGGCTGGCAAAAGGTCTACCATCGGGTTCGCATTGGCCCCGGCAAGGCGGTGGGATTTGGGCTCTTTGAAGGTAAGCCGGTGTTTTGCTTGCCGGGCGGTCCTCCGTCGAATCACATGGCTTTTCTGCAACTGGCGCTGCCGGGCTTGCAGCGGCTGGGAGGCTATGACAGCCCCGGCCTGCCGGTGCAGATGGCCCGCCTGGCGGAATCGGTCGGCGGGCAGCGGGATTGGACGCAGTTCGTCCACGGTCGATTGGACGTCAGTGGGGAGGGGCTGGTGTTTCATCCGATAAAGATGAAAAGCCGCCTGCAAGAGATGGCTCAGATGGAGGCCGTCGTGATGATCCCGGAGGGCAGGGAGCGCATTTTGGCGGGGAGA
>CAZYSK010000181.1:0-4123 GCA_964649415.1 uncultured Anaerolineales bacterium
GGCTGCCATCCCTACTCTACCACACTTCAAATAGTACTCCAAAAGGCGACACCTTTCAGCTTAACACAAGGGCCCTTAAGTGAGGAGTATAGTCATGGCAAAACTGGCTCTACGAGCAGTTCACGATGACGATTTGGGTGATCTTCTAGAGAACCTTGGATTACGCAGCAAGTGTATACATGGCAAGCTCAAATGTGCTTTCTGCAAGGACATAATCACGTACGATAATCTCCATTCTCTATTTCCTGATAGTGGTGATATCAAACTTGTATGCTCTAAGCCCGAGTGTGTGAACCGGCTCCTCCTGCGGTTAGAGACGAAAAGGAGATAATCATGGAGCTAGTGAAGTGCATCGGGGGTCTGCTGAGCGGTGCATCAATTGGAAGCGTTCTGCTGGTATATCTCCTCCTCCATCCTGAGAAGATTGAGATATGGTCTTCGCTGCTTTGGCGTCTGCTCAGCAGTCTGGGCTCGGTTTTCAAGTTTGCTCACAAGAAGTATGTCAAATACGATATACAGGGCAGGGTAAACAGATTTGCCAAAGAATTGTCCAAAAACGCTCCCTACCTTGCCGAGGAGCGAGTGCGCGTGGAGTGGGTGAGGAGCAATATCAGTAGAGAGAGTTTTCTCCAAGATGGTCGGGTTATCCTTAGGCTCCGGCGAGATGATCCAGATGATATGAACTTCGCCCATGGCGCATATCTTTTCGTGTCAACCAGCTTGCTCTTCGAACTGAAGCGGTACATCTCACAGTCGCAACGTCAGGCGATCGATCTGTATGTTACGACTAAATTGATTGAGCAAGAAAAGCCTAGCGTTGTAGGACATTTCCTTGATCAGTACTTGCATCCGGAGCTGTACGACACTGAATCAAAAACTGCTCGATACTTTGATACTTACGCGAGGATAGACGACGGAGGGTTGTTCTATCCGGTCTTCTTACAGGAACTAGATTTCTTGGGAGACAAGGTCTTTGGTGAGCGGCGAGACGATGAAATCATTCGTGAAGTCAATTGGCTCATAGATTTCCTGAAGCAGATTGCAACAAGAACAATCGGAGAAGAAGGCAATTTAGATTTCAAGCAAGAGTACTGTAGCTTCGCAGTTGTGATAGTTGGTAAACCAGCCAAGCTAACGCCCTCAGGCGATGTCTACGTGGACTATATCAAGAAACACTTAGTCCCAAGTGGATTTGAAACTATCTACGTTCTCAGTTTGTGGGAGAACAGGGGCGTAATAGATAGTATTTGCGAGGCGCTTATTGATTCGTACGAGAAGTGTAGAACTCTAAAGCAGAAAGCTGTTTTACGATATGGTGACCAAGCTGTTGATCGACAGCAGTTCTTGGCAGTCTTGCGTAGGAAAGGGATTGAGATATTCCGTCCCTCAGACTGAGCCTTGCGAGCGTATGACCAGCGCATACACCCGATCCGCGCCTTCGGTGCTCCCAAACAGCGGTGCTTTTGCATTTGTAGTTGCTCTTGGGGCAGCGGCCTCATTGCAAGATCAGGCGCGGACGGGTGATGCTGATTGCTAGCGCGTAATGCTTCGTGTTCCGTGCCATTGTGTCCCAGTTTTCCGTTCCAATGAACCGTAATGACCTCGACTTCACTAATCGCATCATACGCCAGGGCTGTGCCCTTGTCTGCGCAATCGAGAGCCTGACCACCATCGACCCTACCGGCCCGTTTGAGCGGATGATCGCCGGGCCGCTCGTCGCGGCCTACAAGCGCAGGCCGCGGGGTATTGGGAACTGAGCACCGCCAGCTTTTTGCACACATAGCCGATTTGTGCTAGACTCTCTTTCAACGCGAAGTAGCCAGAGGGCATTCCCACTAGCCTCATAGGGCGGACCCATGACAGAACCCAGGCGCATCGGCAAGTACGAGATCATTGAGGAGATCGGCCGCGGCGGCTTTGCCGTGGTCTACCGGGCGCGCGATACCAAGATGGATCGCCAGGTGGCGCTCAAGGTCATTGCCGGTGTCCATCCCGACGAAGAGGCGGCCTCTCTCCAGCGCTTCCAGCAGGAGGCGCGCACTGCCGCCAACCTGCGCCATCCCAACATCGTCCCGGTCCACGACTTCGGCGACGCCGATGGCGTGCTCTATCTGGCCATGGCCCTCATCGGCGAGGGGCGCACCCTGCGCGACCTACTGGCCGAGGAGCCGCCACTGACGCTGGCGCACGCCCTGCCCATCCTGACCCCGCTGGCCGCCGCGCTGGACTATCTCCATCAGCACGATCCGCCCCTGATCCACCGCGATGTCAAGCCCGCCAACGTGCTGCTGGAGGGCGAGGGAGGCAGCACCTGGGTTGTTCTCACCGACTTCGGCCTAGTGCACTCGATGCAGGCCAGCACGAAGCTGACCCAGAGTGGCAGCATCCTGGGCACGCCGGCCTACATGGCCCCCGAGCAGGCCGATCCCAAGCAGTGGGGCGATGTTACCCCGCTGACCGACGTCTACGCGTTGGGCGTGATCGCCTACCAGGCGCTCGCCGGGCGCGCGCCCTTCGAGGGGGAGATGCCGACCGTACTCCACGCCCACGCCTACGAGGAGCCCCCGTCGCCGCAGGCGGTGCTCCCCGCCCTGGGCGACGACCTGAGCGCCGTGCTGCTGCGCGCGCTGGCCAAGCCGCCCGCCGAGCGCTACCCCAGCGCCGGGGCGTTCGTGGCCGCGCTGCGGGAGGTGGCCGACGCCTGGACCGAGGCACAGGCGCGGGAGACCACGCTGGAGCAGTTGGAGGGCCGGGCCGAGGAGCTGCTGGAGGCCGGGGAATGGCTGGAGGCGCTGGACTGTTGCACCCAGATGGTGCGGCTCGACCCTGACAGACCCGCTGCCCTGGAGATGCTGACCAGGGCAAAGCAGGAGCTGGACCGCGATGCAGCCGAGGCGGTGAAGCGCCGTCGCCTGGAGGAGCGCTATCAGGAGGGACTGGAGCTGCTTGGCGAGGAGAAGTGGAAGCAGGCTCTGGCTGCGCTTGAGGACGTCGAGGCAGGAAATCCTGACTTCCGGGACGTGCAGGAGAGGCTGGCCCTGGCGCGGGATGAGATTCGGCGCGCCCGGGGGTACGACGAAGCCATTGCCCACGGTGAGACGGAGCGCTGGGCCGAGGCCTGCCGCGCCTGGGTGGACGTGCTGCGCGGGCGGTGGGACTATCGTGATGGGGAGGCCGGAGAGCGCCTGCTGGATGCTGCCGAGCGATTGTTGAGCCAACATGAGGATGTGGCAGGCGCGTTGAGGCTCTACGAGGATCTGGCGGTGGCGATTGACGGAGGCGACTGGGAAGAAGCCGTCAAGTTTGGCGAGGCACTGCTGGAACTGGCACCTGACTTAAGCGGCCCGCAGGCGTGGGTGCGTCGCGCCCGGCGACGGTTGCAGACAGCGTCCGAACGCGGCGGACGAGAGCCAAGCGGCGATACGATGGTCTGGGAGCGGGACGGCAAGGAGATGGTACGGGTGCCGGCGGGCGAGTTTCTCTACGGGGATAAGAAGAAAACGCGCGAGCTGCCTGAGTTCTGGATCGATAAGACGCCCGTCACCAACGCCGAGTACGCCCGCTTTGTATACCTCACAGGTCGCAAGTCGCCGGGGCATTGGAACGGCAACGAACTGCCCGAGGGTATCGCTGATCATCCGGTGGTCTACGTGACCTGGCACGACGCAGTGGCCTACGCCAAGTGGGCCGGGAAGCGGCTGCCGACCGAGGAGGAGTGGGAGAAGGCGGCCCGCGGCACCGACGGGCGGCAGTACCCCTGGGGGGACGATTATCCGACACGTGAGCTGTGTAATTTCAACAGGATTGAGGGCGGCACGACGCCGGTGGGCAAGTACTCGCCCCAGGGGGACAGCCCCTACGGCTGCGTGGACATGGCGGGCAACGTCCGGGAGTGGACATCGAGTGAATATGATGATACTGTGAGGGGGGGCTCGTGGAAAGGCAATCCGAACAAGGTGCGCGGCGACAATCGCTTCAGGAGCATGTCCGACTATAAGAACAACGATGTGGGTTTTCGTTGCGCCAGGGGTTCTGAATAAGTTATCTGTCCACTGTCCATTGCTAACTGTCTAGCGAAGCTACGCCTCAAACCGACAAGTAGCGCGCGCGACGCATAAAACGT
>CAZYSK010000182.1:0-4123 GCA_964649415.1 uncultured Anaerolineales bacterium
AAAAGAGATCATCTCCTGCTTGTCTCCAACCGGGCTGTCGCCAAAGCTCATTCTCATACAGCCGAGCCCGAGAGCCGAAACCTCCAGGTTACTGTTTCCCAGTCTGCGCTTCTGCATTTCCTGTACCCCTTTCTTTGCGCCGTCAAGCTTTCTGTTATACGGCTTTGCTCATTTCGTAGGCCCATCTATCCACAAATTGCTTTCATCATGTTGAATGCGTAAGTGGCACGCCGTCCTGTTCAGGCGGAAGTGTACGGTGCACGAGGCTGACAAATGCCAGGACGAGAGCCACAAATATACAGAGAATAAGGTACATTCCCTTTGCTCCCATGCTTTCAAATAGCAGACCACCGGCAAAACCACCGACAGCAGAGCCAATCCCACCCATAGAGGCGTTGAACAGACCCTGGACCGTGGCCCGAAATCCTTTGGGTGCATGCTGATCAGCATAGGTCACTCCCGCGACATACAGAAGTGGATAATTGAACCCATTGAGCAGCTGTACGAACAATACAAAGACAGGATTGGCTGCAACAGCCAGCAGCAGAAAACGCAGGCCGGTCATGGCGATTGAGAAAATCACCAGTACATATGTCTTGAACCGTTTGATGAAACGGCTGGCGAAAAACAGTACCGGTATCTCGGCAATCGTTCCAATCGTGAGTGCCAAACCCATCATCGACTCCCCGGCCCCCAATTCCTTCATATAGGGAAAGAGATAGGTATTGATTGTAGCAAAGGAGATGCCACCGGAGAAACCGATCAGCAAAAAGAGAAGGAAGTGCGGGTTCTTCAGTAGGTCACTTGCCCGTCCCTTGTCAGCAGGTTTCCCGCTTTCTTCTCCGCCGTGGACCAACTTCTGGCTGACGAGGAATGCGATGAAAAATAAGCCGGCTGCGCTCCAGAAAGCGATTTTCAACCCATAGTTTTCTACGAGTGATCCTGCCAGAGTAGCAACGATGCCAAATCCAATCGTGCCACCCAGGCGAATGCGACTGTACAGGTTCCTTTCATCCCCCAGCATGAACATCGTGGCACTGTTCGAAAGCGGCATGATTGGCGAGAAGAAAACACTGGACAGAATAGCCATGCCAAATACGGGGATGAAGGTCTTGAGGTAGGGGAAGAGAACAAGTCCCGAGATCACAGCCAGCAATGAAAGACTCATGATCAGCCCGTGCCTGTTCGTCCGGTCTGCAAGCCCGGTCACGAATGGAGCACTGACCAGCGTGATCAGCGGAGCAATCCCTGCCAGCAGTCCTATCTGGGCGCCGGTGAAGGACAGCGATTGGTAGTAAAGGACCCGATAGGGGCCATGCGAAGCAACGCCCGCGAATATGAGGAAATAGAAGCCGAACGGCCAGATTTTTCTCATGGGATGATATCCGCAAGGTCATCTGTGTATGCCATGTGTAGGCGGCGTTGCGCCGTCTCTTCGCGTTCAACCTTCAACATCGACTGGATGGCTGGATCCATTGCGAAGCTCCTATTCTTGTTCTCTATAGGCAGGTCCTCTGTCCTATCAAAGCTGATCTTCTCTTGAACACAAACCCAGCGTGACTGCTAGGAGTCGAGGTTCATTCCTCTGCCTTGGGTGTATTATAGCACCCTGGAGTGTGGCATGGTATAATGATTCTCGAAGATCATTGTACGATTCTGCAAACACTAGACTGGATATGTGGCCCTATGGTATAATAATTCTCGAAATCGTTGCACAATCCTGCAAACCCCGGAGAGAGGTGTAGGAATGAGTGGGAAAGTCAATATGGATTCGATGAATCCGCAGCAGGTAGAGCGTGAGGCACACAGGGCGCAAGTCAATAGATGCGAACTGGTCGAGCGTATCGCGCGAGCCGTCCGCGAAGATGGGAGGGTTGAGCCGCTGAAAGGCCTGCGCCTCCATCGCGCCACCTCGCCCGCGGAGTCGATTTACGGCATGTCCGGCTTTGCCTTTTGCGTGATTGCTCAGGGCAGCAAGGAGGTCTTTCTGGGCGACACCCGCTACCAGTACGACCCCGCGCATTACCTTCTCGCCACAGCCGAGCTACCCGTCGTGAGCCAGATCATCGAAGCGTCGCAAGAACGGCCGTACCTCAGCCTCCGCCTAGCGCTCGATCCCACCCTTGTCAGCTCAGTCATGGTCGAGGCTGGTCACTTCTCGTCGCGCAGCCATGCCGGCGTGAGGGCGATCAACGTCGGCCCGTTGGACGCCGGCCTGCTGGACGCTGTGGTGCGGCTCGTCAGGCTCTTGGACACCCCTGCCGAAGCTGCCTTCCTCGCGCCCTTGACCACGCGGGAAATCGTCTACCGGCTCCTGATGGGGGAGCAGGGTAACCGGCTCCGTCAGATTGCGGTCCAGGGCGGCCACACCCACCGCATCGCCAGGGCTATCGCACGGCTCCGTAAGGAATTCGACCAACCGCTTCGGATTGAGGACATTGCCCGGGAGCTTGGCATGAGCGTTTCGAGCTTCCACCACCATTTCAAAGCCGTCACCGCACTAAGCCCCTTGCAGTTCCAGAAGCAGATACGACTCCAAGAAGCCCGCCGGCTTATGCTCGGTGAGGATCTCGACGCGGCGAGTGCTGGCTACCGCGTGGGCTACAACGACGCCTCACACTTCAATCGGGAGTACAAGAGGCTCTTCGGCCTACCGCCGCTGCGCGACGTGGAACGGCTGCGAGAAGCCGCCAGGTAAAGCACCTGCTGTGATCGATCTGTACAACGACGACATCCTCTGCTGCCGCGCTAGGAAGCACGAGTCGAGACCAAGCGCAGGCCTTTCAATCCTTCGATTCCCACTTCCTGGGTTGTGCCTTCCTCCAGCAGTGTGGCGATGGTCCACTCCAACTCCCGCGAGGTCCACTTCAGGACGTGGAACACCTTGGCGATCATCTTGCGGTCGGCGGCGGCGACGCTGTCCAGGTAGCGCTGCACCAGCACGCGGCGGGCCTCGGCGCGCTGGATGGGGCGCGCCCGCTGCGGCAGGTCGGCAAACCAGCGCTGCATGATCTCGTAGGTGAACGCGTATTTCCAGGCCCCGGCGTAGGCTACGCCGGTGGGCAGTACCTTCAGCCCCACTTGCAGCTCCGTCAGTGCCCGGTCGAGGCGGCTCTTGGCGCTCTCGGCGCTCATGCGGGCCTCCCGGCGGAGGCGCACGGTATCGAGCGGGCCGTTCTCGAGAATCGCCTCGTAGATCGCCTTGGCCTCGGCCGTCAGCTTGCCGTCCGCGTATTCCTGGCGGTAATCGGTCAACTCGCCGAAGTTCTCGGAGAAATCTAAACGTAGAACTGTAGAACTGTGGAATGCCCGGCTGCCAGTTTTTCGAGTCTTGCTGGAGTTGGTCAACCTACTGACGGCAATTCGCATTCACGCACGCGAGCGTGCGTCACTCTCAGCATAGGCCCGGCCCATCCGCTTGGGGCTAGGCCGGGCTCCAGGGCACAGAGGCACCATCTCCCTGAGAATAGACCGCCCTCTCCCAACGGACATTCTCACCAGAGTGACTGAGTTTCTGCTAACGTAAGCTCGCCGAAACTGACCTACAAAAGCACGGTCCGGGTATGAATCCTGAACCACTCGCTCATGCCCTGTTATTGGACTTCTGAAGCTTTCTGGACGACGAGTCGAATGGTTCCCAGTTGGAAAGGGAAACTCAGCCGCCGCATACCTCACCTATCCCCAAGCGATCAGAATGGGCGTGGACTTCTCCGGCGTGACGGTGATGGCGTCCACCGGGCAGAAGTTCACACACATGTTGCAGATTTGGCAGTCCTCGGGATACGCGATCACGGCGTGTTGAGTTTGCTCGTTCATACGGATCACATCCGTGGGGCATGTGTCGACGCAGGTACCGCAGCCGATGCACGTGCGGGGATCGATGCTTTCAATAGCCATTTCATTTTCTCCTTTACGCCAACCCCAGGTATTCCAGTTCGCCGGGGAAGCGATTGGGGTAACGTTCCTCGTATGGGACCGTCGGATCAGGCTTCCATTCGTCCGGAATCCCTTCCTTGGTCACGGTCATCTGACCATCTGGGCCCATTTGCAGTAAGACCCAGGCCAACCACTGCTCGTCGTCGCGCGCGGGATAGTCTTCCCGGTAGTGCGTGCCGCGACTCTC
>CAZYSK010000183.1:0-4079 GCA_964649415.1 uncultured Anaerolineales bacterium
CTGCCCTCCCCCCATCGCCATCGTAGGGGCAGGTCTTGTGCCTGCCCTCCCCCCATCGCCATCGTAGGGGCAGGTCTTGTGCCTGCCCTCCCCCCATCGCCATCGTAGGGGCAGGTCTTGTGCCTGCCCTCCCCCCACCGCCATCGTAGGGGCAGGTCTTGTACCCGCCTTCCTCGTGCATCCCCTCCCCGTGCCCACCGCCACTGCCTCCACCGGGCGACCACAAGGGTCGCCCCTACAATACTGACGGACAAGGCATTACCGTCGGGCCTGGATGCGCTCCAGCAGGGCCGACGCGGGCTCGTCGTCGGGGTCCTGGGACACCAGCCGGCCCTCGAAGGCGCGCTTGAGGATGGATTGGCGCAACCGCCCGGCGCGGCGGAGGTTGGCCTCGACGGCAGCCTCCAGCGCCGCGACGACGGAGAGGCGACGCTCGACTTCCTCGACGATGCGGCGCTGTTCGGCAAGAGTAGGAATCATCACTGCCGTCATCCTCAGTTCATCGAACTTCAAGTGAGGACGGCCAGCGCCATAGATGTAGCGACGATACTGCCGCTGTCCATTTTCTGGAGACGTCATATACAGAGTCAAGTAATCGGACAACGGAGCTTCGACAGGTCTCATCAGCGCAACACTTTGACAAACATAGTGATTGGGAAGTTCATGGGGCACTCGACACACATCCCCAGTATTGGCTCCCACGATGGTCACCAAGAGGTCACCCTTGATTACCTGACTGCGATCTCGACTGCTATCGTCTTCTGGTGGGCCAACAAGTCGATGGTAGGACAAATCCAGCTTGCCAAGACGGATGTTCTGGGCCATCAAGAACACCCCATTACCCTTGTCATAATACTCGGACCAGTGACGTGGTCCACTCGTTATCATAGTAGTCAACTGATCCATGCTTGCGATAGACCACCCCTCCGGCAACTCCGGCAGCCCCTCCATATCGGGTGGCTCGGGCTCTTTATACTTGCGCTTCCAGCGGTCATCCTTGGGCAGGTAGGAGGCATACTCCTCCTCGGGGATGTCCTGCCAATCCTCGGGCTCCAGGTCGCGGATGGCGTAGGGCTGACCGGCGGCCTTGCGCCGGGCCTGGGCAGCCTTCTTCTGGGCCCGCTCAATCTCGTGCTGCCAGTGCTCCTCCTCCCACCGCTTGCGCCGTTCGGCCAGGATGCGCTCCAACAGGGCGTCGGCGGGCTCGGAGGGCGAGGAAACCTCACCCCTACGGTACAATTCGGCTTCGGTGGGGACGAGCCGGCCCTCGCACGCGGCCTTGAGCACGGAGGCCTTGTAGCGCTCGACGTTGGCCCTGGCCCGCTCCAGCGCCGCGACGGCCGCGTCCAGCCGCGTGAACTGGGTCTCGATGACTTCGACGATGCGACGCTGTTCCAGTGCAGGAGGCAAAGCCAACGGGAATTGAGAGAGGGTCTTGAAGTTAGTTCTGGGGTGCTGAACCCCGCTCACATTCAAACTAGCATATCTCACGAAATCACTAGACAGAAACCTGTAGAGCAAGTACTTGTTCAAAACGTAGGCACTTCGGGGAAAGACCAAGATGTCCGTAGAGCACACGCCATCGGAATCTGCAAGATGCACCTTGTTGAGGTAGGGTCGCAGTTTCCCGTAGAGCAGATCCCCGCGGTGGAATACTGACTTTGTGCTCCTGACTTCATCAGAATAACCGAACCCCAGGAGCTTACCTGTATCCTTCTCTATGTGCTCCAGACCGATATAGCGAGCCCTTTGGATATCTTGTGGGTCAGCTTTTGCTTTGGACGGGTGAACAAGCTCCCCTAGCGTCGCCCACACCCACCCCTCCGGCCAATCCCGCGCCCCGTCCTGCCGATCTGCCGATTTGCTGATTTTCTGATTTGCCAACCTACCCATCTGCCCTACAACCCCCACGCATCCAGCTCAAAATCCTCCGCGAAGGGATTCACAAACTGGACGCCTTCGATGACAGCGCCGGGGTTGAAGTCCTCGCTGAGGACGACGGGCACGTGGTTCAGCCGGGCGGCGGCCCAGATCTGGGCATCCCAGAAGCTGAGACTGTGCTCGCGCACGCCGCGCACGGCTTCCAGCACCACCTTCGGGGTCACGTCGAACACAGTCCACACGGACACGAAATGACCGATTTGTGCCTCTGCCTGCTCCAGCGTCAAAGGTGGTGACAACTTGCGCGTCGCAGTGTTGTAAAACTCGGATAGCACTTGCGCACTGAGGGCCCCGTTGCCTGCTGCTGCGATGCGATCCAAGACATCAATGGCCCACCGCTGTTTGCTCCGTTCTGAGCGATCGTGGGCGTAGATGAGCACGTTGGTGTCAACCAGTATGCCGATCATGCCGGGTCAGCCGCTCCTCGTAGAGTTCATCACGGGTCCAGGTCCGCCCGCCGGGTACAGCGCCCTGGGCATAGCGTTCTTCCATCAACGCCCGCGCCCGCTCCCAGGATTCCTTAGCCTGACGCTGTCGAGCTTCCTCTTCCAACCAGTAGTCAATGGCCTGGCGGATGATATCAGCCTCTGACATCCCGGTCTCCGCCGCTCGTTGCTTGAGCTGTGTTTCTTGTCGGGGCTTGATGTACACCTGTTTGCGTACCATCACTGACATCTCACACCTCCAACTCAGATATATATACATCACATTATACATCATTGAAAGTGGGAACGCAAGGTTGGAACCGGGGACAGGCTCACACAGCCAATTCCGCGTTCAACTCCTCCAACAACACCGGCAACTCCTCCCCGAACAGCCGCCGGGCCGCGATCCAGCCGCCCCGCTCGAACATCTCGCCGTACTGGAAGTCGTCGCTGCTCACGCTCAGATTCACGCCGATGGCCTCGGCCACCCGGTCCAGCCACCAGCGCTCCTCCCCGATGAAGGCACGACCCGCCGCCTCCTGCGCCGCCAGCCAGTCCTCGTAGCGCTGCCGCACCCGCTCGGGGTAGGGGACCAGTTCGTCCTCCAACTGCACCGCGTGGCGCACCAGCGAGACCAGGTCGGTGAGCACGCGCCTGGCCCCCGCGCCGCGGACCTTGTCCCGCTCCAGCCGGGCGTAGGCCTCCCACAGCGCCTCGGTCGTCCACACGCGGGGCGGCTGCTCGACGCAGTCGCGCAGGTCCTCGATCTGCCGCAGCGTGAGCGCCTGCCGGCGGTAGGGTTGGTCCAGCAGGAGCTGCAGCGCCGTGATCTCATCCCGGTTCTGCTCCAGGAACTCCCGGAAGCCCCCGACCATGCGCCGGGCGCGCGCGGTGGCGTCGGCGTCGTAGCCCGCCTCGAGCAGGGTGTCGCTGCTGACGGTGTCAATCGTCATCTCGGTGCGTCGCCTGACGTTCCCCAGCCGCTCGCGCAGGTCGGGATTGTTGAACGGCGCGGCGGCCTCGGCCATCAACTGGCGCTGGGCTGCATCCAGGTGCTCGGGCGCTGGTGGCACGCCGGGCCCGGCCAGCTCGCGGGCGCGCGCCGCGATGGCGTCCGGGTCGACCGCCCGGACCAGGTCAGCGGCCAGGTCGCGCGGGGACTTGCCACCCGTGAGCTCCTCGATGGCAGCGCGCTCGCCGTCCGTGAGGAGGGGCTCCAGGCGAGAGAGGCGGACGGCGAGGGATTCGAAGTCGTCCTCGTCGTACACGCCCCAGGCGAGCCGCTCCAGCAAGGCGTCGAAGGACACGGAGCGCTTGCGGTCCAGGGTGCAGGTCTCGACCTTGGGATGCTCGACCACGCCCACGGCGTCCACGATGACGAAGTGGGTCTTGCGCTCGGCGCTGGGGCTGACGCTCCGCAGGTCGGTCCGGCTGATGACGCGCGTGCCGCGGCCGCGCATCTGCTTGAAGAAGTTAGCCGACTGCACGTTGCGCATGAAGAGCAGGATCTCCAACGGCTTGACGTCGGTGCCGGTGGCGATCATGTCCACGCTGACGGCGATACGGGGGTAGTAGCTGTTGCGCAGGTCGTTGATCAGGTCCTCGGGCTTGCGGCCCGTGACCTTGTAGGTGATCTTCTGGCAGAAGGCGTCGCCCTGGCCGAACTCCTCGCGCACGATGCGCACGATCTCCTCGGCGTGGTTGTCGTCCTTG
>CAZYSK010000184.1:0-3999 GCA_964649415.1 uncultured Anaerolineales bacterium
AGCAACGGTCTCCAAAACCGTAGGTTGCGGGTTCGATTCCTGCCTGGCCTGCCTGAGATGGACTTCAAGACACCGCCGTGCGTGGAGGCGGTGTCTTGAGATGTAGAGAGACCGCTACAGCAGGGAGTTGTGATCCGTGGCGAAGTCAAAAACAGCAAAGAAAAAGACAAAACCGGGGAAGAAGGAAAACGCAGTTGTGCGCTATCTTCGAGATACGCGCGCGGAGTTGCGCAAGGTGCACTGGCCTACCCGCGAAGAGGCGTGGAATCTGACGAAAATCGTCTTGGCCGTCACCATCTCAATGGCCGTCCTCCTAGGGTTCTTGGACTACGTGTTCTCTGTGGGGCTGAAGGGCATCATTGATGGCAACGCGATCGCCATTGGTGCTACAGTGGTCTTGGTCGTGGCAAGTGTGCTGTTCGCAGTGATCCAGAGCCGGCAGTCAGTCGGCTAGATCTGAACAGGTAGGAACGATGGTTGCTAGCGAAGTCGAGCTCAATCCCGAGCCCGCAGCAGAAGACGAGACCGGTGTACAGGTGACCGATTCGCCGATCACCGAAGGTGACGCTGTGCGTGCAGCGGACGCACCTGCCGAAGCCGAGGAGACGGCTGAGGCACCGGTGCCCCCAGAGGACGGAGAGGAGGGGGACGCCGACGAGGCCGAAGTCGATGGGGCGCTGCTAGCGCCGGCGGACAACCGGGAATGGTACGTCGTCCACTGCTACTCCGGCTACGAGAACAAGGTCAAGCACAACCTGGAACAACGCATTGACACAATGCAGATGGAGAACCAGATCTTCCAGGTAGTGATCCCAACCGAGGACGAGATGGAAGTCCGCGACGGGAAGCGACGAGTAATCGAACGACGCGTCTTCCCGGGGTATATCCTGGTGCAGATGACCCTGACAGACGACTCCTGGTACGTCGTGCGCAACACACCTGGTGTGACCGGGTTCGTGGGAATGGGGAACGAACCGACTCCCCTGCGCCCCGAAGAAGTCCAGGCGATTATGAAGCGCATGGAGGCTGAGGCTCCCAAGATCAAAGTCACGTTCAAGCAAGGCCAGAAAGTGCGCATCATCGACGGCCCATTCAACGAGTTCATCGGCGTGGTGGACGAGATCGATATGGAGAGAGCCAAGGTGCGGGTCTTGGTTTCGTTCTTCGGCCGAGAGACGCCAGTCGAGCTTGATTTCTTGCAGGTTGAGAAGACGTAGTTCGGAAAACGCAGAGAACATACACAAACGCGCAGCGCGCAACGCGCGTTGGGATGGAGAGCGATGAAGAAGGTCAAAGCAGTTGTGAAGTTGCAAATCCATGCTGGCAAGGCTAACCCGGCTCCGCCGGTTGGCCCGGCGCTCGCGCAGCACGGCATCAACCTGATGCAGTTCTGCAAAGAGTACAACGCACGCACAGGTGGGCAGATAGGGAGCATCATCCCGGCAGAGATCACTATCTACCACGATGGCTCTTTCAAGTTCGCGCTCAAGACACCGCCTACGCCCGATCTGCTGCGCAAGGCAGCTGGCGTGGAGCGAGGCTCAGGCGAACCCAACCGGGATAAGGTGGGTACCATTACCCAGAACCAGTTGGAGGAGATCGCGCAACTGAAGATGAAGGACCTGAACGCCATCGATCTTGCGGGCGCGATACGACAGATTGAAGGCACCGCGCGGAGTATGGGAATCACCATTGCAGACTAGGCCAGCCCTGGACTGATCCGGGGTGGGTTGGCTGTGGGAGGGCATAGCCCGTTAGCACCACATTAGGAGGAACGATGCCAAAACGAGGTAGGAAGTATCGAGAGGCGCTGGAGAGAATAGACCGCATGCGGCTCTACTCTCCGCGAGAAGCACTGGAACTGGCAAAAGAGACTAGCTACGTCAAATTTGATGCGGCCATAGATGCGCACTTCCGGCTGGGTGTAGACCCACGCCAAGCTGACCAGCAGGTACGTGGCGTGGCGATGCTGCCCTATGGCCTGGGCAAGACGGTGCGCGTGTTGGTCTTCGCCGCTGGAGAGGCGGACAAGATCGCTCAAGAGGCCGGTGCCGATTACGTGGCGTCCGACGACGAATGGATCAAGAAGATCCAGGACGGTTGGACGGAGTTCGACGTGGCCATCGCCGTTCCGGAGATGATGGGCAAAGTAGGACGACTGGGACGCATCTTGGGCCCACGGGGCCTGATGCCCAATCCCAAGGCCGGCACGATCGCACCGGTCGATGAGCTACCGCGCTTGATTCAAGAGGCGAAGGCAGGGCGTGTGGAATTCCGCGTGGACAAGACATCTAACCTGCACACTCCGATCGGCAGGGCTAGTTTCCCCGCGGAGAACCTGCTCGGGAATTTCACGGCGATGATGGACGCACTCAAGAAAGCTCGGCCTGCGTCCACGAAGGGGATGTTCATTCGCAAGATCACGGTCAACGCCTCTATGGGCCCCGGGATCAAAGTCGATCCGATCCAGGCCCTGGCATTGGAGACATCGCTCTAGACTTCTTGACCAACTAATCGAAGAGTTGATCGCCTGAGACAGCAGGTGCGCAGCAGAGCGCTTGAATCCGGCCTGCCGAGGTAAGAGATCATCTTCTCGTTTTTTGTTGTCGGATTGGAGCAATCCGCACAACCCAAGTGAGAAGTGTCCCTGCGTCGGCACGGCGCAGGGACTTTTCGTTTCCAGGTTACTTCTAAGGCGTCTCTGAGACAAGCAAGAAGGAGGTGAGTAGGATTGGCTATCACAAAGCAACGGAAGGTTGAGCTCGTCGAACAATACACCGAGCAACTCAAGATCAGCCAGGGGATCATCCTGGCCGACTACCGGGGCCTCAGCGTGAATGACATGAGCTCAATCAGAAACGCGGTGCGCCCAATTGGCGGCAAGTTCCAGGTTGTGAAGAACCGACTGCTAAAGCTGGCCTTGAGCGAGACGGGCACGTCATTGCCGGAGGACTGGTTGACCGGGCCGACCGTCGTCAGCTTCTGCCACGACGAAGTGCCCCCAGTTGCCAAGGCGCTGACCAATGCGACCAAGGACCTCGAGGCGCTTCACATCAAGGGTGGGCTCATGGGCACGTCGGTGATCTCGGCGCAGCAGGTGCAGGTCATCGCCAAACTCCCATCGCGGGAAGTGCTTCTGAGCCAAGTGCTCGGCACCATCAACGCCCCAGCCCGTCAAGCAGCGGGCGTCGTCGCCAGCGGTATCCGGCAGGTTCTCAATGTCCTGCAGGCCTACGTGGACAAGCTGGAGGAGGCAGGCGGTGCGGTCGGCATCGCGCCAGAGCAGGCGGCTGAGCCCGCTTGAGTATCATCACATTACAAACGTACGTACACATACCAGGTTACAGTTCGTTAGGAGGAAATAGGACCTATGGCAGATCTAGAAAAACTCGCTGAAGAAATCGGCCAGCTTACCCTGCTGGAAGCATCTGAGCTGGTCACGATGTTGGAAGACAAGTTAGGTGTGAGCGCAGCAGCACCGATCTCGATGGCAGCGATGCCCATGGCAGCGGCCGCGGCCGAGCCAGAGGAAGAGCAGACGGAGTTCGACGTCATCCTCAAGGAAATCGGCCCCAAGAAGATCGAGGTGATCAAAGCTGTGCGACAACTCACCGCCCTGGGCCTGAAGGAGTCCAAAGAACTGGTTGACGGCGCACCCAGCACTGTGCTGGAAGCCGTCGCCAAGGAGGCAGCTGAGGACGCCAAGGGCAAGCTGGAGACAGCCGGGGCCACCGTCGAGGTCAAGTAGCAGAATCCCGCTTGACCTGTCCGCTGCAAGAAGACGGACGTCGCGGACGCAGACGTCCGTCGCTAGAGAGTTGTGCGGACGCAGACGTCGCGGACGCAGACGTCCGGTGCAGACGCACACACCAGCCTTTCGCTTTACGAGGAAAGGGGCAATGGTTAATCAAGACCCATGTGCCCCTCCCGCCAGTAGGGAAGGGCTAGCAGTTTGTCGGAGTGAAACTCTGTTCAGTCGGCTAATACAGTGGTAAAATG
>CAZYSK010000185.1:0-3974 GCA_964649415.1 uncultured Anaerolineales bacterium
GATCGCGGCCATCCTGGCCGCATGGGGAGCGAGCAGGGATGCTCGCGGTCCCAGCCACGGATCGCGGCCATCCTGGCCGCATGGGGAGCGAGCAGGGATGCTCGCGGTCCCAGCCACGGATCGCGGCCATCCTGGCCGCATGGGGAGCGAGCAGGGATGCTCGCGGTCCCAGCCACGGATCGCGGCCATCTTGGCCGCATGGGGAGCGAGCGCGGATTGCTCCAATCCGACGGACTCTCGCCGTCCGCACCCACGCGCAAAGCCGGGGATCCCCCGGAGGGACGTCCCCGGCTTCCACGCCGTGACGGGTGGTCTCTCAAGCGACCGGCCGGCTACTCACTCCCCCACGTCCTCGTCCGGCACCTGCGCCATTTCTTCATTTGTCATTTGCTCATTTGTCATTTGATTCATTTCCTCACCTGCCATTCCGGGACTGTACGCCATAGTGCCGAACCGCGTCAGCACCACGGCCCCCAATCCCAGGCAGCTCAGGGCGAAGATCATCAGCCAGCCGAAGGGTGCCAGGCAGAAGGCCGTGCTCAGTCCAGTGCTGATCAGCGTCACGACCAGCGTTCCCAGCCCGGCCGCCCAGAGCGGCGAGCGATCGCGCGCGTGCAGTGCCTGTAGCAGCCGCTCCCCGATCAGCGCGCCCACGGCTGCCCAGCCGAACAGCCCGGCCGCCCCCAGTGCCAGCCCTCCCAGCGCCGCGAACGGCGACAGGCAGATCGTGATCGTCAGCGCGATGATCAGCGTCGCGGCGACGATGGCCGTGAGCAGCCCGATCCCGGCGCTGTGCCACGGCGCTACCGCGATGGTGCGCCCCACCTGCCGCATCGGCTCCGGCCAGATCAGGGCCACGAGTCCCGCCACTGCGGCGACGACCAATATCGCAATCACGCCGCGCGCGACTTTGAGCGCCCAGTTCAGCACCTGTCCTGGCCCGGATGCCCAGACGGCGGCCGGGGACGGTATCTGGACCCAGGTTTCGGGAAAGCCTTCCCAGCCGTCGAGCCGGAGGCTGCCCAGCGGGATGCCTTGCATGATGCCCCCGTCCACCTCGGCCCCTGCCGCCTGGCTGAGGTCGCAGTTCCAACTGCATACGACGTTTCCCTCTACCCGGGCGCTGTCCCCCAGCGAGATGTCCCCGCCGGTGACGACCACATCCCCTCCGACCGTGCCGTCAACCTCGGCGTTCCCGTTCCACACGATGACCGATCCTGCGACGCGGCTCTCAGGTTCCAGCGTCGCGTCGCCGTTGAACACGATCAGGTCGCCGTCCAGGTGCTCGCCTTCCTCCAGCGTGTAATCCTCGTTCCAGATGACGGTGCCGTCGTCGCCGGGTGGCGCTTCTTCTGCCAATGCCGGCGCGGCCGGCACCAGCAGGCCAAGCCCCGCTGCCAGGATCAGCAAGATGAGACGGTGTCGTCTGTGCATTGTCCTACCTCCATGTGATACGCTTCGCCAGGTGGGGGTGCTAATTGGACACCTCGATCAGTTGCAGGCTGCCAATGCCCGTGGTGACCTCGATGCGCAGCTCGGTGTCGGCCTCGCCGAAGGCACCGTTGACGTACGCGCCGTCCTCGTGTTCCAGGCCGGACGCGTCCACGTCTGTCAGCCCGCCCTCCGTCTCCACGCGCACGCCCACGTCATCCGGGACACGCAGGACGAGTGAGCCCACGCCGGACGTGACCTCCACATCGGCCGAGTTAGCCCAGGCCCCCGTGAAGTCCAGCGTGACGTCACCGACGCCTCCCTGCACCTTCATTTGGGCGGGGCTGGCGTTGCCGATCCCTGTCACCTCCAGTTTCGAGGCCCCGGTATTCAGCTTGAACTGGTCCATCTTGGCCTCGTTCGGCTCCTCGAAGCGGACCTCGCAGTCCCCCGCGCCCATGTCCAGGTCGAGCCCCGTCAGTTGCAGACCGGTCAGGTCCAACATCCCCACGCCGGCACCGATGTCGAAGACCATGTCGAGCGCCGCCTTCGGCGAGAACGCCAGGTCCCACTCGTTGCGCAGATTCCCGGTAGGGATTCCCCAGTCCTCTTTGGTCCCCCCTTGCACGACGCTCAGCCGGCCGCCCTCGTAGCTCACCTCTGGCTCCCAGCGCTCGACGTTGTAGCGAAACTGCCCCGAGAGAAGCGCGTCGGCCATCCCCGCACCCACTTTCAGTTCGCCCGCACCAAAGGTGACCTCGACCGTCGCCGATTCGGCTCCGTCCAGGGGGATCGTCTCCTCCTGGTCTATCATCTCCCCGGCCTCGATCGTGGGTATCCCGATGTCGGGTATCTCGATCTCGTCAATGTCCGGTATCTCAATCTCGTCAATGTCCGGTATTTCGATTTCGTCAATGTCGGGTATCTCGATCTCCTCGACATCTGGTAGTTCTACGTCCGGTATCTCGATATCCGGTATTCTCGGCGTTGAAAGCCCACAACAGGCGATCTGGCTGCCAAAAAGTAAAACCCCTGCCAAAACCAATGACATGTATTTCATTTCCTCACTCCCAGCAGTATTTCTCTTCTCTCACGCGCGGCACTCCGCCGCCCTTGGGCGCGGAAACCGCGCCCCTACCACGAACTTGCGTCCTGTATCTTGCTTCCTGCCTCCTCCACTCTCACCGCGTCGCTTGCATCTGTCCCACTACCCCGACCCACAGCCGGTTCAGCGCGATGGCCACCGCCAGGCTGCATATACCTAGGAAAACCAGCGGGGCGGCGAAACTCTCCAGCAGCGCCAGCATCGTGCGGCACACCGCACCCATGAGGGCCAGCAACTGGACGATTGTCGCCGGGCCACCGCTGATCAGCGCCGGTGCGATGCCCGTCACGTCCAGCACATTCAGCAGCAGCGGTGCCAACGCCAGCAGCGTGAGCGCCACCGTGCCCAGTGACAGCGCGGTGCCACCGATGATAGCCCGTCGCGCCTGATCCCTGCGGCTCAGGCGAGCCATCACGCCCACCCGCACGCGGACGGGTGCCTGTACCATCGGAGCCGAGGTCAGCAGGCCGTCGAGCATCTGCAACCTGCACCATTCGTCCTGGCACGTGCTGCAGGCGGCCAGATGCTCTTCCAGCAGGGCCACGCCCGCCGGATCGAGCCTGCCGTCTAGCCGTTCCGACATCATCTCCGCAGCTTGATCACACCGCATACATCATCTCTCCTTCCAGCGCCTTTGCCAGCGCGCGCCGTGCGCGGTGGAGTCGCGACTTGACCGCGCTCACCGTCAGGCTCAGCGTGTCAGCGATCTCCTCGTACGAGTAGTCGTACCAGTAGCGCAACGTGATCGCCGCCCGGTCGGTGGGCGAGAGCCCGGTCAGTGCCTTCTGTACACGGTCCTCCTGCTCGAGTTGCATCACCACCGACTCCGGTCTGGGCCGGTCGCTCGCCAGCCGGATGCGGCCCGCGTCACCCGGGCCGTCTGGCGCTGCGATCTCGTCCTCCAGCGACAGCCAGTTGATCCGCCGTCGTCGCAGTTGGTCGATGCAATAGTGGGAGGCGATGGACAGCAGCCAGGAGCGAAAGGGCCGGTTGGGGTCGTAGCTGCGCAGATGGGTATAGGCGCGCAGGAACGCCTCCTGTGTGGCCTCCTCGGCCTCGCTGGCGTTGCCCAGCATCCGATAGCTCAGATTGTATACCGGCGTCTGGTAGGCCGTGACCAGCCGCCCAAATGCGACCTGATCACCCGCCCGTGCCTGTTCGATCCACTCCGTCTCGGTATTCAAACGTGTGCTCCACTTGACCTGGATCTCTCCAGGCCCTGGCAATCTCCATTACGTATTATACCCCAAAAGGTTGCGCCCGCATCTACTTGTGTGCTATGCCTCAGCCGCGTATAATGCCCCCGTTGAACGCCATCGGCCAGGCGACGCAGGCGCGCATTCTAACCGGCCCTGCGGATTGTGGCAAGGGGGCAGGATATAGGTTCGTAGTGAGGCACGCAGGTCCGCCGGAGTGCCGTTGTAGGGGTGCGCAAGAC
>CAZYSK010000186.1:0-3844 GCA_964649415.1 uncultured Anaerolineales bacterium
CACGCTCTGTGGTTGTTAAAGTGCACGTAGATACCGAGGGTATTTTATACAAGGGGGTCTGTGTAGCCATGTCTCAAACCAATGATCAGGCAGCCTTCACCGGCCTTGAGCCGGGAGCAGATCTCTCCGATGAGGAGATCGAGGCCAAAGCGCGCGAGTTGCTGGCGCAGCTCACGTTGGACGAGAAACTCGCGATGATGGATGGCGACTCGCCTTTCTGGGTCGGGATCGCCGAGATGCTGGGTGGGGGTTACGCGAATCATCCGTGGAACGCGGGCGTCATCTCCCGGCCCGACGTACCCGGCGTCCGTTTCTCGGATGGCCCCCGCGGCGTGGTCATGGCCGGCGCGACCACGTTTCCGGTTTCGATGGCCCGAGGCGCGGCCTGGGACGTGGCCCTCGAAGAGCGCATCGGAGATGTCATCGGGCGCGAGTTGCGCGCGCTGGGAGGCACTTTCTTCGGCGGGGTGTGCATCAATCTGCTCCGTCATCCGGCCTGGGGACGCGCCCAGGAGACCTACGGCGAGGACCCCTACCACCTGGGTGAGATGGGTGCCGCCCTCACCCGGGGCGTGCAGCGACACGCCATGGCCTGTGCCAAGCACTATGCGCTCAACTCGATGGAGAACGCCCGTTTCACGGTCGATGTGACCATCAGTCCCAGAGCGCTCCACGAGATCTACCTGTGCCACTTCAAGCGCGTGGTGGACGAGGGCGTCGCCGCGGTGATGAGCGCTTACAACAGCGTCAACGGCGAATGGTGCGGCCAGAACAGGACCCTGCTTACCGACATCCTCAAGGAGCGGTGGGGCTTCGCCGGTTTCGTGCTCACCGACTTCATGTTCGGGATGCGCGACGCCGAGAAGGCGGTACTGGCCGGGCAAGACCTGGAAATGCCTTTCCAAATGCACTATCATCAGCATCTCAAACGCCTGGTCGAAGACGGTCGCGTCCCGCTGGAACGGATCGACGATGCCGCGTTGCGCCTGCTACGCCAACAACTGCGCCTGATCCGGGCGGGAGACTACGACGTGGCGCAGGTCGGCAGTGAGAGCCACCGGGCACTGGCGCGGGAGGCGGCGCAGAAATCCATCGTGCTTCTGCAAAACGCAGGAGACCTGTTGCCACTGCGCGACGTGCGGAACATCGCCGTGATCGGCCGGCTGGCGGACACGCCCAACACCGGCGACGACGGCTCCAGCGACACCCGCCCCGCCTACGTGGTTACCCCGCTCGAGGGGATTCGGGCCGCGCTCAAGGGCCAGGCAGAGGTGTTGCACGACGATGGCGGTGATCTAGAGCGAGCCAAGGCAGCGGCTCAGGCAGCCGACGCGGTCGTCCTGGTTGTGGGCTACGACCACAAAGACGAAGGCGAGTTCCTCGACCCGGGTACGGTGCAGCGCTTGGCCTCCTTGTTCCCACCCCCCTCCCCAGAAGAGGAGCCCCTCGTCCAGGGGCTTATGCAGGGGATGGCCGGGCAATCCGAGGATCAGTTCTTGTCGGGCGGTGACCGGGACCGGCTCACCTTGCACGCCGAAGACGAGGCACTGATCCAGGAGATCGCGGCCGTGAATCCGCAGACCGTTGTCGCGGTCATGGGCGGCAGTGGCGTGATCATGGAGGCCTGGCGCGAGCGCGTGCCGGCCATCCTGATGCTCTGGTATCCCGGCATGGAAGGCGGCCACGCATTGGCCGACGTACTGCTGGGCCGGGTCAACCCAAGCGGCAAGCTGCCGCTCGCTATCCCGAAGCGTGCCGAAGACCTGCCTTTCTTCGACAGGGATGCGACGGAGATCGAATACGACCTGTGGCACGGCTATCGCAAGCTGGAGCGGGATGGCAACACGCCCGCGTTCCCCTTTGGCTTTGGCCTCAGCTACACCAGCTATCGCTACGCCAACCTGGCACTTGAGCAGGGTCAACTCGGACCGTCAGACACCCTGCGGGTGAGCCTGGACGTCGCCAATACCGGAGCACGTGCCGGTGAGGAAGTGGTCCAGCTCTACGCCTCGGCCATCGGATCGGCAGTGGAGCGAGCGCCCAAAGAGCTCAAGGCGTTCACCAGAATCGCGCTGCAGCCCGGCGAGACCAAGACCGTGCAACTCAGCGTGCCGATATCCCGGCTGGCTTACTACGATGAGGCCCAGGCTGACTTCGTCGTGGAAGCGCTCGAATACGAGGTCTTCGTCGGAGCGCACTCCTTGGATCCGCATGCTTTGAGAGCGCGCTTTGTGGTGCATGGCGGTTAGTCGCCGGAGAATTGCCGTAGTCTGGTGCGCCAGACGTCCGACCGCAATCGGCCATCAATCGCCTGCAAGTTGACTTCAATTGAGAATCACCTATCAAGGAGATGTCCATGTCCAACTATACGCCTAAGCCCGAACACAGGTTTACCTTCGGTCTGTGGACGGTCGGCAATACCGGGCGCGACCCCTTCGGCGCGCCGGTCCGTGCTCCCCTGTCGCCGGTGGAACTGGTTCATCTGCTGGCGGAGGTGGGTGCCTATGGGGTGAATTTCCACGACAACGACCTGGTCCCCATCGACGCCACCCCCGCCGAGCGGGACAAGATCGTCGCCGATTTCAAGAAGGCCCTGGCGGAGACGGGGCTGGTGGTGCCGATGGCGACGACCAACCTCTTCGCCGATCCCGCTTTCAAGGACGGTGCGTTCACGGCGAACGACGCACGTGTGCGGGCCTACGCATTGCACAAGACCATGCACGCCATCGATCTGGGTGTGGAACTGGGGGCGAACGTGTACGTCTTCTGGGGCGGGCGAGAGGGCGTCGAAACGGACGCCGCCAAGGACCCAGTCGAGGCCATCAAGCGCAACCGCGAGGCGATGAACTTTTTGTGCGAGTACGTCCTTGACCAGGGGTATGACCTCAAGTTCGCGCTGGAGGCCAAGCCCAACGAGCCGCGCGGCGACATCTACAACGCCACCACCGGTCACATGCTGGCCTTCATCGAGACGTTGGACCACCCCGACATGGTAGGCGTGAACCCCGAGGTGGCCCACGAGCACATGGCCGGGCTCAACTTTGTCCACGCCGTGGCCCAGGCGTGGGATGCGGGCAAGCTCTTCCACATCGACCTGAACGACCAGGCGTTCGGCCGCTACGACCAGGACCTGCGCTTCGGCTCCGTCAATTTGAAGAGCGCCTTCTTCCTGGTCAAGTTCCTCGAGGACGTGGGCTACCAGGGCAGCCGCCACTACGACGCCCACGCCTACCGCACCGAGGACTATGAAGGGGTCAAGGATTTCGCTCGCGGCTGCATGCGCACCTACCTGATCCTCAAGGAGAAGGCAGAGCAGTGGAACGCCGACTCAGAGATCCAGGCCCTCTTGGCGGAGATCAACGCCGACGACGGCTCGACCGATGCCTTCAAAGGCACTTACAGCCCGGAGAAAGCGGCAGCTCTGAAAGCGGCATCCTTCGATCGCGTGGCCCTGGGCGCTCGGGGGCTGGCCTACGAGCGGTTGGATCAGTTGACGGTGGAACTCCTGCTGGGTGCGCGCTGACATCCCCAGCTCTTGCCATAGACTTCTACCCAACCCATGTCACAAGAGGAATGGTCACATGACTTGTTTTCTGGGTATTGACTCATCCACCACGGCGACAAAGGCGTTGTTGATAGATGTGGGCGGCGAGGTGCTTGCCGTTGCCTCGTCGGACTATACCTACGATACGCCCCATCCTATGTGGACCGAACAGCACCCCGACCTGTGGTGGCGAGCGACCGTCTCCAGCATCCGCCAGGTGTTGGCGGAATCGGGTATAGATCCTGCCGACGTCAAGGGCGTGGGGTTGACGGGCCAGATGCACGGCCTGGTGCTCCTGGA
>CAZYSK010000187.1:0-3791 GCA_964649415.1 uncultured Anaerolineales bacterium
CGAGTCGATCCACACCGGCTCGATCTTGTAGTGGCCGATCTGCCAGTCAATGGCATCAAATGCCATGTTGGCCGCGCCCTTGAACTCATCGCCGATGCGAGCGCTCGGGCCGCTGAACGGACCCACGATGCCCATCTTGAAGACTTCTTGTTCCTTCTCTGCCTCTTCCTCTGCAGGAGGCTCGGTGGGTTCTGGTTCTTCCTCTTCAACAGGGGGCTCGGTGGGCTCTGCCTCTTCGGCAGGAGGCTCAGACGGCTCCTCTGTTGGTTCGGGTGTGGGCTGTGCGCAGCCAGCGAGCGCAGAAGTCAGCCCTACGATCAGCATAATGGGTAGCAGAATCTTGATCAGTTTTTGAAGCGTCTTCATCTTGGTTCCTCCCTATTGGGCTAATCACATTTCCTCGTTCATGAACGCGGTACCGAGAGACCGGGAACCCTGTTGACTCGATAGTCACCTCCTTGTATAATGCCGCCAGCCCTCAGGGTCAACTGAGGGTGCGCTGTGCCCGTGGAGGTCCAAGTGCGCCGTGAGGGTCAGCCTTGAACGAAAGGCGTGTGCCTGGCCTCCACGGGCAGCTGCGAACGGACAAGTTGTGGTCCACCACACCTCACCTACAATCTGGTAGAGAGCGCCGGGTGGCGAATCATCTCACGAAACGTCTCTTGGCGTCAGCATTCCTCTTCCTCTACGAATGTCTTCAGTTGACGCGCCGTGGTCACGTCCAATGGCGGATCCTCGTGCGCCGCGACCAGTTGTCGCCAGCGCTTCGTGGCCCGCGCCACGACGTCTGGCCGTCCGGCCTGTTCCCACTCGTCCATCCCGGCTCGATCGCTAACCGCTGGCTGCCAGAACTCAGTTCTGCACCGTGCTATCGTCTCATCCTCCACCAGGAAGTTGCCTCCCGGTCCCACACGGGCGATCGAATCATAGGCCAGTGTTTCTTCATTGATAGTCATCGGCCGATGGAACCACCGCACCCGGCCACAAATCTCGTCGTCTAGCACGAACTTCTCGTACGAGAATGCCAGATACGAACTCAGAATGCCGGCCGCGTGCAGTACGAAATCCGCCCCGCTGTTTATGACCGTCAGCATGCCCATCATTGACTCGAGTCCCGCCTGGGCGTCCGGGAAGTTGGCGTCGGTCAGAGCGCCGCTGCCGCGCGATGGTAGGCCGTAGAAGCGCACCAACTGCATGTGCGCAGCGGTGATCTGTGCCAGCTCGGGGCTCCCGATCGCCAATGAGCCACTTCGCATGTCTATGTTCGTGGAAGTCGTCCCGTAGATCACGGGCGTGCCTGGACTGACCATCTGGCTCAGGACGATTCCTGCCAGCATCTCGGCGTTCTGCATCGCCAGAAGACCGGCGAGCGTGATCGGTGCCGTGGAGCCGGCCATAGCCAGATTGGCGATGAGCAAGGCTTGACCCTCCCGCGCATACGTCATGATCGCTCCGGTCATCTCACGGCTGTAGCCTAGGGGTGTGAGACTGCTGATCACCCCCATCGTTGCAGGCTTGTCACCAGGGCTATCGCCGAACAAGATGCGCACGATTTCCATCGTATGGCGCACGGCCAACTCACTGTCCACGCTGCCGATGAAGGGCTTGTCGGAGTGGAGTACGTGGGCATAAAGCATATGCAAGGGCGCCATCTCGGCCGGCACGTCGCCCGGCTCCGCCAGGAGGTGTCCGCTGACGTCTTGATTCGGCAAGGCGTGGGTCAGCTTTACCAGCGTGTGGTAGTCTTCCACCGTCGGCACCCGTTTTTTCCCATCTGCGTCGATCAGGAAAGGCGCCCCATATCCTGGCGAGAAAACGATGGGCTCACCCTCGCCGATGGTCACGCTGCGCTCGGGATTGCGGGCGTGGAGGGTGAACTGGGCGGGAACCGTCTCCAGGGCCTTCCAGAGCTGGTCTTCTGTGATGTAGACGCGCGAGCCGTCTGTCTTCACACCGTGGCGACTGAACACGGATAGGGCGTCTTCGGAGGGAAACTCCACCCCTACGTTAGTCAGGACTTTCATGCTGGTCTGATGGATTTTCTCGATGTCTTCCTGTGACAGGATCTCTTGAACCATCACCTTACCCTCCCGTGGATAATTCGATACTGCTACCCTCTACCTACATGTACCCCTCGAACCGTTGCCGAACGACCGCTGAAAACACATAGTCGATCAAGGTCGAATAGTCGAAGACGGGTAACCCCGTCGCCTCCTGCACGGCAGCAGCGTAGGGCGGCAGGTCGGTGCACTCGAACAGCAACGCTCTGACGCTCGGGTTTTCCTCGACCAGTGATTGGGCGATCGTTACCACCTCACTTTCAACGCGCTCGAAGTCGAGCTTGCCCACCTCGGCGTGGATTGCGGCGTGAAAGGCGGGCTGTTCCTCCATCCCGGCGACCACGTAGTTCGCCTGCATACCGCCCAGGGCAATCCGCAGGTGCTCAGGCGTGAGGCTTCGCTCTGAGGCGGAGATGATACCGACCTTCTCATCGGGCTTGAGCAGCCGGGATACGAACGGAAGCTGCAGCAGGCTGGACATGAACACCGGCACCGGCAGCTCTCTGGCCAGTGCTTCCTGGAAAAGGATCATGAACCCGCAGTTGCCGGTCACTGCTCTCACCCCGGCCTTGACGAGCCGCCAGCCGGCCTCAAGCATTGGCTCGAGCAGTGCCCGGTCGCCTTCGTATACCAGATGCTCCATGTCGGCGCCGCGCACGACTTCGTAGCGGACCGGATAGGAGAACGTCGTGGCATTACCCGGCGTGCCGGGAGGAAACGGCATGAACGTGTCCATCATGATGATGCCGATCGCTTGCCCGAAGGTAATCTGGCCAGGCTTGACGGTGTAGATCATCTGCTGACCTCCTGGCTGTGTAGAAACGTGAATCCCGTCTTGCAACTTGTGCCTGCGGTTACTGGGCATCCACCCAGATGCGGGCAGGGAACCACTCGCTCATAAGCTTCACTTGCAGTTCGCTCCCAGCATCACTTGCTGTGGAGGAGAGGTAAGCCATGGCCAGACTCTTGCCGAGGCAATGGCCGAACCCCCCCGATGTCGTCCTTCCGATCACTTCTCCTCCTCGCGTACGCACCGGCTCCTGGCCCATCGCGTCGAAGGTCTCGTTCCCCGATACCTCCAGGCGTACGAGGTGCCTCTCAAGGCTGGTTTGCCGCTGCTCAAGCAACGCTTCGCGCCCACGGAAGTCGCCCTTGTCGAAATCGACCAGTGGCCCCAGACCCGACTCCAACGCAGTGAACGCGCGGGTGAGATCTGCGCCCCAGGCAGGCGTTCCCGCCTCCAGTCGCATCGAGCTCAGGGCGCGTGCGCCGACCAGGCGGATGCCCAATCCGTCGCCTGCTTCCATAAGCGCCAGGAAGACGTGCCGGAGGGACTCGGCCAAAACCTGTATCTGCCAGCCGTCCTCGCCTCCGACGCCGGACCGCACGATCCGCGCCGGTGCGAAGCCCAAGATCGCCGGCATTACGTCAGCCTCAGTCAGTGTTGACTCGGTGATCTCTGCAACCTGTGCGATGAGTTGAGCAGCGCGTGGCCCGAAGACGGCCAGCCCCGCCTCACGCCCGGTGAGATTCTCGACGTGAACCGAGCCATCGCCTGGCATCGCCTTTTTCAGCAGATCAAGATCATAGCGCTCTGCACCCGGCGCGGACGTGAGTAGAAAGTGCTCCTCAGTCTCGCGCACTACCGTGAACTCGGAACGCACGGTGCCCAGCGCGGAAAGCGCGTAGCCCGTGGCTACGCCTCCCGGTTCCGGCAGGCGCGTGCAGAGT
>CAZYSK010000188.1:0-3782 GCA_964649415.1 uncultured Anaerolineales bacterium
CCGCACCGCCGTGCAGCCAAACACCGCCGTAAACAGGCGGTGATGGGGTTGCCTCCCAGCACCGGCTCTTTCAGGCCGGTGTCTTCCGGCCGCGTTCCCATCCCCGGCTCCCGGCCACCGCACCGCCGTGCAGCCAAACACCGCCGCAAACAGGCGGTGATGGGGTTGCCTCCCAGCACCGGCTCTTCCAGGCCGGTGTCTTCCGGCCGCGTTCCCATCCCCGGCTCTTCCAGACCAGTGCCCCCAAGCCCGTGCGAAAGGAGGACGTATGCCACGTAGTGCCCTGGAGAAATTCCAAAGTCGCCTCGCATTGGTGGCCTACTTCCGCCACGTCTTCGGTGTCGAGGACGTCAACGACCCCCGATCCGTCAAGAGCTTCTACGACGCCCTCGAGGAACAGCGCGAGGGATACACAGCCGACGGGCGCAGCTACGTCTCCAACGTCCTCGAGGGGCGCGTGCGCGGCATGCGAGCGGCCGAGTTGCTGCGCTACGACGCCAACGTCAAGCGCCACACCGAGGCCCTCAACCGCCGCCGCAGCGAGCCCATCACGCTCAAGTACTTCCAGATCCTGGCCGCGCTGATGACGGAGCGCTACCTGGACCGCGTGACCCGCGATCCCGGCGCTTTCCTCGACGACCTCAACGCCTTCGTCAGGAAACAGAACGAGACGCGCGGCGGCTCCATCGACCTGCCCACCTTCACCCCAGCCGATCTGAACAAGCTGGCCTTCTGGATGGCCACCGGCAGCGGCAAGACGCTTCTGATGCACCTCAACTACTACCAATACCTGGACTATCGATCCCACGCCGGCGACCGGGGTGGTCTCATAGATAACATCCTCCTGGTCACCCCCAACGCGGGGCTCTCCGAGCAGCACATGGCCGAGATGGAGAAGAGCGGCATCCCCTGCCGCCGCTTCGACGCCGACACCGGCGATCTCTTCAGCGATGATCCCCGCATGGTCAAGGTGATCGAGATCACCAAGCTGGTCGAGGAGAAGACCGGGGGTGGCAAGAGCGTCGACGTCTCCCACCTGGAGGGACGCAACCTGGTCTTCGTCGATGAGGGGCACAAGGGCGCTGGCAGCGAGGCCCAGGCCTGGCGGAACCGGCGGGCGGCGCTGGCTGAGGACGGTTTCACCTTTGAATACAGCGCCACCTTCGGTCAGGGCGTCGGCGGCGCGGGTGCCGACATTGAGGAGGAGTACGCCAAGGCCATACTCTTCGATTACTCCTACCCCCGCTTCTACGAGGATGGCTACGGCAAGGACTATCGCATCCTCAACCTGGAGTACGACCTAGATCCTCACCTCACTGACCGCTATCTGCTGGCCAACCTGCTCACCTTCTACGAGCAGGTGCGCTGGTACGAGCAGAATCGGCGCATCTTCTACGCCGAGTACAATGTCGAACCGCCGCTCCTGACCTTCGTGGGCCACACCGTCGCCGCCGGCAAGACCTGGTCCAGCCTGGGGAGCGCCGACAGGCGCAGCCTCTCCGACGTGCAGGCCCTGGTGCTCTTCCTCCACCGGGTGCTGCGCAACGCGGACAACTGGGTGCCGCGAACCATTGACGCGATCCTGAACGGGGAGGCCGGTCTGCTGCGCGCGGACGGTGCCGCCGGATCGCCGGCGGACGATCTCTTCGCCGACGCCTTCTCCACCCTGCGTGAGGCGCGGCTCGATGGCACCGCGATCTACGGCGATATGCTGGAGCGCATATTCCACGTGCGGCAGCCGACCGATCTCCACCTGGTCGATCTGCAACCGGTCGAAGGGGAGATTGGGCTGCGCGCCGGTCCTGCCGACCGCTTCTTCGGGCTGATCAACATCGGTGACGCCGCCAGTTTTCTCAAACTGACCGAGGAAAAGACCCCGGAGATCGCGATCGACCCAGAAGAGCAGTTCAGCGGCTCCCTCTTTCAGGCCATCAACCAGCAGGGGTCACCCATCAACGTCCTGCTGGGAGCCAAGAAGTTCATTGAGGGCTGGGACTCCTGGCGCGTCTCCACCATGGGGCTAATGAACATCGGGCGCGGTGAGGGGCCGCAGATCATCCAGCTCTTCGGGCGTGGCGTGCGGCTGTTGGGGCAGGGCCGCACCCTCAAGCGGTCCGAGGCATTGGAGGGCGACCATCCCCACGATCTGCCCCTATTGGAGACGCTCAACATCTTCGGGGTGCGAGCCAGGTACATGGCCCAGTTCCGCGATTACCTGGCGGAAGAGGGCATAGACACCGAGGAGCGGGAGACGGTCGTCATCCCGACCCAGGTCAACGACGACTTCAAGGGCAAAGGCCTGCTGGTCGTGCGTCCCCAGATCGAAGAGTCCTTCCAGGAGGCAGAGCACCTGCGCCTGGAGCTTATCGACGCCTGCAAGCCTACCATCGATCTGACCATGCACGCCGACGTGCTGATGTCCCATGGCCTGACGCACGAGCGACCCGAAACGTATGAATCGCGGGATGGCCAGACGCTACGGCCCGAGCACCTCGACTTCCTGGACTGGGACCGCCTCTATGACGAGATCTGGCGCTTCCGCACCGCCCACGGCTACCACAACCTGGCCCTGGACCGGCAAGTGCTGCGACGCGTCCTGGAGGAGGAATACTACGAGCTGTACTGCTCTCCTGATCTGGTAGCGCCCACCTCGTTCGCGGAGATCGCGCGCCTGGAACGCATTGCCCTGATGATCCTGCGCAAGTACGTGGAAGGGTACTACACCCGTGCTCGAAGGCGGTGGGAGCAGAAGCGGTTGGTGTACCAGGCGCTGGACGAGGACGACGAGAACCTGATCCCGGAGTACGAGGCCCGCGTCAGGCGCTCGGCCGCAGAGTTTCTACGGACACTGCGGGAGATGTGCACGCATCCAGCTCTCTATCAGCACGATAACGACGATCCGCCGAGAGTCCACTTCGATCGCCACCTCTATCTGCCGCTGCTTCTCAAAGATCAGGGCGACGAACCGGTGGTCAAGTACTCGCCGCCAGGGCTCAACCCGGGCGAGCGAGACTTCGTGAAGGCGCTGCGTGCCTACGTCAGGACCGAGGAGGGGCAAGCGCTGCTGGCGCGTCACGAGCGCGAGCTATTCCTGCTGCGCAACCAATCCCGAGGCCGGGGGGTTGGCTTCCTGGTCAACGAAGAGCGGTTCTTCCCCGACTTCATCCTGTGGCTGAAAGGCCCAAATCGCCAGGACGTCGTGTTCGTCGACCCCCACGGGCTGATCATCGGCAGCAATCTCGACGTCAATCCGAAGGTGCAGTTCTACAAGACCATCAAGGCGTACGAGCGGGAGCTCAATGCGCGCGCGGATCGGGACGACATTGCCCTCCACTCATACATCATCTCTCAGACCTCATTCGAGGAACTGCGCGGGCAGGCCGGTATCGCCTCAAGAACGGTCTTCAACCGGGATTACCACGTCTACTTCCACGAGCAGGGTGACTACGTAGCGACACTGCTGGAAGATGTTCTGGCAGAAGGCACCCGGTAGCGCCTCCCATGCTCTCTTACCATTGAGGAGAAACGCAAGCTACGGCAGGGCGCGGCCCCCCCCTCCATCTTGACATCCGCGCAGAGCTGCAATAGAATATGTACACGTAAGTACGTTGGCCCAGGTAGCACGAACGCTTTGGAGGTAGGTATTGCAGGAACACACAGCCCGCCCATACGATCAAGGTGTAGGTGGGCGTTTTGTGTTTTATTCGGACGGCATGTTGGCCCACAGTATAGAGTGCGGTAAAAGTCAAACCCGAATTCAGGGTGGGAAACGAACCTTAGCA
>CAZYSK010000189.1:0-3748 GCA_964649415.1 uncultured Anaerolineales bacterium
CCCTCCGCTTGCCCTGCCGCTCCCTTTATATCCGCGTGTTCTGCTTCGAACACCCACGGTGTCGGTTCTTCACTTCTCGTTGTCCGCTGGTCATTAGCCATCTCTGATTTGCTTCCCTTCTCATTCTGCTGTACAATCCGGTCAGTATCGCGAGAGGAGATTTCTCTATGCCTAAAGCAATCCGCATCCAAGACATCGCCCAGCACGTCGGGGAAGCGGTCACGATCCAGGGGTGGCTCTTCAATCGCACTGACAAGGGGAAGCTCCAGTTCCTCCAGGTGCGAGACGGCACCGGTTTCGTGCAGTGTGTCGTGTTCAAGAAAGAGGTCAGCCCGGAGACCTTTGAGGCGGCCCGACAACTGGGCCAGGAGTCATCCTTCGTCGTCCATGGCACGGTGCGCCAGGATGAGCGCGCCCCGGGCGTGCCCGGTGGCTACGAGATCGGCGTGACGGACCTGGAGGTGCTCCAGGTCGCGCAGGATTATCCGATCCAGCCCAAGGAGCACGGGGTGGAGTTCCTGATGGACAACCGCCACCTGTGGATTCGCTCGCAGCGGCAGTGGGCTGTCTTGCGCGTGAGGGCCACCGTCATCCGCGCTATCCGGGATTGGTTGGACGATCACGGCTTCGTCAACATGGACACGCCTATCCTGACCCCGGCTGCCTGCGAGGGTACGAGCACGCTCTTCGAGACCGACTATTTCGGCGAGCCGGCGTTTCTGGCCCAGTCGGGCCAACTCTACAACGAGGCGGACATTTACGCCTTTGGCCGGGTTTACTGCTTTGGCCCCACCTTTCGCGCCGAGAAGTCGAAGACGCGCCGCCACCTGACGGAGTTCTGGATGGTCGAGCCGGAGGCGGCGTTCTGCGACATGGACCAGTTGATGGAGATTGAGGAGCAGTTCGTCTCGTACATCGTGCAGACGTGCCTGC
Organism: uncultured Anaerolineales bacterium; assembly: GCA_964649415.1. Lineage (GTDB taxonomy): Bacteria > Chloroflexota > Anaerolineae > B4-G1 > B4-G1 > CAZYSK01. The sequence goes on from CAZYSK010000189.1 coordinate 934, forward strand.
GCGAGCGGGCGGAGGAATTGGCGCTCTTGGAACGGGACACGTCCCACCTGGAGAAAGTGCTACCTCCTTTTCCCCGGATTTCCTACGACGAGGCGCTGGACATAGTGAGGGAGATCCGGGAGGAGACGGACGACGAGGAAGTGAAGGGGCTTCTGGACATCGAGTGGGGGGATGATTTCGGATCGCCTCACGAGACGGAGCTGACCAAGCGCTTCGACAGGCCGGTCATCGTCTACGGCTATCCGACGCAGGCCAAGGCCTTCTACATGGAGCCGTGGCCCGGTCGCCCCGAGGTCTCCAAGAGCACCGACGTGCTAGCGCCGGAGGGATACGGGGAGATCATCGGTGGGTCGGAGCGTATCTCTGACCCGGACCTGTTGCTTCGGCGGCTCCAGGAGTGGAACCTGCCTCGCGAGGCGTTCGAGTGGTACATCGACCTCCGCAAGTACGGTTCGACGCCCCACTCCGGTTTCGGATTGGGCGTCGAGCGCACGGTCACCTGGATCTGCGGTATTGACCATCTGCGGGAGACCATCGCCTTCCCGCGCATGCTGAAGCGCGTGTATCCGTAGCAGTTAGGCTTAGGCTCAGGAGAGAGGATGCGCACGAACAAAGATCGGCAGCGGATTCGCAAGCGGGCCCGAAAACGGCGGCTGCGCAAACTGCGGGAAGAGTTGGAGAACACAACTGATCCCGCCGAGCGCCAGCGCTTGATTGACAAGATGCGCCGGGTCAGCCGCACCGCACCCGTGCCAGAGAAGTAGCAGCCGCGTCGTGTGCGACGTCGCCACGCCCTCGCTGTGGCCTCACCATGTTGGGATGCATGAGGAGGTGCCCAGCGCCTGTGGGTATTGCCAGCTGGGCCGTGTCGTAGTATAATAGTGTTGCACGTTACAACAGAAGCAGCATTTTCAGGGGAGCTTGGGGAGCCAGGCTGAGAGGGTGCCCCCGGTCGCACGGGTCTCTGACCCGCGGTCGCCGGCACCGACCCTTGGAACCTGATCTGGGTAATGCCAGCGGAGGGACAATGCAATCGTGGATGTGGAAGAGCCGCCCCGCTGGTCGGGGCGGCTCTTTGCGTTATTGTCAAGTCGTATCTGCAGGAGGTGTCTGTGCGCGTGATCATATTCGCTAACGGTGAGTTCACCGATCCACAGGGCGCGCGGGAGCTGCTACGACCTGACGACCACGTCATCGCCGCCGACGGCGGAACTCGCCACGCCCTGGCGGCCGGCGCAGTACCCGACGTGATCATCGGCGACCTCGACTCGCTCTCTCCGGACGAGCGTGCCCGTGCGGAAGCGGCAGGCTCGCGCGTCATCCAATTCTCGCCCCGCAAGGACGAGACGGACCTGGAACTGGCGCTACGCCACGCGGCACGTGAGGGGGCCACGGAGATCGTGATCCTCGCGGCGCTGGGAGGGCGGCTGGACCAGACGATCGCCAACCTGCTGTTGCTGGCCTTGCCGGAGTTGGGCAGGCTCGACGTGCGGGTCGTCGATGGGGCGCAGACGGCCTTCCTGATTCGCGGCGAAGGCCCAGGGCCGGATGCCCTGGCGCCTGCGTCCCCGATAAATCGGGGCGTCCGCGGACGGATGGCAGACGATCCGGGACGTGGTGGTGTGTCGATTGCGGGACTGCCCGGCGACACGCTGTCCCTCATACCCCTGGGGGGCGACGCGGTGGGCGTCACGGCCGAGGGGGTGGAATGGCCGCTGCACGAGGACACGCTGCGCTTCGGCCTGGCGCGGGGGGTCAGCAACGTGTTTAGGGCCGAGCAGGCCCACGTGCGAGTGCGGGAGGGGGTGCTGCTGTGCGTGGTGACGCGTGAGGGTGCGTAGGTGGAAGAGGCAGGTTGGAGGTTGGAGGTTGGAGGTTAGAGGTTGGAGGTTAGAGGTTGGAGAATAGAGGGTGGAGGATGGAGGAGGGAGGGGGAGAGGGCGCGGGGGGCGAGGGGCAGGGGGCGGGCGGCAAGGGGCAGGAAGAGGGAGTGATTGCCAGTTTGAGGGAGGTGCAAAGTGAGAGGTATGATTGTGTTGGTTCTGATCGTGTTGTTGGTAGCGCTGGCGGCGTGCGGGCCTGGGGCGACGCCGGCTCCTGCGACCGAGGCCCCGGCACCTACCGCGCCACCCCAGGCGCGCAAGGTGCGGGTGATGACCCACGACAGCTTTGACATCGGCGAGGAGACGCTGGCCGCGTTCGAGGCGCAATACGACGCGGAGGTCGAGGTGCTGCAGGCGGGCGACGCGGGCGTGGTGCTCAACCAGGCCATCCTCAGCGCCGACAATCCCCTGGCGGATGTGCTCTACGGCGTGGACAACACGCTGCTCAGCCGGGCATTGGACGCCGATATCCTGGAGCCCTACGCGTCCCCGCTCCTGGACGAGATTCCCGACTCGCTGGAGCTCGACGCGCTACATCGGGCCCTGCCGGTGGACTACGGCGACGTGTGCCTGAACTACGACAAGGGCTGGTTCGCCGACCAGGGCCTGGCGCCGCCGGCTAACCTGGAGGACCTGGTGAAGGCCGATTACCGAGGGCTGACGGTGGTGGAGAACCCGGCCACGTCGTCGCCGGGGCTGGCCTTCCTCCTGGCGACGGTGGGCCACTTCGGCGAGTCGGGTGACTATGCCTACCTGGACTACTGGGCCGACCTGCGCGAAAACGACGCGCTCGTGGTCGAGGGGTGGGAGGACGCCTACTGGGGGCAGTTCACGTACGGCTCCGGCGGGGAGGGCGACCGTCCCATCGTCGTCAGCTACGCCAGCAGCCCGCCGGTGGAGGTGCACTTCGCCGAGGAGCCCTTCGAGGAGGC
>CAZYSK010000190.1:0-3509 GCA_964649415.1 uncultured Anaerolineales bacterium
CGCCCTCATCGGCGCCGGGTTCAGCGTCGAATCCTCCTGGCCCGTCCACACCGAGAGCGAGCACTCCCTCCACCAGGCCAAGAAGAACGCAGCCCGCAGCACCATCCTCCTCACCTGCCGCAAGAGGCAAGAGGGGGAGACAGGGGGACAAGGGGAGGGGGAGACAAGGATAGAAGGAAAGACGACAGATGTCTGGTGGGACGACATCGCTCCCAAGGTGCGCCAGGAGGCACGCGACAAAGCCACCGAGTTCGCCGCGCGCGGCATCGAGGGCGTGGACCTCTACCTGAGCACCTTCGGCCCGGCGCTCTCCGTCATCTCGCAGCACTGGCCCATCCTCACCCGCGAGGTGGACGAGCGCACCGGGGAGCCCAGGCCGCTCCGGCCCGAGACCGCCCTCGACCTGGCCCGCGAGGAGGTCTTCCGCCTGAGCAAGCGCGGGCTGCTCGGCGGCCGCGAGGTCGAGTTCGACCCCACCACCGACTGGTACATGATGGCCTGGGACACCTTCCGCGCGGTCCGCTTCCCCGCCGACGAGGCGCGCAAGCTGGCGTTCACGGCCGGGGTGGACGTCGAGCGCGACCTGGTAGCCCATCGCGTGGTGGGCAAGAAGTCCAGCGACGTGGAACTCCTGCCGCCCAGGCGGCGCCGGGCGCGCGGACGCGTGGACCCGGAGGCAAAGACGTTCGCCACCTGGCTGGACGCGGTCCACACCGCGATGCTGGTCTACGAGGAGGACGGTGCCCCGGCCTGCGAGGCGTTCCTGAAGCGCACCGGGCTGCGGAACGACGGCACGTTCAAGGCCTGCCTGCAGGCGCTGATCAACGCGGTGCCCCGCACGCGGATCAAGGGCCAGTTCGCCCGCCCCGAGGCAGAGGTGCTGGAGCGACTGCGGCTGGCGTTCTTCGAGGAGTTGGAGGCGCCGGTGGTGGAGGAGCCGGAGGGGGATCCGAAGCAGATGAAGATGGAACTGTGAGCATACACTGAGCAAACGATGAAGCGAAGGAGAATCCATGCCTGCACAGATGTTTCCAATGAAGCTGGATCGCAATCACATCCGTTTCCAAGGCAAGCGCGGCAACGCCGAGTACGAATTCTATCACACCCTCAAAGAACAACTCAGTTCCGAGTGGAAGGTGATGTGGGGAAGAGACCTGGAGTCGCCAGAGCCGATTGATGGGTCCACAGAAGGAGAAGCCGACTTCATAGCCGTGCATCCAGATTACGGTCTGTTTGTTTTGGAGGTCAAAGGGGGCGGTCTGCAATATGATGAGGAGCACAACCTTTGGGTCAGTTGGGGGAGCGACGGGCCACACGAATTGTCATCGAGCCCCTCTGCTCAGGTGAAACGAACGTGCCGCCTGCTAAGGAATATCTTCAAGGCCGACCCCGAGTGTCCAGCGTTTCTGAAAGCGCACGATTTCCAAATCTGTTGGGCTGTGGTATTCAACCAGTGCCGATTGTCTGGAGTCTTTCCCGCCGATCTCCCAAGCGAGTTGGTGCTGGACGAACTGGATATGGACAGAGTTGGGTTTCGCCTGGAGACTCAAGTACACAAGTACTTCCTGAAGCAGGCAACGAGACGAGCCATAGACTACGACAGACAGAGGAGCAACCCGCGAGGATACAATCGGAAGACGCTTGCGGACATCGAAGGCGATGTCGAGTTTCGCTGCTTCCGCATATCAGATAGCGGATGGGACTACCTAAGAGCCAAGTTCTTGGCGACTGAGTTGCAGGTTAAGCCCCCCCGGCTATCCACACGGATGCGAAAGGAATCAGACCAACTCCGCCTCCTAACGGATGATCAGTACAGAATCATCGAGACTTTGGAAAGCCCAGAGTACCTGCGTGCCAAGATCAGAGGCTGTTCAGGCTCGGGCAAGACCCTGTGTGCCATCGAGCTTGCTCGGCGCTTCGCCAAGAGAAAGAAACGTGTCCTGCTGCTGTGCTACAATCCGGCGTTGCGCCATTGGTTGGTGCAGGAGACGCGCAATCAGCGCCAACTCATCCAGTGCTACACCGCCCACGGGTTTTGCCGTTCCCAAGTAAGGGATTTGCCTTCCTCAAGCACGTCTTCGTCCTCAGTGTACGACTACGAATGGCCACTCAAGTTGGCTGAGCATCTGGATATCACCAACGTCCGATATGACGTGGTGATCGTAGACGAAGCACAGGACTACCGCGGGCTGTGGTGGGATGTTATCCCCAAGATCCTACGCGACGACACATCGCGTCTTTACGTCTTCTATGACAAAAACCAAATACTATACCACGATAGTGCCCTTGATCAGGTTCCCATCCCAGATCCATCGCTCCCTCTACGGCGCAACTGCCGAAATACCCGGAAGATCAATGATTTCATTTCGCTATTCTACGATCAACCTGAGGAGATCATTTGCCAGGGGCCAGAGGGAGTACTGCCCAGATTTTTTGTGTACGAAGATGAGACTCGACAGAAAGATGGTTTGCGTCGCCTACTTGCCAGGTGGGGCGAGGGATTGCAGGATAGAACCCAACCTTATGACAACGCCATTGTCCTAACGCTACACGGACGACGAAGGACATTCCTGGCAGATACTCCCAAACTCGGCAATGTCAATATCGTCCAGAGACCAGATCGGCTTTCCGAAGCGAAAGAATGCATGATGAAACCCTATACTGTGCTCTGGTCAACGGATCGTCGCTTCAAGGGTCTTGAGGGCGATGCCGTCGTACTCGTGGACATTGATCAAAGGGCAGAGGATACGTTTGCTGACCATTTGCTCTACGTTGGAGGATCGCGGGCCAGGCATCGCTTGTACGGCTTCGTACACAGGCAATCGCTCGACTGGCTGCGGTCGAAAGCAGACTCGTACGCGGAGTTCTATGAGGACATATCTGTGTTAAGGAACCTTGAACTCATCTAGGCCCCATGCTTTGTCAGGAAGCCGCTCCCCATGAGGATGCACGATGACGCTGCGTGATTGCTCGTTCCGATACTCATACGGCCCCTCCGACGACCGCCTGCACGCGTTCTACATCCCCGCCCTCAAGGCCAGCGTGCACTACGACCGCATGACGGGGTTCTTCACCTCGAGCGCGCTGGCGGTGGCGGCGACAGGGATCGCCCACCTGATCACGAACGGCGGACGGATGCGCCTGCTGGTGGGCGCTCAGTTGGCGACCAAGGACGTGCAGGCCATCCGCGAGGGGCACGACCTGCACGAGGTCGTCGCCGCCCGCCTGGACGCGGCGCTGCCCAACCCGGAGACCCTGGCCGACGAGTTAATGCGCGACCGGCTGGCCGCGTTGGCCTGGATGGTGGCGACCGGCGCGATCGAGGTCCGCGTGGTTCTGCCCAAGGGACCCGACGGGCTGCCCCTCCCCGCACCTGAGGCGCGCGAATACTTCCACGCCAAGGTGGGCATCTTCACCGACAGCGCGGGAAACCAGGTCGTCTTCAGCGGCAGCGTCAACGAGTCCGAGACGGCCTGGGTGCACAACTACGAGCAGTTCATGGTCTTCAC
>CAZYSK010000191.1:0-3436 GCA_964649415.1 uncultured Anaerolineales bacterium
CCGACGTCAAGGGCGTGGGGTTGACGGGCCAGATGCACGGCCTGGTGCTCCTGGATGCCGCGGGCGAAGTGCTGCGACCGGCCATTCTGTGGAACGACCAGCGCACGGGGGCGGAATGCGACGAGATCCGGGACCGGTTAGGCAAAGAACGGCTCATCCAGATCACCGGCAACGACGCCTTGACCGGGTTTACGGCCCCCAAGATCCTGTGGGTCCGCAACCACGAGCCGGAGGTATTCGCCCAGGTGCACCAGATCCTGCTGCCCAAGGACTACGTGCGCTTCAAGCTGACGGGTGACTACGCCACCGACAAGGCCGGCGGAGCCGGCACCTTGCTCTTTGATGTCGGGGAGCGCGATTGGTCCACGATAGTCATCGAGGCTCTGGAGATTGATCCCGCGTGGCTGCCGTCCACGTTTGAGGGCACCGCCGTGACGGGACACATCACGCCCCAGGTGGCCGATGCCACGGGCCTGAGAGCGGGCACACCCGTGATGGGTGGCGGTGGCGATCAGGCCGCCGCAGCGGTGGGCACGGGGGCCGTCGTCGAGGGCATTGTGTCCCTGAGCCTCGGGACGTCGGGCGTGGTCTTTGCCTCCGTCGATCGCCCCATCGTCGAAGCGGAAGGACGCCTGCACGCCTTCTGCCACGCGGTGCCCGGCAAGTGGCACCTCATGGGCGTGATGCTCTCCGCTGCCGGCAGCTTGCGTTGGTACCGGGACAGCCATACCCCTGATACCGGCTTCGATGCGTTGGTCGAGCAGGCCGCAAGCATCCCGCCCGGAAGCGATGGCTTGCTCTTCCTCCCTTATCTCACAGGCGAGCGGACGCCGTATCCCGACCCGCTGGCGCGGGGGGCCTTCGTCGGGCTGACCGTCCAGCATACGCAGGCCCATCTGGTCCGCGCCATCCTGGAGGGGGTGGCCTTCGGTCTGCGCGACAGCTTCGAGCTGATGAAGCAGGCCGGGCTGGCCGATATCGCCCAGGTGCGCATCACGGGCGGGGGGGCCAAGAGCTCGCTGTGGCGGCAGATCCTGGCCGACGTCTTCCAGGTGGAACTGGTGACGGTCAACACCGCCGAGGGCGCGGCCTACGGCGCGGCGCTGTTGGCGGCGACCGGTGCGGGTGTCTTTCCAGACGTCACGTCGGCCTGTGAGGCGACGATCCATACGACAGGCAGCAGCAGGCCCGGCGCGGCGAGTGCGGTGTATGAAGAGATGTACCCGCTGTACCGCGCACTATACCCGGCGCTACGCCCCACCTTCAACGCCGTTGCACGTGTACGTGCGTAGGGCGAATGAGCGCCTCTGCGCAAGAACGCTCCACCAACCCGGCAGATGGCGGGCTGTTATGGGTCGGCGTATCTGATGCGGCACCCCGCGTACGCTTGCGTTGCCGCCCGGGTGCATCGCCACGGGCGCGGTGATCGCGCTCCTATGGCAACCGGACGGCGCTATCTCCAGACCGGACAGATTTAGTTCTCAGGGTGAGTGGGTGTTGACAAATCTGGCCCTTTTGTGGTATAATTTGTTTGTTGTGGCAACAAACGAAATGCGAGGGTGGGACTCTTGCCTCTCCAAGCGACGGCTGACCAAGCACTTGTTCGCAGGTTGAATACTTCGCTCATAGCGGAGTGTCTGCGCTCCCGTGGCCCTCTTTCGCGTGCCAACCTGTCTGATGAAACGGGTCTCAGCCGCAGTACGGTTTCCAGCTTGGTCAATGCCCTGCTTAAAAAGCGCTTCGTTCGTGAGATCGGTCTAGAAACCCCGGGTCGAGGGCGTCCTGGAATCCTCTTGGAGCTCGACCCCGCGGGAGGCTCGGCCGTGGGCATCGAGATAGGTGTGGATTTCATCTCTGTTGTCCTGACTGATTTCATTGCCCAGGTTGTTTGGCGGCAACGAGTCCTCTCCAATCCGGATGACGACCAGGGCGTCATTTTCGAGCGCGCCGAGGAACTCGTCCAGCAAGCCCTGGCAGTTGGAGAAGAACACGACTTGCAGTGTTTGGGAATTGGCGTAGGCGTACCAGGGTTGGTCAACGTCCGACAGGGCACCCTGGTGTTCGCTCCCAACTTGGCCTGGCATGAAGTTCCCATCCGAGAAAAGTGGACTCAGCGTTTCCACTTGCCCATCTTTGTCGAGAACGAAGCCAATGCCGCGGCCTTGGGTGAATACTTTTTTGGTGTAGCGCAGGACGTTCAGAATGTCATCTATCTGAGCGCAGGGATCGGCCTGGGGGCCGGCATCATTATCGAAGGTCAGCTCTTCCGAGGCAGCGGCGGTTACGCCGGCGAGGTTGGCCATATGACGATGGATCCCAACGGTGAGCTATGCGGCTGCGGCAAACGTGGTTGCTGGGAAACGATAGTAGGACCACGCGCTATCGCTCGCCGAGCCCGCAAAGCGCTCCAGGACAATAAAGACAGCCTGATATACTCCCTCGTTGACGGTGACCTGAGCCGCGTTAATGTGGATACCGTGATCCAGGCTGCTGAAGCCGGCGATCCGGTCGCTCGCCAGGCATTCAGGGAGACAGGGGTCTCTCTAGGCATCGGCATCGGCAACCTGGTGAACGCCTTCAACCCACAGATGGTAGTGTTGGGCGGCGCACTGAGTTCAGCCAGCCCCTTCATCATGCCGGTGATTGAAGAAGTGGTGAAGAAACATGCCCTGCCACAGCCTTATGAATCTCTCACGGTAGCTGCTTCTGCCCACGGAACAGACGCCTGTGTGATGGGGGGGGCCGCGCTCGTGTTGGATGATGTATTGGCTGAACCTATGCTCTGACTCTCATCAAAGCCGGCAGGTTTGGCCCTTGATGCTCCTTGCCCGTCGAGCTTGCCGTCGAGGAGGAAGGTCTTTCCTGAAAGCGCACATCGTGTATACCCCGCTAATTCAGTGATACCACGCCGTTCATTGTGGCACCGTTGAGCAAGTGAAGAAACGTACCTCGTGCAGCGGGGTATAGCAATACTGCATCTGTTGAGAATGATTGGGCTGGAACGAGGGAGTTGGAAAGGAGGTTTAGAAGAAGGCAAATCTAATCTGACGTCAAGCTTCACCCACTGTATCCGATCTCAAGACCTTAAGGAGGAAAAAAGTGTCTCACAAGATTGCCCGTGCAGCATTGTATTGCCTGATGTTGGTTGTGATGGTCGCCGGCTTGTTTGGCTGCGGCAGCCCGCAACCCGATACCGTGGAACCGGAGGAGCCAGCGCCGGAGGAAGAGCCGGCGGCGGAAGAGATCATCGTCGGTTTGTCCTTCTCCGATTTCGCGACCGAGCGTTGGAAGAACGAAGAGGTGCTCATGACCCAGCTTCTGGAGGAGAAGGGCTATAAGGTCCTCTCCCAGGAAGCCAATCACGACGTCAAGATGCAGAATGACCAGATCGACAACATGGTCGCCCAGGGCGCCAAGGCCATCATCGTCATCGCCG
>CAZYSK010000192.1:0-3271 GCA_964649415.1 uncultured Anaerolineales bacterium
ACCTTGCAAACACTTCTACAAATGTTGAGAGCACGAGAAGGCCAAGAAAACGCGGGCTAAGTTACGTAGCAGAGGGTTTACCCCTCTATCTGGCAGAGGTGAGCCTCCATAACCTCGAAGTTCTCTTCGAGGTTGGCTCCCAAGTCCAACCACTCCCCTTCCAAGACAGGGGACAATGCTGAGCAGAGATATTGTCAAATGTTGTGGATCACACCTCAGTGGCGGCGTAGATCGATGGGGTCTGAGCGAATAAGCGACCCTCTGAGGGATCCACCTGTAGCATCTGAGCCTGTCTATCGGGGAACTTGACACCTGCTCTCAACCACACACCCCCAGGTGAGGTGCATTGACTCTGCACAAGCATTTCTCAGCAGATAACAACAGCTTGAATGTTTTTTTGAGCGCCATCGCCAAACCGGCGTTCCGCGAGCCAGCGCCTTTGGTCTTCTTCGTCCGGGCTTTGACGGTGGCAAACGGCGATTCGATGGGACTGGCCATCCATAGATGTGCTATAGGCCCATTCTATGATCGAAATAGGGCCAATCCCAGCCAAATAGGATGGATGGGACTCAAGAGATGATCGGTGTCCAAGGGTGATATGTCTACGTTAGAACGCGCAATCCAAATCGCCGTGCACGCTCATATGGGGCAGAAGGACAAAGGGTGTTTTTGATAAACTAAAAGGGGACCACCCAGCCGAACTTTGACAATTGAAAAGGGGACCACCTGAGCAGCTCTCTGCTATCATGGGGATGTACGAACAACCCCAATGATAGTGGAGGAGGAGATGATCAGTGTGGAAGACCGAGAGAAGATCCGACGAGCATACTTCATCGAGGGGCAGAGCATTCGGCAGATCGCCAGGGAGTTGGGGCATTCACGCAAGACAGTGCGGAAGGCCATCGAGTCTGCAGAGCCTATGTCGTACACGCTTCAGAAACCGCGTCCCGCGCCGGTGCTGGGGCCGTACAGGGCACGGATCGACGAGATCTTGGAGGAGAATGAGCATCTGCCACGCAAACAGCGCTACACCGGCCACAAGATCTACGAGGACATCCGGGACCAGGGCTACCGCGGCAGTGAGTCCAGCGTGCGCAGCTACATCGGCCAGCTCCGACGGGAGAAGAAGAAACGGAAGGTGTACATCCCGCTGGAGTTCGACCCTGGGATAGACGGTCAGGTGGACTGGGGGGAAGCGATGGCCATCATCGCCGGAGTGCTGGTCACGGTGCAACTGTTTCTGATGCGCCTGTGCTACTCGCGGAAGCTGTTCGTGATGGCCTTTCCGACCCAGAAGCAGGAATCGTTCTTCGAAGGACACGTCAGGGCATTCCATCATTTCCAGGGCGTGCCCCATCGCCTCAGCTACGACAACCTGACAACCGCCGTGAAACGCATTCTGGAGGGACGCAAGCGGCAGGAACAGGAGAAGTTCATCGTATTTCGTAGCCACTACCTGTTCGAGAGCCACTTCTGCACGCCCGGCCAGGGTCACGAGAAGGGCCGAGTAGAGGGCGGCGTGGGCTTTGCCCGGCGCAACTTCATGGTGCCGATCCCCGAAGTGGACTCGTTCGCGGAACTCAACGCCCTCCTCCTGGCTGCCTGCCTGGCCGACGATCAACGGCACGTGAGTCGCCAGACGGTGACCATCGGCGAGGCGTGGGAGATGGAGAAGTCCCTCCTGCTGCCACTACCGGACAAGGACTTCAAATGCTGTGTCACCAAACCGGTCACACTCAACCCGTTCAGCCAGGTGGAGTACGAGACGAACCGGTACTCGGTGCCTGCCGACAAGGCCTATCACAACCTGGTGATCCGGGCGTATCCGTTCCGCATCGACGTTCTGTACTTGAACGACGTGATCGCCAGCCATCCGCGATGCTACGATCGGGAACAGGATATCCTCGACCCGTTGCACTACTTGCCGTTGTTGGAGCAGCGGCCCGGCGCTTTCGAACACGCCAAACCAATTCGGCGCTGGCGGGAAAGCTGGCCTCCGGTCTACGAACATCTGCTGGCCCAGTTGCGGGGCCGCTGGCCAGATGGCCGGGGAGTGCGGGAGTTTGTCCGTATCCTGAAGCTCCATCAAGATCATCCTGCCAACCTGGTGAGCCAGGCGATTGGGCAGGCGCTGGAATACGGCTGTGTCCACGCCGACGGCGTCCAGCTTTGCCTGCGGCAGTTGATGCGTCCCGAGTCGCCGGTTTCACCTGTTGACCTGGCCCAGTGGCCTCAATTGGTTCCCGTGGGCGCCCAGGAGCCGGACCTGCAACGCTACGACCAGTTGCTCGAGGGAGTGTGAGCGATGGAAACGAATATGCTCCTGGACACATACCTCAAAGAGCTGCGACTCCCCACCTTCCTGCGCAACTACCGCAAGTTCGCCGAGGAAGCCGCCCAGGCCGACCACAGCTATGACCGCTTCCTGTTGGCCCTGGCCCAGCAGGAGATCGCTCAACGGGAACGCAACCGCATTGAGCGACGCATCAAAGCCGCTCGTTTCCCGGTGCTGAAGGAGTTGGCCGAATTTGACTTCTCTTGCATCTCCAGCCCCAACAAGCAGCGTGTGCTGGAGTTGGCCCAGGGCAGCTACATCCACAAAGCCGAGCCGATCCTGATGGTCGGCAACCCGGGGTTGGGCAAGACGCACGTCGCGACTGGTCTGGCGCTAGCCGCCTGCCGGCAAGGACACAAAGTGCGCTTTTACAATGCCGCCGCTCTGGTCAACGAACTGATCCAGGCTCAGGACGAACACTGCCTGCCCAAGTTCCTGACCACGGCACTCAAACAGCACCTGATCGTCTTGGACGAGCTGGGATTCATTCCGTTTACGCCGACTGGCGCCCAGTTGATCTTCCAGTTCTGTTCTGCCCTCTACGAGCGGGTGACGATGATCGTGACTACCAATCTGCGCTTCGCCGACTGGACGCAAGTCTTTGGCGATGAGCGTTTGACCGCTGCCTTGTTGGATCGGCTGACCCACAAGGCTCACATCCTGGAGTTCATCGGTGAGTCGTATCGATTTCGGGAGCGGATGCAACGGGAAGATGAGCAAGAAGGTGCGTAGGGGCGGGCTGTGGACAGTGTGGACAGCCGAAAAATCCCGCCTGCCCACACTGCCCACAGCCCCGACGACGACGACGGCGACGGAGGTGGTCCCGTTTTCGATTGTCAAATGGTCCCCTTTTCGATTGTCAAGGTTCAGGCAGGGTGTCCAAAGTGGTCCCCTTTTCGACTGTCAAGTGGGTCCCTTTTCGCTTGACAAAATCAA
>CAZYSK010000193.1:0-3254 GCA_964649415.1 uncultured Anaerolineales bacterium
CGGATGGGAGAAATACACGATGGGGAGAGGGGGGGACTACCTCGGATGGGAGAAATACACGATGGGGAGAGGGGGGGACTGCCTCGGATGGGGGAAATACACGATGGGGAGGGGGGGACTACCTCGGATGGGAGAAATACACGATGGGGAGAGGATTTGTGGAGGCATGTCGGACAAAGAGTTTGCGCAAAGACCTGCCTCCTGGTACAATGGCTGCACGCAGCCTGGGTTCTACAGCTTCAACCACGGCTTCTCCAATCCGCATTCTCGGTTATGGGCACGCTGACGATCATATCGAGTGGGACGGCAATGGGCTATTTGTGGCTGCTTTGCACGCGGAAGCGAATGCCATTCGGCGATCTATACGGATTAGCGGTGATGCAAACGTGAGCAGGGCGACCTTGTTCTCCAGACGTGACCTGAGGCTGTCCTATGCAAGAGGCTGACACACTCATCCGCACGAAGCTGCGCCTGCCCTTCACCCGGCCAGAGCTGGTGCCCCGACCGCGGCTCCAGGAACAGATTGCGCAAGGGCTGCGGGGCCCGCTGACGCTGATAACTGCACCCGCTGGCTTTGGCAAGACCACGTTGGTGGCATCCTGTATCGCCAGTTGTGGATTGCCAGTAGCCTGGCTGTCTCTGGATAAGAATGACAATCAGGCGGGGCGCTTCCTGAAATACCTGGTCGCTACCCTGCAAGAGGTTGACCATACAATCGGGAGGGAGGCCGCGCAACTCGTGGCGGCGGTGCAGGAAGTGCCACCTGAGGCGATCTTGACCAGTCTCATCAATGACCTGGATGCCGCAGCCGGGGAGGTGGCCCTGGTATTGGATGACTACCAGTTTATTGACAGCCAGGCTGTGCATAAGGAAGTGGCGTTCTTGCTGGAGCATTGCCCGAACACACTCCATGTGGTGATCGCCACACGTTCGGATCCCCCTCTTCCTCTAGCCCGTTTGCGAGCACGTGGCCAAATGGTCGAACTCCGGGCCGCTGATCTGCGCTTTACCGAGTCCGAGGCGGCTCAGTTCCTGAACGACGTCATGGGCCTCCGCCTGGATGCCGGATCGGTCGCGGTACTTCAAGAACGCACCGAGGGGTGGATTGCGGGCTTGCAGATGGCGGCACTCTCTATGCGTGATCGCGAAGACGTACGCGGGTTTATTGAAGGGTTCTCGGGCACGAACCGCTACATTCTCGACTACCTGCTGGAGGAGGTGCTTGCTCGGGAGCCGGAAGAGGTCCAGACCTTTCTCCTCCAGACCTCGATCCTCACCCGGCTCACCGGGCCGCTTTGCGAAGCAGTGACCGGCTCCTCAGGCGGCCAGGAGATGCTGGAGAGGCTGGAGGGGCGCAATCTCTTTGTCGTGCCCCTGGACGACGAGCGGCGCTGGTATCGCTATCATCATCTATTTGCAGAGCTGCTGAAGGCAAGGCTTTATCAGTCGGGATCTGATCAGGTCGCGCGGCTGTTATCGCGCGCCGCTGAGTGGTGCGAGGGAGACGGTCAGGTCGCCGAAGCAGTGGGCTATGCCCTCGCCGGCCGAGACTTTCGGCGAGCGGCCGACCTGATCGCAAGATACTGGCACGACACGGCGAACAAGGGTGAGATCGAGACCGTGTGGTCCTGGCTGGAAGCCTTGCCGGAGGACACGGTCAGGGACAGCGCGCTGCTCGGCCTCGCCTATTGCTGGGTGCTGTGGCTCAAGGGCCAGATTGGCGCAATTGAGGCGCACCTGGTGGATGCAGAGAACGCGCTGAGCGAACTGGTCCTGGCTGAGGGCTTCAGCGCAGATGACGCGACCGACGCCGATTTGCCCGCGCACCTCGCCGTCCTGCGGTCGATCGTCGCCCGCCAGGGCAACGATTTTGAGGCCGCCGTTGCATTTGCCGAGCGTGCCCTGCGCCTGGCACCCGAGAGTCTGCCGCCTCAGGCCAACGCACAACTGCGCACGGTGATCTTTCTGGCGCTGGCATCGGCCTACGATGGAGCAGGCGATCTCGAGAAAGCCGTCGACGCCTACGCCGAAACCATCCGCTGGAGTCGCGTGGGCACGAACGCCGCCGGGGTCACCGGCATGACGCACCGGTTGATCGGGGCATTGTGGCTGCTGGGACGGCTGCGAGCGGCGGACGAAGCATGCCGCGAAGCCTTGGCGTACCTTGAAGAGCGAGGAATGGCGCGCCTGCCGGTGGCCGGGATTCTGCACCTGAGGATGAGCGAAGTGTTGCTGGAGCGCAATGATCTAGAAGCCGCGGAGGCTCACGTGTCACGGGGAATCGAGCTGGGGCAGTGGAGCGGGCGTTTCGACGCGGTGCGGAACGCTGCCCCGGCGCTGGCGCGCCTGAGGCAAGCGCGACACGATGCGAGCGGCGCGCTTGCGGCCGTCGAGGAGGCGGAATCGGCGCTGGGCGAGCCGGCATCGCCCTTGGCGAGGGCTGAACTGCTGGCTCTGCGGGCAAGGGTATTGCTCCGGCAGGGGGCGCTGACCGAGGCTGCCGAGTGCGTTGAGAAGGCGGTGCACCTGGCAGGACGGGACCGAGGACAGACCGGAGGGAAGGTAGCCCTCGCCGCGTCCCGGGTGATGCTGGCTCAGGGCAAGGGGGACGAAGCCGTGGCAGAGCTGACGCGATCCCTCGCCGCCGCAGAGGCGTGTGGCCGGTGGGGCGCGGCGATGGAGCTGCGTATCCTCCGCAGCCTGGCGCTGGGCCGGCAGGGCAACACACGAGGAGCGGAGGCGGACCTGGAGCGCGCGCTCGCGCTGGCCGAGCCGGAAGGTTACGTGCGACTGTTCCTGGATGAGGGCCAGCCAATGCAGATGCTGCTCGCCCGGTGGCTGGCTCACGCCGGCGCCGGCCGCTTGCGGGACTACGCCATGCGCGTGCTCTCTCACTTCGATGCCGAACCGCATGGTATTCCGGCGGCGCAGGAAGCAGTCTCCCCGACCGGTGACCTCGTCGAGCCACTAAGCCAGCGTGAGCTGGAGGTTCTCCACCTCATAGCGCTGGGCAGAACCAACAAGGAGATCGCCCGGCAGCTCGTTGTGGCCCCGGGTACCGTCAAAGCTCACACCTCCCACATTTACCGCAAGCTGGACGTCGCCAACCGGACGGAGGCGGTGGCGCGCGCCCGGCAACTCGGTATTCTCCCCTAAGGGTTTGTAAATCTATAACTTCCCGCATTTGAGATGGTTCATCTCACAAAGAAACTCGGTTCGCACTTTGCAGGCCCGCCCGGCGATGAAGTCGCCGG
>CAZYSK010000194.1:0-3223 GCA_964649415.1 uncultured Anaerolineales bacterium
TCTATTCGTGAGTCAACGAATCCATTTCGGTATCATTTACTCGTGAGGCAACGCGAATGGGGACTTGGCAAAGCCCTACTCCTCGAAGTCGAACCGCCGTACAGCGATCATCAAGGACACCAGCGCGAACGCCACCAGCACGCCGATCTCCGGCAACACCTGCGCCAGCCCCTGGCCGCGCGCCATCAGGTCCTGATAGCCGCTGAGCGCCCAACTGTGGGGGACGGCCAGGCTGATCGAACGCAAGGCTGGCATCGCGTCCAGCGGGAATATGCATCCCCCCACCAGTGCCAAGATGATCAGCGCCGGGGTCAGCGCCTTGCCGGAGATTCGCAACGCCGCAGCCGCCAGGCCCATTGTGGCCGCCGTCGCTGCCAGCGTCACAGTCAACAGCACCAGCGCGATCCAGTCACGGCCCGGGTCCAGGGCAAACACCAACGCCCCAACGCTAAACGTCACCCCCACCTGGAGGATGCCTACGATAAAGGCGCTGAGCAGCTTTCCGCCCAGCAGCGCGGCCCGGCTGACCGGCGTGCTGAGCAAGCGTCTGAACGTGCCCCAGGCCTTTTCTTCGTGAATCGCGCTGCTCACGTAGCCGGCGACGAAAAAGACAAACGTCACCGCATAGCCTGGCACGTTCTGTTGGTATGCACAGGCCTGGCCCACCTGGCCCATGATAAGGCTGGTGGACAAGATGAAGGTGAGTGGCGCTAGGAAGAGCACCGCCAACTGGCCGCGATCCTTGAGCAAGATCTGGAGGTCTTTCTTGAGAACCAAGAGCAGTTTCATGGGGAGCCCTCCTCATTGTTGGCGCAAGGACTTGCCGGTCAGATGCAGGAACACGCTTTCCAGGTTCGGAGACGCAATATCTTGCGTCTCTACCGTTCGGACTCCAGTCTCGATAGAGAGAATCCCGGTCAGGTTCTTGGGCGTGTCCATGGCGATGATCTCACCCCGGTCAATGATGGCGACCCGCTGGCACAGGCGCTCGGCTTCTTCTGCGTGGTGCGTGGCGTAGAGAACCGCTATCCCCTGTTCGCGGTTGATCCGCTCCACGATCTCAAAGATATGGTGGCGGCTTTGTGGGTCGACGCCTGCCGTCGGCTCATCCAGGAACAGGATGCGCGGCCTGTGGATCAGGCCTACCGCCAGGCTGATGCGCCGCTTCATGCCGCAGGGGTAGGCCTTGACCGGATCACCGGCGCGCGCCGTCATAGCGACGGTTTCCAGCATGCTTTCCACCCGTTGGTGGAGTCCCTCGCCTGCCAGCCCGTACATCTCGCCAAAGAAGCGCACGTTGTCGCGCCCGCTCAGCGTGGGATAAAGCCCCAGGTCCTGTGGCACCAGTCCGATCAGTTGCTTGACCCGGTCCACGTCCGCGACCACGTCGTGCCCGCAAACGCGGGCGGTGCCGCTGGTTGGTGGAAACAGGCAGGCGAGCATCGAGACGACGGTGCTCTTGCCGGCTCCGTCCGGCCCAAGCAGGCCAAGGACCTCACCCTCCTGAATGGCGAAATTGACGTCTTTGGCCGCCGTGAAATCACCGTACTTCTTGACCAGGTTCCTGGCTTCCAGAATCCTCTTTGTCATCTCTGCTTCCTTCTCAAAGGGTGACTCCTTAGCCTGGGCTGTTACACAGAGTTTCACAGAGCATCTCACAGAGGTCCACAGAGAATAGGATACTTTGGTGTAGTCTCCGTGAATCTCTGTGCCTTCTCAGTGGTTCTCTGTGTCCAAGCTAACCCTCTTTCTGCCTATCCCCGCAGCGCAAAGGGTAAGAAAGCACCGGCCGAACAGCCGGTGCTACCAAGGCGATTCTTACCTTCACTCCGCTAGGCGGTACGATCTCTCAATCCGCTTCAATGGCTACCATCGCCGTCATACCCCAGCGGAGTTCTGGCGCGGCCTCGTCCAGTTCGACGGTGACGGGATAGGTCACGTCGCCCCGGTAGTCTACGGACCGTAGATCAATGCCCACCACGTGGCCCCGCAACTCCTCGTCGGGCAGCGCGTCCACCGTCACCACCGCCGGCTGCCCCTCCGTCACCCGCGCCACGTCCAGTTCCGTCAGGTCAACAGTGCGCGCCAGGAGCTGATCCAGCGTTGCCAGTACGAGCACTACCTCGCCCGGTGTCACCGCATCTCCCGGATCGACGTGGATCTCCACGACGACGCCGGTGAAGGGGGCGACCAACTCCGCATTCTCCAGGTTGTTGCGGGCTTCCTCCAGGCTCAACTCTGCCGTCTCGACGTCCAGTCGCGCTGCCTCTATGTCCTTCTGCGCCGCCTCCACGTCCAGCGGGTCCGCTCCCTCCAGGAGCTGGGCCAGGACATCCTCAGCCTCTTGATGCGACTGCTGCGCCCGCGCCACCGCGTTGCGGACGTCCTGCAATTGGGCGTCTCCCTGCTGCCGGATGCGATCCACGTTCAACTGGGCGTCGTCCAACGCCTCCTGTGCCTGGTCCACCAACCAGTAGTCAGGCTCTTTGCCCGACTCGTACCATTCCACGTGCACGTCGTACCGGTGCTGTTTGTCCTCGAGGACCTTCTCGGCATCCTCCAGCGTCTCGTTGACGAGCACGCTGTCGAGCACGGCGGTGAGGTCCAACTGGGCGGCCCTTATCGCGGCGGCGGCCTGATCCACGGCGTGCTCGGCCTGGCGGATGTCTGACTCGTCCGGGGGCTCTTGGAGCTGCTCCAGCCTCAGTTGGGCCTGGCTCAGACTCACTTTGGCCTGGCCGAGGCCGAGTTCCGCCTGGGCCACCGCCCGCTCCAGGTCGCTCGTCTCCAGGCGGGCCAGCAGGTCGCCCTCGGCCGCGACGCCGCCTTCCTGCACCAGTACCTCGACCACGTCCCCTGCGGCGTCGAAGTGCAACTCGCTCCACCGGTCCGGCTCGATGATCGCCTCGGCGATCACCTTGCCGCCGGCATCCGAGACCGCCACCGGCACCTCGTCGGCCGGCACGGTTTCCGTCGCAGCCGCTCCGCCGCACCCTGCCAGCAACCCAACAGTCGCCAGCGTCAACAACAACCCTGTCACTATCTGTCTCTTGCGCATCTCTTTCTCCTCTATTTATGGTTCGGAATTCAGACCCTAAGGGTTTCGAGAGCCTGCCTGTGAACAACCCTTCTGGGGCGACAATGTGGCCTCTTTGGCCGAGTTTCACTTGTGGAAACCCTTAGGGTTTGTAAATCTATAACTTCCCGCATTTGAGATGGTTCA
>CAZYSK010000195.1:0-3207 GCA_964649415.1 uncultured Anaerolineales bacterium
CAGGGAGGAATGCAGATGACCCATCCGACGATACACGAGTTGTTTGACCTTAGCGGCAAGGTAGCCCTCGTGACTGGAGGTGCCCGCAACCTGGGCTATGATATGGCCACAGCCCTTGCCGAGGCCGGTGCGGATGTTGCCATCACGAGCCGAAAGCTGGATAGTGCCCGTGCCTCAGCGCATCGAATCGCCGAAGATACTGGACAGAAAGTGATCGGCCTGGCCTGCGACGTGCGCGACGAAAAGCAGGTGGTGGCGATGACAGGGGCTACGTTGAGTGAGTACGGCCGCATCGATATACTGGTCAACAACGCGGGGAACGTGATAAGCACGCCAGAGAACAAGCCCCTCGAACAGCGACCGGTCGAAGAGTGGGAGTTCACTATCGACGTTAACCTGAAGGGAACGTTTCTATGCGCCAAGCACGTCGTGGCCAAAGCGATGAAGCCCGCCCGTGCGGGTGTCATCATCAACATCGGCTCGGTTGCTGGTATGGGGGGCAAGGACCATCGCGTCTATCACGGCACCACGATGGGTGGGGTAACGCCTGACTACGCAGCGGCCAAAGGAGGCGTTATCAACCTGACGCGGGAGATGGCGTGCTGGCTGGCTCAGTATGGCATCCGCGTGAATTGCATCAGTCCAGGGGGCTTCTGGCGCGGACATAACGAGACCTTCACTCAACAGTACAACTACCTTGTGCCCATGGGACGCATGGGACAAGATGGAAAGGATATGAAGGGAGCGGTTGTGTTTCTGGCATCGGAGGCATCATCGTATGTGACCGGTGTGAACCTGCCCGTCGACGGAGGTATGATGGCCTGGTAGAGATCACGCCGGCGGCCTTCTTCGCCGGCGTACTTCAGAGGTGAACAATGAGCAAAACGATTGAAACGACGCACGCCGGTCTTCGACCGCGTGACTTGGACCCCGAAGAGATATTCCGCCACCTGCCTCCGAATCGCTGCGGGGAAGCGGAGCGACGCTACCTGGACGAAGTCCTTGCGGACGGGTTCAGCAACAAGAAAGAGGCTGCCGATATGCTCGCGCGTTTCGAATCGGCCTTCGCAAAGAAGATCGGGACCAAATACGCGATCTCGCATAACTCTGGATCAGGAACCATGCTCACCTGCTTGCTCGCCGCCGATGTCGGCCCTGGCGACGAAGTCATCGTGCCAACCTGCACGATGGCTGCGACTGCGTTTGTCGTCGTACAGTGTGGCGCAGTGCCCGTGTTCTGTGACAGCGACCCAGACACGTTCACTATGGATCCCGCGGACGTAGAACGCAAGACCAGTGAATTCACCAAGGCCATCATACCTGTCAGCCTGTTCGGTCTACCCCCTGATTTCGACGCCCTGATGCAGCTAGCCGAGCGCTTCGATCTCACCGTGGTGGAAGACGACGCCGAATGCTTCCTTGCCACATACAAGGGAAGAGTCGTAGGGACTATCGGACACGCAGCCAGTTTCAGCTTCCAAGCCTCCAAACACATGACCACGGGTGGCGACGGGGGGATAGTGGTAACAAACGATGAGGAGTACGCCCGGGACATCAGGAAAGCCGCAGTGCAGGGCTATCGCACGCTCAGCGCTCGGCCGGGTTCAACCATGATCCCACGGGACGTCCGCCAGGACTGGAGTTTCCAACGCCACGATCGCCTCGGCTACAACTTCCGGATGTCGGCACCGCAGGCCGCTCTGGGGCTGGGTCAGCTTGAGCGCCTGGAGTATCTGGTAGCGGCCCGACGGTATATCGCATCGCAGTACGAGGCCGTCATTCGCGAGGAGGGATGTGAGTGGCTTGTCCCGCCTGTAGTGCCGGCGGGAAGCACCCACTCTTACTGGTGCTATCCCTGCAAGCTGGATGAGGACCTGTTGGGGGTAGACTGGCGCGAGTTCCGCAGAACCTTCATCGAGCACGGTGGCGATGGACTCTATGGCGTGTGGACGCCCGTGCACCTCGAACCGATCTTCCAGACGATGGCATTCTATGGGGCCCGCGATCGGGCGCCGAACTTCGATCCGCGCTACAAGGGGTGCGTGAAGAGCTACAACGAGGGTGACTGTCCCAACGTCGAGGAATTCCGGCGAAGCCTATGCCTCTTCAAGACAGGAATGCCAACGCTGGATAAGGTAAACTCGCAACTTGAGGCTCTGCGGCAGACAATCAGGCACTATGCATAGCAGGCGGACCTCGCCGGCTAGCAGGGATCTCCCGCTGGATGGGAGATGGCACCCGCCAGCGGGAGTGCAGTCATCTGTCCACCTTGAGTGGCAAAGCAGAAACCAATCTCGGTCCAGGTTCTGAGCCACTCATCCAATGATAGTCTCGCTGAAAACCGTCGTTCGCCTGGGCAGCCGTTCTTGAGAAGCGCGGCGGCCGAAAACGTGCGCGTGTCAAGGCGAGCATTTGCAGAAGTGACCAACGATGCCAGGAGGCAATTGAATGGGGGATATCTCACTTGATGTGCTGGAGAAACTACGGGCTGTGGACACGCCGACCGTCTGTAACATAGTCGAGCTCTTCGATGTACGGCCGCGCAACACCGGTTTCATGGATGGACGCATCAAAGCGTGCTTCCCAGAGCTGCCGCCGTTCATTGGCTTCGCGGCAACAGCCACCTTCCGCGCGTCGCTGGCTCCGCGAGCTGGTGATATCTACGGCGACCTTGCCGCGCAAGTAGAGCGGTTCGGTGACCTCTCGGGACCACCTGTGGTTGTATTCCAGGACTTGGACGATCCGTCCGTAGGAGCGACATTTGGTGAGGTGATGTGCACGACATACCAGGCCTTCGGGGCAGTTGGGCTAATCACGAGTGGCGCCGGGCGTGACCTGGACCAAGTGCGAGGGCTCAACTTCCCACTGTTCTCCCATTCGACGATCTGCGCGCACGGTTTCTGCCACGTGGTCGACGTTCACGCGCCAGTGTACGTAGGCGGGGTGGCGATCTACCCTGATGACTTGCTGCATGGCGATCTCAACGGCGTGACAACCATTCCAAGAGATATCGCGACAGAAGTGGCTGACATCAGCGATGAATTCATCGCCGCAGAGACGATCGTGCTCAATGTGGTACGAGGTAATAGACCAGCTCTTACAGAGTTGAGAGAGGCGTGCATTGAGAAGGATGTGGTGGTAGCCGACCTGCGTGCGCGCGTAACGCGCCGGAGGTAACTGCTCGGCAAACAAGAGGCAGCCCCTAAG
>CAZYSK010000196.1:0-3104 GCA_964649415.1 uncultured Anaerolineales bacterium
GAGGGCGACCACGAGGGTTCGCCCCTACATATTGAGACCATACATCCACAGAGTGTTTCACAGAGATTCGCAGAGAGAGCAGAGAGAAGATGTTTCTCTATCCCCCTACAGCGCCCGCCGGTACGTCCGGTGCGCCTTGTAGAAGTCCACGCCCAGGCGGCGCAGCTCGCGCTGCATCTTGTCGTTCTCGACGCCGATCTGCACGAGTTCGGCATGCTCGAAACCGCCCTCGACGATGCTGCGCTGGAGCTCGCTGAAGAGGAGCGCCGTCCCGCCGAGGCCCTGGTACTCGGGCAGGATGCCGGCCCCGTTGACGTTGACCCACTTGGTGCGGCGGAACTCGCCCAGGAGATCCACCCAGTTCCAGGGGAAGACGCGCCCGCGCGTGCGCTGCACGGCGGCCGAGATGTCGGGGTAGGCCAGGAGGAAGCCGACCGGTTGCTCGTCCTTCATCACGATCTTGACCAGGCGCGGGTCGGCGAACCACATCAACTGCCGGGCCATACTGCGCGCTTCGCCCTCGGTTAGGGGCACGGTGCCGGGCGCGCCGCCCAGGCAGGCATCGTACAGGGCCTGGAACTTGGGGACCAGGGCGCGCAGCTCACGGGACGTGGTGAAGCGGGCCACGTGCAAGCCACGGCGCTGCCGCACGCGCTGGGCCACGCGGTGGATCTCCTCGGGGAACTGCATGTGGGCAGACAGGTATCCGGAGACCGACTCGCCCTCCGGCTCAAACCCGGCGGCCTCGACCAGGCCGGGGTAGTAGGGCAAGTTGTAGGGCAGGCCGAAGGCAGGGCGGTGTTCGAAGCCCCGCACGAGCATGCCGAAGCCATCCAGGGCGGTGAAACCTCTGGGGCCAATGACGTGGGAGAGGCCGCGGGCGCGCGCCCAGGCGAAGGCGGCCTCGAACAGAGCCTGCGCCGCGTCGGGGTCGGGCGCGCACTCGAAGAGGTAGAAGAAGGCGGTGCGCTCATGGTTGTAGTCGTTGTAGCGCCGGTTGTCGAGGACAGCGATGCGGCCAAGGGGCTGCCCGCCCTCGCGCCGAGCCAGGAAGAAGGCGGCCTCGGAGTGCTCGTAGAAGGGGTGGTGGCGCGGATTGAGCATGCGCCGGGCGTCCGGCGCCAGCGGCGGCACCCACTGGGGCACGTCGCGGTAGATGCGGAAGGGCAGATCGAGGAACTGGCGCACCTGGCGGCGGTCGGCGAGGTCGATCTGGGTCACGTGTAGGCTCATGGGCGTGCTCTCCTGGGGGTATGGTCTGCGAAGGCAAGCATACCATAGTTCGGGGCGGTGGCAAGGTCGGAGGGGGAGTGGGACGCGGATTGACACGGATGGGCACGGATTCTGGGTTTCGGTCAGCGGCGCATGTGGGGAGAGCGGTCCCTCAGATCCCATAGCGCTGGTTTCCGGAAGCAGAGCGTCGCGATGAGGCAGGCCTGGCAGGGGACATACGCCAGTGGGTGGATGGCTAGGCCATTGCTACGACGACTATGCTGGAGAGAATAACTGGTGAGACAGCAGGAATACACCAAGGAGAACTTGCTGACAAGTGCCCCAGCAGTATTCTACTCGTTTCTCGGGCCAGTACCCTCACGTTAGGGCCGCATGGTAGCTCAGCCATAGCCCTCCGGGTCGGAAGCTTCTGTCCCAGGCGACGGCAGCCGCCGCCTAACGGGGAACTCCAATTCCATAAGTGCTAAGTCTCGGAATCGGTGACCTCATAGCGGGCGGATTCTGGCATATCTCGCCAGCCTTAGGCCGGTTCACAGCAATTGCGTCGGCGCTTCGGATCGGAAAACATGCCGACGGTGCCACGTGAGGGCCTCTTTCGCCGGCCACCGGGCACGCTCGGCAGGCAGTTGCAACTCCCTCCCATCCAGCGACAGCAATGGTTCAGCGCCCTTGTCTTCCTCTGGGATAGCCGGTGATACGAGTACTCGGTAGTCTGAGTTCACGCCGATCAGCCCCTGGTCGAAAGCCCAGTGGCACAGAGGGGAAAGAGCAAGCCCATTTCGGGGATCATCGTTGTGGCTCTCGTTCCAGGGGACGATGTGAGCCGCGACGACAGCCGAATGACCTTCGGGTGTCATCACACGGAGTTGGGTCATGACACAGGTGAAGTCGTATATCCCCATGATGACCCGACGGAATGCCGTGGAGCGCGCGATTTGGTGATAGTGCCCCCGCCCAGTCTCCTTCACCCTGAGTCTGAAACGTCGTCGCGACCGATCCTGCAACTCGAGGCCGTATTGGAATGTCTCCGTACTGATTTGGCCTAACTCGACCAGTATGGGCCACACTTCCGGAGTGAAGTAGGTCTCAATCAACACACGCCGCAGATCGTCGCGCGACTCACCGTCCAACATCATATCGAACAAACCGTCATCCAAAACAGCGCCTAGCACAAGCTGACGCAATTTACTGATTGAGCGAATCTGGGGCACGTCGTCCAGGACCTGTTCCTTGCCCGGGACTGGGACCAGATGCCAGAATCCCTCACTGCGCATATGGAAGAAAGGCAACGCAGGCGTACTTCTTTTCCCTTGCGCCATGGTGCTACTCCAATATAGATCAAACATATCCAGCAAGTCAACGGTGAACTCAATGAACGGGGTCTGGATCACGCCTTGCGCAACCAGATCCATAACGGCGAGGAACAGGAAAGGTTTGTGAGGAGCACGATGGCGCATCGTAGCCGGCCAGCGGGCAGGGCTAGTATCCGTGTGCAGGTTGGCCAAACTTTCAACGTAGTCCATTGTCATACAAAATGCCAACTGACGTGTTCAGAACAGTGGGGAAGTCGAGGGCTCTCAGGCTCATAGTGCGGTCTTGTACGGGTGCGGCGAGGAATATGGTCTACACATTGATCACGTACCTGGTGGGATGGCTGCACAAACCAGCGGTGTGCTCATCTGACGCCAAGTATACCACATTGTTGTGGCAGAATCAATAGCCAGTCTGGCAGGGAGCGCGAGGTGCCATTGCACGCGCTCTGGATTGCGCCCTGAGGGGCTTGGGTATACAAGTCATTTCTGTCAGCTGAAAACAGGGCCACTTGTTTGCCGAAAAGAGGGCCATTTTGGTCATCACGCTTGAACTTTGAC
>CAZYSK010000197.1:0-3080 GCA_964649415.1 uncultured Anaerolineales bacterium
GCCAGCGGCAGGTACGAGTGGATCGGGCGCATGGTGCGCGCCGCCGTGACCCGGCCCAAGGCCGGCCAGATCGGCCTGACGGAGCGGCTGGACCGCTGGGCCACCCACCCGTTGTGGGGGCTCCTGATCCTGGCGGCGATTCTGGGCACCGTTTTTGGGCTCACGTACGCGCTGGGTATGCCTATGGTGGAACTGCTGGATACCTACGTGGTGGGTGGGCTGGCGGATCTGATAGGCACCTGGCTGGCGGGAGCGCCTGCCTGGCTCTCAGGCTTGGTCGTGGATGGCGTCGTCGGCGGCGTGGGCATGGTGCTCACGTTTCTGCCGATATTGGTGATCTTCTTCGCCGTGATGGGCGTATTGGAGGACGTCGGCTACATGGCGCGGGCGGCCTACGTGATGGATGGCTTCATGCACCTGATGGGGTTGCATGGGAAGTCCTTCCTGCCGCTGTTCCTGGGCTTCGGCTGCAACGTCCCGGCGGTGCTGGGCACGCGCGTGATTGAGTCCCGGCGCGCGCGCCTGTTGACCATCCTGTTGGCCCCGCTGATTCCCTGCACGGCCCGGATGGCGATCGTGGCTTTCCTCGCTCCCGCGTTCTTCGGCCGGGCGGCCACCCTGGTGTCCTGGGGCATGGTCCTGCTGGCATTGGCCGTGCTAGCCTTCTCCGGCGTGCTGATCAACAAGGCCGTCTTTCGAGGCCAACGAGCGGCATTCATCATGGAACTGCCTCTCTACCACTTGCCTAACTGGCGCACCATCGGGCTCCTGGTTTGGCAGCGTTGTGCGGAGTTCGTGCAGAAGGCCGGCACCGTGATTCTGCCTGTCTCCGTGCTGGTGTGGGCGCTCTCAGTGTTGCCCGGCGGAGATGTGGAGCAGAGCTACCTCGCCGCCGTTGGCCGGTGGCTGGAGCCCGCGGGCCAGTTGATGGGCCTGGATTGGCGGCTGGTCGTCGCTCTACTGGCCAGTTTCATCGCCAAGGAGAACTCGATCGCCGTCCTGGGCGTGCTGTTCACCGCGGGCGAAGGCGTGGGGCTGGCGGAGACGCTGGCGGCCATATTCTCTCCGGCCACGGGGCTGGCCTTCCTGGCTATGCAGGTGCTGTTCATCCCCTGCGTGGCCACCGTCGCCGCCGTCCGGCAGGAGACCAAGTCGTGGGGTTGGACGCTGTTCAACTTGGGCTTCCTGCTGGTGGTCTCGTGGGGTGTCGGCGTGGCGGTCTTCCAGCTCGCGCGCCTGGCGGGGCTGTGATGGCGGATCCCCAACGTCAAGCGTCGGGCGTCAAACGTCAAACGTCAGGACTCGAGCGCTTCTTCGTGCTCGGGCTGGTCGTGCTGCTCTTGCTGGCCGTGGTCACCGTCTTCTTGGTGCCCCGGCTGGCGGAGTCACCCGCGGAGCAGGGTGAGTCTGCGCTCTCTGAACAGCCCCTCGCGCCGGGTGAGACGGAGACGCTGCCCGCGCGCGTGATCGAGGTGTTGGAAGAAGGCACGGTCCCCCTTGGGGGCGGCACGGACCAGCCCTATCAGCGCCTGTTGCTGCGGGTTGAGCGCGGCTCACTGGCAGGGGAGGAGATCGAGGTCGAGGAAGGGACGGTCAACGTCATCAGCCAGGAACGCCTGTTTCGCCCCGGCGACCGGGTCTACCTGGAGCGGACGACGGGGCCGAACGGCGACCGCTTCTACATCTCGGATTTCGTCCGCACCGGTCCACTGGTCTGGATCGTGGCGTTGTTTATCGGCCTGGTGGTGCTGGTGGGGCGAGGCCGGGGCGTGCGCGCGCTGTCCGGCACGTTGTGCAGCCTGTTGGTGGTGTTCCTGTTCATCTTGCCCCAGGTCGTCGCCGGTCGCGACCCCGTGTTGATCAGCATCGTCGGTTCGGCCGCGTTGCTGGCGGTGTCCACTTACCTGACGTACGGCTGGAACCTCAAGGCCCACGCGGCGATGCTCGGTATGGTGCTCAGCCTGGTTCTGACCGGCGTGCTGGCCTATCTTTTCGTCGCTTGGACGCGCCTGACTGGTCTAAGTGTGGAGGAGAGTTCCTATCTGGTGATGGAGCTGGGCGCGGACCTCAATTTCAGTGGCCTCGTGCTGGGAGGGATCATCATCGGCTCGCTGGGCGTGCTGGACGACATATGCGTGGGCCAGGCGTCGGCGGTCTTCGAGATGGCCAACGTCAACCGCGAATTGAACTGGCGCCAGCTCTTCCGCAGCAGCCTCAACATCGGCCGGGACCACATCGCGGCCATGGTCAACACGCTGCTTCTGGCCTACGTGGGGGCATCGCTGCCGTTGATGCTGGTGTTCACGATCTACCAGGAGCCGTTGTGGCGGCGCATCAACCGCGAGCCCATCGCGGAGGAGATCGTGCGCACGTTGGCGGGGAGCATGGGGCTGGTCCTGGCGGTGCCCATCACCGGCTTGATCGCCAGCCTGCTGGCATACTGGGCGGTCAGGCGGGCGGAGGGACGTGGGAGCGGGGGGGACGAGTACCACGGATAGGAGAAATACACGACGGGAGAGGCAGGGGGCAGGGGGCGGGAGTACCACGGATAGGAGAAATACACGACGGGAGAGGCAGGGGGCAGGAAGCAGGAGTGAGCGTAGACGGAACACGAAACACGCAACAGGCGTAGCGTGTTCCGTGATGTGTTGAGCGGGAGATAGACGCTTGTTGCAGAAACTGTTGGAGCTGATACGGGCCGGGGGTACGCATCGTGTGAAGGACCTGGCCCGCGTACTGGATACGTCGCCAGCGTTGGTCGAGGCGATGCTGGAGGACCTGGGCCGGATGGGGTACCTGAAGCCGGTGGCGGGGGCATGTGCGGACGTCGATCGTGCGTCCGGTGGGGCGTGCGGCACGTGCCCTATGTCCGGGATGTGCAGCGCCGGAGGTGGCGGCCGCGTATGGACGCTGACTGAAAAGGGGGCCTGACTCCCGTTCCTCGGACCGCGAGCATCCCTGCTCGCTCTGCCGCGGGCGTAACGGCACTCCGGCAGCCCTGCGTGCCTCACTACGAACTGGTCTTGGACCGCGAGCATCCCTGCTCGCTCTGCCGCGCGCGGGACGGCACTCCGGCGGAC
>CAZYSK010000198.1:0-2995 GCA_964649415.1 uncultured Anaerolineales bacterium
TCTGATTGGAGAAACAGGGTGAAGTGCGGGAACTTGTTCTCTTACGAACCCTAAGACTAAGAATTCGGAAGTCTCAGAAGACTTCCGAATTCTGGGAGGAGCGCAATATGACCAGGCTCACCGACTGGATCAGGCGGCATCAAGTCGTGGCTTTCTTCGTCATCACCTTCGCCATCTCCTGGGGGCTGGCGTTCTCGTGGGGCGCGGTCCTGCAGCGGGAGCAGTTCCTGCTGTTGCCCGTGGCTTTCGTAGCAGTCTGCGGCCCTGGGCTGGCGGGGATCATCGTCTCCGCGGTCACCAATACCCGAGCGAGGGAAGGTCCACGCAGGGCATTCTGGATCGCCTTGTTGGGCGCGTGGGTCGCGTCTGCGCTCGTCTTTCTCGTCCACCATGCATTCATCGAGGGCGTTACCCTATCCCCGGCGTTGATCGGCCTGATCGCCGTCGCGGTGGTGCCGGTGGCCTTCGTGATCGCTTCGGCCTATTCCCGCATTCCGTCCGTGAGACGCTACCTGTCCTCGTTGGTCCGCCCGCGCGGGGTGTGGGGGTGGTCCCTCCTGGCCCTGGTGTTGCCCCCGGCTTCGATCCTGCTTTCCCTCCCCGTCGGCAACGTCCTGGGCCGGCCGCCGATCCCGGCTCAGCGCTTCCCCGATATGAACCTGGCGCTGATCGGCCTGTTCGCGGTCAAGTTCCTCTACCAGCTCTTCTTCTTCAACGCCACGGGGGAGGAGACGGGCTGGCGCGGCTTCGCGCTGCCCAGGCTGCAAGCGCGTACCAGCCCGCTTGTCGCAGCCTTGATCATCGCCGTTTTCTGGACGTCATGGCACGCCTTCTTCTGGCAGGCGGAAGGGCAGCCGGTCTCGACTCCGGGATACTGGGTCGAGATGGCCGTGGGCCACACGCTGCTCTCCGTGCTCATCGTATGGATCTGTAACCGCGCCCAGGGGAGCATCCTGGTGGCGGGCATCGCCCACGCGGCCACCAATGCGGCCCAGGCGTTCGTGCCTATGCGGAATCTATATGACCTATGCCTGGTCTGGGCCGTCGTCGCGCTGGTGCTGATCCTGGTCGACCGGATGTGGAAGAAGCTGCCGCCCGATCACCCGGCGGTGTATGGAGTGTAGCTACAGAATTCGGAAGTCTCAGAAGACTTCCGAATTCTGGGGACCCCCAGTTTGACATCCGTGGGAAGTTGCAATAGAATATGAGCACGTAACCACGTTGGCCCAGGTAGCAGGAACGCTTTGGAGGCAGATAGTGCAGGAACGCAGAGCCCGCCCACACGATCACGGTGCAGGTGGGCTTTTTGTGTTGCTGTTCGGGCGGTATGTGGGGCTGGAGTAGGAAGCGGGCATGGAGGATGGCGGAAGGAGACTACCACGGATAAGGGAAATACACGATATGTACACTAAGTGCATCGGTGCGCAAATTCGTTCCGCGATCCGGCCGACCCGCACCGCCGTAAACAGGCGGTGCTGGGTCTATGACGGAGCCAAAAAGCGCCTAGCACTGGCTCTTTCAGGCCGTTGCGGGCCAGCAAACCCGGTACAAATGGTCAGGCGGCAGTCTAGCCAAGCCACAGCGTCCTGAGAATTCGGAAGTCTCAGAAGACTTCCGAATTCTGGGATCCCCAGTTTGACATCCGTGCGGAGTTGCAATAGAATATGAGCATGTAACCACGTTGGCCCAGGTAGCAGGAACGCTTTGGAGGCAGATAGTGCAGGAACGCAGAGCCCGCCCACACGATCACGGTGCAGGTGGGCTTTTTGTGTTGCTGTTCGGGCGGTATGTGGGGCTGGAGTAGGAAGCGGGCATGGAGGATGGCGGAAGGAGACTACCACGGATAAGGGAAATACACGATATGTACACTAAGTGCATCGGTGCGCAAATTCGTTCCGCGATCCGGCCGACCCGCACCGCCGTAAACAGGCGGTGCTGGGTCTATGACGGAGCCAAAAAGCGCCTAGCACTGGCTCTTTCAGGCCGTTGCGGGCCAGCAAACCCGGTACAAATGGTCAGGCGGCAGTCTAGCCAAGCCACAGCGTCCTGAGAATTCGGAAGTCTCAGAAGACTTCCGAATTCTGGGGAATTCTGGGGGATTCTGGGAAAGCGTGAGGTGAACCTATGGATTACACCATCGCCTTTGCCCCGGAGCTGGACGTGAGCTCCGAGGACTTCGTCGCCGCGTGGAACGGCGCGGCCGAGTGCCGCGCGGTGGCGGAGGCGCGGCTGGGGCACCAGCCGCCCCAGGGCTTCCCGCTCGACCCCCAACTGGTGCAACAGGGGCTGGTGCTGCTGAGTGGCGCGGCCGGGGTGGCCGGGGGCCTGGCGCTCGACGCGCTGAAGGACGCGGTCAAGGACCGGCTCACGGCCTATTTCGAGGAGAGGCTGTCCCGCAAGCCGGCGCTCAAGGTCGACGCCGTGCGCCAGCCGGGCGGGGCCTACCTGCTCGTGGTCACGGAGGAGGCGTGATGGCCTGCATCACCATCCGCGAACGAGACCCGCAGCCCGACGGCAGCAACGCGTGCCTGGTGTTCGAGCACGGGGAGGAGTACCCTATCACGGTCAGCAATCCCTTCAGCGCAGAGGAGGAGGCGCGGCTGGAGTGGTACTTCGAGCGGCACGTGCGCTTCCCTTTCACCCGCCAGGTGCAGGCCCGGGAGGCTGCCGGGAGCATCATGGCCTACGGCGAGGCGCTCTTCGACCAGGTCTTCGCCGACCGGCGGGCCTACGCCCGGTACCAGGAAGCCCTCCAGGGCGGCATCGAGCACCTCGTTTTCGAGGTCGCGGGCTCGCCCGGCTTCCACGCGCTACACTGGGAGGCGCTCAAGGACCCGGACCTGCCCCAAGCGCTGGCGCTCCAGGCCCCCGTCGTGCGGCGCAACCTGAGGCCGCAGGCCGTGCGCGCCGGGGTGCGCGTGTCGCCGACCATCAACCTGCTGGTGGTCACCGCCCGGCCCGGGGGCGCGCGGGACGTGGGCTACCGCACCATCTC
>CAZYSK010000199.1:0-2992 GCA_964649415.1 uncultured Anaerolineales bacterium
GCGCCGAACAGGAACTCGGCCAGCCGGAACGGCTCTCCTTTGTGCAGGGCGTTGATGATGCCCCCCGCCAGCGCCCAGGGATAGTAGCTGCCCCACCGGCTGTTGATGGCGGCCATCCCCGCCACGGTCAGCACGATGCCGGCGGCCAAGGCTACGGCGAAGTTGCGCCAGCGCAGGCCGATCCAGGTATGGATAACCAGGATGAGCCACGAGGCCAGGTAGATCACGCCCACCGGCTTGACGAGCTCCGGCCACGGGATCGCCACGTGGAATCCCATGTCCGGCCGGAGCAGCCACAGCAGGTGCCCACCCAGGATGGTAAACGCCAGCAACGCTACATGGCTCAGTCCCATCAGCGCCGCTACCGCGAGCTGCTTGGCCGCCACCACGGCTCCGCGGGGGATCGGCAGCGCGTACAGGTGCTTCCACTGCTCGCTTTGATGCTCCACCCCGGCCAACAGTGCTGTCTGCAAGGTGACGAAGAGCGGCAGGACCAGCAACGACCAGAAGATGTTTACCATCTGCACGAACTCGATCCAGGCGCTATCCGGCAGCGACTCGACGGACGCCTCACCCTGACCGACAAACGACAGGAGCACGAAGCCCACGACGACTAGCGGCCCGACGAAGGCCAGCCACAGCGCCAACGTCCGCTTCAACTTCAAGGTTTCTGCACTAAGTGCGCGGATAAGGATGCACATGGTTCTCTCCCTCCCCTCCACCCCTACAGTACGTCGCGGCGCGTGACGGCCCGGGAACCCCAGGCCGCGACGGCGACGCCACCCAACGAGCCCCAGACCACCGGCAGCCACGAGACCCGGCCCGTGCGGAAGGCATAGGACAGGACGCTGGGCATGGCCCAGGGGTAGACGCGCGAAAACGCGGAATCGGCCCTGACCACCATCGCGAGCAGCGTCGCCACGACCGCGACCGTCATCGCCAGCACGAAGCTCTTCCAGCGCAGGCCGATCCACGTATGGATCGAGACCATCAGCCACGAGGCCAGGTAGACCCCGGCGGCGAACTTGAAGAACCGTCCCCAGGGAATCGCGGCCGCAAAGCCAAACGCGGGGTCGAGGACGTGCAGCGCCAACCCCGCCAGCACGGTGCCGAACACCAGCAGGCCAATGCTGAGCCCGATCAACGCCATCCCGACCAACTGCTTGGCCGCGTATACCCCCCAACGGGGCAGTGGCAAGGCGTGGAGATGCTTCCACTGCTCGTTCCCGTGCTCAAGTCCTGCCAGGAGCGCTGCCTGGAGCGCGATGAACAGCGGCAGCACCATCATCGAGGAAGCGAAGAACATCTCCCGGCCAAACTTGAACCAGGCATTCTCCGTCTGGCGGAAGTAGGCCGCCCCGCGCTGCCACGTGACCAGGAACTCGAGGCCCACGATGCTCAACGGCCCGATGACGGCCAGCCACAGCGCCAAGGTGCGCCGCAGCTTCAAAATCTCTGCGCTTAGTGAGCGTATAAGTATCGACATAGTCTGCTCCTCTGCCGTTCACGTACCACGACGATCAATCTCCTTCCGTCAAAGCCAGGAAGATGTCCTCCAACGTGGGTTGGGCCAGGTTCAGGTGGGTGACGTTGGCGCCGCCGCGGACCAACTGCGCGTTGATCAACGCCACGTCGGAGCGTCCGTTGACGGCCACAGACAGGCGATCCCCCCCGTTGCTCCGCACCCGCCAGCCTGCGTCCCGGAGCAAGCACTCGGCCTGCCGGGGCCGGTCGACCTCCAGCGTCAGCCGCTCTGCCGTCTGCGCGTGGAGCGCGTCGAGCGTCCCCTGGAAGCGCAACCGCCCCTCCTGGATGATGCCGATGTGCGTGGCGACCTGCTCCACCTCGCTCAGCAAATGGCTGGAGAGGAAGACCGTGATGCCGAACTCGCCCGGCATGGTGGTGATCAGCTCGCGAATCTCGCGGATGCCGGCCGGGTCGAGCCCATTGGTGGGCTCGTCCAGGATCAGCAGATCGGGCCCGGCCATGAGCGCCAGGGCCAGCGCCAGCCGCTGCTTCATACCCGTCGAGTAAGTACGGGCAAGCCGGTCGGCGGCGTCCTCCAGGTGGACCAGGTGCAAGGCCCGCTCGCGCTGGGCACGCCTCGCGTCGACCAGGCGGCGCGTGACCTCCAGGTTCTCGCGCCCGGTGAGGTGAGGGTAGAGCGAGGGTCCCTCCACCAATGCGCCGACCCGCCGCAGCAGTGCGATGCGGTTGGGTCGCAGCGGCAGGCCGAAGAGCGCGACCTCGCCCGCGTCGGGCCGGATCAGCCCCAGCAGCATGCGGATGGTCGTAGTCTTCCCCGCGCCGTTGGGCCCCAGGAAGCCATAGACGCTGCCCTGTGGCACCCGCAGATCCACGCCGTCCACCGCCGTCAGCTCGCCAAAGCGGCGGGTCAGGTGGGATGTGGTGATGATGGGATCAGGCACGTTACTTACCTCCATTTCGAGTTGTAATGCCGTGGTGCGTGTTGCGTCTTGCGTCAAACGTCTTGCGTCTTGCATCGTGCATCCTGCGTCTTGCCTCCTCCACCCTGCTATCGGCCCAGGATTGCCTCCAGCGCCGGGTCGCGGCCGGTCAGGTAGTCGGTAATCGTGGGCGAGGCCGGTACGTCTGGCTCGAAAGAACCCGTGCCGGCGGCGTCGAGGGGGAAGCGGGCGCTGGAATAGCCCAGCACACCGAGCCAGTCGCCCAGACTCAGTTTCTCTCCCGACGCCAGTTTGGTCATCGGGAAGCGCTTGGTCGAGTAATCCACGCGGACGCGCGAGTTGGGCAGGACGAAGGATGCAACCTGTCCGTAGTGGTCGGGCACGCTCGAAGGCGCTTCTCCCACGAAGATCGCGTGTGTCCTGTGCTCGAATTCGACGACGTTCAGCACGGCCGAGGAATACGTGCCCCGGCCAACGATGACGAAGAGATGCCCCTCCTGGTCCAGAAACGGGCGCCGGGCCAGTTCCTCGAACAGCGGCTCGACGTGCTCAGAATCGCCGCC
>CAZYSK010000200.1:0-2952 GCA_964649415.1 uncultured Anaerolineales bacterium
GACGTCAAGGTCGGCATCGAGAGCGAGGACCGCGTCGAGATCGAAGAGGGCCTGGCCGAGGGCCAGACCGTGATCGGGCAGTAGAGGGACCGGGCGTATGAACGTGCTGCTTCGCATCTGGGCGATCTTTGTCGTAGCCACCAAACGCCTCTTCTCCCAGCGCTGGCTGGCGCTGGCGACCCTGTTGGGGTTGGTCACCACGGTGGCCCTGACCATGGGCACGCCCCTGTACGCCGACGCGGTCTACTACCGCGTGCTGCGCGAGCAACTCTCCGGAGGTGAGGGAGAGGCAGCCGTGCAGAGGCCCCACCCGCCGTTCGCGTTCATGTTCCGCTACATCGGAGCCTGGGGCGGCCCGGTGGAGTGGGAGGACACGCAGCCGGTGGACACGTACCTCTCCGGCCCGGCGGGCGTTGGCCTGGGCCTGCCGCGGAAAATCCTGGTGCGTTATTTCAAGACCGACAACTTTCGGCTCTTTCCCCAGGAGGACATCGGCTACGCCGACGTCAAGGACCCATTGACCTGGACCAGTTTCGCCTTTGCCAGCGGCATGGAGAACCACGTCACCGTCCTGGAGGGCAGTTTCCCGGCGGCGGCGGTCCCGGCGCAGGATAGCACCGTCGAGGTGCTGATCAGCGAGCAGTTGGCGCTCGACCTGGGCCTGCAGGTCGGCGAGACGTACATCGCCTTTGCCAGCCGCGATACGGACGAGGGAAAGCGCACCACACAGATGCCGGTGCGCATCGCCGGCGTGTGGAGGGCGACAGATCCGCAGGCAGAGTTCTGGTTCTACGATCCCAAGGCGCTGGAGGATGTGCTGTTCGTGCCCGAGGAGACGTTTGTGGGCCGCATCAGCCCCTACCTGGAGGGCGAGGTCTACCTGGGGATGTGGTATCTGGTCATGGATGGCTCCGACGTCCACGCCAGCGACGCCGGTCCGCTCCTGGGCCGGATCACGTCGGTGCGGCAGCAGGCAGCATCGCTTCTGCCGAACACCCGGTTGGACGTATCGCCGGTGGGCGCTCTGCAGGAATACCGGCGCGCTGCCAGGCTGTTGACGATCCTGCTCTATGCCTTTAGCGTGCCCATCATCGGCCTGATCCTGGCGTTCATCGGCCTGGTGGTGGGACTCTCGGTCGCGCGGCAGCGGAACGAGATCGCCGTGCTGCGCAGCCGTGGGGCCACGGCGGCCCAGGTGGTGGGGATCGCGGCGCTGGAGGGATTGCTGCTGGGAGCGCTGGCGCTGGCCATCGGCTCGCCAGCGGGCGAGATGATCGCCCACGTCATCGGCCGGGCGCGCAGTTTCCTCGATTTCAGCGCCCCGTCCAGTCTGCGCGTGGGGATCACGATGAACACGCTGCGCTTGGGCCTGGTCGCCATCGGGCTGGCGCTGTTGGCACAGATCGGCCCCACCCTCGGCGCTGCCCGGCACACGATCGTCACGTACAAGCAAGAGCGCGCCCGCGCGCTGCGGCCGCCGTGGTGGCAGCGCGCCTGGCTGGACGTCATGCTGTTCATCCCGGCGGCGTACGGCACGTACCAGCTCAGGCAACAGGGCAGTATCGTCCTGCCTGCGGGCGGCGGAGAGGTGTTGAACGATCCTTTCCAGAATCCGCTGCTCTTTCTCGTGCCGGCGCTGGGCATCTTTGCGCTGACCCTCTTTATCCTGCGCATCCTGCCGGCCCTCATGGCCGGCATATCCTGGATCGCCTCGCGCGTGGGCGGTGTGGGCATCCTGCTGGCAGGGCGGCACCTTTCACGCACGCCCGGTTTCTACGCCGCGCCGTTGATGCTGTTGGTGCTCACGCTCAGCCTGTCCGCCTTTACCGCCTCGCTGGCAGAGACGCTGGATGACCATCTGTACGACCAGATGTACTATCAGGTCGGCGCGGACATGCGGCTGGTAGAGCTGGGCGAAAGCACAGAGACATCCACCAGTCCCTTTGCGGGGGCAGGGAGCGGAGCCGGTGGGTTGACTGACGAGGAGGAGGAAGAGGAAGCCGGCCCGGCCTGGCTCTTTCTCCCCGTGTCCGAGCACCTCAAGGTGCCGGGGGTCCAGGCGGCCGCCCGGGTCGGGCGGTACAAGGCCATCACCCAGTTGAGCGGGGGGAGACAGGAGGGCGCGTTCCTGGGCGTCGACCGCGTCGACTTTTCCCAGGTCGCTTTCTGGCGGCGGGATTTCGCCCCGGCCAGCCTGGGGGCACTGATGAACGCACTGGCCGTCAAC
Source organism: uncultured Anaerolineales bacterium (assembly GCA_964649415.1). GTDB lineage: Bacteria > Chloroflexota > Anaerolineae > B4-G1 > B4-G1 > CAZYSK01. The sequence continues at coordinate 2,228 of CAZYSK010000200.1, forward strand.
CGGGATGGTGTGCTGGTGCCGCGCACGTTCATGGCCCAGCACGCGCTCAAGACGGGCGACACGTTTCGCGTGAGCGTCTACACCTACGGACAGCGCAATGAGATCGACGTCAAGATCGTGGGAGGCTTTGACCTGTTCCCCACCTGGTACGAGGAAGAAGATGGGCCGCTCTTTGTGGGCGACCTGGACTTTTTGTTCGAGCAGGCAGGGGGCCAGTTCCCGTACGACGTCTGGTTGACGGTCGACAGGGACGTGGACTATGAGGGTGTCGTGACCGGCGTGCGCGAGCTGCGGCTGAACGTGCTGGATTGGGATGCCCCGCTTGTGCAAGTGAGTGAAGAACAACGGCAGCCGGAACGCCAGGGGCTGTTCGGGTTGCTCTCGGTCGGGTTTGCGGCCGCCGCTCTCCTGACGGTGCTGGGCTTTTTGCTGTACGCGCTCTTTTCCTTCCGCCGGCGCTTTATCGAACTGGGGATCCTGCGGGCCATCGGGCTCTCATCCCGGCAGATGACCATGTTCCTGGCCTGGGAACTGGCGTTCCTGATCCTGCTCGGGGTGGGGGCGGGCACCGGCCTGGGCGCGTGGGTGAGCGATATGTTCATCCCCTATCTGCAGGTGGGCACGGGGCCATCGGCACGCATCCCGCCGTTCGTGGTGCAGATTGCCTGGCCATCCATCTTTCGCATCTATGCCCTGTTCGGATTGCTGTTCGTCGCCGCGCTGGG
>CAZYSK010000201.1:0-2844 GCA_964649415.1 uncultured Anaerolineales bacterium
TTCACCTCTTTCTACACTATAGGAAACCTGCCGCCGAAAGCTAGAGCAGTCGGACTGTCCAAGAGGGGAACAGATCTTGAGAAAGAACAGGAGGACCGAACATGGTTGAAATCACACATGACGCAGATCTGTGTAAGAAATGCGGCCTTTGCGCGATGACGTGCCCGGTCGCCATTATCCAGCAAGAAGAGAAGGGCGCCATCCCAACCGTTGAGCCTGACCGGGAAAGATGCTTTCGCTGCGGACAGTGTGTGGCCATTTGTCCCCAGGGAGCCATATCACACAGCCATTTCCCAGAGGGCACGGTACAGCCCGTCAGGTCGGAGCTCGTTCCCACGTACGATCAAGTACGCGAGCTCATACGCAGTCGTCGATCAAAGCGTGCATTTAGAGACAAGCCCGTTGAAAGGGAAATGCTCGAAAAGGTACTAGAGGTCGCCCGATTCGGACCCAGCGGACACAACGAACAGAGCACCGAGTTTGTCGTTGTCCAGGACAAGGAGATCATCCAAGAGATCGGCGCATTGACGGCCAAGGGCCTGGCGAGAATGGCGATGCCGTTCCGGTACGCGATCGGCAGGATGATCATGCGAGCTATGCTGGGGCGACGCGGAGCGGCGTACGTTGGCGAGCTGGCGCCAGAGTTGGCAGGTCTTGCGGAACTGTACAACAGTGGGACAGATCTCATCCTTCACAAGCCACCCGTACTGATCCTCTTCTGCGCTGATAGCGTAGGGGGTACGTTTGCGGGCACCAATGCGAACATTGCCCTCCACAATGCAGCCTTGGCAGCGGAGGCCCTTGGGCTTGGCTGCTTCTATACAGGCTTTGCCGTGTTTGTCAGCGAGCGGGATGATAGCATCGCCAGACTGATTGGCTTGCCAGAGACCCACCAGATCTATGGCGCGCTGGCTATGGGCTACCCCCGGCTGAAGTTCAAGAAGTGGCCAGAACGAAACCCAGCGAAAGTAACGTGGGTGGGAACTGACTAACCGGAGCGGCGAGGTTTCCAGGCGGAGGTTTCTGTGAAAAAGAAGAGAAAACCGGGCTATTTCACCTTGCTGGCGCTTTCGATTTTGTGGGTGCTGGGAGCTCTATTAACGATTATGCCAGCACCTATGATGTATCGGGAATGCATGCTTGGCTACAAAGCACACTGTACGCTCACGCCGATCAGCACGGTGACATGTGTTGTGCTTGCCGGGGTCACCTGCTTGGTACAGACAAGACTGTTCATCGAGAGATCATAAGGAGGGCTCGCGATCATGATATTGTTTCCCATGTTGATATCGATCGCCGTGCCGCTCGTGGCGGGAATCGAATCACTGTTCGTCAAGAAGGAAGATGCAGGGGCTATTTCTGTTCTGGCGGGGATATTCATAGGCGCGTTTGTTTGGAATGCGAACGGTTACTGGGCCATGTCCCCAGCGGTGTCCATTGCCTTTCTCGTTCTCGCTGCCGCTATGATTGTGCGATTGATCGTGGTCGGCACAGAAATACTGAAGAAGGGCCTGATCGCCGCCTTCGTGTCCGCCGTCGTGCTGTTCATATCCTGGCAAGGGATACTGAGTCTTTTTGTCAACGTCGAGGTGGTCAGCGAGGTAGAGACTCTGAACCCAGGAGGGACCGCGGGTACAGCCCTGGTGGTCTATCACCCTGGAAGGAGTGGTTTTCCAAAGAGTGTCAACCGCGCCTTTGCCGAGGGCCTGGTCTCCAACGGGTGGCGCGTGGACATCACCACGGCAAGCTCACAGGCCCCCACCAATCTTTCTGACTATGACCTCCTGGTGCTGGGATCACCCACGTATGATTGGGAACCGTCGCGGCGCATTCAGAGGTACTTGGAAGCGCTGGGAGACCTGGGAGGCCAGCCCACGGTCGTCATTATATCAGCCGCGGGCACAACCACCCAGTCGCTCCCTATGATGGAAAACCTGGTTCGGGAGGCGAACGGGAGCCTGGTCGCGTCCTATGCCGTCTGGACAATAACGCCCAACAAGTTTCAGTACGGCACCAATGACGCGATGGAGGCGATGAGGCAAGAGGCTCAGAAGATTCCCCCGCCTGGTGACCAGGAACCTGAGATGTGAGACATGATTCACGTCGCACGTCTCTGCATTTCACGCTTTCACGTGCTAGATAACGAGATCGTGGACGACAACTACACCAGCAAACATCTTGGAACCATCCTTGTCTCCGGCATGATCGCCGTCCGGTTCGTCGCAGCGCCCCTGTTTTTGTACACGTTTCTGAACGACCTGGCAACGTGGACCCTCTGCATCTTCGTCTTCGCCGTCTCTACCGACGCACTCGACGGTTACGTGGCGAGGCGAGTGGGTGGTGTCTCTATCCCATTCTTGGGGCCGTACTCGGATGCCACGGCCGACTTTATCCTCATCCTGGCCGCGTTCTGGGCTTTCTGGATGGAGGACCTATATCCGTTCTGGGTGTTGCCCCTCTTCATCCTGATGTTTGCCCAGTTCGTCCTGACGTCGAGGCTCGACCGGCCCATCTATGACCCGGTGGGCAAGTACTATGGCTTTTTCCTATTCGGCGCCATCGGTGTGACGCTGGTTCTGCCCGATACCGCCGTCTGTCACGCAGTACTCATAGGTATCCTCGGATTCACTGCCGCTGTGGTGATTAGCCGCTCTCTGTTTCTGCTTGGCCTATGGAAGAACCGCGCCCAAAGCCACAACATCCCCGATCCGTAGGGTTTGTAAATCTATAACTTCCCGCATTTGAGATGGTTCATTTCACAAAGAAACTCGGTTTGCACTTTGCAGGCCCGGTGAGTTAGTCAAGAGGTGTCGCCTTTTTTACGGGGGCAGTTTTCGGCCCCAT
>CAZYSK010000202.1:0-2777 GCA_964649415.1 uncultured Anaerolineales bacterium
CGCCGCGGTCGTTGAGATGCGGGCCGGCGGGATCCAGGCAGGCGGCGATGGCCCGCCCCTGGGAGAAGAAGGCGTGGAGCTTGGGAACAAGGGAATGGAGATTGGAGAACGGAGAATGGAGAAGCGCCTGCTGAACCTGGTCGATGGGGACGTCCAGGTCGTCGGACAGTTGGGGGACGGTCCTGGGGCCGCTGGCGAGGGCCCCGGCGATGGCGCGGGTGAGCGGCGGCAGGTCGTCGGGCAGGGGCGCGTAGGATTCGGTGACCACGTTCTGGGGGGCGAAGGGCTCGCCGAAGAGCCGCTGGGCGAAATCGGCCACGGCCTCGGCGGCGCTGAGGCCCCCAGCGCCGGGGGCCTCCACTGTGGCGCTGGTGGCGATGCAGCGCAGGCCGTCCCCGGCCCGCTTGCCCCCGGTGTGCGTGTGCTGCTTCAGGCGGCGGATCAGCGCGGCGACGTCGGCCCCGCGCTTGCCGGTGTAGGTGTGGACCTCGTCCAGGACCAGGAAGCGCAGTACGCCGGGCTGGGCAAAAAGCCGCCGATCCTCGAAGCGAGTGAGGAGCAGCTCCAGCATGACGTAGTTGGTCATCAGAATGTCCGGCGGGTGCTCCTGGATCTCCTGGCGAGAGAGCACCTCGCTGTCGTACGGTGTCTCGCGCCCGGTGGCGCGACGGTATCGCTCAAGCGCTTCAGCGGGCGAGTGGGCGGTATCGCCGGTGTAGAGCGCGATGCGCAGGCCCGTGCCGTCCAGGCGGCGGGCGAAGTCGTCGTATTGGGAGTTGGCCAGGGCGTTCATGGGGTACACGATGACGGCCTTGATGCCGCGCACATCCCGCTCTCGCGCCCGGAGCGCCTCGGATACGATGGGGATGCCGAAGGCGAAGGATTTGCCGGAGCCGGTGCCGGTGGCGACGACGGTGTTGGCAGGCCGGTAGGTTGGTAAATTGGTAGATTGGGGACCGAGGATGGCGCGGATGGCGTCGGATTGGTGCCGGTAGAGAGAGACGGGGGGTGAGGCGGGATCGGCGGGGTCGGCGCGGAAGATGGGTGGGGTGTCGGGGTGGAGCAGGCCCTCCTCGACCAGCGTCTCCAGCGCGGCGCCGGGGGCAAAGGGGCGCGAGAGCTGGACGAAGGGCGGTTTCCAGAGCAGTGTGCCGCTCTGCACCCGCTCCAGCACCCAGTCGCGTATTTCGGGGTTTTGGAAGCGCTGGAAGGTGCGGACGTAGGTCAGGTAGTCACACTGAACGGCATCCAGAACCTGGAAGGGGTCTAACTCCGGGCCTGGCGAGGGGACACCCGCGGTCACCGCTGCCCCGGCATGGGGTTCCTCCTCACTTCGCGCTTGATAGCCCACACCTTCCTCCCGGACCTCCGGGCCGCGTGCAACGCTCTCCTTCATACGCTCGGCCACCATGCGGCGAACCAGAGCCTGGACCTCGGGAGAAGCGTCCACCACCCGCAACCGTCCCCGCAGGTTGGCCTGACCGTACTTGAGGAAGAGCTTTCCCACCAGCTCATCTACGAAGGAGGGCGACGCAACCTGCACGCCGCCGAAATCCAGATGGATGACCTCCCCCTGCTCGATGAGCGTTTCCACGTGCCGCCGGATCCTCTCGCCGAGCACACGGGTTCCCAGGGAGTTCCCCCACGTTGTCAATTGAATAATCTCCATGTCCTTCCCCCCGTCGGTCAGAGCATACCGCGCATCAGGACTGCTCCGCCTCCATAGCACGACGTTGCACTGGGAGACGCGCGAACCCGCCCCACGCCCTAGAACAGCCAGTCATAGTCGTTCTCAGGCGGCGCGTACTGATTGAAGATGGCGCCGGTATCCACCGGGCAATCACAGCGGAAGCACAAGCTGACCCACGTGCCCGGCCAAAACGGGACACGCCATGCTTTGGCCTTCCTCCCCCGTACCCACAATGCCCCGTCTTGTGAGTGGATGCAAGCCTGTCCGCCGTTGGCCTTGATGAACTCGAGGGAGAAGAAGAGCCCCTCCCCGGTGTTGTGCTCAGGTCGCCCGGTCACGCGAGGCTGCACGGCCAGCTCAATGGCCTCCGCCGCGCTGTCGAAACGGCCGGCCAAATCCGGATTACGGCTCAGGCTGGCCGGAATGCCCCGCCCGCTATCCGCCACCGCCAATTCCACGCGCCGGTGCCACGGATAGGATTGCGCGCATATGACTGCCTGGGTCGGTGACTGAGCGTGGTGGAAGACGTTATTCACGACCTCCAAGAAGGCGTGGTGCACCGCGTCGTACACGCCTGCCACACCGTCCACGTTGCAGTTCAGGATCGCCATGACCTCGCCGACCACCACTTCGCCCTCACTCTCCGATTGCACCTGCACCACCTCGCGGAAGCGTCCATCGGCGCTGTGCCTGCGCCAGGGATAGTCCACATCCATGCCCACCAGTTCGTAGAAGTCGATCCGGTTCAGGTAGCCGTCGACCTTGTCGGATTCCGGACGGCTGACGCGCACCGAGAACCCCTCCTGCAGCAGTCGGATGACAGCCGTGGTCAAAAGCGTGATGACTGAGGGCCAGATAAACGTGACGCCGCGCAAGTCGAAGTGAACAGGGCCAGGTTGGGCAAAAGGCCCCCACAGTGGCCCCAAGGCTGAGAGAACGCGATGCGTCCGTTCCATCGAAAGATCACCCGCCAGCACAACTGGATATTCTTCCATGAAGTCCTCCGTTGTTTGCCCCGCTCCCAGACCTGACAGGTTTCGCATCGGATGTACTCATCCGCCCGGTCAGGTCTTCGATCCCTGAACCA
>CAZYSK010000203.1:0-2746 GCA_964649415.1 uncultured Anaerolineales bacterium
TCTCAATGGCCCACAGCGCCACGGCGTCGGGCCAGGGCTGGGCGTAGGCGCAGGTATAACACTCGATGGCATGAGTCAGGGCATCCATGCCGGTACCGGCGGTGATGCGCGGCGGCAAACCGATCGTCAGCCTGGGATCGATGAGCGCCACATGGGCAGCGATCAGACCCGTGCCACCCACGTTGTACTTGATCTTGCGGGCCGGGTCGGTGATGACCGCCCACAGCGTCACCTCGCTACCGGTGCCCGACGTAGTGGGCACGCAAACAAGAGAAGGGATGCGATTGACGATGGGTTGCGGGTCGGCCCACTCGAAATCGAGAATGGAGCCGCCGTGTACGGCAACGACGCCGATCGACTTGGCAGTGTCCATCGAACTGCCGCCGCCAAAGCCGATGAGACCATCACAACCTTCAGCTTTGTACATCTCGGCAGCATCGTCCACCAGCTCGATCCCAGGGTTGGGCACGACGCCGTCGAACAGAACATAATCCACATTGCCGGCTTTGAGGCACTTGGCGGCCTCGTCCACCAGGCCGGCGTTGACCAGCCCCTTGTCGGTGACGAGCATGGGGCGTTTGCTACCCAGGGCCTTGATCTCGTCGGCAAGGCAGGCGATGGCCCCCGGGGCATGTTTGACAACCGTAGGTACTGTGAAAGAACGAAGGTTAATCATCTTTGAAAATTCTCCTAATCACGTGATCCATGTTGCGTGTTGTTTGTTGCGTGTTGCATATCATGGGCGTGGGTACTCGACGCCCAGAGTAACCAGGGTTTCAGGCCGGGGTACGCCATTTTCGTCCCAGCCGCGTGCGGCGTAATAGTCGGCCAGTAGCTTTTCAATGTCGGCATCGGTAAAATGGTGACCAGCGGCCGGACCATCGGGCAGCGGCTCTTTTTTAAAGCGGGACGGCAGATCCTCATCGGCCTTGGTCATGCCGGCCTTGAGATTGAACAGCCGCGTCAGGTTCCAGATGCGCTCGCCCATCCGGTACAGGTCATCGAGGCTCAAGCGACGGCCGGTCGCAGCAGCCAGCAGCTCCAGGTAGGTTGCATCCTGGATGGCATAGCGGGCAAAGTCGCAAGTAATGAGTGTGTCCAGCCCTGCCAGGCGGTTCTGCACTTCAACCAGGAGCTGGGCCTTGCCATCCAGTGCCAGACGCTCGTAGGTCTGTCCCTTCCACGCCTCGCCACCAGCCTCATAAAGGATGGGAAAGGCCCGCTGGTGGCAGCCACCCCGGTCGGCGGTCATGTAGGCCAGGCCCATGGCCGGCACGCCGCGCGGCCCCCAGGCCGGCAGCTCCAGACCCTTGACGTGGATGGCAAAATAGTCGGCCCCACCGCCAATCTGGGCCGCGGCGGCACGCACACCCTTGGACAACAGGTCGCCCACGCCGCGCCGGGCAGCGATATCCTTCAGCATGGCGGCCAGGCTCTCCACGTCGCCAAAGCGCAGGTCGGCCTCCAGCAGACCCTTTTCCACGGCCTCGCAAGCAAAGCCCAGCGCCGAACCGGCAGAAATGGTGTCCAGACCCAGCTTGTCACACAGCAAGCCCAAATAGACCGCTTCGTCTGTCTTGCCCACCTCCAGGTTGGCGCCCAACATGGCCGCGCTCTCGTATTCCAGTGAGTCACCTTCCATGCCAGCATAGGGGCCTTCCCTGAGCCGCCCTAGCTTGGTGCAAGCGATGGGGCAGGCAGCACAGGCCACGTCCTTGTACCAATAGCGTTCTTGCTGCGCCGCGTCGCCCAGTTCCCCGGCCAGAGGAAAGCTGCCCCGCTGAAAGTTGCGGGTAGGCAGCAGGCCCTCAACGTCAGCCCAAGGAATAGAGGCTGCCGTGCCGCCGCTGCGGAAGCCCTTGACATAGTCGTTGTCCTTCATCTCGTTGGTGATGGCCGTCCGTACCCAGTCGTCAAAGGCGTCGGGCTCGGCGATCTGCGGCTTGCCCGTGCCACGCACGACGATAGCTTTGAGGTTCTTGGCGCCCATGACTGCCCCGCCGCCGCCACGCCCGGCCTGGCGGTGAGAATCGCAGTCGATCATCGAGATCTTGACCCGGTTCTCTCCCGCCGGACCGATGCAGGCGATACGCCACTCTTTGTCAGGGTAATCTGGATGCAACTGGTCGTAGGTTTCGTAGGTGTCCAGACCCCACAGGTGAGCGGCGTCTTTGATAGCGACGTTGCCACCGTCGATTTCGACATAGCAGGGTGCGGCCGCCTGGCCGGTGAGGAGCAACCCATCGTAGCCCGCGGCTTTGAGTTCCTGCCCAAAAAAACCGCCAAAATGCGAATCAGTGAACAAGCGGGTGAGCGGCGACTGGAAGACGAGCACCGAACGCATTGATGGCGCACGAGTGCCCGTCAACGGGCCGGTCAGAAAGATGAGCGGGTTGGCGGGATGAAAGGGCTCTGCCTGCGGGTCTTGATGCAGGGCCAACAGATAAGCACCCACCCCTTTTCCGCCAACGTATTGCTCCAACACCTCCTCTGAAAGTGAAAAGTCTGACCAGGTTTCCGTGCTCAGATCAAGATGCAAGTAGCGATTGTAATAACTTGTCATAGTATCGTAGATTCCTCCTATGTCCTCTGAACCTCTTCGACTTCTTCATACCAGCGGACGCGCGTGCCCACTCGAGCCCGAACCTTCCAGACCATGCTCTTGGGCGCGTCATCCATCGCTTTCTGGATGCTAATCAGTCGTTTCTTGATAGTTTGTGCTTCGCCTGCATCCAGATCGATTTCC
>CAZYSK010000204.1:0-2745 GCA_964649415.1 uncultured Anaerolineales bacterium
GCCGATGACCTGCGGGAAGTCGGGCAGTGACTGCTTGCGCTCTTGAGCAAACAGTCCCTCGGCCTCTAGGCGGGACTTGAGGTGCTCGAACCGCTTGTACAGCTCACCGACCCCTGCAGGCCGGATCTTATCCACGTAGAGCTGGTACAGCCCTCGAACCTCGTACACGCCGACACGTCCATGCCCCAGCACCAGTGCCCCATCCGCTGGTAGCTGGCTCTGACGATTGGCGTCGTTGCGCCACATGACACATCGGATCTGAGCGCTGGCGTCCTTGAGAGTGAAGTAGCAATGGCCCGATGAGGCTTGAGTGAAGTTGCTGACCTCCCCCTCAACCCACACGTCGCGCAAGGTGGGCTCGACTTCGATGAGTTGCCGTATGCGTCCGTTGAGCTCGCTGACAGTGAACGGGTCAGTGAACGAGGAACCAAGGAGGCTTAGCTGCTCAAACATCGGTGGACATATCGAGTCCTGGGTGGGCAACAGGGTAGGGCAACGGTCTATCCGCGGATGGCTTGCCACACGAAGATGATGATCATCAGTATACCGATGTAGAGTTGTACGCCTACAGAGAGCAGGTACCCGGCCAGCCAACCACCAACCACCTTGATCGTCTCTCGCCATTGCCTGCGCTGGTACCACTCGGCGAGAACCAGTCCTAGGAGGGCGCCGAGGAGAGCGCCTGGCACGGCGCCAATGCCCAGTAAGACCAGGCCGAAAATGGCGCCCACGATGCTTAGCGCAATTCCAGCTAGAATGGACCAGATAGAGGCGCCACTGATCTTGGCTCCTGCTTGGCTCATCCAGAACTCGGCAGTGATGCCAAGCGCGGCAAGGAACGTGAGCGCGACGAAGGAAAGTGGATGGATCGTCGAGAATCGCTCGGCGATGGCGTAGACCAGGATCACCAGCCAGATAAGCGCAATATCGGGGATGATTGGCACGAACACACCGAAGAGTGCGATCACCATCGCCACGAGTGCGCCCCAAAACGCCCAAGCCGGCAGACTCAGCTGTGCCCCCACCATGAGCAAAATCGGCCCAAGCAGGCCGATTGTGTAAACAGAGTGGGCCGTGCAGGACTCGAACCCGCGACCCTGGGCTTAAAAGGCCCCTGCTCTACCAGTTGAGCTAACGGCCCACGACGAGGAGTATAACACGCGGGGGAGCCGTTGTCAACCTCTCTGCGCCCCGCTGTCTTTGTTCAGTGAATTTGTCACCGTTCAACTGTTCAGTGAAAATGTCACCCTATGAAAGAGAGAGTGACATTGACACGGGAAGAGCAGAAGAGACTGGTTCTGGCCATGGAGCTGGACGCGAGACGCGTCAAGGCCAGGGAAGCAGCGGTCGTGTTGGGCCTGTCGATTAGGCAGGTGAGAAGACTCCTCGCTGCGTATCGGAAGGAGGGTGCAGCGGGCCTTGCCCACGGCAATCGTGGTAGTTCCTCTCCCTATAGGATACCCCTGGACACGCGAGAACGGATCTTGGACTTGGCACGAGGGCCGTTCCAAGACTACAACGACACGCACTTCACCGAGAAGCTCAACCAGGAGTATGGCATCCCCATCTCTCGCTCCTCGGTACGCCGCTTGCGCCGCTCCATCGGCCAGGGGAGCCCTCGCAAACGTCGTCCCCCTCGCCACCGCAGCCGCCGGGAACGTTTTCCCCTGCGTGGCATGTTGCTGCAGATAGACGGTAGCCATCACGACTGGCTCGAGGGACGTGGATCCTCTCTTGTCCTCATCGCTGCCATCGACGATGCCACCAACGAGGTACCTCATGCGCTCTTTCGCGACCAGGAAGACGCTGCTGGCTACTTCGAGTTGATCCACGCCATCAGTCAGTCCCACGGCCTTCCACAAGCCGTGTACGCTGACCGCCACACCATCTTCCAGAGCCCTGCCAAGCCAACCATCGATCAGCAGCTCTCTGGAGAGCTTCCTCGTAGCCAGTTCGGCCGTCTCATGGACGCATTGGCCATTGAATCGATCCCTGCCCACTCCCCCCAGGCCAAGGGGCGCATCGAACGCCTGTTTGGCACCCTTCAAGATCGACTCGTCAAGGAGCTCCGCGAAGCCCAGGCCTCTACTCTCGAACAAGCCAATCGCGTTCTCTGGTCCTACCTCCCTTCCTTCAACGCCCTCTTCACACTTCCGCCTCCTCAACCCGGCTCCGCCTACCGCCCCTGGCCAGCCGATCTCCAGCCAGATCAGGTGTTCTCTTTCAAGCACCACCGCATCGTGGCCAACGACAACACCATCTCCTTCGATGGAAAGCGGCTACGCATACCCCCTGGCCCCAACCGCATCAGCTACGCCCGCGCCCGCGTCGACATCCTTCAGTACCTGGATGGTCGCCTCGCCATCTCCTACAAGGGGGACACCTTGATCATCTATCAGCCCGCTTCTCCGGATCCCGTCCGGGTCGGTAAGTTCACTCCGGCCCCTCTCCCTGAGGTCGCACCACCTCAGATCAAGCCGGAGCACCCGCCCTCCAAGCCGAAACCACGCAAACCGCACAAACCGGCGCTGGATCACCCCTGGCGCCGCTACCCAGTATCTCAGGAGGCAAGATGAATCTCGCCTTAGGCCATCACACAAAAAAAGGCAAAGCACGCTACCTCGACTGCATAGCTTGCCTTGCCTTCCCTTGGGTGTGTCTTGATTATACCTGAATTCGGTCTACAATCCACATGGTGACACTTTCATTGCACAGTTAGGGTGACAGAATCACTGGACAATGACA
>CAZYSK010000205.1:0-2689 GCA_964649415.1 uncultured Anaerolineales bacterium
TACGTCTTGCGTTCCATTTCTATCTACCTCCCGAACTCAACCGAACACTGGCAGTTTGCGTTATTCTCTGCGCCCCCTGCCGGATCTCCCGGCCAGCGCATCCCGTTGCTGAATCGCTCCCGGATCCCCACCGTTTCCCCGTCCATCGCCAAATGTTCACTACGTGGATTGCTACTGTTCACCCGCCACGTCTTCGTGGCCAGCCCCCCGGCCTGCGCCGCCTCGACTGCCCCGAAGTTGGCCGCGGTCGTGATGCCCGAAATCGCCTGCCGGCGCGCCCAAACCGATATGGCCGTGAGAAACATATCCTTGACCGCGTCCCGCGCCTCTGGGGCCCGTAGCGCCTCCGTCAGTTGGTCCTGCGTCTGACCGTTAATGTACGCCGCCTGGACCCGGCTGTGCGCCTCCAGCCACGGCAGCATCCGCTCCTCCGAAATCTCAGCCCCCAACTGGGCGGCGACCTCGTTGGCCCACGCACCCGCTGTCAGCGTGTTCAGCCGGAGGAGATCCTCGGACAGCTCCCGGTCCCAGCGGTCCTCGTCCCACCACACGCCCCCGATGTCGGCCTTGCCCGGCTCCTCCGGCAGGCGGCTCACGATCGCCGCCTCCTGCCGTTGGTAGTGCCGCGTCAGCACCTCGACCCACTTCCGTTCGTGTGCTGCCCGCATCTCCGGCTGGTGCGTGTCGAGCCCACTGACCTTCTGATTCACATTTCGGTCACCGGGCCCTAGCGCTTTTGGTGGGGCGCTATCCCGTGGGCTCGCCTGGCCACCGACCAGAACGTTCAACGGGAGCACTAACCGCTCCGCATCCCCGCCCAGGGAGGGCAGATTCATTCTGGCTCTGGCCTCGTTGGCAGTCATCCACGGCCTGCCTACGGCGCTCTGGAGCGCCGTCACCTGGTCCTCGAATGCCCCGGCCAGCTTCTCCGCAATGTTGAACTCGCAGTACACGCCCTGCGTGTCCCCCAGCTCCGGTAGGAGCTGTAGCTCAATATCCTGCTCAATCATCGCCAGCCACGGCCCCAGGCTGTCCTGGTAGAGGTTCTTGTGCTGTTCCTTGATGTTTGAGAATGTCGCGTGGTCGAGGATGCCGACCATCGGAGGTGGAATGTGGTACGCGCGCGCGCACTCCTCGCGCGTGAGCTTCCGCCCCTCCAGATACTCCGATTCCTGCGGGTTGAACGACCCCGGCTTCCAAGTCATCCCCTCCTCCAGGATCGCCGTCTTGCCCGAATTGTCCCCCCCTGAGTAAAGCGCCTCGAACTCCGCCTTGAACCGCGCCCGCGCCGTGTCGCTCCACTCCGGCGCCTCGCGGGGCCGCTCGATGACCCCGCCCATCCGCGCGGCGTTCTGCCAGAAGTGCTCCCTATAATCCCCGGCTGCGTGCTCCTCCGCCAGGACCCGCCGCAGCGTCTCCAATGGCGACAGGCCGGAGATGGGATTCTCCGGGTTGTACCCGCGGAAGTGAATGATGCCATCCAACGGCACCTGGATGATCTTGCCCCCTACGCTGATCTTGTACTGGCTGGGGATCAGGCCGCCTTTGATGGTCACATACGGAGGTGGAATCCGCAGGAGACCCGCCGGCGCGCCATCCACGCGAATTTTGAGCCAGTAGGCGTTGAAATACACGCCGAGGTCGGCCACCAGCGCCTCGATCAGGCGGTAGTAGGTGATCTTGTAGTCAGGCGGTAGGGGCCTGGCCAGCACCCTCGCCAGCGGGTGATCCGTCAACCGCACCCGGTCCGTATCCGACACGCGCCGGAACACGTGCAGGCCGAGCTGCGCGATGTTGCGCGCCAGGAAATCGACGCACGTCCGGACGTTCGGCTGCAGCCGGTACATCGTGGCATAGTCGTAGGTGTAGCTATCGTACAGCCGCAGCGAGCCGTACCTGGTGATCGGCCACCAGCCAGGCTGCAAGTCGACCAACGACGTCGCGCTCTGCACGACCGCCATCAGCTCACCACCTGGATAAAATCCACGTTCTCGGCAGGAATCACAACCTCACCATCCATCGGAACGACCTCGCCCCGGCCTTTCAACATCTCCGCGTTTCTGAGCACCAGGTACCCGCGCCGCTTCCGCCACAGCACGCCCCGGAATGATCTGTCCGTCCGCGTGCTCACGATGATCTGCCGCAGAACCGGATAGCGGGCGAACAACCTCACGCCGTCTCCGGAGGATGCTCGATCGCTGTGTCCCAATACCATCGAATCACCTCGCCGGTGTCGTCGTCAATGACCTTCACCAACACCTTGCCAAACAGGCATCCGCACACTGTGTTGAAGATCCCCAATAGCGTGCGCCCGCGCAAATAGCAGCGTCCAGCGGGCGGACCATCCTCTTTCAGGTACGCCCTCGTCGCCGTGATACCAACGGCCGGCTGCGTCGATCCGCTCAGCACGGCTAGCCACACCCGCCCGAACACCAGCGCCGCGAGCCGCTCCCGCCAGGACATCTTCCAGCACGAAACACATTGACGGCCATTGGTCCACACTGGCAGCGGATCAATTCCGGCGACGTCTTCTGGATACTCGCCCTCCGGAGCGCCCAGCGTCCGGTTGGCGTACTTGAACGTAATCGGCCTCATACTGCCTCCAATCCTCGATCCTCGTACACGCTTCGCCTGGGCGGCTCGTGCCGCAGCGCCCGGTCGAGCGCCATCACCAGCGCCACCATGCCGT
>CAZYSK010000206.1:0-2640 GCA_964649415.1 uncultured Anaerolineales bacterium
GAGCTGAAATTCACCTCCCCCACCGTCTTTAGCTTTGGAAGCAAGGCCGGGGGGCACAAAACCGTGCCGCTGCCCGAGCCGACGCTCGTCTTTCGCAGCCTGATGAAAAGGTGGAACGCCTTCGCCCTGCCCGAGTTGTCCCTGGACAAAGCGCTGCTCGAATACGTCGAGGAGAACGTCGTCGTCAAACGCTACCGGCTCAAGACCCGAATGCAGCGCTTTAGCCGGTCGCCGCAGGTGGGCTTTGTCGGCCCCGTCACCTTTAAACTCATGGGACGAACCGAAACTGGCGACTCTTTTCGCCGCCAACTTAACCTGCTGGCCGACTATGCCTTCTACAGCGGCATAGGCTACAAAACCACCATGGGCATGGGGCAGTGCAGTCGGGTGGTCAAATGATCAACAATCCTCCATCCGCCCGATCCGATCCACCCGGAACGTGCGCTCCTCGCCGCGCAGATGGCAAAAAGCCACCACGTAATCCTTGCCCCCTTTGCCCCACTGCTCCAACCGCAGCGGGTCTATCCGCCGCACCGTGACCGGCCGGTCAAAGGCATGATATTCGATCTCGACCGTCTTGCCCCCGGCGATGGCCTCCTCCAGCGCCGGCATCAACGGCGCCACGGGAAAAGGTGGGCGGTAGTCGTCCTGCGCCCGCCATAGGCGGCGGGGCACCCGCTCCAGCACTCTATTCGCCCACCCTTTGGCCGCGTCCCGCTCTTCCAACGTGAGCGCAGCCTCCCAATCCTGGAGCAGCGGATAAGGCATGTGCAGACGCATGCCCACTTGATGCGCAAGTTCCTGCGCCAGCCGCAGCGCCGCCACCATAGCCACCCGATCGGCCGAGGATATCTCTTCCGCCCGCAGCACCGATCCATCGAACCGGCGCTCGACCGTGACGTGCAGGCCGCGCCGTTCGATCTGGCGCACCAACAGATCCACCGCAGCCCCATCCACGGTGACTGCCCGCGCCGAGAGGGTGGCGGTGAACTTTTCCCGAACCCGCTTGGCGGCCCCTAGTTCCCGGAGCAGCTCCGGATCGCGGGTCTGAAGGATCATCGCCCGGCCGATACGGATCGCCCCGTGGGCCTCGGCCCAGGTATAGAGCAGGTGCAGCACCGCGGGCGATAGGGCATCGCCGCCATCCCGTTCCAGTTGGCTCACAATGCCCTCCACCGTGTGGCCCCTGTCCAGCGCCCGCAACAAGCTGCCCCGCGAGAGGATGTAGCGCCTCGCGTCCCCCTCGACAGCATCGGCCAGCTCTTCCAGCGTCCACAACGCGGGCAGCGGCGCGGAAGGAAGTACCCGGACAGCGATGGCGGTTTGCTCCTCTGTCACCTCCAGGTCGAGCCACCCCTCAGAAGCGCCCTCTCCGGCCGAGGGGTCGGGGAGGGTTGTCTCCACCGTGGCCTCGCTGCTGCACAGCGACGCGCCGAGAGGAGTGAGACCGACGAGACGGGAGCCGCCAGCGTCCTCCTTCGCGCCCGTCACCTCCACCACCCCGAACCAGGCCACCGGGCCGGCCAACAGATCGGCCAGGCATTCTCGCACCCGGCCGCGATATTCCCCCTGCGCTTCGTCGCTCCAGTCGGCCCAGTCGCAATAGGCACCCTGGGAGCGAAAGAGAAGCGGATCGTAACGACCCAGTTCGTCGAGCAGCGCGTCCAGGGGGAGCGGCCCACCGACCAGCAGCGGCGGCAAGGCGCAAAGCATCCCACAAAGCCGCGATAGCGGATCGTCCTGGCCCACTGCCGGCAGGCGAAAGCGGCGCCAAAGCAGTTCCGCCGCCTCGTCCCGCGACAGCCAGGCTTCCCACAGCGTCTGCATCCGTCCGGCATGTGATGCCCCCATCCAATCGCGCACCCGCAGCGTGGGTTTGAGGCAGCCGCGCGTGCCGGTCGGGCTCAACAAACCGGCCCGCTCCGCCAGGTAGTGCAGAAAGGCCAGGCGGGGCGCTTGCAGCTCGCTGCGAATCGACGCGCCCTCGAGCGGAGAGAGGGCCAGCCACCGGATCAACCGGCGGGCAACGGTCGGCGGCAACCAACGTCCCCACAGGGGACGGACGTCGTGCGTGTTGAGGTAGGAGAGCAGCGCAAAGACCTGGCGGTCGATGGGCCGTCGAAACGGCGAACGGCCGGAGGGCAGGGGTTCGACCTTGTCCGGCAGATCCAGCCGCTCTAAAAGGGCCGCCCGCACCTCGTCGGGCAGCGCGATCACCAGCACCGGCCGCGCCGTCGTGCCCAGGTTGAGCGGATAGACCAGCCCGGTATAGATCAGCCGCTCGGCGGGCGAGATGGGATCGAGCCAGGGGCGCCGGGGCAGTTCCTTGCGCCAGGGTTTGTGCGGGCGGTACAGGCCGTACCGGTGGATGAAATCCTCGCGGCGCATGGGCGCATCGCGGCGGGCCAGTTCCCTCAGAGCACCCCGCGCCGGATCGGACAACCCCGCCCAGGCAGCCTCCATGGCCCCGCTCTCGAGCAGCCGGCCTGCCAGCCGCCGGACGCTTTCGGCTTTGGGGCGATGGCTGCTGAACGGAAAGCCGCGGGCGCGGCTGATGGCCTCCAACGTGCGCACGGCCTGAGCCTCCAGGCACGCTTCCAAAAGGAGGTTCATCGCTCCCTCCTCTCCCGAGGGGATACC
>CAZYSK010000207.1:0-2418 GCA_964649415.1 uncultured Anaerolineales bacterium
CTTAGGGTTCGTAAGAGAACAAGTTCCCGCACTTCACCCTGTTTCTCCAATCAGATGCGGGAGATGGTTCAGGAATGACTTGACACTTTCCCACACCCGCCCGGACATGAAGTGTCCGGTCTACGAAGCAGCGCCCCGTGAACGGGGCTTGCAGGCGTGGCTGTGCTGTTTGTTAGCTTGCGGGAATTTGACGTCGCAAGCAACTTTCTAAGCCGGATTGATCCGGCGCTGCTTACTAGCCCGGCGACTTCATCGCCGGGCGGGCCTGCAAAGTGCGAACCGAGTTTCTTTGTGAAATGAACCATCTCAAATGCGGGAAGTTATAGATTTACAAACCCTTAGGGGGCGAGGGACCTGGTTCTGGACGATTGGGTTCCCGTAGCCCGTAACCCGTGCTCGCAAGAGCACCCATCGGCCATTCCTTAAGGAGGAATATCCATGCGTCGGTATATCCTGGTCTCAGCTCTGTGTATTGCCGTCTTGTTGGCCACCAGCGCCGTGCACGTGCACTCGCGAGCGCCCCAGTCGCCATCGTCCACGGCCACTGTTCACCTGTCGGGTGGCAGCGACGAGCGTTACGTGGTCTACGAGGCGTTTCTGCGCCCCGGCTGCTGGAACTGCACGCAGGCCTCCGCCAAGATCGAACAACTGGCGGGTGAGTATGCCCTGGCAGGCAAGCCGGTCGTGTGCATCGAGCAGAACGTGGACACGCCTGTGGACGAGAGCCGCAAGAACCGCTGGTGGCGCTCGTGCAACGCCTGGGGTGGGGGATCGGCTTGCGGTTTCCTGCCCTGGGTGATGACTGACGGCGGATACAACGTTCTGAACATGTACAGCGACCCCGGCTTCATAGACGGCAGCCGGACCATCATAGACGATTCGCTGGGGCGAGCGCCCAAGGCGGAGATCTCGGCGGACGTCGAGCGCGTGGGCGATAGCTATCACTTCGATGTCCAGGTGACGAACCTGAGTGGCGTGACGCTCTCTCCCGGCAACGAAGCGACCGTCTATGCCATCGTATACGAAGAGGTCAGCCCCGACTACGTCAACTACCTCACCAGCAGCTACGTCCGGGCCACGGCCTCGACGGGCATCTCGAGTCTGGCGGACGGCGCGACGGGGAGCTACTCCCTGGATACGCCCGCGCTGAGCGGCGTGGACTGGGCCCGTCTGCATCCCATCGTGCTGGTGGACTACCGGCCCGACGGCCCCTCGGGCTACTACGACGTGCTCCAGGCCGCCTTCGAGTACGGCGCGCTCTCCTTCGAGGTGCACAAGTACGCCCAGCCCGAGATCGTCGATGTTGGGGAACCGCTGACCTACACCATCCAGCTCGTCAACACGTCTGAACTCAACATGGCGGGGGGGACCTTCACTGTCACTGACGTCCTGCCCGCTGGTGTCACCTACGCCGGGCCGACGGTCTGGACGCCGTCCACGCTTACACCGGGCAGTATCTGGGAGACCACCTTCGTCGTCACGAGCACCACCGGAACTGTCGGCGGTGGTATGTTGACGAACGAGGTGGTGGTCACCAGCACCCAGGGGCTGAGCGACCGGGATTCTGTCACGGTGAACAGGCCGCCGGAAAAGGTCTTCATACCGATCGCGCTGCGGTCCTGGGGAGCGACCACTGAGGATCCCTGGGTGGTGATCGTCGACGAGGACTTCGAGGGCACGTTCCCCGGGTCCTGGACGGTTGGCGACGGTTCGACGGGGTACCAGTGGGGGCAACGGGCCTGCAAGCCCTATGCGGGCACGAACAGCGCCTGGGCCGTTGGCGGAGGCACCGCGGGCGGCACGCTGCCCTGCGGCGCGCACACGGTGATGGGCGAGCTCAACACCACGATGACCTACGGCCCGTTCAGCCTGAGCGACGCCAGCGAGGCCCAGTTGAAGTTCAAGTACTGGTTCGACACAGACGTGGCTGATCCGACGAACCTGTGGTTCTGCGCGGATTTCTCCACCGATGGCACGAGGTGGAATGAGGAGAGCTGCATCTACGGCAACTCCGGTGGGTGGCGTCCGGCGACCTTCGACATGGCCAAGTACGGCGTCGTGGGCGCCGACCAGGTCTGGGTGCGGATCGTGGCCTACTACCCCTCCGGCGGCGCGCCGCTGACCCTGAGGGACGGCGGGATATTCGTGGACAACGTGCTTCTGCGGAAGCGGTGAGCGAACAGCGTGCCAGGCCTGACAGGTCGCGCAGACCTGTCAGGCCTGAACACAGATTTCTCGGCGGGAAACGCCCAGCGGAATGGCGAGTTTCCGGTCACGTTGATCATGACGTGTAGTTTCTGCGGACGTGCCAGCGGCGACTGGCCCAGCGGCTTGTTGTAGGGTCGATGAGGCGGTTTCCGCGCTGCCTCACGAGTAAATGATACCGAAATGGATTCGTTGACTCACGAATAGATGTTA
>CAZYSK010000208.1:0-2306 GCA_964649415.1 uncultured Anaerolineales bacterium
GGCGCGACGACGGACGTGCGGTACTGGTGCGACGCCCGGGAGAAGGCGTGATGGGCTACCTGGAACCCGAACCCTGCGACGAGTGCTACCAGCGGCCGGCGGTGCGAGACGGGCTGTGCTACGAATGCTGGGCGGCGCTGCGGCGCGAGCACGAACCGGACGACTACTACGAGGACGACGAGCCCGACGATGCCGCCAGCGACCGGGCGCAGACGGCGTGGGAGAACTGGTTCCACGGCGGCAAGTGAGGCGTAAGCGATGGATGCAAAAACGAAGATGATCCGCCTGGCGCTGGAATCAATCGGGACGATGGCGATGGAATATTTTCGCACCGCCGACCGAGACAAGGCGTTGGCCGAACTGGACGCCATGGAAGCCCGCGTGGCCGACCTGACCAGGGAGCGGGACGATCTAAAGAGCAGTCGAGACGCCCTGTGCAAGCACGCCAACGAGCAGTCAGACACGATAGCCGAACAGGAGGCAGAGGTCGAGCGGCTGAACGCTGAAGCCAAGCACGATGGTGAAATCGTGCGCAGACAAATTTCGCTCCGCGGAGAGGCCGAGTCGCGGCTGGCGGCGGTGCGGGAGTGGACCAACACGTACGGAAGGGCACTTTGCCCCGGGTTAGCGGCGGACAGTTTTGGTGAGGGCATGCGCGAAGCAAAGAAACAGGTTGGCGCCATCCTTCGGCCAGCACTTGACCGCGCCCTGGCCAGCACCGACAGCGGAGAGGGGGAGGACGAAGATGCGGATTGAGGACTACCGTGACAAGGTGCGCCGAAGTTGCACAGACAAGATTCGTCACCCTTCCGAGGCGACCGCGCGCCGCGTCGCTGGTCAGCAGTCCGCGCGGCGGAATGTGCCGATGTACGTCTATCACTGTCCATACTGCGCGGGGTGGCACTTGACGCGCACTAAGCCGGCCAGCACCGACAGCGGGGAGGGGGAGCGGACCTCGGGCCCGACCCGTGGTACAATCGGCGCACCAGACGCGCCCAAGGGGGGCGCGGTGGAGGATGACGATGACCCGACACGCGGTTGACCGATACAGGAGCAGCGATTCTCACCATCACGCCCAGTGGGCCCGGGAGCCCGGGGGGCGCCTGCTGCTACCTGGCGAAGCCGCGCGTGAACGCCGCATCGATGCCCTGCTGGGAGGGGTGTTCGTGCTGCTGGCCATCGTCCTGCTCTGCCTGGACTGGTAGAGGAGCGAAGGCTGTGAATCGACGCGAACTGGAAAAGGTCTTGATGGTGGTGGCGGTGGCGCTGATGGCGATCATCGCGTACCTGGTGTTGGTCAACAACGCACAGTGCGTGCCAGCGGCAGCGGCGGCCGACGAGCGCCCGCTTGAGGTGTTGCCCCCGGCGGACAGCGCCCCCCGGGTGGAGGCGGCGATCTGGTGGCAGGCCAGGATCGCACCGCGGCATCCGGTCCGGCGGCGTCCGGCGTGGCGCCGCGAGCTCTCTGGCTACATCGCCGAGGGCGCCGCGGTCAACCATCTCCCGTGGGCGCTGGTCACCGCTATCGCCTACCGCGAGGGGTCGTTCCGGCCCGACCAAAAGGGCGATCTGGGCGAGTGGGGCATGATGCAGGTGGCCGACGGCGTGAAGCGGCGATGCAAGGCCCAGGGATTCGATCTGATGACCCCCCAGGGGCAGATCCAGTGCGGGACGTGGTGGCTGGCCGACCGCCGGGACCACTGCGGGGGCAACCTGCAACACGGGTTCGCGGCCTACGCCTCGGGGCGGGTCTGCCGGCCCGACACCGAGCACCTGGCTAGCGTGGTCTGGGACCGGTTCAACTTGGCGCGGAAGTACCAGGAGGTGGCCCGGGAGCACGCCGGGCGCTTGGGCGCGACCAAGGAGGATATCTGATGGGCGGATTATTCGCACCCCTGCTCGGCTGGTTTTTCAAGGTGGTGGGCGACGAGGCCCGCGCCGAGATCCAGCGCAAAAAGGCCCGCGAGCGCAAGCGCAAGAAGGCGGCTCAGGCGAAGGCCAAGGCCGAGGCGGCGCGGAAGGCGGCCGAGGAGCGGCGGCAGGCCAACTGGGAGCAGATGCTAGCCGACGCCAAGGAGCGGGCCAAGGACCGCCGGGTGGATTGTGGTCCGCCCGCCGATCTGGACGACAACCCCTATGGCGAGGATCCGCCCACAGGGTGACAAGGTTGGCACGCGGCGTGCAAAGCAGATCGGCCCAGGAACGCGCCGGGTGCCACGTACGATCTAGAGACTAACTCGCTGGGTGGTATGCGTAGCGATCGAGGAGGGAAACGATGGAACGGGACAAGGTGGCAGAACCAGCGG
>CAZYSK010000209.1:0-2204 GCA_964649415.1 uncultured Anaerolineales bacterium
CAACACGGCCAGCGGTGAAGAGACAGTGGTCGTCGGCGGATACAACAACACGGCCAGTGGTGACAGCGCGTTTGTCGGCGGCGGAACCGGCAATGTCGTCAGCGCAACGGCCGGCTCCGGCGTCGTGGTGGGTGGCATCGATAATGCGGCCGGCGGCAATGTCTCTTTTGTCGGCGGCGGCGAGGGCAACATCGCGGGTGGCGCCCGCTCCTTCATCGGCGCCGGGATGTTGAACGTCACAGAGCCCATTACCACATACGCGGCCATCGTCGGCGGTCGCGAAAACACAGCCGCCGGCCAATTCTCCTTCATCGGCAACGGCTACCGGAACGAGGCACTCGGCTTTCGCTCGACCATCGTCAATGGCGAGACGAATGTGACCCACGACTGGTTCGATTTCATCGCCAATGGTGATCGGAATGAAGTCTGGGGCCGGTACTCCTCTATCGGTGGGGGCTACGGTAACGTCATCACCGGCGAGATGACGTTGGTCAGCGGCGGCGGCTACCACGTTGCTGATGGAGCGGCAAGCGCCATCGGCGGGGGAAAGGGCAACACCACCAGCGCAAACTACACCACCGTGCCCGGCGGCTGGAACGCTGCGGCGACGCACTTCGGGGAGATGGCCTATGCCGCCGGCAGTTTCGACGAGCGCGGCGACGCCCAGACCTCGGTCTATGTCCTGCGCCGGAGCACGTCCGGCACTACAACGCGAACGTTGTTCCTTGACCCTTCCTCCAATGCCAAGATCACCTTGCCCGTCAGCCGGACGCTTACCTTCGACATCCTCGTCACCGCCGCGGCGGACAATGGCGACGCAGCCTCATACCAGTACGTGGGTGGCATCAAGCACACCGCCAGCGGCGGCGTGGCGTTGATCGGCTCTGTTCAACAGGTGATGGCGCTGGAGGATGACCCGGCGTGGTCCGTCCTCGTCGACGCCAATGACGACAACGATGCCTTGCGCATCCGTGTCACCGGTGCCACCGGCCGCACCATCCACTGGGTGGCCACTGTGCGCACGGTGGAAACGACGATGCCTTGAGCGGCAGGAGCAAAAACAGCCAGGGGTATGATAAATGAACAAGCATGGTGTGGCAGTCTTGATCGTGTTATCTTTAGGCTTGGTGCTGGCCTTGGCTACGGTCACTGTGCTGGCGCAAGGGCACGCACTCGCCAGCAATTGGTGGGTCATTGCCGGTGGGGGAGAAGCGATCAGCAGGGGCAAGGTGAGCGTCTATGATACCGTGGGCCAACCGATCGTTGGCCCGTCAGCAGAGGGGAATATCTCTCTGACGGCAGGCTACTGGTACGGGTCTGCATCTGGGGCCTTGCCCGGGTCAGAGCACACGTACTATTTTCCGATTGTTCTGAGAGACGGTCATTAGATAGAGCATAAGGGATACTGTCCGATGTGTATCGTTGGGTAAGTTCAGGGCCGTTCAACCTATCCCCCCTGGTGGGTGCGACCGACGCGCTATCTGCACTCGACGAGGGGGATGACGGCCGAGTGGCCCACAAACAGCTTGTCACGAGATTCACACCCCCGCCAGCGGGCTGAACTCGTCGTGCCGGCGCTGTAGCTCGTCCACCTTGAAGATGCTGTGACCCTCGGGAAGTACACGAACTGGAGATTCAGCCCAGGGCGGCGGGGGCTGACATAGAGCAGTCCCGCACCTACGCCGAGATGGCCGAGGTCCAGTACGAGTACCACGTCCAACTCCTGGCCCTGATGGAGGAGGCCCTGGGCGACAGCCCAACGGCTGCCCAACAGGCCGTGTACGATGCGCAGCAAGCCAAGGTGGATGAGGCCTGGAGGTTTATGGAGTCTGCCGGGATCGGGGCGCGGAGCACCGCCATCTGGGCGAACTGAGGGGGAGCTAACAGCAAGAGCGGGGAGGCTGACCCTGGTGGGGTGCCTCCCCGCTTTTGGTTGGCTGTGCCGAAGGTGGCGTGGGGCGGATGCGACGAGGGTCGGCTATTCCAGGCCGAATAGCTTCTGCAGACAGCCGTCGACCTGGGCCTGGAGGCGAGGTGACAATTGACCCAGTTCCCGCCGGATGAGCGTGGTTGTGGCCGTCATCAAACGATGCACCTGGAGTGTCGATGAAACACGCAATCCCGTTGAGGCAAAATCAGGATCGTCGGTGTCAAGCACCAGATCAGTTGGCAACGGCTGATCCGAAACGCGACTGGTGATGAAA
>CAZYSK010000210.1:0-2191 GCA_964649415.1 uncultured Anaerolineales bacterium
GCGAACTCGTGGGCGTGATGGGCATCCAATACGTTCAGGACGTGACGCTCATCCGCCACGCCTACGTGCGCCCGGCGCGGCAGAACCAGGGCATAGGCGGGCAGCTCCTGGCGCATCTCCGAGAACAGACGGACCGCCCGGTCCTGATCGGCACCTGGGCAGAAGCGGTGTGGGCGATCCGCTTCTACCAGAAGTATGGATTCCGCCTCGTCTCCCCGCAGGAAAAGGACCGGCTGCTCAGACGGTACTGGTCGATCCCCGAGCGCCAGATCGAGACCTCCGTGGTCCTTGTGGACGAGAAGTGGTTTGGTGTGGCCGGTGATTGACGGGCACACGCGCCTGGTGGGGCTGATCGGCTGGCCCGTGGGGCACAGCCTCTCGCCGGCCATGCACAACGCCGTCTTCGAGGCGCTGGGGCTGAACTGGCACTACGTGCCGCTGCCTGTGGAGCCGGGGCAGGTCGAGCGGGCCGTGCGCGGGCTGGTGGCACTGGGTTTCCGGGGCGCGAACGTGACCGTCCCCCACAAGCGAGCGGTGATGCCCGCGCTGGACACCATCGGGCCTGACGCCGAGGCACTGGGCGCGGTCAACACCCTCGTCGTCCGGGGAGGCGCCGGCTCCTTCCCCGTTCGTAGTGAGGCACGTAGGTCTGCCGGAGTGCCGTCGAAAGTGACCGTCGCCGGGTATAACACCGATGCGCGAGGCTTCGTCGGCGCGCTGCACGCAGGTGGGTTCGAGCCGGGGCATGGGGCGAGCAGCGTCGTCGTAGGGGCGGGGGGAGCCGCGCGGGCGGTGGTCTTCGGGCTGTTGCGCGCGGGCACCGGGGAGATCGTGGTGCTCAACCGGACGCTGGAGCGGGCCCAGGCGCTCGTCTCGGACCTGGGCGGCTCCTGCGATGGAGAATCCCGCCTGCGCGCTCTGGCGCTCACGCCGGAGGCGGTGATCGAAACGGCCCGCGCCGCCGACCTGTTGGTCAACGCGAGCACGGTAGGGATGGGGCGTCACGCGGGCGGCTCCATCTGGCCCGACGGCGTGCCGGTCCCCTCCCATCTGACCGTGTTCGACGTGGTCTACACCCCGCTGGAGACCAAGCTGCTGCGGCAGGCGCGGCAGTCGGGCGCGCGCGCGATCGATGGGTTGGGGATGCTCGTGCGGCAAGGGGCCCTGGCGCTCGACCGGTGGACCGACCATGCGCTGGACGTGGACGAAGTCGCCGCGCTGATGCGCGCCGCCTGTGGGCGCGCGCTGGGAGCGAGGTTGGCGATGTGATCCTGGCCTGTGTGGTGTGGAGCCGTTAAGGGCTTTCGCTCCTCGGGGCGGTGCCTGCGACGGTCCGGCCAGACGACATACCGCCAACACCACTCCCGCTCTGCGTTGGGGTACTTCCTATCCGGCGCATGCGGGAGATAAACGGCCCCCTAGCCCCTAGCCAGGTCCTCCTCGTGGATCATCTTGACGCGCTTCCCGGCAGATTCCACCACAACTACTTGCCGACTCTCAAGGAGAGATTACCTGGATTTGCGCAGCCAGAATCCTGACAGTATAATGTTCGGGTGAGAAAGCGATTGCTGCGCCGGTTTCTGGGTAATCCAATTGGGGTACCACTATAGTATGAATTCGGCATAAGACAACAAATAGTGGGATTATGCGGACTAAGCCTATTTTTCGCACATTAGCAATTGAATAGAGAGCAGAGTTGACCAGCCTGATGAGCACGCACGGGCTATCCTGGGCGCGCAAGGCAGGGGCTGAGGCCACTTCGAGCCTCTCTCTACCGGGTTCGGGGGAGAACTGGTTTCTTTTCCACTCCCCCGACGTACCTCTCCCCTCCCGCCAGCCCGGGCCTACGCAGTGATGACTTGCCAACCTCCAGGTGGTGGCAAAGCCAGAGGAAGCATGCTACCAGAGAGAAGCAGTGGGTGTGGCCAACGAGAGCGTTGGAGTTCCGCCAGGATATGGGCCAGGGTTTCCAGGAGAAGTGCTTGCTCCTCGTCCACAGGGACAACACGATACAGTCGGCTGCCATCCCAACACAGGGTTTCAATGAGGTCAAGGGTTTCGAGTCTTTCGATGACTCGTCGTGTTGTCATCTGCAACCCGTTCTGACGCACCTGGCGTTCCAGGAGGCTGTAGGCGAGCAGGGCCAGCATGTTGATGAGTAGCATGCCTTCAATGCGCTCGTCTTTGTGCA
>CAZYSK010000211.1:0-2162 GCA_964649415.1 uncultured Anaerolineales bacterium
GCCGCTATCATCCACCGCGCACCTCCGCTTATGACGGATTGATCCCGCTGGCCCACGAGCCCGCGAGCGCGCTCGTGCCGCTGGGCTGCGTCACCGCCTCGCGCCGCGCGTGACCGAGCAGCATCAAGGCCGCGCCATCGCACACGTCGTTGTCCACCGTGATGGTCACCTGCAGATACGGGTTGATGTTCGGGTTCATCAGGTCGATGTCCAGGTAGTAGACCGTCTCGTCGCCCGCCAGCGCGATCTGCGTCGCCGTGAACAGCGTCGCGAACGAGCCGCCCGACGTGGCACAGTGGCTCACCACCACGTCAACGGTCGAGGTTGTCTCCAGCACGCCAAGCTGCACCAGCAACATTCCGCTGTTGAAGCCGATGGTGTTGATCTCGCTCGATTCGTGCGCTGCCGCCGTCAGGACGTCCGGGAGCTCCACGTTGATGATCTTCGCGATCTCGCTCAGATTGACTCGGTTCATCGGTTTTTCCTCCTCCGATAACGCTCATTATCTGCCCTGCCCTCCCCCACCCCGCGGGCAGGGGAGGGCTAGGCCGATAGACTATGCCTTGATCTTCAGGACGCGGAACGCCCGCGCCACCTTCGCCTGCCCGCCGATCCGCACGTGAGCCATATAGCCGATCTTCAGCTCCTCAATGTACTTCTCCCGGAGCACGGTCATCGTCACCCGCTGACCCTCGCCCAGGCCGAAGTATTTCAAGTCGCCGAAGATGAAGCTGTAGTTGCCGCTACTGATCGCAGGCATCCACGGCGATTGAGCCACTTCGTAGCCCAGAAGCGTATCCGGCTCCCCGGCCTGCAAGCCCGGCTGCCAGATGTAGCGGCCCTCGCCATCCTTGAACTGCCGAAGCGTCTTCAGGTTCGCCCGGCTCGTTACCCACCGCGCGTTGGCCGCGTACTGCGCCTCGAGGTCGTAGACCAGGCTGATCAGATCGTCCGACTTGACCCCGCCCGACTGCGTGCTCTCGACGTAGTGACTGCCGGTGATGTCCGTGTCGCTCAGGATGCCCAGCGGCTGGCCGGTCCCGTTCCCGCGAAGGATGACGTAATCCTCCTGCAAAGCCCAGGACTCGCCATACCAGCGCGGCAGCGCGGCCTCGATGTTGACAGCGGCATCGTTGACCATATTGACGCCCAAGCGCGTCTTGGCCACCGCGTCGTGGACCGGGACTCGCATCAGCCCGAATTCTGGATCCGTCTCGCCCGTGTCCTCGCTTGTCGGTGAGTTGACCCAGGTCCAGACGATGCCGTTTGCATAGATCCCTGCGTTGGAGCTCGGAGCCTCGACCACGGTTATCTCCAGATAGTCACCCGAGCACGGTTGCACGTCCACCAGATTGCGAAGGAACGCGCGCGCGGCGATCTCTTCAACCATCACGGCCCGGAAATCAGCCGGGATCAGAAAGCCACCGGTCACGCCTGTGTTGCCCGAGAGCGTCTTCTGGTCACTCTCGACGTACCCGCGCTGGAGGGCCTCGATCTGCCCGCCGTTGAGCATCCGCATCCCACCCGTCATATAGGCACGAAAAGCGTCCTTGTACTCCTGATTGACTGTCACCGCGTCGATCTGCGGATCACCCGTCTCGGCCCCCGCTCCCATCGTCTGAGGCGGCACGTCGCCACCCAGCGGGACCGTCGGCACCGCTGGCTGCTCGAAGAAGGTCACACCGCTCTCCACGCGTTGCGCCTGCTCGGCCCGGGCCTTCCACCCGTCCGACTCTTCAAGTAGCGCGTCGATCTGATTCTGCACCTCTTGCGTCCAGGCGTCGCCCTGATTCTCGTCCATCAGCGCCTTCGCCTGGTGGATGAGCTCGCGAGCCTTCGCCATCATCTGTTGCCAATTCATCTGCTAGCCTCCTCCTACTGTAGAGAGTTGAGTTCCAACAACTGCAATTCCATCCGTCGCCGCAACAGCTCCCGGCTCGCAGTAAGTGCCCGCTCCTCGGGCGGCTTGGCTGCCTCCAGCAGCGCTTCCAGCGCCACGATGGCCTCTTGCATCTCCTGGATCGCGTCCTCGACAATGCCGATATTCCGCGCCGAGAGTACCCGGCCTTCCTTCAGCAGCGCCGCATTCGTCGCCCAGGCCGACGCGAAACGCTCGACCTCCCCCAGCCACGCGTCACCCGCGCCGGGTGCCTGTAGCCGGA
>CAZYSK010000212.1:0-2125 GCA_964649415.1 uncultured Anaerolineales bacterium
ATTCAGGGGCACTCTGGATTGGAACTCGTGACGGCGGCCTCGACCGTTACGAGTTCCAATCCAGAGTGCCCCTGAATCATCTTCGAGCATCGCCGAGATCCAGTTGCTGCCCAGGCTATTGGGATCATCCGAGTCGTTCTTGTAGACAGTAAAAGTGTAGCCATCGTATTTGTTCAACCCATCTTCGGTGCCAAACCACATGAACCCCTGGCTATCCTGGAGCATACAAAACACGGTGCTTTGAGAAAGGCCCTGTTCCAGGGAGATGCGCTCGAATCTGAGGTGTTGCCTTGGCGACACCTGTGGCGCGGGTGAGCGCGTCTCCAGCACTGGGTCAGGCTGCGATGTCGTTGGAGTGGTCTTTGGTTCAGATAAGGTAGGAGTCGTCGACCCTGCACAAGCCGCTACCAACAGCACAACTGCGACCAGCAACGCAAGGGTGAGCGCATCACGGAGACTGGGGAGATTGGGGGTGTTTTGGCGCAGCGCCTCAACCAGTTGTCCCCTCCGCGAAACCAGTGCCTGTGGTTTGCCGGCCGTGCACCGGTTTGGCCTCTGCTTCAAGCGCAGGCGCGGCACCAGCTCTGGTCGGACAGGGGGGATATAGAGCTTGGTCTTCAGAAGGGGTGTGGACACTTGCTTCGCTCCTGGCGTGTCACAAGTTACACTATGCTGGTTATATCATTAGCCGGACCATGGACAATCGCAACCTATACACGACACTGTGATTCCCCCCGCTCACGCCCACGCTGATCCTCGCCGGCGACCGCCGGGGCGGCCTCTATCTCGGTGACGACTCATGGCAACCGTCCAGCTCGCCGGCGTTGCGGACAACCTGACCATGCCGTCTATAGCCGACCCAGATTCAACGTCATAAACTCGTCCCAGGCGTAGCGTAAAGGGGTGTACCAGCGGTCGCGGCCAATGCACCGGAAATAGGGTGAACGAAAGGCCAAGATCGTATCCCCGATCTTGTAGCGGGGCAGGATGGGGGTTGAGACAACCAGGCTGCCTATCTCACCGGGCCGCATCTCGTACAGCATCTTGACGCCCGACCGGGTCCGTACCTCGAAGAAGAACAGGTCGTAGTTGGGCACCCAGGCCCGGCGCTCGTCGCGCTGCTGGCCGAACATACCCTCGGTGGTACCGTATATCTCCCGAATCGTGACCGGCCCGTAGAGCGCGGTGAGCGCCGGCTTATAGCGCGTGTTGATGCCTGGCACGCTGCCCAGCGTCATGATCTGGGTTCGCCACAGGTCCTTGGGATAGACGCGGTGTGTCCGCCGCAGGTAGCGGGCGAAGCGCTCGGCGGTCGGCGCGACGCCGCCCACCAGCGTGACGTTCTCGTCCTTGCACTTCTCGTAGGCCAGCTCGAAGCGCGCCTCCCAGTCCCGGACGGTCTTGCCCCCACCCAGCGCGTCTATGTCGTCCTGCGCCGGCGACGAGCGAATGGGCGTGAAGGACGACACGTGCTTGACGTAGATGCCGGAGCTGTAGCCGTACTCGATCTCCCGATCACCCACCCGCACGGTCCCGATCACCGAGGGGAAATTCAAGTTCAGGTTGACCCCGTCGAACAGGTCGTAGCGTCCGCTGCTGACCACGTAGTTCATCATCGCCCGCCCGGCGCTGATGCGCATACGCAGGTCGGTGGGCGTCATGGGGATGAACTTGGACTCGCCCTTGGTCGTGCCCCGGGTGATGGCCCAGCCCACCGGCTCCTCGTTGAGCAGCAGGTCCACCTCCCCACCCATCACCCGTTGGATCAGCGGCTTGTAGTCCTCGTACGTGGCGACCGGGAAGGCGCGCCGGTAGTCCTCGACCGTCTCGATCTGCGCGGCGCCGTGCTCCGCACCGTAGCCGGTCTGGGCATAGCTCTCCAGAAGAAAGCGGAGCACCCGCTGCTGGGCCTGCGCCGGCTCCTCCACGGCATCGTGCCAGGGCTGCAAGAGGGCGGTGAGCATGCCTGCCACTGCCTGACGGTCTTTGTTGGTCATTGAGCTGGCCCCTTTCGCCTCTGGCGCAGGACGCGGGGCGCGGAAACCACGCCCCTACCACAAACGGCACTATGGACCTGTTCAAAAACAACTTCGTACTTTTACAACCCAATCACGGTAATGCCAAA
>CAZYSK010000213.1:0-2111 GCA_964649415.1 uncultured Anaerolineales bacterium
CGCCCATTGCTTCCAGGCGGGTGCGGAAGAGCGAGCAGGATGCTCGCGGTCCGACGGGGGGCGGGGCAAGAGCGGCCACATTCGCCCAGCGCCTGCGGACGGGTGCAGAAGAGCGAGCAGGATGCTCGCGGTCCGACGGGCAGCGGAGCCGGACCGGGGCCAGGATGGCCGCAGCACTCCCATTTGTTCATCCTCCCGATGGGGAGTATAATGACGTGCGCAAACCAAGGGCAGGCGCGACGGCGTCGACCGTCGCCATAGAGAGGGTACCAGTGGACCGGGTTCGTGCCATTTGCTCATTTGTCTCATTTGCTCATTTGTCATTTCTTCATTTGTCATTTCTTCATTTGCCATTCCTCGTTTCTTGCCTCCTCCTTCTGTCCGCCTGCGCACCCCAACCCCTGACTGTCACCCGCGAGCCCGTCACGCTGCGCTTGATCGCGGACGAGGCCTGCGCTCCCCTGATTGAGGGGATGAGCGCTGGCTATGAGCAGGCCCGTCCCTGGGTCACGGTCGAGTATGAGGTGTTCAACGCCTCGGTGGCCGAGCGCAGGCTGCGGGCGGGCGAGGCGGATCTGGCTTTGTTGTCCTGGCTGGAGCAGACCGGTGGCGAGCCGGCGCTGTGGTCGTATGTAGTCGCACAAGACGGCGTCGCCATCATCGTGCATCCGGGGACCCCGTTTGCCGAGACGGGGTTGGCCCACCTGCAGCAGGTCTTTCGCGGGCACGTGCAGGAGTGGGAGGGGGTGGTGCTCGCCGTCGTCAGTCGGGAGGAGGGCGCTGGCACCCGCGCTGCGTTCGAGCACGCGGTGATGGAGAACCACAGCATCACGCCCAGCGGCGTGGTGATGCCGTCCAGCGCGGCCATGCTCGAGCACGTGGCGCGCACGCCGGGCGCTATCGGCTACGCTTCGACGCTGTGGATCAAGGGCTACGCTGGCACTGCCTTGCGCGTGCTGCCGGTGGAGGGCGTGCTGCCAACCCCGGAGACCCTCGCCGATCGCAGTTACCCGCTCTCGCACGCGCTCTACCTGGCCGCCACCGCCGAGCCGGGCGGTGAGGCGCGCGAGTTTGCCCAGTGGGTGCTGGGGCCAGACGGCCAGGCGATCACGGGGCGACTGATGGATTGGGAAGCTGGCGGGTCAGAAGACTGATCAGACCGCTCAGGTCTTGACGCCGAAATAGGAATCACTGTTCACACACTCAAGGAGAGATGACGATGGCGCGCGATGAGCTTTGCCAGGAGTACCAGCGTTGGGAGCGGACTACGCTGCGGGATACGCTCGACCAGCGACCGGAGCGGTACGACACGTTCATCACCACGTCCGGTGAGCCCGTCCAGCGGCTGTATACCCCGCTGGACGTGGACGGCGATGGCGGCAACTACGTGGAGAGGCAGGGTTTCCCAGGTGAGTATCCTTTCACCCGGGGGGTCCACCCCACGATGCACCGGGGCCGCCTGTGGACCATGCGCATGTTCGCCGGGTTTGGCACGGCAGAGGAGACCAACGCTCGCTTCAAGTATCTCCTGGAAAAGGGGCAGACGGGACTCTCTGTCGCGTTCGACCTGCCCACGCTCTACGGTTATGACACCGACGCGCCAGAGGC
The DNA here is from genome assembly GCA_964649415.1 of uncultured Anaerolineales bacterium. GTDB lineage: Bacteria > Chloroflexota > Anaerolineae > B4-G1 > B4-G1 > CAZYSK01. The sequence goes on from CAZYSK010000213.1 coordinate 1,609, forward strand.
GGAGGGGGAGTTCGGCAAGTGTGGCGTCGCCGTCTCCTCGCTGCGCGACATGGAGGCGCTCTTCGACGGCATCCCCCTGGACAAGGTGACGACCTCCATGACCATCAATTCGCCGGCCGCCATCATCTGGGCCATGTACATCGCCGCCGCCGAGAAGCAGGGCGTGCCGATGCATAAGCTGGGTGGCACCATCCAGAACGACATCCTCAAGGAGTACATCGCCCAGAAGGAATACATCTTCCCGCCCAAGCCCTCTATGCGCCTGGTGACCGATACCGTCGAGTTCGGCACCCAAAACCTGCCCCGGTGGAACACCATTTCCATCTCCGGCTACCACATCCGGGAGGCCGGCGCGACGGCAGCGCAGGAGCTGGCTTTCACGCTGGGGGATGGGATGGAATACGTGCGCTGGGCGCTGGAGCGCGGGCTGGACGTGGACGACTTCGCGCCGCGTCTCTCGTTCTTCTTCAACTGCCACAACGACTTCCTGGAGGAGATCGCCA
>CAZYSK010000214.1:0-2085 GCA_964649415.1 uncultured Anaerolineales bacterium
CAAAGTTGTCGTCGGTCAGCACCATGTCGGCCGCCTCTTTGCTCACGTCGGTGCCGGTGATCCCCATGGCCACGCCGATGTCGGCCTGCTTGAGCGCCGGGGCGTCGTTCACCCCGTCGCCGGTCATGGCGGCGATCTGCCCGTGCTTTTGCAGCGCTTCCACGATCTTGAGTTTGTGTTCCGGCGAGACGCGGGCGTAGACGTTTACATCTTGGACCACTGCTTCCAGATCGGCCGCCGACATTTGCGCCAGTTCTGGCCCGCTGATGACGCGCGTGCCGTTGGCCCCGGGTTGCGGATCGGCGATGTGCAACTCGCGGGCGATGCTGGCCGCCGTGAGCGGGTGGTCGCCCGTGATCATCACTGTGCGGATGCCAGCCGCGCGGCAGGTGGCGATCGCCTCGCGCACTTCTTGGCGGGGAGGGTCAATCATGCCGGTCATCCCGACAAAGACCATCTCGCGCTCCAGGCTTTCCTCATCTCCCAAGGCCGGCAGTGCATTCAGCGGGCGGAAGGCCGCCCCCAGCACGCGCATCCCCTCCTGGGCCAGGCGATTGTTGGCCGCCTCGATCCGGCGGCGCCAGTTGTCGTCTAGGGGTTCGATCTGGCCGTTCGTCCATACACGCGTGCTCACCTCCAGCAAGCTGTCTACCGCACCTTTGGCGAAAGCCACATAGGTATAGGAATCGACAGGCAGCCAAGCCCCCCATCCGGGTTCGCTGTCAATCTGGTTCCTCGTTTCCTCATCCACTCTGTGAACGGTGGTCATACGCTTGCGTTCCGAGGTGAACGGCGCCTCGGAGACGCGCGGCAAGGCTGTCTCCAGTTGCGCTTTCCACAAGTCCATCCGTGCGGCAGCGACCACCAGCGCACCCTCGGTGGGATCGCCGATAGCGCGGTAGCTGTCTGCTCCCTCTCGATCTGGTTCCAGTGTGGCATCGTTGCACAGAGCAGATGCCGTCAGCAACAGCGATAGGGAGGCGCAAGGCTCATCCAGTGGGGCGTCGTCGGGCCCGAGTATGGGCCCGGACTCGCAAAGCTGTTCCACCAGGTTCACCGTGTTCTCAGCCACATCCAATATGGTCACCGTCATGCGGTTCTCAGTCAGCGTGCCGGTCTTGTCCGAACAGATGACCGTCACCGAGCCCAGCGTCTCCACTGCCGGCAATCTGCGGATCAGAGCCCGTCGCTTGAGCATCCGCTGTGCTCCCAGTGCCAGGGCAATGGTGACCACGGCCGGCAGCCCCTCCGGGACAGCAGCCACGGCCAGGCTGATCGCCACCATAAACATCGTGGTCACGTCCGTCCCTTGCAGCAGGCCAAGAGCAAAGACAAAGCCCACTAAGGCCAGGGCTGCCACGGCCAGCCACTTACCCAGTTGGGCCATCCGCCGCTGCAGCGGCGTACGCTCGCTCTCCACGGACTGGATCATCGTGGCGATCTGTCCCAGTTCGGTCTCCATGCCGGTGGCCGTGACCACGCCCAGCCCACGCCCGTAGCTGATGGCGGTGCCCAGGAAGACCATATTGCGCCGATCGCCAAGAGCCAGGTGCTCGCCGGCCAACGCCTCCGTGCACTTGTCGACAGGCTCGGATTCGCCGGTGAGCGCGGCTTCTTGCACACGCAGATTTACGCTCTCCAACACACGTCCGTCGACCGGCACCGTGCCCCCTGTCTCGAGCAGGAAAAGATCGCCCAGCACCAGTTTGCGCGCCGAAATCTCGCGCACCTGTCCGTCGCGGCGCACCTTGATCCGCGGCACCGTCATCTTTTTCAGGGCAGCCATCGCTCGTTCGGCACGGTACTCTTGTGTGAAGCCCAGAAAGGCGTTGAGGACGACGATGACCAGGATGGCAATTGCGTCCTTGAGGTCGCCGATGGCCAAGGAAATCGCCGCAGCCACGATGAGCACGATGACCATCACTTCGGTGAACTGCGCGGCTAGAATACGCCACGGGCTTCGCAATCCCCGTTCGGTCAGTTCGTTGGGACCGTACTCGGCCAGCCGGCGTTCAGCTTCGGCCTGGCTCAGTCCCGTTTCGAGTGGCGTGTCCAGGGTCTTCAGAACCTGGTCCGGCGTCAAAG
>CAZYSK010000215.1:0-2076 GCA_964649415.1 uncultured Anaerolineales bacterium
GCTTCTCGCTGTAGCGCACGGTGTTGAAGGCGGCCGGCCGGGCGCCGAGCGCGCCGATGCGCGCGTTCCGCAGCCCGCGCACCACGCGACACGTGCTCACGAAGCGCTGCAGGTCGGCGGCGAAGCTATCGCTCTCCGGATCGACGGTGTGCAGCGTGGTGAGCGAGTACTTGACTCCATATTGGCGCAGGTTGTTGCAGGCCGACATCTTGCCGCAGAACGCGTCGCGCCGGTCGGCGATGGTCATGTGCGCCACGTCGTCGGGAAAGGCGTGGATCAGCACGGGCACGTCCAGATCGGCCCAGCGCAGGGCATTGGAGACGGCGCGCTCGTCGCCGAAGTTGGGCAGCGTCACCAGCACGCCGTCGATCTCCTCGCGGTGTGCCTTGAAGAGATCGGCGCATTTCTGAGCGTCGCTCAGGCTCTCAATGCTGCCGAAGGTGGTGTCCTCCGGCGTGAGTGTGACGGTCTGGATGCCCGCTTCCTCCAGAACCTTGAGGACGGTCTGGCGTCCGCTCTTGCACAGGTGGTCGGGGAAAAAGCCTCGGTTGCTGACGATGACGCCTAACGTGGGTGTGTTCATGGTATTTCTCCTTAGCAAATGGGATTGTGATGGATCACGCTCGTCGCGAGCGACTGCATCCAGAACAGCTCATCTCATCGGCGATTCTATCACGAATGGCGGGAATGTGCGAACGCGCACCAGGTACCCGCTTTCCTCTCAATCATCAGAAAACACACGTGCCTTTTCATTCGACCAGGTGGATGATGCCCCGCTTCCCGTTGAACAGCCACTCCGGATCCTCGGCGGCCAGGCGCTGGGCCTGCCCGGGCTCCAGCCCGACCATGATCTCCCCTTTGAGCGTGCGCAGCACCAGGAACGGCGCGGGGAAGTACGCCGTGGCGTCCGCGAGCCGCGTGGTGTGGGGCCAGTGGCGGTCGTCCAGCAGCCGCCGGTAGTTCACGTCCCCCTTCAGGATCACCAGGTCCGAGCGGGCCAGCTCCGCTCGCAGGTGGGGCGGCAGGCGGCGGAACATGAGCCCGCTGGTCCAGAAGGCGTCTTCGGCCAGGACGAGCCGGCCCGAGCCGATGTGCGCCCGGAGGCGGGCGGCCAGGCCCTGGGGCCGTCGCTCCGCCGGCAGCGCGGACAGGAGCGAGAGGGTCGCCTGAAGGTCCGCGACCATCGCGTCGGAGACGAAGAAGGGCTGGTTCTTGAGGTGGAAGACGATCTCCTGGACCCAGCCCTGCGCGAGCAGGAAATCGGCCAGCGCCATGTCGGAGAGCAGGTCCAGCCCGACGTTGTCGTTGACGAAATCCACCCGCCGGAGGCCGCGCGCCATCAGCGCCCGCGCCGCGTCCGTGTGATCGATCAGGATCAGGTGCCGTTCCTCGCGCGCGGCAGGAGCGCCCAGCGTGTGCAGCCCGAGCGCCATGTTGCTCAGGTCGGCGCGATTGCCCCACAGGGAGGCGTGGAGCAGCGCCCCGCATACCGCCGCCGGCGCCGCGCCGGTGAGCCGTCGCCAGTTCGCCGCCAGCCAAGCGACTGCCGTTTCCTCCAGCTCCCGCTTCTGTCGCGCCAGGGGGTCGCGCCCCCTCCAAGGGCCGGGCCGGAAATAGCGCACCGCTTCCAGCAGGCGGCGGTAGAAGTAGGCCTCGGCGAAGTACCAGGGCAGTTCGAGCCACGGTTTGCCCCGGTGCGGCACCAGCTCCCGGTTCCAGAGCAGCGCGTCCGGGTTGTGCTCGCCCAGCGGGCGGGCGGCCCCCGACGCTAGCTCGGCCCGCAGTGCCTCCAGCGCGCGAACGATACCCGGCGGGTAGTTGTTGTCCGCGAGGGCCTGGCGGATGTTCTGGGGCTTGCCCTCGGTGATGGTGCGCCCGGCGAAGGAGCCGGGGTCGGAGGGCAGCAACGGCGGCGGCAGTTCAGGGTCTGGGTGGGTTGGTCTCGGCATAATGGGGCATTATAGCCGTCTTGGTGGGATTGGGCAATGGCGCGGGGAATGCGCGGTTTGCGTGCAAACGCGCGGCGACCGTCACACATTGGGGACAAGCTCCTGAAAAGCCAGGCTGGGCCACTGG
>CAZYSK010000216.1:0-2068 GCA_964649415.1 uncultured Anaerolineales bacterium
GAGGGGGAGATGGGTCGGGGGGGCGCAAGCGGAAATTGGTATCGCGTCCCCGGAATGCTCGCGTGTGAGTGCTATGGAATTGGATATGGATCTCGATCGGATTGTTGACAGCGTGAAGAAGACAGGATTCGTTCTGGAGTACGATGTCGCTGAACTGTTCCGAAAACACAAATGGAATGTCATTAGCGGCAAGCACTACCTAGACGACGTTCAGCACAAACCCCGGGAAATCGACCTCATTGGCTACAAAGCCCACGAGGTCAGAGGTGTCCAATACTACACAGCTTTGGTCGTGAGCTGCAAGAAGAGGGAGAAGGGCTGCTTTGGATTCCTGGTGCGGGAGCGCGACCCGAAGGACCCGAACATGGACTGGCACCCGGTGACTACCTGGTCGAATGACAAAGCACTGAAGTTCATGCTGGGTCAGAGGGATTGGAAGAACAGGTACATTGATGACTTGAGGGCGCAGGAGCTCTACCCTGACCTCCTGGAGCCTTCCGGCCACGTGTTTGCATATAGGGAGTTCGAAAGGGAGAGAAAGGGGAAGTGGAAGGCAACCAATGACCACCGGATCTTCGATTCTCTCTGTTCGCTGATGAAGGCCGAAAGCTACGAGCTTGGTTTGCTTGAGCGACGCAAGCGGGAGACGGTGTTCTACAGTTTCAATCTGCTCTCAGTTGTTGACGGGGACATGGTGAAGCTGGAATTCGCCTCGGATGGTATTACGCCCTCGGTAGTCCAGGAAATGAAATGTGTTGCCAACTATATCGTGAACAGGCGAGAGAAGGCCTCACGGGTTCAATTCGTGACACGTGATGCTCTCGACACATGGCTGGGAAAGTATGACTCGCTCCATGATCGGAACGTACGCTTCTTCAGCCGCATGATAATGTCGTTCTATGCGAACATATTCAAAAACCGAGACCGAGTTGCGCATCTGCAGCAGGAATTCGACAAGAAGGTGCTTTGGTGGCTCGACTACATCTGCAAAAAAGAGTTTCCTGGATGTCGGGAGATAAGCTATGTGACGTTTGTAGTGGACGAGAGCCATCAGACATTGGAGGTGGGCCTTCCATTGGAGGAAGAGCAGTTGGAGTTCCTGAACTCAAATGACTCCGCCCGACAAACCGTGAAGGATGCTCTGGAGTCTGTGTACAGATTCACCGGCGTTTTTTCGTTTGCTGTCGCGGATGTGCCGTTCTGACGATGCCATTCGCCAGGGACAGGATACTGATTTCCTGCTTCCGCTATACCCACCCCAGGGCGATGAGCGAGAGGATGCTTTGGCGGATGCAGGGTGCACATCAGAAGAGTGGAGGGCGGCGGGTTGTCTGAGAATCATGTCATGTCACCGGATGGCATAAGAGGACATTCTTCTATGTACCAACAGAGTGAGAAGCGAGGCTTCCCTGGCTGGCTCCAGGTCGTGACTCTTGTAATTGCAGCTGCGGCGTTCACCGACTCAGCGTATGAAACGTATCTTGAGCACTTCCACAGGCCGCATAAGCTAACGATGAGGCTCCTTGACTTCAGCCACGTAGGGCCCACAGCGACAATCGCGTTCGCCAATCCAGGCGTAGTGGATGTCATCGTTGCTGGTTTCTATCTTAAGTTCCCGGCGAAGCCGCCCTCGTCTAGCTACTGGGCGGTGTCATGGAGAGAAGCAAGATCGCAAGACGGAGCGTTTCCTCGTGCAGTCCGTGCTCAACAGCCTGCCCTCGCACGTGTTGAGTTTTGCGATCCTAACTGGGCGGGGTTCAGCCGTCTAGCCGAAGGGCCGGGGCTGCCCGAACTTGACGCGCACTTGATCGTGACCGTCGTGGACAAACAGGGAATGCTCCGAGAGATCGATCTCGCCCGCGTCACGATCATGTTCAGTGATGGTCTGCCAATTGGCTCTGGCATGAATAGTGGGGCAAGCATGGCGACCTTGGACGACATGCAACCCGGTGAGAGTCACATAGCGAGAGTAACACTAAGCGCGTCAGAGGGGGAATAGCGACGTGAGGACCCCAATTCCGGGGACAGGATACCAATAACACACTTTCGCGATAACTGCACCAACGCA
>CAZYSK010000217.1:0-2000 GCA_964649415.1 uncultured Anaerolineales bacterium
ACTGGATTGACACTGTTGCCATAGCATGCGCCAGGTGCAACGCGTTGCAAGACCCCGAACGCAATAGATCACACACGGAGACTGTCCGGAGAGTGAGTCGATGGCATATATGATCATGCTTCTTTTGGAACAGAGCGAGCAGCTCAAGCCTGTATTGGAAAGCTGGCAAGCGCTGGGCGTGGACGAGATCACCTTTGTCGAGAGCACGTGCGCACATCTCCACGCGCCGCCCAGAGCACACATTCCCATCCGCTTTATGTTCGAGTCGGTGAGCGGAGAGCGCGAAGCGTGCACGCTCACCCTGTTCGCCGTCGTGGCGGACGAAGCGACGGTCCACGCGTGCATCGACGCCACCGAGGCTGTCATCGGAGATCTGGATGCCGCCCCGACGGCCAAGATCGCGCCCTGGCCCCTGCCCGTCGTCAAAGGGTTTCCCAAATCGGAAAGGGAGGCTTGATGGCCTGGCTGGCCTTTTGCCTGAGCGCGGCCGTCATTATCGCCGCTGCGATCAAGCTGGCCGAGTACGGCGATGCCATCGCCTATCGCACCGGATTGGGGCAGCTCTTTATCGGTGCGCTTTTGCTGGCTGGCGCCACCTCGGCACCGGAGCTGCTGACCATGATCTCGTCGATCCGCCAGGGACACATCGACCTCACCGCCGGCGACCTGTTTGGCAGCAGCATGTTCAACATGCTGCTCCTAGGCGTGCTCGACATCGCCTTTCACCAGACGCGCATCCTGCGCCGCGTCGCGCTGCGCCACGCGCTGACGGCTAGCCTGGGGACGCTACTGACCGGGATGGCCGTCTTTTTCATCCTGGCCGACGTTCAATGGATGATCGGCTGGATCAATGTGGACAGCCTGGTCATGATCGCCGCCTATGTCGTCGGCGTGTGGCTGTTGCGCAACAATCCGGTCACCGGCGCGGCGCCGGCCGCGGCGCCGGAAGAAGAGGCGCGAGGCATTCCCTCCCTGCGCCGCGCAATCGTGGGCTTTGTGGCAGCCACCGCCGTGCTGGTGCTCGTCGTCCCCTGGATGGTGCGCAGCGCTTCACAGATCGCCGAGCAGAGCGGCATGGGCGACGGGTTTGTGGGCATGCTGCTCATCGCCACCGTGACCTCGCTGCCAGAGCTGGTGGCCATGATCTCGGCGGTGCGCCTGAGGGCGTACGACATTGCCGTGGGCAACCTGTTTGGCAGCAACGTGTTCAACATGTTCGCCCTGGCGACGGCGGACATCGTTTACACGCGCGGCAACTTTTTCGACGCGATCAACCCGGCCTTTGCGCTGGCCGGGTTGCTGGCTATGCTGCTCACTACCCTCGGCCTGATCGGTAACCTGGCCCAGGTCGAACGCCGCATCTGGATCGTCGAAGTCGACGCCCTGTTGCTCATTCTGGGCTACGGCCTGGGCATGTTCATGCTCTACCTGCGCGGGGTCGGGGGCGCGTAGACATGTGCACGTTGAGGTTTGGCTCTACAAGGCCTAGATCAACGACCAACTGAATTCCGCCGCGCGATCCACTTGACAGCCTCGACAACCCAAAAGACCAGCGTGCTGGCCCCCAGGCAGATCGCCAGTTCCAGCGGGCTGAGGGCGACCGTCTGGAAGATGTCCTGTAGAAAAGGCACATAGACCACTGCCATTTGCAGGCCAAAGGTGAGCACCACCGCACCGATCAATGCCGGGTTCGAAAAGACGCCGATGGAAAAGAGTGAGTACCTGTCCGAGCGGATGGCCAGCGCGTTGCCCATCTGGGCCAGACAGAGGGTGGTGAAGACCATCGTCTGCCAGGCGGGATTGCCGGCCCGGTAGCCAAGGAATTGGATGGCCGCGGTGATGAAGCCCATCAAGCCGCCTACCCACAGCATATACTGCCACATTCCTCGCGCAAAGATGCTCTCCTGAGGGGGGTGCGGAGGCCGATTCATCACGTCGGGGTCCGGTGGGTCCACGCCCAGGGCCAGACCGGGCAGCCCGTCGGTCACCAGGTTCATCCA
>CAZYSK010000218.1:0-1976 GCA_964649415.1 uncultured Anaerolineales bacterium
AGTGGAAGCACACCAACGACCCGGCCTTCCCAATTCCCGAGACTCAGCACGAGCGTGACAGGCTACTGGACGAGGCCCGGGACGTAGAGATCGAGTTCGAGAAAGATCAAAAAGATGTTGACTCGCAGGACGATTCTGGTAGAGTTCCCATTGATGAATAGCTCGGCACAACCTGATTCACTGACACTCTGCCGCTCGGTTGCACGCCTGTCGTGTCGACTATTCATCAACGAGTGGCAAATTGGGGCGACGTGGCGAAGTCGCGAGGTACTTCACTGTTAATGAAATCCTCCTCGCAGACGCTTGTTCCCGAAGCCCTTAACGACGGTGGGGCGGTAGCTCAATGGCAGAGCGCGAAAATGACTCTTTCCGCTTGTTCCCCTTCGCGGTGGCGTAGGGCAGAGTTACTTCACTATGGATGACGAGGTTGCCGGTTCGAGTCCGGCCCGCCCCCTCAACCTCAAGGAGGTCAGCGATGGCACGACTCAACGTGGCGAACAGCAGTGCATCCCGAAGAGTCCGCACCCACGAGGGCGGCAGAGCGCAACGAGTATCCCCTGAGGAGCATCTGCGGCGAGCAGTGCTGACCTGCCTGCTCTGGGAGAGAGCATTCTACGAGGACGGCAACGATCTCGCCCAGCGTATCGCGGACCTCGTCTCCCGGGTAGATCCGGCGAAGGTCGCGAAGCTGGCCATCGAGGCCCGGGACAAAATGCGGCTCCGGCACGTTCCGCTGTTCCTCTGCACGGAGCTGGCGCGACGCCGGGGCAACGGTCCTCTGGTTAGGAAGACGCTGGCCGAGGTCATCCGACGCCCTGATGAACTGTGCGAGACGGTCGCCATGTTCTGGCGTGACGGGCGCAAGCCGTGTCTGACCCGGGGCATCAAGAAGGGGCTGGCCGAGGCTTTCGCCAAGTTCAGCGAGTACCAGCTCGCGAAGTGGAACCGCGACTCCGAGATCCGGCTGCGCGATGTGCTCTTTCTCTGTCACGCCAAGCCCCAGTCCTGCGAGCAGGCTGCGCTGTGGCGTCGCCTCATCGACAACGAGCTGACAGTGCCCGACACATGGGAGACCGCTCTCAGCTCGGGTGCCGACAAGAAGGAGACATGGACTCGGCTCCTCAGCGAGAAGAAGCTGGGAGGTATGGCCGTGCTGTTCAACCTCCGCAACATGATCAACGCAGGTGTCGACACTCAGCTCATCCGCCAGCGGCTGACGCAGGGGATCAAGATGGCGCTGCCGTTCAGGTTCGTGACCGCAGCCCGCTACAACCCGATTCTCGAGGACGCTATCGAAAAGGCGATGCTCAAGGGTCTGGTCGAGATGCCTCCGCTCCACGGCAACACCGGTCTGCTGGTGGATGTCAGTGGCAGCATGGCCGACCCGCTGTCGTCCAAAGGCGATACCACGCGCATGGATGCCGGTGCCGGTCTGGCGATCCTGCTCCGCGAGCTGTGCGAGCAGGTGTACGTGGCGACCTTCTCCCGGGAGTGTGTGCTGGTGCCCCCCCGGCGCGGATTCGCGCTCAGGGATGCAGTCATCAACAGCCAGCGTCACGGCGCGACGTATCTGGCGCAGGCATTGCAGGCTCTTCGCCGGGAACGCGCAGAGTGGCGTGACCTCGACCGCATCATCGTCATCACCGACGAGCAGTCGCACGATGGCTTCACAGCGGCGTGGACACCCCGGGCCTACATGCTCAACGTAGCCAGCTATCAGAACGGTCTCGGCTATGGCAGTGGCTGGACCCACATCAACGGCTGGAGCGAGCGGCTGGTCGACTACATTCAGGCCATAGAGGGCAGCGATGCCCAAACTTGAGCGGCAGATGTTGGCCAGCCTGTTCCGCATGCTCTGGAATCGGATGGTTCCGCAGCCGGAGCCTGGCGCCCGTTCCAAGCTAGTGGCCAGGGTTACAGTCCGACAGAAGGTAACGGATGAAGCACCCAGCGTTTGGAGACAAGGTAATCAACAC
>CAZYSK010000219.1:0-1807 GCA_964649415.1 uncultured Anaerolineales bacterium
AAGCCGGTTGCGTTGTATGGAAGTGGTTTGCGTGCCCGGCTTTGAGAAGCGCGAACAGGAAGCGTTCCCCGCAGGGAACCGGGATCAGACGCAGCGACGGGGGATGCGGCGAGAAGATTCTCGATTTTTCGACCATGGCCGGCCTGGATCGGGGATATGTTGCGGTGTATAAGGTCCTCACCGGGGGGGCGATGCGGTTGACGCCACGCCGGGCAGAACCAGACCTGAGAACCGGAGTGCAAGGATGCGCGTTTACACCACCGACCCGCTGTTCGCCTGGGAGCGTCTGGAGGACAGCCCCAGCCTGCGGACCATCCGTACGTTCCTTCGCCTCATCCCGGACGGAGCGTTGCTCGACTCGCTACGGAGACTCCGCGGACGCGGACGCAACGACTATCCCGTCGCCGTCCTGTGGGGCACACTGCTGCTGACCATCCTGCTGCGCCATCCCTCCATCGAGGCCTGCCTCAATGAACTGAGCCGCAACGCCGATCTGCGCCGGCTCATTGGTATCGAATCGGAGGAGCGGATCCCCAAGAAGTGGAACATGTCACGTTTCCTGAAGGTGCTCGGGCGCGAGCCACACCGCTCGCTGCTGGGCGGGGTCTTTGACGCCCTGGTGAAGCGGCTCGGGGCCGCAGTGCCTGACCTGGGCCGGAACACCGCTGGCGATTCTTCCTGGCTGTCGGCCCGTCCGCTGTCCGAGGACGCCGATCTCGATGGCCTGCCTGCTCCGGCCGGCGGACACAAGGAATACACCGATGACCAGGGCGCGGTCACCCGCGTCGTGGCTTGGTTCGGCTACAAGTTCCACTTGCTGGTGGACACCAGGCACGAGGTGGCTCTGGCCTGGCAGCTCAGTTCGACGAAAGCGGGCGACAATCAGGTCCTGCCGCAACTGCTCGCCCAGGCGCAGGCCAACCTGTCCGCCGGGCGGATGCAGACCCTGGCCTACGACAAGGCGGCAGATGACCAGGCGACCCATACCCTGCTGCACGAGGCCGGGATCAAACCACTGATTCAGAACCGGCAACTGTGGAAGGACGAGCACGAGCGGCCTCTGCCGGGCCGCAACGGGGTGTCCAACCTCGTCCACGACGAGGCCGGCACGGTGTACTGCTACGACACGGTGAGCGACCCGTGTGTGCGGCACAGGATGGCCTACATCGGCCATGAACCCGCCCGCGGCACGCTCAAGTATCGTTGCCCGGCGCGGCACGAGGACTGGCCGTGCCCCTCCGAGGCACGTTGCAACGGCACCAGGCGATACGGCCTGACCGTGCGGGTACCCCGGGCCAGCGACCTGCGCCGCTTCCCGCCAATTCCCCGCGCTACCAAGCAGTTCGAGCGGCTCTACAAGGGGCGGACGGCAGTCGAACGCGTCAACGCCCGGGTCAAGATCTTCTGGGGTGCCGACGACGGCAACATCGTCGGCACCACCCGCTTCGCCGGCTACCTGGCCACCGTCATGGTGGTCCACGCCGCCCTGGCCACCCTGCTGGCCTCGTGCCAACGGCATGGCGGCACGCTGGGCCGGATGCGGCTCTCCCCGATCGCCAAAGCCCTGCAGGCGGCCTCGACCTGAGCCCGCCCGCCCCCCAACATCCCGCCCATCGGTAGGGCCCACAACGCCCCGTCGCCCCCGGTGTACCCCTCCTCGCCCTCGTTGCCCCCTCGCCTCCCCAGTCACACGCCACAGCGCTCAACACGTCGCCCTCTGTGGCTATTACTTCGCCCTCTCCCGCTATCGCCCCCGTCGTTCCAGCCACCCGCCCCCCAATTCCGCCGCTGACAACGCAACCGGCTT
>CAZYSK010000220.1:0-1746 GCA_964649415.1 uncultured Anaerolineales bacterium
ACCCACCTCCACGAGCCGAGCCCCCGGCAGCGCCCGCTGCCGCACCGTCAGCGCAAGCTGTAGTGATCCCTAAAAACTGGACAGGTACGATAGTTCAAGTAGGCATGGTTCATGAGTGAGCCAAACGCACCTTGACAATTCGATTGGTGAAGGCAGCCTCGCCTCTTGTATAATGGGGTGCATCACAACATCCCAGAAAGAGAGGAGGCTACCTTCGATGTTATCGTACCAGCAAACTGCAGCACCCGCAACCCTGTGGCCGGAGCCAATGGAACTGATCTGGCAAATGCAGTCCGGCGTTTGGCGGGAGGTGAACCCCCGCTGGAAGCGCCAGGACATCACACTGTCGGATCGCGCGTTCATCGGCGCGGTTGTGAATCTCCCTCGTGCTCTGCGCCCTTGGGGGGCAATCACCTGGCTGTCAAATGTCTATCGAACCAGTCGAGAGACGCTGTACACGATAGGAGCCCAAGTGCGTCAAGCGCTGCTGTTCTCCGGTCAGGGAGCGGGACAGCAAGAACAGCCGCTATTACCCCCAACACCCTATCCGCCAGAATGTCCCACGGCCATTGTCACCGACAATCGGCTGAAGCGCACCATCCTGACATTCCTGTTCCCGGGGGGTGTCACGCTACGCCCGATGCAGGACTGCCTGGACGTGGCGCTGGGCGTCACGCGCTCAGTGGGCTACTTGTCCCAGTTCATCAACGAGGCTGGGCGCCGGGCAGGAGAGATCCTGGATCGGGTTGACTACAGCCCACTGGGTGACATCATCTTGGCCCGGGACGAGACCTACTTCAACGACTTGGCCTTTCTCATCGGTGTCGAGCCACGTACCTACGTGCTTCTGGCAGGGCAAGTCGAAGAGGGATGCGACGGCGAGACGTGGGGTCTGAGTCTGGCCTTCGACCAGGCGAGAGATGGGCTGCAGATCGTCGGACTGGCGGAGGATGGCGCCCTATTCTATCCGCGCTCGCAGAGAGAAGCTGCCGGGCTGCTTGAGACCGAATTCTCCGTCCCGGTGCAGAAGGACGTGTGGCACGCGGAAGACAAAGCAGCTCAGACGGTCACCGATATGGAGCGAATTGCCCTGCGTAAGTTGCAAAAGGCATACGAGATGGAGCAGGAGTTGACGAGTCTTCCCTGGGACGAAGACGCCTTCAACACCTGGGCCGAGGTGGAGGAGACAGCCGAAAGACTGGTAGACATGAGTGGGCAAGTACGCTTCTGGTGCGGTTGCCTGTGCGATGCGTTGGAGATCGTCGACTGGCGCTCAGGTGAAATTCGTGACCGGGAGATCAACGCCTGGTTGCTGGGTGAGACGATCCAGGGTCTACAGCAACTAGACCATTCTCGTGTCAAGAAGTTGGTCACCTACCTCCGAAACCAGCAAGATGAGCTGCTAACCTTCTTGGACTGGCTGGAGATACAGATCATGCCCTGGCGGCGAAAACTAGCGCGCCTCCTGCCTGATGCCCAAGAACAGATCTTCTTCGAACGAACCGTGGCCCGGGCTTGGAGATTGAATCGCGCACTGGTCAATGGCCATCGTCAATTCCGCAGCGAAGCCGAGTTCTCCCTGGCCTTGGTCGCCGAGTTGATCGCCGATGACGAGAAACTGCGAGCGCTGGCGGATGAGTTGCTGAACATCCTGGAAAACGTGATCCGAACCAGTTGCGCTGCTGAGACAGTCAACAGCGTCTTGAAACCTTACCTGTGGGTCAAGCGTAGCTTCCAAAGCCGAGA
>CAZYSK010000221.1:0-1594 GCA_964649415.1 uncultured Anaerolineales bacterium
CAGAGGCGACGTGTAGCCGCGATTTCCCAATCGCGCTTCTGCCGGATCGACTCTCAAGGCAGTCTCAACCGATAACTCAAATAGAGGAAACCTTTCGAGCCTCACTATGCCAAACACCACCGCCCTAGCATCGAGCCAACCGGCGGCCCCGTCCGCCGAAACCGAACGATTCCGCACCGGCCACGTGCTCACCATCAGCGCCGGGCACGCGGTGCACGACACCTACACCGCCTTCCTACCCTCGCTCCTGCCGGTCTTCATCGCCAATCTGGCGCTCTCGAACACCGAGACCGGCCTGCTGACCGTCTTCCTGCAGGCCCCCTCGTTGCTCCAACCCTTCATCGGGCACGCGGCCGACCGCCTGAGCCTGCGCGTGCTCTTCATCCTGGCCCCCGCCGTGAGCGCGGTGATGATGAGCCTGCTGGGCATCGCGCCTGGCTACGCCGCGCTGGCCCTCTTCCTGGTGGTGGCGGGCACCAGCTCCGCCTGCCTGCACGCCATCGGACCCATCATCGCCGGGAACGCGTCCGGGCGGAGCCTGGGCCGGGGGATGGGATTCTGGATGGTCGGCGGCGAGCTGGGGCGCGCGCTGGGACCCATCGTGATCGTCAGCGCCATCCACCTGCTGACGCTGCGGGGCACGCCCTGGCTCATGCTCGGCGGCATCGTGCTGTCGGGTGTGCTCGCCCTGCGGCTCGGTAGTATACCGGAGCGTCAACGCGAGGGCGGCCAGGCGCTGCCGTGGCGGCGGGCGCTGCGCGGCATGGGGCCGGTTCTGGCCCCGCTGATCGCCCTGGTGGTCGTGCGCGCCTTCATGGTCTCGGCGCTGACCACCTATCTGCCCACCATGCTGAGTGAGGAGGGCGCAAACCTGTGGTACGCCGGGGCGGCCCTGTCGCTCCTGGAGGGAGCGGGCGTGGCCGGCGCGCTCCTGGGCGGCTGGATCAGCGACCGGCTGGGGCGGCGCGCGATCCTGTTCATATCCACGCTGGTGACGCCGCTCCTGATGTTCGTCTTCCAGGCCGTGGGCGGCTGGCTTCAGCTCCCGCTCCTTCTGGTGCTGGGCTTCAGCGCGCTATCGACCTCCCCCGTCGTCATGGCGCTGGTCCAGGAGAGCTTCCCCGACAACCGCGCGCTGGCCAACGGGGTCTACATGGCGCTCAGCTTCGTCCTGCGCTCAGGCGTCGTCGTAGCGATGGGGGCGATGGGGGACATGTTCGGCCTGCGCCACGCCTTCACCGCCAGCGCCGTCATCAACCTGCTGGGTCTGCCGCTCGTGTTCCTGCTGCCGGGTGGGCGAGGTCGCAACCGCAGGGCCTAGAATTCGGCAGGTATGGAAACCTGCCCTACATACACCGGTACAAGCGACGCTGCCACATCTGTAGGTCGGCTTTCCATAGCCTAGAATCCGGCAGGTATGGAAAACCTGCCCTACATTCACCAGTACAAGCGACGCTGCCACATCTGTAGGTCGGCTTTCCATAGCCGACGACTTCTCAACCGAGTAGGTCGGCTTTCCATAGCCTGGAATCCGGCAGGTATGGAAGACTCTGTCGAAAAACTAGCGCAGCAACTTGACTTGCGAGACAAAATA
>CAZYSK010000222.1:0-1556 GCA_964649415.1 uncultured Anaerolineales bacterium
CCGACGCCTACCGCGAATTGAGCCTTCTCCTGCGGCGTCCGCCGGGACGCGAGGCATATCCTGGCGACGTCTTCTACCTGCACGCCCGGCTGCTCGAGCGCGCCTGCAGGCTGAGCGAGGCGGCGGGCGGCGGATCGCTGACAGCTCTGCCCATCGTGGAGATGCAACGCGGCAACATCGCCGCTTACATCCCCACCAATCTCATCTCCATCAGTGACGGGCAGATCGTACTGGACGCCGATCTGTTCAATCGGGGCGTGAAGCCCGCGGTGAACGTGGGGCGGTCGGTGTCGCGGGTGGGCGGAGCGGCACAGTCGGCCGCCATGCGTGACGTAGCACGCCATCTGCGCCTCGACCTGGCGCAGTTCGAGGAGGTAGCCCGCTTCGCACGCTTCGGTGCCGAGATAGACGAGGCCACCAAACACCAGATTGAACGCGGTGAACGGCTGCGCACGGTGCTCACACAGCCCGCCCACCGCCCGCTCTCGCTGGCAGCCCAGGTCGCGATTCTGCTGGCGGCCACCGAAGGAAACCTCGACGACATCGCTCCAGAAGACGTCTCCGCCTTCGAGCGCGATTTGCTGGCCCGCTTCGCGGCCCAGCACACAGAGTTCTTCAACCAGATCAACCGCAGCGGCGAGCTGACTCCAGAGATGCGGGACGCACTGACTGCGACCATGGCCAACTGCCGCGGACACACTTCGAGCCTATCCAAAGGGAGAGACGGGTCATGAAAATGCTGATGGCCGTGATACCGCGCGACGAGGCAGGACGTGTCCTGGAGGCATTGGTCGCCACCGGCCACACGGCGACCTTCAGCAGCAGCCGTGGTGGCATGTTACGCCAGGCTCAGGAGATGCTTTTCATCGCCGTGGAGGAAGGAGTCCTTGAAGAAGTGCTAAGCATCATCCGCGACAATTGCCATTCACACGTGGCTGTGGAGCCCGGTGAGTCAAAGATATCCCTCTCACCCGGCCCCGCACCGGTGACGACCAGGCTTGGTGGAGCGGTAATATTCATCTGGGACATCGAACGCCAAGTCACCTATTGAACGCACGCGTGGACGGTGATCGTGTGTCCTGAGCAGAACACGTGGGCTGACGCGGACATTGGTCAAGCGTCCGCGGAAGTTGAGGACATGGAGCCGACATCCGCGGGACGGAGCTCCGGCGGACCTGCGTGCCTTGATGCAAACGGCGGTCGTGTGCCGATTCGTGCCTCCGTGGCATCGCTCCTGCGGGCGCTGCGCCAGCAAGCCGGTCAACTGACCGGCCAGGTGCACTTCCGCGACGTGGGTTTGGTACAGCGCATCAGCGAGGACGCAAGCATTGCGAGCGTTGATCGTGTGTCCGTCCGAGCGCACGTGGCCACGCAGCGGGCGCACCCCGACGCTGCTTCGCTGATCCAGGTACTGCGCCAGCAGGCCAGCCAACTGCCCGACCAGGTGCGGTTTCGAGAGGTCGGCATCGTGGAACGCGTAGGCGATGGTGTCGCGACGCTCTCTGGCCTGCCTCACGCGCGCACCGACGCGCTGCTCACCTTCCCCACCGGCGTCC